>CAYXSX010000013.1:0-20047 GCA_964467925.1 uncultured Pseudobdellovibrionaceae bacterium | reverse complement strand
GCAAGGGGGAGCGTTAATCGCAACCGATCTGGCGCAGGAAGTACAAGAAGCGTTGTTGAAAATATCCGGTGAGGCCGAAAAACGTGATCCTATTTTTGCAGCGGGCGTTTCTAATCCGCCGCCAAATCCCGGAGCTGGGCATTAGTATAGGCGGCGCAGAAGTAAATCAGCTTATCAATCCGGGTTTTAAACGCGTCGTAATCATTTGATTTTTCGCCCGTTTCTTCATTCATGTAAAGTGATTTGTTAACTTCGATCTGAAGGCTGTGGCGGCCACGGGCGGGCCTTCCGTGACGCTGGACGATCTCCACGCCCTTGAACGGGTCGTTGACGGTGACGCGAAAACCGGCATGGCGCAAATGATCGTATAGCGCATGCAGGAAAGCGGCGTCGCAGGTTGTGCCGTCGCGGTTGCCGAGAGCGAAATCGCTTGCGGCCTGCGTGTGGCCGAGCATGCCCCTTGTGCGTTTGGGAAACGCGGTGGCGTTGGGCATGGAATGGCAATTGATGTGATAGACCCGCCCGAAATTGTGATGCGCGGTTTCAATTAATTCGTCTAACGCCTTGTGATAGGGGCGGTAATAATTTTCGATACGGTTTTGGATTTCGGCGGGTGAGAGCGTACGGTCGTAAAGCGGTACGCCGGGTTTGAGCAGGCGGCGGATTAGGCCGATCCCGGCATCGGAGCGGGCGCTGGGGGCTGCGCCGGGGTAGGGCTCGGTCAGTAAAAGCGGGTCGATGTCATTGCCTGCGCGGTTTACATCAATATAAGAGCGCGGAAAAAGGGCGCAGAGCAGGGAAGCGCCGTGATCGGGCGCGGATGAAAATAACTCGTCCACGTAGCTGTCCTCGGCATAGGCAAGATCGGCGGCGGAGGCGGCGGGTTTGAAATCGGGCGGATAGATATTGCCGCTGTGGGGGGAATCAAAAACCAGCGGCAGAGGATGATCGGGTTTTGCAATTGTAAAAACGCGCTCCATAAGGTAATGAAACCACAGATAAACACAGATGGACACAGATAAAAAAGATTAACCACGAAACGCACGAAAACCACGAAAGAGGTTTTTTAAGTTTTCGTGAGCTTCGTGTCTTTCGTGGTTTAGTTAAAAAAATCCGTGTTTATCTGCGTTCATCTGTGGTTAAAACAAGGTTGGATTTATATAAAGGTTACAAAGTTATGTTCGATTTAAAAGCCATTCGCCAGAACCCCGAAATTTTCGATGCCGGTTGGGCGCGCCGCGGGCTTTCGCCGCAAACGCCGCAGATTTTGCGCATGGACGAGCAGCGCCGTGAAGCGCAGACCGCCCTGCAGGAATTGCAAAATTTGCGCAACGAAAAATCGAAGCAAGTGGGCGAGGTGAAGAAGGCGGGCGGCAATGCCGATGAATTGATGGCCGAGGTATCCGCGTTAAAATCGCAGATGGGCGTTCTGGAGGAAAACGAGCGCACGCTGTTTCAGGCGCTGAGCCAGCATATGGCCAGCCTGCCCAACATTCTGTCTGATGATGTGCCGGACGGCGCGGATGAGAAAGAGAACGTGGAAATCCGCAAGGTCGGTGAAGTGAAAGTGGCAAGTGGCCCCGATCACGGCGCGATCGGCGAGAAGCTGGGTATGATGGATTTTGAAACGGCGGCAAAAATGTCGGGTGCGCGCTTTACGATGCTGAGCGGCCCGCTGGCGCGGCTGGAGCGGGCGATTGCGCAGTTTTTCCTCGATACCCATACGGGGGAGCATGGATATACGGAAGTTTCCCCGCCGCTGCTGGTGCGGGATAACGCGCTGTTCGGCACGGGGCAGCTTCCCAAATTTGCCGAAGATCTGTTCCGTGTGCCGGAAAGCTCTATCACGCTGGAGGCCAAGGTGGAGAGCAGCCGCTGGCTCATTCCCACATCCGAGGTGCCGCTGACCAATATTGTGGCCGAGATGATCGTGGAGGAAGAATATCTGCCGCGGCGTTATACGGCCTTTACGCCGTGTTTCAGATCGGAAGCGGGTGCGGCGGGCAAGGATACGCGAGGGATGCTGCGCCAGCACCAGTTCTATAAGGTGGAGATGGTCAGTGTCACGGCGCCGGAACAATCGAAAGAAGAGCATGAGCGCATGACGCAATGCGCCGAGAATGTGCTGAAAAAACTGGAAATTCCGTTCCGCACGATTGTTTTGTGCAGCGGGGATACGGGTTTCGGCGCGACCAAGACCTATGACATCGAGGCGTGGTTGCCGGGGCAGGAAACATACCGCGAGATTTCAAGTTGTTCCAATTGCTGGGACTTCCAGGCGCGGCGCATGAACGCGCGCTGCCGCAAGAAGGGTGAAAAGGAAACGCGGTTCGTCCATACGCTGAACGGTTCCGGCGTGGCGGTGGGCCGCGCGCTGATCGCGATCATCGAAAATTACTACGATCCCGCCGACGGTGGCGTGTTCGTGCCCGATGTGCTCAAACCCTATATGGGCGGGATCGAGAAAATCACGATCCCCGGATCGAAGGCGGAAGCGGCTTAGGTTTTATGCCATTTGCAGTTCTGGTAAACGGTGTGATGATTCATCCCTCTTCAAAAATGAGCGGTCGATGCTTCTACCAAGCGGCCCGTTGTAGGTAATGTCGGTTGTGGCCGGATCGGTAAGGTGGGCCACCAAATCTCTGCCGCGTACAAAACCGGGTTCTGCGCTTACCGTTATGCCGTCTACAAACGCATGCTCTCTTATAGCAGAGATTTTGGCCGCAGTTCGTGTTGCATGCTCAAAAACACCTTTTAGGCCACCGCTCGCCAAAGTGGGGGGACGTTGGGAAGCGCTTTCAAAGTACTGAAGTTCGCGCAAACGGTCGGTAAGAATGCCGACTGGAATAGCTTCATCTGACGTTACTGTGGGGAGGGCGGGAACAATGCTTACTCCATCTTCCTCGATTGTTATAGCGGAAACTTTAAAGTCTGCCGGGATTTGGTGGACGCGCCAGTCGTTAAGTGTTTTAAGTGCGCCTTTTTTTATTTCTGCGGCTTTGCTGCGAAGTGTCTCAAGGGTGTCCTGAAGGGATTCCAGTTGATCATGCGGCGCCCATGTGTCGGTATCAAATTCTATTTGTGTCATTTAAAAATCCTCGTCAGTAAATATTTTTGTACGGTATAACACTATATTTTTCATAAGTCAATTTTTTTTTTCAGGCTTTCGATTGGTTTAAGTGATTGTAAAAAATACTGCATAGGGTAGGATTTTTGTGTCATGAATATCCAGATCTCCCATAAACGTATCCGCTTTGTCATGGACCTCCGCAATAAGGGGATTACGGATACCAATACCTTGCGCGCGATGGAGATTGTGCCGCGCGATGCGTTCGTGCCGGACGCGGTGAAGCATCAGGCATGGGAGGATATGGCGCTGCCCATTGGTCGGGGGCAGACGATCAGCCAGCCGATCGTGGTGGCGATTATGACGCAGGCGCTTAAGCTAACCGACCGCGATAAAGTGCTGGAGATCGGCACGGGGTGCGGATATCAGGCGGCGGTATTGTCGAAAATCTGCCGCCGCGTTTACACGATTGAGCGGCATAAGCCGTTACTTGCCAATGCGGAGAAGCGCTTTACCGAACTGCATTTACGCAATATCACGGCGATTGTGGGGGACGGCATGAAGGGCTGGCCGCGGATTAACGGCATCGATCAGGCGCCGTTCGACAAGATTATTGTTACCGCCGCCGCCGCGAAGGAGCCGCCGCAGGCTCTGCTGGATCAGCTCAAGCCCGGCGGTATCATGGTAATTCCGGTCGGCGGGGCGGGGGAGCAGATGCTAAAAGCCTATATTAAACTTGAGGATGACGATTATACGAGCAGGGATTTATGTCCCGTACGGTTTGTGCCGTTGCTGCCTGATATTGCCACGGATGGCGAAGCTGCTTGATCAAGAGACGTCATTCCGGCGCAAGCCGGAATCTTGTATTTTCATCGCTAGCAGATCCCTGCTTTCGCAGGGATGACAAAAGGGTGGCTTCGGTGTATTTTTATCCTGTCATGAGGCTTTTCTTCCTTCTTACCTCTTCCCTTTTTCTTCTTAGCGCCTGCCTCGGTTCGCAGGCCCCTGCGCCTGTGGTGAATTACGGTGCGGGGGACGGCGCGGGCAGCGCGGGCGCGCATATCGTCGGCAAGGGGGAGACGCTTTACAGTATTTCGGAGCGGTATCAGCTCGCCATTCGTGACATAGCCAATGTGAATTACCTGAGCCCGCCCTTTATCCTGACACCGGGCGAGCGTTTGAAATTACCTCCGCCGCGCCAGTACCGCGTAAAGGCAGGTGATACGCTTTACCGTGTTTCTCGGCTGTTCGGGGTAGGAAGTTCGGAAATTGCGCAGCTTAATGATCTGACTAGCCCGTACAGGCTTTCGACCGGGCAGAATTTACGTTTGCCTTCGCCCAGCCGCCCTGTGGAGACGCCGCGCGAAATAGCGCAGGCCGCCGCGCCGGATTTTACGAGGGAGGAGGCCACAGCGCTTGACGCATCGCCGCCGCCCGCAGTGGAAACGGCAAGGCTGGACCAGCCGCCGCCACGTACGCAAGGGTTACAGCAGGCGCAGCGCGCGCCGCAGAAGCAGGAGAAAAAGGGACCGATTACGGCCAAGACGCCGCCACGAGCGGGCGGGAAGTTCTTGCGCCCCGTGGACGGGCGCATCCTTTCAAACTTTGGTCCTAAATCGGACGGGCTGCATAATGATGGTATCAATATCGCCGCGCCCAAGGGCGCGCCTGTACGGGCCGCGGAAAATGGTGTGGTCGTTTATGCGGGTAACGAGCTGAAGGGCAGCGGTAATCTTGTGCTTGTCCGGCATGAGGGGCATATCATGACCGCGTATGCGCACATGGACAGAACGCTGGTAACGCGCGGGGCGGTGATCAAGCGCGGCCAGACCATCGGCACGGTGGGATCGACGGGCTCTGTCTCCACGCCGCAGCTGCATTTCGAGGTGCGGCAGGGCACCAAGGCGATTAACCCTAGCAAGTATTTGTCAGGTTAGATAATTCTCAAGGTTTCAAAAGAAAATACAGTCCGGCGAAGGACAAAATGACACCTAGGATTTTTTGCCAGTCCAAGATCTCGTTGAATAATATGAAACCGATGAAAAGCAGGAAAATAACAGACGCAGTTCCGTAAACCAGCTTTCCGGTTCCTACCGGCATGCCCCAGTGAAGAGATTGAAGAAAAAATAACTCGTTCAACGCTGCTCCGATTCCTGCCATGATTAAACAAAAGATAGCGGGTTTGTGAAGGTGAAGAGTTTTGAAATTTGTTTCCTGCATGAAAAGGCAGGCAATGAAAACGGTAAGAAAAGCTGCTCCGAGATAAACGGTAAGGGAAGGTAGTAATGATACTTTATTTCCGGAAAGTTTTAAGGCTGAGACACTCAAGGCGCTCATCGCCGCTGCGATAAAAATAGAAATACTCCAGGTCATGAATCGATATTCTTTCTCTTGTCTTTACTCTATATATCCTTATAGTTCGACCCACGCAAAAACACCAAGTTTAACGAGGAAAAAAAATGTTCATATCAAAGGCCTTTGCACAAGCACCCGAGATTTCCACCGAGATGGCGGGCACAGCCGCTGTTCCTGCTGCGCCGTCAACCACAGAGGCATTCATGTGGAATATGGGTCTGGTGCTGGTGCTCGTTGTCATGTTTTACGTGCTTCTGATCCGCCCGCAGCAAAGGCGCATGAAGGAACACAGCGCGATGCTGGACGCCCTGAAAAAGGGTGACAAGGTAACGACGAGCGGCGGCCTTGTCGGCATGATCGACAAAATCATCGATGACAAGGAAATGGTGATCGACCTTGGCGGCGGTACGAAAGTTACGGTTCTGCGCAGCTATGTGCAGGGCAAGGTTGTCGCGGCCAACGATTCCAAACCCGCAGGCGATGCGAAGAAGAAGTAAGTAAAGGTAGTTACAAGTGACAAGTTACAAGTTGCAAGAAGCTAATGACGATAGCAGAAGGTATTTGCAATCTCATTACGACTTGCAGGTTTTTCAAAGAGCTTACGCCATTTCACTTGAGGTATATAAAACATCCGCAACATTTCCCAGAGAAGAGCGATATGCGATTACAGACCAGATAAGGCGCGCTTCTTCGAGTATATGCGCCAATATCGCCGAAGGGTACGGTCGTCAGATGACGTCCGATACCGATTTTAAGCGGTTTCTTGTGATAGCCAAAGGTTCGTGCCATGAAATGGCGGTATGGATAGATTACAGTTTTGATTTGAAGTTTATCGATCAAGCCTGCCATGAAAAATGGCAAAGGGAATATCTTGAAATATCTAAAATGCTGTTCGGCTTGATTAAAACACTGTAACGTCTTGCAACTTGTAACTAAAAACTTGTAACTAAAAATGATCAATATTGCCCGCTGGAAAATCTATCTGACACTGATTGTCTGCATTTGGGGTGTGCTGTACGCCATGCCCAACGTTATAGGCAACGATGCGCGCAATTGGGCACAAGAACATCTTCCATCATGGATGCCGACCAAAACGGTTAATTTGGGGTTAGATCTTCGCGGCGGCGCGCATTTGCTTTACGAGGTTGATGTGGACGTCGTGTTCCGCGATCGGGCGGACCTTCTGGTACAGGATTTGCGCACCGCGCTGCGTAAGGAGAGTATCGGTTATTCCCGCATTGGTGCGATAGAGCATGGCGTGCGCATTACCTTGCGCGATCCGGCGCAAGGAGAAGAGGCGCGCAGAATTATTCGGAGCACCGATTCCGGTCTTGAGGTTCTGACGGGTGAAGACGGGCAGACAATCGAGGCGAAACTTAATGAAGCGGCGATCAAGCAGATCACCGACCAGACCATTTCGCAATCTATCGAAATCGTACGCCGCCGCGTGGACGAGCTTGGCACCACCGAGCCCTCTATCGCACGTCAGGGTGACCGCCGGATTTTGCTTCAGGTTCCGGGGGCGAATGCTGCCGATCTTAAGCGGATTGTGGGTAAAACGGCGAAATTAACATTCCATCTTGTGCGTGACGGTCTGAGCGGCGGGCGTTCGCTGCCTTATCTCGACAGTCCGGGCCAGCGTTTGAACGTGGAGCGGCGGGCGATGATCACGGGTGAAATGCTGGCGGGGGCGCAGCCGAATTTTAACGGCGGCGGGCAGGCGGTAGTGAGTTTTCGCCTGAATAACGCCGGTGCGCGGCGTTTTTGTGACGTTACCCGTAATAATGTGAACAAGCCGTTTGCTATCGTACTGGACGATGAAATTATCAGCGCGCCCAATATCCGCGAGCCGATTTGCGGCGGGCAGGGGCAGATTTCCGGCGGGTTTACCGTGCAAAGCGCGAATGATCTGGCGCTGCTGTTGCGGGCGGGAGCTTTGCCTGCACCGCTCAAGGTTCTGGAGGAGCGCAGTGTTGGGCCCTCGCTGGGTGCGGATTCAGTTGAGGCGGGCAAGATCGCCAGTGTGATCGGTCTGGCATTGGTTCTTGTATTTATGTTCGTAGCTTACGGATCTTTCGGTTTGATGGCGAATGTGGCCTTGATTATCAACGTCGCGCTGATTTTCGCGCTGCTTTCGATGTTGCAGGCCACGCTGACCTTACCCGGTATTGCGGGGATCGTGTTGACGATCGGTATGGCCGTTGATGCCAACGTGCTGATTTTCGAGCGCATCCGCGAGGAGCTTGCGGGCGGGCGTTCGCCCATGTCGGCGGTGGATGCGGGGTATAGCCGCGCGATGGCGACTATCATTGATTCCAACCTGACAACGCTGATCGCCGCAGTGATCCTGTTTTCTTTCGGTACCGGCCCGATCAAGGGTTTTGCTGTGACACTGGGGATCGGAATTTTAACGTCCTTCTTTGCGGCGATCATGATTACCCGCGTGATGGTGGCGGCATGGATGCATTATAAAAAGCCGACAACGTTAAAGGTTTAGGAACGGGAAAACGAGAATGCGCGGATTACAATTTATTCCAGACGAAACGAATATCAATTTTATCGGCCAGCGTTATATCGCGTTCGCCTTTTCATTGCTTCTGCTGTTTGGTGCCATTTTCTTTATGGCGAAAGACGGGCTTAATTTCGGCATCGATTTTACGGGCGGAACATTGGTGGAAATTAAAACACCGCAGACGGTCGATCTGGCAGCGATGCGCGAGGCGTTAAACGGGCTGGATCTGGGCGCTGTTTCCATTCAGGAATTTGGCGAGCCTGACGACCTCTTGATCCGCATGCCGCAGCAGGAGGGTGGGGCGGAAGAACAGGCCGCCGCGATTGAAAAGCTGCATGGCGCGATTGATGCGCAGTTCGATGAGCCCGTGGATTACCGCCGGACGGAATTCGTCGGCCCGCAGGTGGGCGAGGAGCTCAAGAAACAGGGGCTGATGGCTATTATCTTTTCCATTCTCGGTATTATGGCCTATGTGTGGTTCCGGTTTGAATGGCAGTTCGGCGTTTCAGCGTTGATCGGTCTGGCACATGACGCGCTGGTGACGGTCGGCTTGTTTGCCATGACACAGATGGAATTTAGCCTGTCTACGGTAGCGGCGATTTTGATGATCGCGGGTTATTCCATCAACGACACGGTGGTGGTATTTGACCGCATTCGTGAAAACCTTCGTAAATACAAGAAGATGCCGCTGACGGAGCTGCTAAACCTGACCGTTAACCAGACGCTCAGCCGGACCATCATGACATCGTTTACGACAGTTTTGGCGTTGATTGCGCTTTATGTTTTCGGCGGAGCGGTGATACAGGATTTCGTCGTCGCGCTGATTTTCGGCATTCTTATCGGCACGTTTTCTTCTATCTTCGTTGCCGCGCCTCTGTTGATGCTTTTTAATGTGCGCCGCGGAGAGCCGGAGCAGGGCTGATGGATGTTACCCCGCTGGTAAAACAGGGCGCGCAGATCATCCAGAGCTATGCCGGCGGGAAATTTAAGGTGAGTGGGCAGGTGTATTCCACCCCCGTTATTGTATCCTCAGAATTTACGCAAGAATGGAAAACGAAACGTATCGTTTCAGAAATTGAAAAAGGGGGAGTGAGCGAGGGGGTGGAGAGCGGTTTTGTTTCTCTGAGGGTTAAGGACTTCTCGCAAGTAGTCGAATTATCCCAAAGCTTTGATGTGTTTCTTTGCGGTAGCGGATCAGAAATGAAATTTCTTCCGCCTGATGTAAAAACCGCCCTGAAGGAACAGGGCGTTTCTATCGATATCATGGATACCGGCGCGGCGTGCAGAACCTATAATGTTCTGATGGCCGAAGGCCGCCGTGTGTTGGCGGCGTTGCTTTTATCTTAATATTTTTAAACACGGAGCACACGGAGGTCACGGAGCTGGTTTATTATTCCGTTGCTTATGTATAAAAAGCCTAAGCCGCCAGTTTTCCGCCTACGCCTTTCAGGCTGCGGCGAGACTTTGCAACGGCCCTTTTTCGTACAGCTCGGTCACATATTCCCAGTTCACGAGATTATCAACGAATGCCTCGAGATATTTCGGTCGCGCATTGCGGTAATCGATGTAATAGGAGTGTTCCCAAACATCGCAGCCCAGAAGCGCCGTTTTTCCGTGGGTGAGCGGGTTATCGGCATTGGCGGTTTTCATGATTTCCAACTTGCCGTTTTTATCCATCACCAGCCATGCCCAGCCGGAGCCGAACTGACCCCCGCCAGCCTCGATAAATTTACCGCGAAAATCGTCGAAGGAGCCGAAGCTGTCATTAATCGCCGCGTCCAGATCGCCGGGGCGGGAACCGCCGCCATTCGGGGCCATCCAGTTCCAGAAATGCAGGTGGTTCCAGTGCTGGCCCGCATTGTTGAACAGGCCCGCATTATCGGCCTTTTTGGCGTTGATCACTATTTCCTCTAGCGAGCCGCCCATGTCGCCCGCCTTTTCGAGCAACTCGTTACCCTTGGTCACATAGGCATTGTGGTGCTTGTCATGATGGTATTCCAGCGTTTCCGCGCTCATGTAAGGGTCGAGCGCGTCATAGGCGTAGGGAAGCTCGGGCAGGGTGAATTTGGACATCTTGATCTCTCCTTTTTTCGAATTCAAACACTAACCTAATAGCTTTGGGGTGTTATTCAAGGATGAATTTTTTAACCACGAAGGAACGCGAATAAAAAGATTTACTATAGAGGACGCAGAGCGCGCAGAGTTTTTTATTAAGGGCTTTATTGCAAAATATACAAAAGCTCAAAGAACATCTTCGTTAAAAATAATATGTCTTTGGTCTCTGTTTGTCTCTGCGTGCTCTGTAGTTCAAAAAATATTCGTGTCCATTTGTGTTCATTCGTGGTTAAAACCTTATTTATGTCTCAAAACCTATCCTATTGCGGTGAACTGGTGCGCAAGGTTGATCCCGACCGGTTTCTGATTTCGCTTTTTGCTCCGGCTTCGCGGCGCGAGGCGCTCTGGGCGCTGTTTGCGTTCAATCATGAAATCGCCAAGACGCGGGAGGTGGTGAGTGAAACCACGCTGGGGTTGATCCGCCTGCAATGGTGGCGCGATGCGATTAAGGACATCTACGAAAACGGCACTGTGCTGGAGCATGAAGTGGTAAAGCCGCTGGCCGCGGCGATTGCGGCGCATGATTTACCGCGGGAGGAGTTCGACGCGCTTTGCTACGCCCGCGAATTCGACCTTGAGGGCGTGCCGCCCGGCGATGTGGGGGGCTTGCTTAATTATCTGGATTATACGAATGCGCCGCTTTTGCGGCTGGCGGTACGGATTTGCGGGGGCAACCCCGACACCGACCCGGTGCAAAGCGTGGCTGTTAATTACGGGCTGATGGGGGTTTTGCGCGCGCTGGTGCATCACGCGCGGCAGGGACGGTGTTTTATGCCTGCGTCTTTGCTTGAAAAACAGGGTATAAGCGAGGGGGAGTTGCTTGCGCTACGTAAACCCGAGGTGCTGGCGAAAGTTGTAGAGGAATTGTGCGGGGAGTTTGTGCCCGGCGTAAAGGCGGATAACGCCGTTTTAAAGGCTTCGCAGGCTTTGGCGGCGGTTTATCACGGGCAAATGAGGGGCTTTGGCTATAATCTTCTACAGCCCAAAGCCGCGCTACCGCCCGCTTTTAAGGCTATGCGGGTGGCGGTTCGCACTAAATTCTTGTAATTATGGTATTAATCATGTATGTTACGGGCAAATTTACTGCGTAACCTGATTCGTCAGGGATTTTTATTGAGTAGACTGAGTAAGGAGTATTCTTATGGGTGTTGCAATTACAGGGACGATTCCCTCTTTTACAACCGATAGCAGGGGTCTGATTCAGGCCACGGCAGATGCCAACCAGCGTGCGCTTGAGCGTCAGGAAGAGCGGGCGCTCCTCGCCGAAGAACTGGCGCAAAAGCGTATCGACCGCATCGAGATTTCACAGGCAGCGGTAGAGCAGATTCAGGCAGAAGTGAACGCCAATCAGGTGCGTGAAGAACTGGCGAATAATTTCGAGCAGTATCTCGGCCTTGACCCCAGTTTCGACGAAGAAGTCTAGAACTTCGCTTTTTTAGTCAGGTTCGCGTTATTTACGCCAATCATCAAAAGCCCTGAGCGCACGCGTTGTCAGGGTTTTTTTCTTGTCTTTGCCCTTGAGCTTTTTCTTTTTGCCGTTCGGTGTGATCTGGAACATTTCGTCAGCGGCAAGCGGGGGCAGGAGGCCGAAATTGATGTTCATCGGCTGGAAGGTGCCGCTATCTGCGCCGCCCGTGATGTGATTGAGGAGCCCGCCCATCGCGGTGGTCAGCGGCGGGGCGGTGATGTCGCGGCCCAGAATTTCGGCGGCGGCGAAGTGCGCGGCCATGATGCCGACTGCGGCGCTTTCGACATAACCCTCGCAGCCCGTGATTTGCCCGGCGAATCTTATTACCTGTTCGTCATTGCGAGGAGCGTAGCGACGCGGCAATCCAGAGCCACAAGCACCATTCTGGATTGCTTCACCCGGCTTAAGGCCGGGTTCGCAATGACGAAAGGAGGGATGTTTCAGGCGTAACTGCCAGTCCAGCAGTTTTGGCGAATTGATGAAGGTGTTGCGGTGCAGGCCGCCCAGCCGTGCGAATTCGGCGTTTTCAAGGCCCGGGATCATTTTAAAGACGCGGGTTTGCTCGCCATATTTCATCTTGGTCTGGAACCCTACCATATTATAAAGCGTGCCCAGTGCGTTGTCCTGACGGAGCTGCACCACGGCGTAGGGTTGTTTCTCACTGTGCGGGTTGGTCAGGCCGACGGGTTTCATGGGGCCGTAGCGTAGGGTTTCAGGCCCTCTTGCGGCCATGATCTCAATCGGCATACAGCCATCGAAATAGGGGGTGTCGACCTCTTGCTCGGCGAGGGTAGGGGAGCCGGAGGGCAGTTCCCATTCCTTGAAAAGGCCGTATTCAGCCGTAGTCAGTTCACGGATGAAGGCTTCGTACTGATCCTTCGTCATCGGGCAGTTGATGTAGTCTTTGCCGTCACCCGCCGGGCCGACCTTATCATAACGGGATTGGAACCATGCTACGCTCATGTCGATGCTTTCGGTATGGACGATGGGTGCGATGGCGTCGAAAAAGGAGAGTTCCTGCTCGCCCGTGATGTCCTTGATGGCTTCGGCGAGGGAGGTGGAGGTGAGCGGGCCTGTGGCGATGATGGTCTGGCTCCATTCTTCCGGGGGCAGGCCTGTGATCTCTCCCTCTTCAATCGTAATGCGGGGGTGATTGCGCAGGGCCTTGGTAACGCCCTCGGAGAATATGTCGCGGTCAACGGCCAGCGCGCCGCCCGCGGGAACGGCGGCCTTGGCCCCCTCGCGCATGATGAGGGAGTTCATGCGCCGCATTTCCTCATGCAGCAGGCCGACGGCGTTGTGCTCATGATCGTCGGAGCGGAAGGAGTTGGAACAGACAAGCTCGGCGCAATACCCTGTTTGGTGTGCGTGGGTCAGCGTTTTTGGGCGCATTTCATGCAGGATAACCTCAACGCCGGCCTCCGCAGCCTGCCACGCCGCTTCCGATCCGGCCAGTCCCGCGCCGATAATATGTAGTTTTTGCGTGCTCATAACGCGGTGAGAACTATCAAAAAGGGGATAGGTTCGCAATTAATAGTTTTAATTCTGTCGCAGGCGCGTACAATTATTATTCAAGTTTTTAATGAAAACAGGAGGGCTTGCTCGTGAGAAGATTATTATTGGCTGCTGCGTTGTCTGTTTGTGTTTTCGGTGACGCCAGAGCAGCCGAAGTGTATATGCCGCACTGGAGTTATCTTGGGGTAACGGGCGCGGCGCATTGGGGCGAAATGGGCGAAGAGTTCAAGACCTGTGGCGCGGGAATGGCGCAATCTCCCATCAATATCGAGGAATATAAACAAGATCCCAATCTTGCACCGCTTTTGCCGGTGTATCAGCCTTCCGTGCTCAATATCGCCAATAATGGTCATACGTTGCAGGTGAACATCGCGCCGGGCAGCCAGATCACCGTCGGCGGGAAGGTTTATAATCTGAAATATTTTAATTTCCACACACCTTCAGAGCATTATCTAGACGGCGCGCCTTACCCGATGGAGGTGCAGTTCGTGCACCAGAACCCGGACGACCACGAGATCGCGGTTCTGGGGTTGATGGTCAAAGTGGGCGCGCATAACAAAGTGATTGAAGGTATCTGGCAAAACGCCCCCGCCGCAGGCGGCCACAGACAGGTTGAGAATTTTGCGTTGCTGGCTAGCGATTTGCTGCCACCAGATTTGCGGTATTACAAATATGCCGGCTCCCTGACCACGCCGCCGTGCACGGAAGGGGTGCAGTGGTTCCTGCTCCAGAACAATATCGAGATTTCCGAAGACCAGCTTCGCGCGTTTCAGGCGATGTTCCCTGTTAACGCACGTCCGGTTCAATCGCTGAATGGCCGCGATGTGCGGGGACAGTGATTTCTCTGTCGTCATTCCGGCGGCGCGGCCAATGCCGCGCTTAAACAGCCGGAATCCACAGCGTCGACCGGCAAAGCCGGTCGGCATATACCCTCTGGGGCACAAGTGGATCCCGTTCGTGCGAATTTTGCCTTACGGCAAAATGCCAACGGGATGACGCTACGCGTCAGCTCCAAAACTCCTCTTCCTCCGGTACGCGGGAGAAGGCGATTTTTGTGCCCACGAAACCGGACAGCGTTTTGGGCGGTGTGCCGAGAGTGACCGTTTCCTTGTGATATTTTGCCTGCAGCTTATCAAGCGCGCCTGTTAATGCCTCGCGCTTTTGAATTTGCTTCAGCGTGGCGGGGGAGGCATCGAAAATGTTTTCCGTGATTTCATGTTTGCGTTTTAGCCCGCTGAGGATGGTGGAGACTTTGCGGAAGCGCAGACCGGATTCCAACAGGCGGGCTGGAAGCACGTGCGCAGGGGGGAGCGGGGTTTGTGCGAAGCTGAAGAGGTCATGAGACCCGCGCCCGTAAAGGACGGAGAGGCTCATTTCCTCCCATAATTCATCCAGCGCCTTGAGGAAGGTGAACGGGTCTTGCGCGAAGGGGAGGCGGAGTTCGCCGCGCCAGCGCTGGCCGTCCGTGGTGCGAAGGCCGAGGGAAAGGACGCTGGCGTAGTAGCCCTTGCGGCGCAGGCGCTGGGTTGCCTTGGTGAGTAACTGGCGGGCCATCAGGCGGGTTTTATCGGGTGCGCGCAAATTGGGGTCGAGCACACGGGAATGGCCGATCATGACATTGTCCCTGGTTTCCGGCCCCTCAAAATCATAGCCGTGCAGCCAGTACCACATGCGCTCCCCCTGCACGCTGCCCCATATCCGGCGCATATGTTTAGGGGAGGTGTTCCAGAGTTGCTCCATCGTGCGGATTCCGGCGCGGTGCAGGCGGCGCTCCATATTCGGGCCGATGCCGGGAATGGCGGTTAGGGGGAGTTTGAGGAGCGGGCCGGGAAGGTCTTCCTGACGGATGATCACAAGGCCGTCTGGTTTTTGCATGTCGGTGGCGATTTTGGCGAGCAGGGAATTGGGGGCTACGCCGATGGAGCAGCTGATGGCGGGGCCGATATTTTCCCAGATGCCGCGCTTGATGTTCATCGCCACCTCGCGCGCCTTTTCCGGTGTGCGGCGTAAGGGGGGCAGGCGGGAGGATAGCTCGTCTATCGACCAGATTTTGTTGATGGGGGTGTGGCGCACGACCTCCTCTATAATCCGGTTATGATAGGTAACATAGACGTCATGGCGCGCCAGCACGCATTGCAGGCTGGGGCACATACGCCGCGCGTCGTAAATCTTGGTGCCGGTTTTTACGCCGTAGGCTTTGGCCTCGTAAGACGCGGCGATGGCGCAAGTGGAATCTGTGCGCATGGGGACGACAGCGACAGGTTTGCCGCGGATCTGGGGGCGCTCCTGCTGCTCTACGCTGGCGAAGTAGCTGTTCAAATCAAGGAACAGCCATTTTAATCCGGGGTTTTGGTGCATGGTTTTTCTTGTTTTTTAACACGGAGATCACGGAGTTTTTTCTATCGTCATCCCGGGCTTGTCCCGGGATCCATTTATCCCTATACGCGATTGTTGAGAAATGGATTCCGGCCTTCGCCGGAATGACGGGTAGAGAGTTTCCGTGCGCTCCGTGTTTAATTAAAAGGTAGTATAAATCATATACCACACCAAAAAGAACAAATAAAGAACATTTTGATTTTGCCGGGGATGCGAAGACGATAAAGGGTTGCGGTTTCGGGTAAAAAGCGGTTCAATATCGGCTGCACGGAGATGCCCATGAACAACGACCCTCTCTCTTATAAAGGCCGCGTAACAGACAGTGAATTTTACATGTGGCGCAGCCTGTTTGCGTTGGTACATGTCGACTACCGCGTTACGGACGAGGAAGTGCGGTTTATGGCCGAGGCGCTGGAAGATGTTCCGTTTTCGAACGAGCAGCGTGCGGTGTTGGAGGAGGACATTAAAACGCCGCAGGATGTGGTGGAGATGTTCAGCAGTATCAGCGAGCCGCGTGATCAGGCAAAATTTTTTAACTTCGCCCGAGAAATCGTCTGGGTCGATGGTGATTACGGTTCAGAAGAGCAGGAGGTTATGCTCAAGCTCAAGGAAATTCACCTGAAGAATGCGGTGGTAGACGACCTTATAGGTTTTGTCGATCTGGAGCTGGAAGACGACAGCCCCGCAAAATCCGGCGCGCAAGCTCCGAAACGCCGCAGCTTTTCCGATATTCTTTCCGCCTTTACCGGTCGCGTGCGCCGCTAGAGCTTCGTTTTTTTGTGCGTTGCCGCAGCAAAAGCGGCTTGTCATCGGGGCTGTGCGCGATTAATCTGCGCTTTTGCAAAAGTAATTATCTTTAAGAAAATACAAGCAATATCCTAGGAGAACGCCCATGACCTTTGTGGTCACCGATGTCTGTATCAGATGCAAATACACCGATTGCGTGGAAGTATGCCCCGTCGATTGTTTCTATGAAGGGGAGAATATGCTGGTGATCAACCCCGACGAGTGTATTGATTGCGGCGTGTGTGAACCCGAATGCCCGATCGACGCCATTTTGCCCGACACAGACGAGAAAGCCGAAAAATGGCTGGAGCTGAACCGCAAATATTCCGAGGAATGGCCGAATGTCACCATGACCCGTGCGCCTATGAAAGACGCGGACGCGTATAAAGACGAAGAGGGTAAGTACGAGAAATATTTCAGCCCTGAAGCAGGCGAAGGCGATTAAAAGCATAGCGCTCTCGACTTCAGGCGTTATGGCGCTATACTTAGTGCTTGAGTTTAGCGCTTGAGTAACGAGGAGAACGAGATGACCAATAAAGCCGTGAAGCACGAAAGCCCGGAGGCGTTAAAGCCCGAAGCGGAATACCGCGGGAAAATTTACAATTCCATTCTGGATACGATTGGCGCCACGCCGCTGGTGCGCGTTCCCAAATTCACCGAGAAATACAAGCTGGAGGCAGAAGTTCTGGCCAAGCTGGAATTTTTCAACCCGATTGCTTCGGTCAAGGACCGGATCGGTTTTGCGATGATCGAGGCCGCCGAACGCGCGGGGAAAATTACGCCGGGCAAAACGGTTTTGATCGAGCCTACATCGGGCAATACGGGTATTGCGCTGGCCTTTGTGGCTTCGGCGAAGGGGTACCGCCTGATTTTGACCATGCCCGAAACCATGTCGATCGAGCGGCGCAAGATGCTGGCGTTTTACGGCGCGGAAGTTGTGTTGACCGTGGCGGAGCGCGGCATGAAGGGCGCGATTGAAAAGGCGGAGCAGTTGATGGAGGAGCACGCGGATTCATTCTGCCCCAGCCAGTTCGACAACCCCGCCAATCCGCAGATGCACCGCGAGACAACGGCTGAGGAAATCTGGGGCGATACGGACGGCAAAGCCGATATTCTGATTGCCGGTGTGGGCACGGGCGGGACATTGACCGGCGTGTCGCAGGTGCTCAAGGCGCGCAAACCCGGGTTTAAAAGCTACGCTGTGGAACCGGCGGAAAGTCCGGTTATTTCCGGCGGCGAGCCGGGGTCACACAAGATCCAGGGCATCGGCGCGGGGTTCGTGCCCGGTAATCTGGATACCAGCATGATTGATGAAACCATACAGATCACGTCGACCGAAGCGCTGGAAACCGCGCGGGAAGTGGCGAAGCTGGAGGGGGTTCCGTGCGGCATATCATCCGGCGCGGCCTTCGCCGCCGCCAAGCGCGTGGCGCAAATGCCGGAAAACAAGGGCAAGATGATTATCACCATCGTGCCGTCTTTTGCGGAGCGCTATATCTCTACGGCCCTGTTTGATGGGGTGGGGGATTAGAACTCTAACGTCATTCGAGTACCCGCAGGGCATAAACTTCGCGAAGCAATATAATCGTCATCCTGAGTGCAGGCACGAAGTGCCGAAATCGAAGGATATCAAAGTTTGTGAAGGATATCCGTTCGACTACGCTCGGCTGGAGCCTCGCTTCGCTCAGGATGACAATTATAGGTGACGGTTTTTAGATTAAGCGCGTTTTTCCTTAACAGGCGTGACATCGAGTTTTTCCTGCAGGTTTGAGCTGGAGGTCGTGTACTCGAATTTCAGCTTGGCATCGGGGAAGCAGTAACGGAATGCCTGACGCGAGGCCAGCGCTGCTTCGTGGAAACCTGAGAGGATCAGCTTCAGCTTACCGGGATAGGTGTTGATATCGCCCACCGCAAAAATGCCGGGGGTGGACGTCTCAAATTTTTCCGTATCCACGGGGATCAGGTTTTCATGCAGGTTAAGCCCAAAATTGGCAATGGGACCGAGCTTCATCGTGAGGCCAAAGAAGGGCAGCAGACAATCGCATTCGATTTTCTTGCGCTCTTTATTGCTGTCTTCAACCACGACGGCTTTCAGCACGCCGTTTTCACCAACCAGTTCCTTGATTTGCCCTGTGGCGAAAGTCATTTTGCCTTCGCTGACGAGGCCACGCATTTTACCAACGCTATCGGGCGCGGCGCGAAAATCATCACGGCGGTGGATGAGGGTAAGGCTTTCCGCTAGGGGCTGGAGGTTTAACGTCCAGTCAAGCGCACTGTCGCCGCCGCCCACGATCACCAGCTTTTTGCCGCGGAATTGATCCATCTGGCGCACAGCATAAAATACGGATTTGCCTTCATAGTCCTCAATGCTGGGAATAGGGGGCTTTTTGGGCACGAAAGACCCGCCGCCCGCTGCAACAACTACCACGGTCGCTTTGATTTTTGTGCCGATATCTGTGGTGACGATCCATTTGCCGTCATCGGTTTTCTCTAATCCTTCAACCATTTGCTGAAGGTGGAAGACGGGATCAAACGGTGCGATTTGCTCCATCAGGCGGTCGGTCAGCTCTTGTCCCGTAATCACAGGCCATGCCGGAATATCGTAAATCGGCTTTTCGGGGTAAAGCTCTGCGCATTGCCCCCCGGGACGGTCAAGGATGTCGATCAAATGGCACTTCATATCCAAAAGGCCAAACTCAAACACGGTGAACAGCCCGCATGGGCCGGCACCGATGATAACTGCGTCTGTTTCGATTATTTCTGACATGGGTGTTACCAAACTTTTATTATGGTGAATATTAAGGCAGCCACAATTACGTAATAAAAAATTGTGTTCGTAGTGCGCTGGGTTTGGCTAAATCCTAACTCAATTTTTTCTGACATCAAAGTAAGGGTGCTGTTTATTTCTTCAAGCAGTTTTTCTGAATTTTCTGACGAGTCTTTTATACTGTCTAGAAGATCACCATGCCATTCAGCATCAGTCTGAAAGCGCTCATTTTCTTTTAACATGCCACCTATTTGATAATGCACATCGTGTTCAGTTTCTTTGATTATTTTTTTGCTCATTAAACTTCCTAATAATTTTCGTCATTGCGAGCGTAAGCGAAGCAATCCAGAGCCACAAGCGCCAATGTATGGATTGCTTCGTCGGCGTTGCCTCCTCGCAATGACGGTTTTTTTAAATGAGACCTTTCAATTTGTAAACCACTTCAAGTGCTTCTTTGGGGCTTAGGCCGTCGGGGTCGATAGCGGAGAGCGCTTCTTCAAGGGCGGAGGGTTTGGCGTCTGCGGGCGCATGGGCGGAGGAGAAAAGCGGCAAATCGTCCGCCAGCTTGGCAAGAGAACCCGATTGTTCTCCCGATTGCAGGAGCTTTAGAACTTCTTCGGCGCGTGCCAAGACAGGTTTGGGCAATCCCGCCAGTTTTCCGACATGGATACCGTAAGAACGATCAGCAGAGCCTGCACCCACGGAATGCATAAAGATGATGTCGCCTTTCCATTCCTTGACCTGCATCGAGTGGCTGGAAAGATTGGCGAGCTTTGATGTCAGCGCGGTAAGCTCGTGATAATGCGTGGCAAAAAGGCCGCGGCATTTATTGACCTCGTGCAGGTGTTCCACACACGCCCAGGCGATAGAAAGCCCGTCAAACGTCGCCGTGCCGCGCCCGATTTCATCGAGAATAACGAGAGAGTTTTGAGTGGCCATATTAAGGATCGCCGCCGTTTCTACCATTTCGACCATAAACGTAGAACGCCCGCGCGCGAGATCATCCGAAGCGCCGACGCGGGAGAAAACACGGTCAACGATGCCGATTTGCGCAGAAGCGGCGGGCACGAAGGCGCCCATTTGCGC
>CAYXSX010000012.1:0-44927 GCA_964467925.1 uncultured Pseudobdellovibrionaceae bacterium | reverse complement strand
CTTAAACAGCACTATCCAACACCCCCACCCTGACCCTCCCCCATGAGGGGGAGGGAAGAGATGCCGCAAGAAGCGGAAATTAAAGCGAATCTTCTTCCACCGGAGCAGCAGGCGCTCCTTTCATATGAACCAGCAAATCCTGATTCACCTCGCCCGTCACGTTTAAATCGTTCTCAAGCTGATAGGCGCGCACAGCATCCTGAGTCAGGGGACCATTCACACCGTCCGCCGGACCGGGGAACAGACCCGCCCCCATCAGGAACTGCTGGACCTGCACCACCATGTCGCGATACTCCCTTTCCGCAGAAGAAACGGGCGGCACCTTGGGCGGCACGCTGGCCTGCGCGGAAGAAACCGGTTTTTCTTCATCAAGCTGGCCGCGTGTGTTTTTTAGTTTTTCGACCTTTTCCACCAGACCATTTACATCTTCGACCTTCATATTCAGGGATTTGGCAAGCTGGGCCAAAGCGGCCTTGGCTTCGGGGCTGCCGGCATCGGCGGCGCGTTTATACCACATCAGCGCCTCGTCAGGTTTCGCTTTGCCCAGCAAACCGTTCTCGTAGATCAGACCGAGATTATAGGCCGCTTCCATGATGCCCGCATCGGCGGCGTTTTCGAAATACCAAGCGGCTTTTTCTGGATCGTATTCCAGACCGATCCCCTCGATATAGGCGATGCCGAGATTATATTGCGCTTCGGGGTGGTTGAGGTCCGCCGCGCTTTTATACCAGTCCAGAGCGCGTTCCAGATCGCGCGGAACACCGATACCCTGATGATAAAGAACGCCGAGATTATAACGCGCATTCGCCACGCCGCCCTTGGCGGCCTGTTCGAACCAAAACGCGGCGCGCTTGTAATCCTGCTTCACCCCGCCATGGCCGGCGGTATAAATTGCGGCCAGATCGTGCTGTGCTTCCGCGTTGCCTTCATAGGCTTGACGCTCAATATCCTTGATCACTTTGGGCAAAGTGCCGTCAGCCGGCATCAATGCGGTAAGCGAAGATTTTACGGCTGGGGCTGTTTGCGCCTCCTTGGCGGGGGCGGGCTTTGCCGCAGCGGGCGACATAACATCCGCTGCTTCCCTTTCAGGAAGCGACGTAGGCTCTATTTCGTTGAGCCGCGCCGCCAACGCTTCGGGGTCGTTTTCCATCGCTGCTAACAGGCTCGCTTCGTCCTTCAGATCGATCGCGCCAATATCATTGGCCAGCTCATCATCCGGGTTTTTGGCCAGCTCAGACAACCCAGTCGTATCAGGCGTATCTTCCGCCGCTTCATCCGGCCCGGCTTCGGTTACGATTTCGCCCTCGGCAATATCTTCGCTCATTTCCCCGGCGGGTGTTTCTTCCGGCATATCCTCATCAGTGGCGAGAAACTCTGCCCCACTTTGCGGCTCCACCACTTCGGCGGGAGTGACGTCTTCACGCAACGCCGTTTCCTGCAGCGGTTCTTGCTGCGGCAATACGGGCTCCCACTTGCTTTCATCAAGCGAAAGCGACTCAAAAATACCGTCATCGAATTTCGGCATTTTTGGCATTTGCGCATCGCTGATCAGCCAGCCGAGCAAAACCCCGCCTAACAGAAGAGCTGTAATCCCCGCCGCCTTTTGCGGCCCACCGCTTTGCCACCATTTATGAGGCTGTTTTTCTTCCTGAGAGCCGGGATGGCGGAAAGGATCAGGACCCAGCAGCGCGTTTAAACGCATGCCTGCATCCGCCGCTCCCGCTTGTTGCGGCCCCGCCGGGTCAGGCAGCATACGAAGGGTTCCGGCATTGATAGCGTCACGTGTTTGTAAAACCGTTTCCTCGATCCGCTCCATTTTGCGCAACATGCGGGAACGGTCTTGCACGGCCTTGTCGATCTGGCGGACGAGCCGCGCCTGTTCGGCTGTAGCATCTTCCATGCGCACCAGAAGAGCATCCTGCTTTTGCTCGGTTTCCTCAAGACGGCGGGATATTTTCACGGCATGGGCGGAATGATTGGCCAGTTTCTGTTGATGCTCTAGCTGCATTTTCTCAAGTGTCGCTTGACGCTTTCCAAGCTCTTCAAAGCGGTGGATACGGTCGGAAATTTCTTCCTGATCATAAGCGGTTTTCTGGCTGAGTTGATTCACTTTGGTGCGCTGCGCCGCCAGTTCGGCGCGGATTTCATCACGCTCAGCTTGTGTGGCCTGAAGCTTTTCATTCAGAGCCTTGAGCAGACCCACAATCTCGTTCTGAATTTCGCCCTGCGGCAAAGACGCGCCTTTCGGTGCGTCGTTCGTATTTGCGCTTTCAAAAAAAACACGGCCTTCGGTCGTTCTTTTGAACCCCATAATTTACCCCAATATGAATCGTTTGATAGTCGCTAACTATAGCGATTTTGGAAAATACCGCCAAGCTTTTTCGATAAGCCCCCTTTGAAATCCCCCATATGAACGGTTTTCGGCATGAAAACTCTGTGCTATAAACGCGTTCATGAGCACAAAAATCGAAGAAACACTGGCCCATCAAGAACAACAGATCGCCGATTTAAGCGAGATTGTCACCCGCCAGTGGGATGAAATCGAGCTTTTGAAAAAGCAGCTTGCGCGGTTTAAAGACAAGATCGAGGGTCTGGAAGACGAGATTAATTCCGGAAGCGGGGAAAAGGGCCTTTCCGTTACCGAAATAGCCACCCGCAACAAACCACCACATTATTAAATTAACCCTTCTACTACCTTGTCATGCCCGCCCCCGTGCGGGCATCCGGTCTTAAATACAAAGCTTGGGCGAATCCAGATCCCCGCATAAAGCGGGGATGACTATACAAGCGCCATATCACACAGCCGTAATTTTTCCTCACGGCTCAGCAACTTGATCGCCATTTCCCTTTTGGCAGCCAGACTGCGGTCTTTGCACCCTTCGGAATAAACAAGAGCGAACGGCCCGCGCCCGCGCGTGTATTTCGCACCCTTGCCGCTTTCATGCGCGGCAATACGCGCCGGAAGATTGTTGGTGATTCCGGTATAAAAGCTACCGTCGGCACATTTTAAAATATAAACCACCCATTCCATGAAAATATGATACAACGCGGCCCATGAATAAGAAAACGCAATATGACGTGATCATTATCGGTGCGGGAGCGGCGGGCCTTATGTGCGCGATCGAGGCAGGCAAGCGCGGACGGCGCGTCTGGCTGATCGATCACGCCAAAAAGACGGGCGAGAAAATCCGCATTTCCGGCGGCGGGCGGTGTAACTTCACCAATATCCATACCAAGGCAGAAAACTTCATTTCCGCCAATCCGCATTTTTGCAAATCGGCGCTCTCGCAATTTACGCAGAAGGATTTCATCAAGATGGTGGAACGGAGCGACATCAAATATCACGAGAAAAAACTGGGGCAATTATTCTGTAATGAATCCTCGCAACAAATCATCGACATGTTGTTGAGCGAGTGCAAAGCGGCGGGCGTTCGCCTCGACATGGAGACAAGCGTGGAAAAGATAGAGGCGGCGCAAGGCGAGTATAAGGTTACGACCAGCCGTGACGCAGAGGATTGTCAATCTCTGGTGATTGCCTGCGGTGGCCTTTCCATCCCCAAAATCGGGGCGAGCAAATTCGGCTATGACGTGGCGCGCCAATTCGGCCTGAAGGTCAACGAAACGCGCCCCGCGCTCGTGCCGCTGACCTTTCAGGCGGAGCTGCTGGAGCGTTGCAAAGCCTTAAGCGGCCTGTCGGTGGAGGCGAGCGTTTCCTGCGGCAAGGTGACGTTTGACGAAGGGCTTCTTTTCACGCATCGCGGCCTCAGCGGCCCGTCGATTTTGCAAATTTCTTCCTACTGGCGCGAAGGGGAAGAGATCGTCATCAACCTTGCCCCGAGCATGAATGCGTATACCTTTTTCAAGGAGCGCAAGGAAGCCCAGTCGAAGCAAGATATCCAGACCGCTCTCTCGCACATCCTGCCCGCGCGCCTTGCCCAAAGCATTTGCGAAGCGGAAAACATCAAAGGGCGGCTTGCCGATCTGGCCGATAAAAAACTTGAAACGCTGGCGCGCGCCGTCAATCAATGGCGCGTCAAACCATCGGGCACCGAAGGTTACCGCACAGCCGAAGTGACCGCTGGCGGGGTGGATACCAATGATTTATCCTCCAAAACCATGGAGGCGAAAAACGTACCGGGGCTTTATTTCATCGGCGAGGTTGTGGATGTCACCGGGCATCTTGGCGGATTTAATTTCCAATGGGCATGGTCTTCGGGCTATGTTGCCGGACAAAATGTTTAAAGGTTACCCATGAGCAAGACAATTATTTACGGCATTAAAAATTGCGACACGATGAAGAAAGCTTTCACGTGGCTGGAGCAACGCGGCGTGAGCTACACATTTCACGATTACAAAAAAAGCGGCGCGGATAGTGAGGCGTTAAAAGACGCCATCAAAACGCACGGCTGGGAAAACGTTATCAACCGCCGCGGCACAACATGGCGCGCGCTTCCGGATACCGTCAAAGATAACATGGATGAAAACGGCGCAGTTAAGGCGGCACTGGAAAACCCCTCTCTCATCAAGCGCCCGCTTCTGGTTCATAGCGGAAAAATTCATCTCGGCTTTTCGCCTGAATCCTACAACGAGATTTTTTAAGCCATGCCTCCTCCCCTTCTTCTTTCAGTCAAAGACGCGATGGTGCGCTACAGCGAGGTTCCGGTGTTTGAGAACCTCACCTTCAACATCCATCAGGGCGGGCGCATCGCGCTGGTCGGAAAAAACGGCGCAGGCAAATCGACGTTGATGAATATCATCACGGGCGCGCAGGATCTTGACGAGGGCGAGCGGTGGGAGGAGCCCGGAACGAGCATCGGATACCTTCATCAAGATATCGTGCCGCAGGAAGGCATGAAGGTTTTCGATTTCATTTTCGAGGACATGAAAGATGTCGACCGCGAGCTTCACACTTATAAGGTTGATATCGTCTGCCACGCGCTCGACCTCGATCCGCAAGCTGTGATGACACGCCTTTCCGGCGGGCAGATCCGCCGCGCCGGGCTCGCCCGCGCTCTGGTGGAGGAGCCCGACATCCTGCTGCTCGATGAGCCGACGAACCACCTCGATCTGGAGGCTATCGAATGGCTGGAGGAATATCTGAAATCATATCGCGGCACGCTGATGTGCATTTCGCACGACCGCACGTTTTTATCCAATATCACCAATCAGGTTTTCTGGCTCGACCGCGGCGCGCTCAAAGTTTCCCCGCGCGGTTTCCGCTATTTTGACGAATGGTCGGAAATGCTTTTAGAGCAAGAGGAGCGCGAACTGAAAAACCGTAAGCAATCGGTCGGGCTCGAGGTTGCATGGGCCAGCCGCGGCGTTAAGGCGCGCGTAAAACGCAACGTAAGGCGGCTGGAACTCGTGCGCCAGATGCGCGATCAGCTTAAGGCCGATGAAGCCGCTTTCCGCCGCGCGACCGCCAAAATCAACCTCAAACCCCTGCCCAATATCGAGACTACATCGAAAATCGTGGCGGAGTTTTACAACGTTTATAAAACATTCGAGGAGGGCGAAAAACGCATTCCCATTCTTGAAAAATTCTCGCTGCGTATCCAGCGCGGCGACCGTATCGGCATTCTGGGCAAAAACGGGTCTGGCAAAACAACATTCCTGAAACTTTTGCTTAAGGAACTCCAGCCCGATCAGGGCAGTGTGAAAGTGCGCAAAGAGCTCGAGTTTTCTTATTTCGATCAAAAGCGCAGCGATCTTGACCCCACCGATACGCTCAAGAAAACGCTCTCGCCTGGCGGCGGCGATTATATTGATGTGATGGGCAAGCAGCGCCATGTGTGCGGTTATTTGAAGGACTTTATGTTCGACCCCTCGCGGGCGCAGGACAAGGTTTCGCAGTTATCCGGCGGACAGAAAAACCGCCTGATGCTGGCGAAAATTCTCGCCAACCCCAAGACATGCCTCATTCTTGACGAGCCCACCAACGATCTTGATATGGATACACTCGATATGCTGGAAGAGATTTTAAGCCAGTATAAAGGCACACTGATCGTCGTTTCGCATGACCGCGACTTCCTCGACCAGACCGTGACCAAGACCATCGCTTTTGAAGGCAATGCGGTGGTGAAAACCTGCATCGGCGGCTATAGCGATTATCTGGCGCAAAAGAACCAAGAGCAAGCAGGCAGCGCTCCTAACAACGATACAAAACGTAGCGTTTCATATAATAAAGTTAAAGCAAAACCGCAAGCAGAAGAGGTAAAACCCAATACTTCCAATGCCCCGGCGGAAACTCCTGCGGCGAAACCGCAGAAACTGACTTATAAGCATGAAAGAGAACTCTCCCAGCTTCCGGGTAAAATCTCCAAACAGGAGGAGGAAATCACTAGCGTTACCGCTCTCCTGTCGGACGCAGATTTTTACCAGCGTGACGCCGAAGGTTTTCACGAGGCCACCAAACAGCTGGAAGAAGCGCAGGCCAAACTGGAACGCTACGAAGCGCGCTGGCTGGAGCTTGAGGACATGAAGGCGGGCACTATTTCTTCCTGATAAACTTCTCGAAAGCGCGCAGGGTTTCCGCGCTGACATGATGTTCGATCCCTTCGGAATCGATTTCGGCGGTTTCCTTTTTAATGCCAAGCTTGAGCAGGAATTCCAGCACGATTTTATGCCGCGCCTTGCAATGCGCCGCCAGTTTTTCCCCCGCTTCGGTCAGGAATAACGAGCGGTAGGGGCGGCTTTCCACGAACCCCTCTTTGGACAGGCGCGCGATCACCTTATTGGCCGTGGCGTGGGAGACACCCAGCCGTTTTGATAAATCCACCAGCCGCGCCTCGCCGTTGGCGGCGATCAGATCGGCGATCAGCTCGACGTAATCCTCCGCCGTTTCGGTCTGGTGCGCTTCGCGCAGGCGTTCAAACCACTGCGCCTGTATTTCGGGTTCGACAAGCTTTGACATTGATGCTTCCTTCACATTGATTTTATGAGAATTTCGCGTGCGCGTCAAATATTAGCCTTTGCTAAACTTTTATACTATAGTATATATATGACGCTTTACCTTTAAAGTGTAACAATAGGAACTATATCAACGTCATGCGCCTGTTTATTGCCATCGCCGTGATCGCCGTCTTAAGCGCCCTTGCCGCGCTCGCTTTCCTGCCTCGCGCGCAAAGCGGACCCAACAGCGAAAACGCCCTGCCCTATATCGTGACCACCACCGCGCAAATTGGCGATCTGGCCCGGCACGTGGCGGGCGATACCGCGCGCGTAGAATCCCTGATGGGGGAGGGCACAGACCCGCATCTTTACCGCCCGACCCGCGCCGACCGGGTAAGGCTACAACAGGCCGATATCATCATGACCAACGGCCTGCACCTTGAGGGGAAGATGATCGAATTGCTGGAAAAACTCGCGGAGGAAAAACCGGTCATCGAAATGGCGCAGGCCCTGCCCCCATCCGATATTTTGCAAACGGCGAGCGCCGCGCACGACCCGCATATCTGGATGGATGTATCGAACTGGATTGCCGCTCTTGGCCTTGTGGAGCGAACCTTAAGCGAGCGCTACCCCAACCATTCCGATCTCTATCGCGCCAATGCCGGAGTGTTTGAAAACGAATTAAAAGCGCTGGATGATTATGCACGTAAAACGATCGGCTCCATTCCGCCGGGGCAGCGCGCGCTTGTCACCGCGCATGATGCGTTCGGTTATATGGGCGCTGCCTATGGGCTGGAGGTATTCGGCATTCAAGGCATTTCCACCGACAGCGAGGCGGGCCTGCATCATATCGAGGAACTGGTCAGCCTGATCGTGGAGCGCAAAATTCCTGCCGTTTTCGTTGAAAGCTCGGTATCCGAACGCAATATCAGGGCGCTGATCGAGGGGGCCGCAGCGCGCGGCCATGCGGTCAAAATCGGCGGCGAACTTTTTTCCGACGCCATGGGCGCGCCCGGCACGTATGAGGGCACCTATATCGGTATGATCGACCATAACGTCACCGTCATCGCCCATGCGCTTGGCGGCAACGCGCCGGAGCGCGGCATGAAGGGAGAGTTAAGCCATGCCATCGCAAACTAAACCGCCCGCTTTAAGCGTGAAAAATTTGAGCGTTGCCTATAACGGTAAAACGGTACTGGAGGATATTACGCTGGGTATTGCGAACGGCGCGTTATGCGCCGTGATCGGGCCGAACGGCGCGGGGAAAAGTACGCTGCTGAAAGGCGTTCTCGACCTCGTGAAGCCGCAAGGCGGCGAGGTGGATTTCTGGGACGCGCCGCTCAAAAAATCCCGCGGGCGTATCGCCTATATGCCGCAACGCGCGGGCGTAGACTGGGATTTTCCCGTCACCGCACTCGACGTCGCCGCGATGGGATTATACCGCCAGATCGGTTGGGGGCGGCGCGTGACCAAAGCGCATAAGAAAATTGCTGCTGATGCGCTTACGCAGGTAGGCCTTGAAGAATTCACAGACCGCCAGATCGGCCAGCTTTCCGGCGGGCAGCAGCAGCGCGTATTTCTGGCCCGCGCGCTGGCGCAAAACGCCGATCTCTACATCATGGACGAACCCTTCGCCGGGATCGACGCCCGTAGCGAGGAAGCGATCCTCGGCATATTGCGCCGCCTGCACGCCGAGGGGAAAACAATTATCTGCGTGCATCACAATTTACAAAGCGTGGCCGATTATTTTGACGAGGCTGTGCTGATCAACCGCACGTTATTTGCCCACGGCCCTGCAAAAGATGTCATTAAGGACAAAGCGCTGGAGCGCGCCTATGGCGGGCGTTTGATGTTGAGCTAAAATCATGGGAAGCCAGCTTTTCGACATACTCACCTTTCAGGCCGGATATAACAGCGCGATT
Source organism: uncultured Pseudobdellovibrionaceae bacterium (assembly GCA_964467925.1). GTDB lineage: Bacteria > Pseudomonadota > Alphaproteobacteria > Micavibrionales > Micavibrionaceae > CAYXSX01. Next base: position 36,114 of record CAYXSX010000012.1, on the reverse strand, counting down.
GTGCTGGCGGGGACGGCGATCCTCGGTCTTGGTTGCGCGGTGATCGGGTTTTACATGATGCTGCGCGGGCGTTCCATGATGTCGGATGCCGTTTCGCACGCCACGCTGCCGGGTATTGCGCTGGGGTTTTTAATCGCGCTTGGGCTGGGCGTAGATAATTTCAAAAACCTTCCCATGCTCACCCTCATGGCCTTTATCAGCGCCTTTGCCGGGATGGTAAGCGTGCAGCTTATCAGCGGTTTTACAAGGCTGGCCGAAGATACCGCCATAGGCACGGTGCTCAGCGTTTTTTTTGCGCTCGGCCTTGTGCTGCTCAGTCATATCCAGAACCTTCCCGTCAGCGGCAAGGCGGGGCTGGACAGTTTTCTTTTGGGCCAGACGGCGGCGCTGCAAAAGGACGAGTTGTACTTTATCGCCGCCGCATCTGCGGTCGTGATCGCCGTTACGTATCTGTCGGCCAAGGAATTTACCGCGCTTTGTTTCGATGAAAATTTTTGCAAGGCACAGGGGTATAACGTCTTCCTGATTGATACGCTGATGAGTGCGCTGATGATCGTCATGGTCTGTCTCGGCCTTAAAACCGTAGGCGCGATTCTTATTATCGCCATGCTGATGATTCCGCCCGCCGCGGCTAGGCTCTGGAGCAACCGTCTTTCGCTGCTCCTTCCCCTCTGCGGATTATTCGGCGCGTCCAGCGGGCTGATCGGCGCGGCTCTTTCCGCGCTGGCGCCGCAACTTCCGGCGGGCGGCTTGATCGTCCTTGCCGCCGCCATCCTTCTGGCGTTCAGCATTTTCTTCGCCCCCGCCTGCGGCGTGGTCGCGCAAATGACGGGAAAGGGAAGCGCGCCATGAGCGATTTTACCGCCACCTTCTGGCAGATCGATTTTGCCCCCCTGCTGGTTTCCGTTTTGGCCGCCCTATCCTGCGCCCTGCTGGGCAGCTATCTCGTCCTGCGCCGTCAGGCATTGATGGGTGATGCGTTAAGCCATGCCGTGCTGCCAGGCCTTGCCGCCGGATTTATCATAGCGGGCAGCGTCGCAGCATTTCCCATGATGGCCGGGGCGTTCGGCGCGTGTTTACTGGCCGTGGGCATGATCGGCGCGCTAAAGAAATACGCACGGCTGGAGCCCGGCCTTGCGATGGGTATTGTCTTTACGACCCTCTTTGCGCTTGGCGTTGTGCTGCTGGAGCAAAAGGTCGGGCGCGGCGTGCATCTGGACGCAAAGCATGCGCTTTACGGCGCGTTGGAATTTGTCTACTGGCCGGAAATTTCACAGGCGCGCGATTTGCTTACTCCCGAAAACTGGGCCGCCCTGCCGCGACAGATTGCCGTGCTGCTCGGTTTCAATGCGGTTTTAATCACTATCATCACGCTGTTTTTTAAGGAACTCACCCTGCTCTCTTTCGACCCGTTGATGGCACGCAGTTCCGGCCTGCCTGCCGATCTCATGAATACCGGGTTTATGGCCCTAGTGGCGATCGCCGCCGTTGCCGCATTCGAGGCTGTGGGTTCGATCCTTGTTATCGCCCTGCTTATCTGCCCCGCCGCCACGGCACGTATGCTTTGCGATGATATGCGCAGCCAGCTTTTGTTAAGCGCAGGATTCGCCGTATTAAGCGCACTTTGCGGTTATGCTCTGGCCAGCTTGCTGCCTCACGCACTCGGGTTTGACAATGCATGGTCGGCAGCCGCCATGATCACGGTGGTCGCCGGATTTTTTCAAATACTCGCCATGCTGTTCGCCCCGCTCTACGGCGCCTTGCGCAAGGCCTAATGGTTCAGGATATAAACGATTTTCCTGATCTTGTTTTTAAGCGCCTTGTCCTCCATACGAATCAGCAAGCGGTAAACATCCGCCGCCACTGAATCATCGGACGAAACCATATCCGGCCCCTGCCGCTCCTTTGAATCGAAGCCCTCGAAAAAGCGGTCGAAAGAAACTCCGAAATATTGCTGGAGCAGGTAAAGCCGCTCCGCCGAAAGGCGGTTCCTGCCCGATTCGTATTTCTGCACCTGCTGGAAAGTAATACCTAAAAAGGCGGCAATATCCTGCTGCGATACACCGTTTGTAAGGCGGAGGTTTTTAAGGTTCCGCCCGATCGTTTCTGTATCGACGGTCACAAAACGCGTTTTATTTTCTTTTCCGTCATTCGCTGAAGGCATTCCTCTCTCTCCCCTTTTGAATTAACTACTTATAGTTGTATATTTCTAAAAAAGAAATAAATCAAGTAAAATTTCCAAAATGGAAATTTTGTATACGGGACAACCGTGACATAATGGCTTTCATGGATTCTCAATGGCTTAAAGCACAGTTCTCCGCACACCCCGAAAAAACCAAGGCAGATCTTGCCAAAGCCTTGGGACTTGAGCCGCCGGCAGTGAGCAAAATCATCAAGGGAACGCGCCAGGTAAAAGCACGCGAATACGAAATCATGCGCGCCTTTTTTGGCCTAGCACTAGACGGAACCAAAGCCGCAAACGGCAATCATAAGGGCGGCGAAGATCATTACACGCTCGAAACGCTGGAAAATGAAAGCGGCCTTCAAGATGGAAGTGGTGGCGGCAAAGATTCGGACTGGGTCATGCCCGCCAATCTTCTGGCCCAGCGCACAAAAGCCCCGCCGGATAAAATAAAAGTCTTTCAGGTCACCGAGAATTTCATGGAGCCGCATTTCAAACGCGGGGAATATGTGATGCTCGATCTGACCGATCTTACCCCCTCCCCGCCCGGCGCGTTCGTGATTTCGGACGGGTTTGGTTATATGGTGCGGCATTGCGAATTCATTCCGAAATCCGACCCGCCGCAAACAAAAATTTCCGCCGCCGACAAAAGATTCGAGCCCCAGATTCTCGAGGCCGATGATTTCGAAATTATCGGACGCGTGATCGCCAAGATGCAGTGGCTTTAAGCCTGCTCTTCGTCTTCCGCCAGCCAGTTGACGGAAGCGGCGACAAAATCGGGATTAAGAAATTTCGGATCGCCGCGCCCATAGGTAAGCTCGGCCCCTTTCATATCCGTCAGAACGCCGCCCGCAGCACTGAGCACGGCATGACCCGCCGCCGTATCCCATTCGCAAGTCGGACCGAGACGCGGATACAGATCGGCCTTTCCGGCGGCGATTTCGCAAATCTTGAGCGAACTACCGCGCTTAATCACCTTCGCGACCTTAAAGCCTTGTAAATATTCCTCCAGCTTGTTTTGACTGCCGTGCGAACGGCTGGCGACCACCGTAAGCCCCTCAGCGGGCGGTCGGCGCACGGAAATTTCCTTTTCGCTGTCGGTATCCTCAAGCCAGCGCAGAGCAGGTCTTCCTTCGCAGCCCGCATAAAGCTCACCCTTCGCGGGGGCATAGACCACGCCAAGTACAGATTTATTGCCGCGCACCAGCGCGATATTCACGGTAAAATCCATGCCGCCGCGGATAAATTCCGTCGTGCCGTCCAGCGGATCGACCAGCCAGAAATGCTCTGATTTGGAAATATCGGGCGGCGCGCCTGCGGCCACATCTTCCTCCCCGATCATGAGAACGCCGGGCAGGAAGTTTTGCAGCGCTGTCTCGATAAATTTTTCCGCTTCCCTGTCGGCAAGGGTCACGGGGGAATTGTCGGCTTTTTTATCGACATGGCCGACCTCAAGATTATCATGATATTTCATGATAATCTCGCCCGCCTCCAGCGCGGTGCGGCGTACCATGTTGCACAATGCGCCAAGGTTCTGGAGAAGCTTTTCTTCAGAGGGCAATGGATTTTTCCTTCTTCATCTGATCGTCCGCGGTCCGCGATAAAGCCACTTGGTTCTTAATATACTTTAATACCTGCTCGACGCAGGTTTCCACATCGTTGCTTTGGGTGTTGAGCGTAATTTCAGGATTTGTCGGCGTTTCATACGGAGAATCGATGCCGGTAAATTCCCGGATTTCCCCGGCACGCGCCTTTTTATACAGCCCCTTGGGATCACGCCCCTCGCAGGTCGCCAGATCGGCCTGTACGTATATCTCATGGAAATGCGAAGGTGCAGCCACACGCGCGCGGTCGCGGTCGGCCTTATACGGCGAGATAAAGGCCGTAATGACGATCAGCCCTGCATCGGCCATCAGCGCTGCAACTTCGCCCACGCGGCGGATATTTTCCGCCCGGTCTTCAGGCGAAAACCCCAGATCGGCGTTCAGGCCGTGGCGCACGTTATCGCCATCCAGCACATAAGTGTGATAGCCCTTTTCAAACAGCGCCTTTTCCACCGCCATCGCCAGCGTGGATTTCCCCGCGCCCGACAGGCCGGTGAACCAGAACACACCGCCGTAATGGCCGTTGTTGCGCGCCCGCAATTCACCGCTCATCAAGTGATCGACTTTGGTGATATTCTTGCCCTTGGGCGTTGCCGCGCGGCGCTGGTCGGGATAGCCCTCCATGTTCAGCGTTCCGCCCCCGGCAATATCGTACCCCTCATACAGAACAATCCGGCCCAGCCGCGCATTATCGGTATAGGGGTCGACGGGCAGCAAATCGCGCGCGCGCAAGGTCACTTCGGCCACCGCGTTGCGCGCCACTTCCCCCGCCCCGTCATTTTGCGCCAGATCGTTCGTATCAATCACGCGGTTGATGCTCTGCACGCTGACGCTCGCCTCATGAGTGCCGTAACGCACCTTGTATGAATTTCCGACCTTCAGAGGGTTTTCGCCAAGCCAGAAAATATTCGCCCGAAAGACGTTAGATAGCATCGGCGGGTTTTGCGTGTGGGAGGCGATATGCCCGCGCTCCACGAATATGGGCTGATCGAGCGTGATGCCGATCACCTCGCCCGCCCCGGCCTGCACTTTATTATCATCAGCCGGCCAGACCTCCAGCGAGGTTACAGTGGCCTCCTCATTGGTGGGGGAGAAAAGCAGCCTATCGCCCTTTCTAAGAATTCCCGTTTCCACGCGGCCCACGATAATACGCCGCTCACCGTGGCGGTAAACGTCCTGCACCGGAAAACGCAGCGGGCACGATACGGGCGCGGGAGAAACTTCAAAAGAATCGAAAACCTCGCTCAAGGTCTTGCCATTATACCAGCCCATATTCCCGCCCCGACCCGCAATCATATCGCCATGGCGCGCAGATATCGGCACGATGTGAAACGCCTCCTGCCCGATGGAATGCAAATACGCGTTCACTTCCTTCGAAACCTTTTCGAAAACTTCCGGATTATGGCCCGCCATATCCATCTTGTTGATCACCACCCCGATCTGGCGCAGCCCCAGCAGAGAGAGCATATAGGCATGGCGCTTCGTCTGTTCCCGCACGCCCTCCATGGCGTCCACCACCAGAATGGCGGCATCGGCGGCGGCGGCGCCCGAAACCATGTTCTTGAGAAATTCGCGGTGGCCCGGCGCATCGATAATCACGTAATCGCGCTGCGCCGTGGAAAACCAAATCTGCGTGGTATCAATCGTAATGGCCTGATCGCGCTCGGCCTGAAAGGCATCGAGAACGAACGACCATTCCAGCGCGTCCGTGCCCCGGCGTTTGCAGATCGCCTGAAGCTCCTCGTGCTTTCCCTCGGGCAGGGAGTTCGTGTCATACAGCAACCGCCCGATCAGCGTCGATTTCCCGTGATCGACATGCCCGACGATAACGACACGGAGTTGTTCGGTGGCTTTGGATTTTTGCCCCGCCATCACATGTATCCTCTAGCTCGCAGCTTCTCAAAACTGTCTTCCGTTTCCTTGTCCATCGAGCGGCCCGCGCGTTCGGACGTGTTGGTGGTCTCCAGTTCCGTGATAATTTCATCAATGCTGGCAGCATCGCTCTTGACCGGGAAGGTGATGTTCTTTTCCCCCAGCGAGCGGTAACGCATGCCGCCGCGCGCCAGATAAAGATCGCAGAACGGAATATTCTCGCGCTTGTGGTAACGCCAGATATCGGCCTCCGTCCAGTGCAAAATGGGGTGAATGCGCAAATGGCATCCTTGGGGAAATTCGGTTTTATACTGATCCCAAAACTCCGGCGGCTGATCTTTGAAATCCCATGAACCGTCGTCGGAGCGCGGGGAAAACACGCGTTCTTTGGCGCGCAAACCCTGCTCGTCACGGCGAATTCCGGCGATAATGCCCTTGAAATCATGCTTGCTTAAAAGGGTCTTCAGCCCTTCCGTCTTGCGCATCGCCGAACGCGTGGCGGGGGGAAGCGTCTGATCCATCTCTTCCTCCGGCGGGCACATATGATTGATGCAATCAAGATTCCATTCCTCTATCAGACGGTCGCGAAACGCATAAACCTCGTCCAGCTCTTGTTGCGTATCGAGCAGGATAACCGGAAACGGCACGCGTCCGAAAAAGGCTTTACGCACCATCCAAAGCAGCGCCGTTGAATCTTTGCCGATCGACCAGAGCATGCCCAGCGGGTCAACGCGGTTATATGCTTCGCGTATGATATAAATCGTTTTTGCTTCAAGCTCGTCGAGATAGCGATCCATTTTTCTAGCCCGCCGCTTTAACCGCCTTCAAAGCCGCTCCCTCATCCGGTAAAATTTCCGCCCGACCGATAGAGACGTAGTGGAAACCGCTGCCCCTGATTTCCGCTGGTTTATAGATATTGCGCATATCGATCATGCGTTTGGTCTTCATAATCTCGCCAAGACGGGGAATGGAAAGCGCGCGGAACTCGTTCCACTCGGTAATAATCACGAGGGCGTCGGCGTCTTGCGCCGCTTCGTATGAATTTTTACACCATGTAACGTCTTCCAGATGTTTGGCCCCTTCCTTCATCGCCTCGGGGTCGTAGGCGGCGATTTTCGCACCCGCCTCCTGCAACAATGGAATGATCTGTAGCGCAGGCGATTCGCGCACATCATCCGTATTGGGTTTAAAGGAAATGCCCAGCACCGCGATTTTCATTCCGGTCAGATCGCCGCCGCAGGCTTTAATGACACGCTGCGCCATAGTTCTCTGGCGCTCATCATTTACCCAGACCACAGTTTCCACGATGTTTTGCGGTGCGCCGTATTTCTGCCCGATCTGGGTTAAGGCCAGCGTATCCTTGGGGAAACATGAGCCGCCAAAACCGGGGCCGGCATGCAGGAATTTGGAACCGATACGCCCGTCCAGCCCGATACCCTTGGCCACTTCCTGAACGTTCGCGCCGGTTTTTTCGCATAAATTCGCGATCTCGTTGATAAAGGTGATCTTGGTCGCCAAAAACGCGTTGGCCGCGTATTTAATGGTTTCGGCCGTTTCGGGTGATGTTACCACCATCGGCGTTTCGTTGATATAGAGCGGGCGGTAAAGCGCCTTCATAACATCTACGGCACGCGCGCTGTCTGTGCCGATCACCACGCGGTCGGGACGCATAAAGTCGTTAATCGCCGCGCCTTCACGCAGGAATTCAGGGTTTGAAACCACATCGAAATCAGCCTTGGGGTTTTCAGCGCGAATAATCGCCTCCACCTCGCGCGCCGTTCCCACGGGCACGGTCGATTTGTTCACCACGACGGTATAACCGGTCATGGCCGTGGCAATTTCACGCGCGGCGGCGTGAACATATTTCATATCCGCCTGACCGTCATCCGGGTTTGGCGGTGTGCCCACGGCGATAAAGACCGCATCCGCACTCTCCATGGCCGCTTTCAGGTCAGTGGTGAAGGACAAACGCTCACCCTTGACCTGCTTTTCCACCAGATCCTCAAGGCCGGGTTCGAAAATCGGAATACCGCCGTTTTTAAGCTTCTCGATTTTGCCCTCGTCCTTATCGACGCACACAACCTCGATCCCGAATTCGGCGAAACACGTGCCGGAAACCAGCCCTACATATCCTGTACCTACCACTGCAATACGCATCTCTAACCTCATTCATGGCGACTTTAAAAAGTTCTTGTTAACGCGCTGGAGATTAAACAATTTTCCCCGCACATAAAAGCGCTAAAATCTTCGAATTCGTGGTCAAATCGGTAAAAAAGGGCAAAAACATTTGTATTTGCCCGCCATCTTTGCTTAGAGTAACGCAAAAGATCAGGTAACCACTTAAAAAACAGGATTAAAAATGGCCGCTAAAGACACCAAGGACAAAAAAACGAACGGCAGCGCGGGCGCCGCCAACCTCCCCCTTTTCTACAAAAACCCCGTTCCTCTGGATGCCAAGGCCCACGCCAAACTCGGCCTTAAAAAGAATTTCGGTTTTGGCTTCACCAAAGGTGTAAACGCCGTACCTTTGAACCTGATTGAAATGCCGCAAATCTGCCATTTCTATCCTATCGCTTTCAGCCCCGATAATAACGCCACACCTGTGGCGATTCTGGGCCTGCGCGATAATGAAAACCTGTTCCTCAAAAAAGACGGTTCATGGGAACAGGGCGCTTACATTCCAGCCTATATCCGCCGTTATCCGTTCATTTTCTCCGAACTTCCCGGCGGCGATCAATTAACGCTTTGCGTGGATGTAAACGACGACACCACCGAAGAAAACACCGATCAGGGCTTCTTCAACGCCGAGGGCAAGCCCAGCGACCTTTCCAACAACGCGCTGGAGTTTTGCAAGTCTTATCACGCCGCGGCCCAGCAGACGCTGGAATTCAGCAAAGCGCTGGCCGAGAGCGGCATTCTGGTCGAGCGAGAGGCGCAAATTAATGTCGCGGGCAACCGCCGCATCAACTTCTCCGGCTTCAAGATTATCGACGAGCAGAAATTCGCCGCGCTGGACGACAAGACTTTCCTTGACTGGCGCGCCAAAGGCTATTTGCCGTTTATCTATGCCCACCTATTTTCAGGGGCGCAGTGGCAAAGGCTCTCCGGCATGCTGAACAACATTCTTGAAAAAGAGGCGGCATAAGTCACGCCACCGGCCCAAGCGAAATTACTCACATCCATTTTTGAAATTATGGAATAGATTGTTGAATTCGCGCTTCCGGGCGTGCTAGTAATTGACCTAATCAAAACTTACGTGAGGATTCGTCATGGCCAAAGTAGGCGCACAACGGGCAGCAGAGTTAACAGGTCGTTCCAAATCAACCATTCAGCGCGCGATGAACAGCGGCAAGCTGTCATACGAAATGGATGCCAATGATCGGCGCGTAATCGACGTTTCCGAGCTTGAGCGCGCTTTCGGTCTGGAGAAAAGCACTGCGCCCGCAAGCGCTAATTCCGTAGAACAGGAGCTGCAAAAAGCTTCCGCCATGATCGAAATGGAGCGTATGAAAATGCGCATTACCATGTTAGAGCACAAGCTGGAAGCCGCAGAGCAGCAAATCGCCGACCTTAAGGAACAGCGCGACAGCTGGCAAAAACAGGCGCAGCAAGTGTTGCTGACTTCCCAGCATTCCCAGAAACAAGCAGATGAATTGCGCGAAGAGCTTAAGGAGCGCGAGCGCAAGGCACAGGCCCGCCGTCAGGAAATTCTGGCCCAGCGCATGAAAAAACTGGCGCAGCAAAACGCTAATGATGGCGCGCAAAAGGAAGACGCCCAAGGCGAATCCGCATCCAAGTTCCAGAGCATCTGGAAGAAGATGAAACGCGCCTAACTCACGAAGCGAATCATAAAACTTTTACCTGTCACCCCCGCCCGTGTTATAATCATAACATGACGCGCATTCTGCTTTTAACCTTGCTTCTCTTTGGCTTCGCCGCCGGGCCGGTTTACGCGCAAGAATCCCAAACCGTCTTAAGCCCGCACGAAACGGTCGAAGAAGCACCCGAAGCTCCGTCCCCTTACGAAGACGTGCCGGATGAATATTTGATTGAGGCACAGAATTATTTTGAAAACTGCAAGGCCGACAGCAATATCAGCCAGTATTACGACTGCCGCTGTATGGCCACGCAATATCTGGACGAACGTATCAAAACAGGTCCGAAAACAACGTCATCTTCTATCATGCTTGAAATCGGGCCCGGCTGCATGGACGAGGTCAGCATTGCCGGAAACACTTATGAGGAATGCTTGAGCCGTGCCCCCGTTCTTCCAAAAAACATGAGTGTCGAGGAATATTGCAGTTGTTACGCCAACAGCTTCGCGCGCATATATTCCCGCTCGGGCGTAGAGCTCAGCTCTAAAAGCAAAATCAAAATTCAGGCTCAGGCCGGCGTTATCTGTGAAGACCCTGCTCTGGGCCGCAAATTATACCCGCAAGCTTACGGCCTTTCGCGCCAGAAATAACTCTGCTTGCTAGTCACCCCGGATTTAATCCGGGGTTTGCGCCTGAACATATCCATACGGTAAAAATCCCGGATCAAGTCCGGGATGACAATATTATAATACCGTTTCGGCCGCCTGCGCCGCCATTAAATACGCTTGCGCATGCGGAAGGATATTAGAAGCATAAAACGCAGCCAGTTTTTCCTTTTCATGCTTAAAACCGGGATCGTCATGATCTTTCGCCGCCTGCGCGCCGCGCGCTAGCATCACCCCGCCAGCAATCACGCCAAAGCCTTTCAACAGGGGCGAAGCCGCCGCCGCCGCCTCATCCAGCTTGTTATCCTTGCCCAGCACAGCCAGTTGATCAATCGTCTCCCGCAGCGCTTCAAACGCTGGCGTGAAATGCTCCTTATATCCGCCCGGCAATGTGTCCTCCAACGATTGCACGTAAGCCTTCGCCGCCACGCCGCCATCGCGCAGGATTTTGCGGAAGGTTAAGTCCGCCGCCTGAATGCCGTTCGTACCCTCATATATCGGCAGGATACGCGCATCACGCATATATTGCGCCGCGCCGGTTTCCTCGATAAAGCCCATACCGCCGTGAATCTGGATGCCGATAGAGGCCACCTCGACCGCCATATCGGTGCACCATGATTTGACGATCGGCGTTAAAATCTCAACCTTCGCAGCGGCGGTTTCATCCCCCGCTATTGATGCATCCAGCGCCAACGCGGCATCATAGGTCAGCGCCCTGCCTGCCCCGATCATCGCCTTCATGGTCAATAAATCACGCTTCACATCGGCGTGATGGGCTATCGTTACCCGCTCCCCGCCGGAAAATGATTTCCCCTGCACCCTGTCATGGGCGTAAGCATGCGCGTGCTGATACGCTGCTTCGGCAATCGCCACGCCCTGCAAGCCCACGGCAAGCCGCGCGTTATTCATCATGGTAAACATATATTTAAGCCCCTCGTTTTCCGCGCCGATCAGGTAACCGGTCGCGCCGGAAAATTCCATCGTGCAGGTGGGGGAAGCGTGAATGCCCAGTTTATGTTCCAGCCCGATACAGCGCACCTCGTTACGGCTGCCGTCCTCCAGAATTTTGGGCACGATAAACATCGATATACCCTTCACGTCTTCCGGCGCATCCGGCGTGCGCGCCAGCACAAGGTGAATGATATTCTCGGTGAAATCATGCTCGCCGTAGGTGATGAAAATCTTCTGGCCCGAGATTTTATAAGTCCCATCCGCCTGTTTTTCCGCTTTGGTGCGAAGCAAGCCAAGGTCGGAACCCGCCTGCGGCTCAGTCAGGTTCATCGTGCCCGTCCACTGCCCCGAAATAAGTTTCTCGAGGTAAGTTTGTTTCTGCTCATCCGATCCATGCGCAGTGATCGCCTTGATCGCCCCCTGATTGAGCAGCGGGCACAGCCCGAAGCTCATATTCGCGCCCTGCCACATTTCCTGCACGGGAAACGCCAGCGCCCAGGGCAATCCCTGCCCGCCATATTCGGGATCGAACGGCACAGCATTCCAGCCGCCCTCGCAATAGGCCTTATAGGCATCCTTGAACCCCGGCGCGGTTTTGACATTGCCGTTTTCCAGCTTCGCGCCGTGGCGGTCGCCGCCCTCGTTTAACGGTGCCAGCACGCCGGAGGCCAGCTTCGCGGCCTCCTCCAGCACGGCTTCGGTTGTCTCGCGGTCAAGCTCGTCATGGGTAAAACCCAAAACGTCATGAAGCAAAAAATGCATATCGCGAACGGGGGGATTATAGGTCATTGGCGTCCTTTCCAATTTGGCACGGGCGTTGCAATCCAGATTATAGAGAATTTTAACCCTTAAATCAGTATAACATGACGAGCCTGTTAAATCATATACAAAACAACAGCTTAGCTGCATTGCAAAAACTGGCCCCCGCCAATGTTACCAGCGCGATCAAGCAGGCTTCGGCGCGCACAGGGGTCGATTTTGCCTATCTGATGCAGCAAGCGAAGGTGGAAAGCAGCTTTAAGCCCGACGCCAAGGCAAAGACCAGTTCCGCCAGCGGGCTTTACCAGTTCATCAAAAGCACATGGATGAACATGGTCGATAAATACGCCGAAAAGCACGGCATCGACACAGCAGGCAAGAGCGAGACCGAGATACTGGAAATGCGTAACGACCCCAAAATCGCCTCCAAAATGGCGGCCGAATTCGCGCGCGAGAACAAGGAGTTTTTAGACACCAACTGGGGCGGAAAAGTCGGCTCTACCGAGCTTTATATGGCCCATTTCATGGGCGCTGGCGGCGCTGCGGCGTTTTTGAATGCCCGTGATGAAAATGGCTCAAAGACAGCGGCCTATTTGTTCCCCGCCGCCGCCAAGGCCAACAAAAACGTTTTCTATGATTCCGCGACAGGCCGCGCCAAAACGCTGGACGAGGTTTATGCCTTTTTTGACACCAAATTCACTATCCCCGAAGAAGTGCAAAAGGAAACTGTTATAGCCACTGCTGCCAAGAGCTATGAAGACCCGTTCCGGGAATACGCAAAACCATCCTATAGTGCCAACGACATCCACAAGGCGTTAATGCCATTGTCATTATCTTTTTCTAGCAACATCCCTTCCAACTATCAGAGTATGCTTTCCAACCCGATCGAATTGATGCTCCTCTCTCAGCTCGACATGCCCCTCGTCGACAGCAAAGCCGAGAAATACAGCATATTTTAACCCCCTCTTAACTTCCTTAAATTACAATTATGTTAATAATTTAAGGGAGATAGGCTATTTCCGACATAAAACATATAGATGAAGGAATATCAGGAAGAAACGCTTGGGACGCCGCGATAGATGGCAACTATCTTGCTCACTTTAAATTACTTACACCTGAAAAAGATTGGGATGTCACAATTGGAGGCCTCTCAGATCCGGAAGCTGCCGGTCTAGGCTATAATATAAGCTCGGGCGAAGTTGTTCGACCTACCATCTTCGAGGATATCCCCGAAATAACTTTACGAACTGGGGAAATAGGCGAAAACACTGTTCTCGCTGCTGGTTTCCTTAATGGTGGCCATAGTGCTTATTCGACTGCTCTAAACACAGAAGGCGGTGTCAGCAGAAGAACCCTGACCGGGGGTGAAGGGGCTCATGCAGAAACCGCGGGCATAAGCTTTGCATACGGTATCGACGAAAACACTACTGTTACCGCAGAAACAGGATTGAGTCTTGATGGGAAAGGAATCGTAGCCGAAGTTGCTGCCGCTCATTCTATTGAAATTTCAGATGACACGTCTGCTGTAGCAGCCGCTCAAATCCGTCATGGCAATGACGGTACAAGAGCCAATGTAGGAATTGCGGTCAAAACAAGCTTTGGCAGTAATGTAACTTTAGGAGTTGGTGGCGGCCTTACTCAATGTTTTACAGACCACTGCCGTAACAAAAACCCCGAACCATTTGCCGAAGCCAATTTACATGTAGATCTCGACGATAAAACATATACCGAAGGTTCTGTGGCCTATAGTGAGGGCACAACCGCAACGGCAGGTATTTACAGAAGAACTGAGATAGGCAATCTTCCTGTCGATGTCGGCCCCCAAGTCAGTGTCAGCGATCAAAAAGGTCACGAAGGCACCACCGTTGGTATAGGTGTGAAACTTGGGTTTTAATTTCGCTTATTGTCTTCATTAATATCATCCCGTAAAACCAGCTTATGGTTAAACCTCATGAAATCACAGTACTGGATGGACGTGTGCGTCTTTTACAAGCTACAGATGGCTTTCGCACATCGATTGATGCGGTGCTGCTTGCCGCTGCTTGTCCCGCCAACGCTAAGGACAGTGTGATAGACTTGGGCTGCGGTGTTGGTTCTGCGGGTCTGTGCGTGCTTGAGCGCATACCGGATACCAAGCTGACTGGCGTTGATATTCAGGAAGACCATGTAGCGCTGGCGAAACAAAACGCAGCTGTTAATCACAAGGCCGCAGAGTTTATAAAAGGCGATATTAGAGACTTCAATACGGATCAACGCTTTCAGCATGTAATTTGTAATCCGCCCTTTCTGGAAGACGGAACACATTCAAAATCCCCCAGCGCTTCCCGGGCAAAGGCGCTAGGTCACGATGAAACCACTCTGGATGACTGGATCACAGCCGCCTTTAACCTGATCAAAGGTCAAGGCAGCTTCACACTCATTCACCGCGCCGATCACATAGACAGGATTATAGCTCTATTGACGCCGCGCTTCGGCGCGATTGAAATTATACCCTTATGGCCGAAAGAAGGTGTTTTCGCCAAACGCGTCATCATCCGCGCCCGTAAACACAGCAAGAGCCCGGCCAAAATTCATGCAGGAATTGTTCTTCATGACAGCCGCGGGAAATATACCGAGGCCGCAGAAAATATATTGCGAAAGGGCAATAAAATCGCCTAGGCGGCCTTCGCCATTTTGGCGGAAGGTTTCATTTTCTCACGAAGATAGTCAGACACCTTATCCATAGAAATGCGTTCCTGCGCCATCGTGTTACGGTCACGCACGGTCACCGTGCCATCCGCCAGCGTATCATTATCAATTGTGAAACAATACGGCGTGCCGATTTCATCCTGACGGGCGTAGCGCTTACCTATATTTTGTTTAATATCAAGATCAACAGCAAACTCCTCACGCAGTTCCAGATACAATTTGGTCGCAGGAGCCGCATGTTCTTCCTTCGCTGTAAGCGGCAGGATTGCGGCTTTCTTCGGCGCCATGGCAGGCGTGAAGTTGAGGTAAACACCAGAAGGGCGGCTGGCATCCACGGTATAAGCCTCACAGATCAGCGCCAGAACACCGCGCGTCAAACCGGCGGCGGGCTCGATCACGTGCGGAATATAACGCTCGTTCGTGACCTGATCCAGATATTCAAGCTTTACGCCGGAATGTTCCTGATGCGCGGAAAGGTCAAAATCGCAGCGGTGCGCGATGCCCTCAAGCTCACCGAAACCGGGCGCCGTGAACGGAAATTTATATTCGATATCGGACGTACCAAGACCTTCCTTCGCATAGTGGGAAAGCTCGTCCTGGCCATGCTTGCGCATCTGGAGATTGTCGCTGGTAAGACCGACAGAGCGCCAGAATTTCTGACGCACTTCAAACCAGAAATCACGCCACTGCTCTACTTCGTCGGCATGACAGAACCATTCCATTTCCATCTGCTCGAACTCGCGGGAGCGGAAAATGAAGTTACGGGGGTTTACCTCGTTCCGGTAAGCCTTACCGATCTGCGCAATACCAAAAGGCGGCTTTACGCGGCAGGAATCCAGCACGTTTTTATAGTTAAGGAAGATACCCTGCGCCGTTTCGGGACGAAGATAGGCTTTATTATCTTCGGACTGTGTTGCTCCCACATAGGTCTCGAACATCAGGTTAAATGCTTTGGGCTCTGTCAGCGTGCCGGGCTCGCTTACATCGGGGCCAACGATTTTCGCATACGCGCCGACATCAAGCTCCGTCAGGTTGACCTTTTTAAACAGGGAGATGTCTTTCGGCATACCAAGTTTCTTAAGCTTTTTCTCAATCTCGTCATCTTCGGTTTCTTCATGGAAGGCCGGCCAGCGGTCTGCCTTATCAGATGTCAAAACGATCAGGTGATCCTGACGATAACGCTTCTTGGTTTCCTTACAATCCACCATCGGATCAGAGAAACCACCCACGTGACCGGAAGCCACCCATGTTTTAGGATTCTGAATAATCGCGCTATCAATACCGACGATATCAACCGGGGCGCCGTCAGGGCCGATGGGCGGCGTAATGACCATGTCTTTCCACCACGCATCACGCAGATTATTTTTAAGCTCCACACCCAGCGGACCGTAGTCCCAAAAACCGTTAAGACCGCCATAGATATCGGAAGCGGGGAATACAAATCCGCGGCGTTTGCACAGGGCAACGATATCTTTCATGTCTTTTACGGCGTCTGTCATGGCGATTAATCCTTCAAATACTATTCAAAACAGCGCTCATCATGCCGTGGACGCGGCGCAAAGACAAGAGGAAGCGCGCGGGTTTTGTGCCTCTGTTTGTTACGCCCAAGCCCGCCCTGTTCTTCAGTTCGTTTGTGTGGATTTGGGGGGAGGGGGGCTATCCCCACTGATTCTAAACGATATTCCTTTAGTTCGTTGGTTTTCCTTTCCGTCATTGCGAGCCCCGGACTTGAACCGGGGCGAAGCAATCCAGCGATAGTGATTGTGGTTCTAGATTGCTTCGTCCCTCGGGTCGGGGCCCGGGGTCCTCGCAATGACGGACATGCTTGCGGTAGATTTGTCATTTTTGAATTATATTCTTCGCTTCTCATAGCCGCATTATATGAAATTATTCCTATTTTTGCAAGATTTTTTCATGCATATGCAATTATTTCTCAATGTATTATTTTTAAATAAATACTTCTACAAACCCTAAATTAACCAAACATTAATAATTTTTACTATATTTTTATTGTAATAAATAGTAAATATAAAATTCATATTTTTAATATAAACCTAGCGAAGACTTAAAAAATTTTCGTATTTTCTTGACTTATGCATGACTTTTCTATATCTTGCGAATTAAGAGAGAAGGAAATGTTATACTTAAATGACAGCATATCAGAGAGAGACATTAGCAACGGCGGCATCGCCAGCTATGTGATCCCTGGTTCGCCTTCAGCGAAAAAAATGGGTGGCGGCGCAGCCCGTACAATCTTCAGACTGGCCACCGGCGGCTTCCATAGAAAAGCCGAAAAAAGGCTCTACGATTTCTACCTTGCCACTATCGACTGGCTGTACCAGTTAATGCAGGAGCGTAACCGTTTACCCCTTGCCATGAAAGCGGGTGGCGGTGTGTTCTTTGCCTGCACGGCGGCTTTAGCAGAGGCTCTGGATATGGACGCCGAAGAACTGCGCGAGGAAGTTTACAAGAATGGCCTTGGTTATGAAGATGTGGTCGCAGAGTTAGAGGCCCTGTCTTACGACCCCGATGTTGTCCTTCGGGCCGCTAATGACGACTATGTACCTGCACTTGAAAAAGGCGCGGCCTAACGAAGAACTATCTGGCGCGTCTGCCCATCCCTTTCAAACACGAACGACCATCCGGCATTGCCGCCCTGTTTCAGGGTGGATTGCACGTCCTTGGTGGTTTCGGCTGCCTGCCCGTTTACAGCACGGATCATATCGCCCGGGCGCACAAGGCGAGCGGCGGGGCTTGAGGGCTCTAAACTCGTCACAACCACACCCTTTTCCTCGTTCACATTCATTCCCAATTCCTCTGCCACCGCCGGATTCACGTTAGCAATGACCGCGCCGGAAAGCGGATGATCGCCGCCCAGTGTTCTGGCATCGCGCGGCGGGGAATCTGGAGGGGTGATGGCGGTGACCGCAAAATCAAGATGCTTGCCCGCCCGCACGACCGTAAAATCCGCCTTACCGCCCAGCGGCACGGTCGCCATGCGGAATTTCATTTCGGAGGCATCGCGGATTTCGCGCCCGTTGATCACCTGCACCACATCACCGACCTTCATTCCGGCCTTAAGGAGCGGGCTTTGCGGATGCAGAGCGGAAATCAGCGCGCCCCAGGGCCTCGCAAGGCCGAGCGATTCGCCGATATCGGAGGTCACGCTTTGCGCGGTAATGCCGAGCCAAGGACGCTGGGCCCCCTGCTCTCCGCTGCGCCCGTCCTTGGCGGCGGCAATCACGCTGGCCACCATTTCGGAAGGAATGGCAAAGCCGATGCCGAGCGAACCGCCGTCACGCGAGTAAATGGCCGAATTAATGCCGACCACGCCGCCGTCAAGCGCCACCAGCGGCCCGCCGGAATTGCCCGGGTTGATGGCCGCATCGGTCTGGATGAAGAAATTGAAGTCATTAATGTCGAGCGAGGAACGCGCCAGCGCGGAAACAATGCCGCTGGTTACCGTTTGCCCGACGCCGAACGGATTACCGATCGCGAGCACGAGATCGCCGACCTGCAGCGATTCGCTGGGTTTGAGCGTGGCGTGGGGAAGCTCTTCCTTCACATTTTGCAGGCGGAGCAAGGCAAGATCCGAGGCCTTGTCGGACAGTGCCAGCTCGGCGTCGAATTCCCGCCCGTCATTCAGGCCGATGGTGATTTCCTGCGCGTCCCGGATCACATGGGCGTTGGTGACCACAAGCCCGCCCGCCTCGATAATCACGCCCGAACCCAGAGAGCTTTCCACCTGCTGGCGCATGCGCGAGCCGAACATATTGTCATTAAAAAACTGGCTGAAAAACGGATCATTGGCAAAGGGGCTGGCAAAGCCGCCGCCAAAGCGCCGCGATACGACACGTTTCGTATAGATATTTACCACTGCAGGCGAAATTTCCCGCACCAGCGGAGCGAAGGAAAGCTGCATCTGGGTTTGCGAACCGGGAACAGTCCGTTCCTGCGCGAAGGTCGGATTTGATATGCAAAACGCTAGGAAAAAGAGGAATAACCTGATAATCATAGGCAGGAATTTAGGACAGCTTATCTGAAATCTCAAGAGGCGATAGAAGGGCAATAAAGTGACCAAACCCAAACGCACAACCGTTTCCGACATCCGCGCCGCCAAGGGGCGGGCAGAGCCGCTTGTCTGCCTGACCGCCTATACCGCGCCGATGGCCGCCCTGCTCGATGCGCATTGCGATTTGCTGCTGGTTGGCGATTCGCTGGGCATGGCGCTGTACGGCATGGATAACACGCTGGAGGTTACGCTTGATATCATGATCAATCACGGCCGCGCGGTTGTGCGGGCCTCGAAAGCCGCCTGCGTGGTGGTCGATATGCCGTTCGGGTCTTACGAGGAAAGCCCGGAGCAGGCATTCCGCAACGCCACCCGCGTGATGCGCGAAACCAATGCCGGCGCGGTGAAGCTGGAGGGCGGCAAGAACATGGCCGCCACGATTGAATACCTGACGGGCCGCAATATCCCGGTGATGGCACATATCGGCCTTCAGCCGCAATCGGTGCTCAAGGAAGGCGGATACCGCGTTAAGGGCAAGACGGCGCAAAGCGAGGCCATCGTTCTGGAAGACGCACGCGCAGTGGCGCAGGCCGGAGCCTTTTCGGTGGTCGTGGAGGGCACGGTGGCCGATGTGGCGGATATGATTACAAAGGCCGTGAACATCCCCACCATCGGCATCGGGGCCTCAAGCAATTGCGACGGGCAAATACTGGTGAGCGAAGACATGCTGGGGCTTTTGACCGGGCACACGCCGAAATTCGTGAAGAAATATGCGGACCTTGCCGGAACGATCGATAAGGCGGTCGGCGCCTATGCCGCCGATGTGCGGGCGCGTAAATTCCCCAGCGTGGAATATTTATACTCCCGCCCCAAGCTGGTTGATGGCGGCAAAAAAGCATCCTAGAATCATATTTAACAAGACGCCATTCCGGCGAAGGCCGGAATCCATTTCTCAACCCTCGCCAGGCGGATGAATGGATCCCGGGACGAGCCCGGGATGACGGTAAAGAGTAAATTTAAAACCTGCGCAATAAGAGCCATGCAAACCGCCTCCACATATAACCAGCTCAAACAAATAAAAACCCAATGGGCGGGCGCGAAAACCGCCTTCGTGCCGACCATGGGCGCGCTGCATGATGGCCATATGGCGCTGGTGCGGCTGGCGCAGGAACGGGCGGACAAGGTGGTGGTTTCCATTTTCGTCAACCCCACCCAGTTCGCCCCGCATGAGGATTTCGACGCCTACCCCCGCGATTACGAGCGCGATGCCAAGATGCTGGAAGCGGCGGGGGTGAATGCGCTGTATTTGCCGAACGCGACGGAGATTTACCCAAACGGCCCCGTTATTACCACGCGCGCCGGGGACGCCGCCAAGGGTTTGGAAAGTGATTTCCGACCGCATTTTTTTGACGGTGTCTGTACTGTGGTACGTACGCTGTTTGACCATGTGCGGCCCGACGTCGCCGTTTTCGGTGAAAAAGATTACCAGCAACTGATGGTGATTAAAGAGATGGTGAAGGTACTAAGCCTGCCCATCGAAATTATCGGCGCGCCGATTGTGCGTGATGAACACGGCCTCGCCCTTTCGTCGCGAAATACATACCTGTCGCCGGAGGAACTGGTTATTGCCCGCAAGATGAATCTGATTTTGCGCGAAACCGCATCGTCATTGCAACCCCGGCCCCAAGCCGGGGGAAGCAATCTAGAGGCGCAGACTGGATTACCGCGTCGGGCTGACGCCCTCCTCGCAATGACGAAAGAACTGTCAGCCGCCGGGTTCGATAAAGTCGATTACGTCGAAAAACGCTGGGGCCGTATCCTCGCCGCCGCTTATGTGGGCAGGACACGGTTGATTGATAATTTCCCTCTCCTGTCATCCTGAAGCGCTCGCGCTGAGGGATCTTCTCTCCAAATTTGAGATCCTTCGACTACGGGCTTCGCCCTCCGCTCAGGATGACAAAAGCAAAAAGGAGCCTTTCGGCTCCTTTTAAATTTATTATATCCGCAAAGCTTAAGCCGCAGCGGCTTTCTTTTTCTTCGGCGCTTCGGCGGCGGGAGCCTCTTCCGGCTGCTCGTCGAATTCGACGGGGCCGCTGTCTTTACCCTTGGCATCGACATCGCGGTCAACCAGCTCGATCACAGCCATGGGCGCAGCGTCGCCGTAGCGGAAACCGGCCTTCATGATGCGTGTGTAACCGCCGTCGCGGGCTTCGTAACGCTCGGCCAGAACATCGAAGATTTTCTTAACCTGATCGCGGTCACCCATAACGGAGATAGCCTGACGGCGTTTCGCCAGCGCCGTTTCCGGCTTGGCCGCAGCCTGCTTGCCCATCGTAATCAGCTTTTCCACATAGGGCTTAAGCTCCTTCGCCTTGGGCAGAGTTGTCTTGATCTGCTCGTGCTTGATCAGAGACGCCGCCATATTGGCCAGCATCGCCTGACGGTGCGTCGAGGATCTGTTGAGTTTGCGCTGTTTAATACCGTGTTTCATTGTTTTTCACCTTTTCGAAAAACCCTTCTTTGCCCTTAACCGGCGAAGGGGTCATCCGCTTTCTTTGCCATTTCTTCAATATTTTCCGGTGGCCAGCCCTCGACCTGCATACCAAGGTGCAGACCCATCGTGCTGAGCACTTCCTTGATCTCGTTCAGAGATTTACGACCGAAATTCGGCGTACGGAGCATGTCGCCCTCGCTCTTTTGGACCAGATCGCCAATGTAAATGATGGCGTCGTTTTTAAGACAGTTGGCGGAACGAACGGAAAGCTCGAGCTCTTCAACCTTCTTGAGAAGGTTTTTGTTGAAGGGCAGTTCTTCCGCTTCCTGTGATTCCTGTGCCGCTTTGGGTTCATCGAAGTTGATGAAAACCTGAAGCTGGTCCTGCATGATGCGGGAAGCAAACGCCACGGCATCTTCGGGTGTGATCACGCCGTTGGTTTCAACGGTCAGCGTCAGCTTGTCGTAGTCTGTGATCTGGCCCACGCGGGTGTCTTCCACTTCGTAAGTCACCTTACGCACGGGAGAGAACACGCTGTCCACGGGAATCAAGCCGACGGGGGCTTCCTCGGGGCGGTTTTGCGCAGCGGGGCAGTAACCCTTGCCTGTGTCCACGGTCATTTCCATGGCCAGCTTCGCACCCTTGTCCAGCGTGCAGATGATCAGGTCGGGGTTCATGATTTCGATATCCGCGCCTGCTTCGATCATCGCAGCCGTTACAACGGCGGGACCTTCGGCGGAAAGGCGCATTTTCTTGGGTCCTTCGGAGTGCATACGCACAGCCAGAGCCTTGATGTTCAGGATGATGTCGGTTACGTCTTCCTGCACGCCCTCGATAGAGGAAAACTCATGCAGAACGCCGTCGATCTGAACGGCCGTTACCGCCGCGCCCTGAAGAGAGGACAGGAGGATACGGCGCAGGGCGTTACCCAGCGTCAGGCCGAAGCCGCGCTCCAGAGGTTCCGCAACGACTTTGCCGCGGTTCGGGTTGTCGCTGTGGGAAATGTCCAGCTTGGTAGGTTTAATCAGCTCTTGCCAGTTCTTCTGTATCATATTGTCCTCTTTGAAATTCTCTTTAATCGTTAATTATACGCGGCGTCTTTTCGGGGGACGGCAACCATTATGCGGAATGGGTGTGATGTCCTGAATGGATTTGATTTCAAACCCGATCATCTGAAGCGCGCGCAGTGCTGACTCGCGGCCCGAACCGGGGCCTTTTACGCGAACATCGAGTTCCTTCATACCGTGTTCCTGTGCCTTGCGGCCGGCATCTTCCGCCGCCATCTGCGAAGCATAGGGTGTGGATTTACGGGAACCTTTGAAACCCATCGCACCGGAAGTGGACCAGGAAACAACGTTCCCTTGTGCATCCGTAATCGTGACGATGGTGTTGTTGAAGGTCGAATTTACGTGAGCGACACCCGCTACGATATTCTTTTTCTCTTTTCTTTTTGCTCTTGGCTTAGCCATGTCTCATGCCCTCCTTACTTCTTCTTGCCGGCGATGGGTTTGGCCGGGCCCTTGCGGGTACGGGCATTTGTGCTTGTGCGCTGGCCGCGAACGGGCAGGCCGTTACGATGACGCAAACCGCGGTAGCATTTCATGTCCATCAGGCGTTTGATGTTCATGGAAACTTCACGGCGCAGATCGCCCTCGATTTTGTATTCGGGGTTGTCGATTTCCGCGCGAATGTCGTTCAGCGTTGCTTCATCGGCATCGCCCATGCGCTGTTGCACATTGATTTTCAGCTTTTCGCAGATTTTAAACGCGGTTGTAACACCGATACCATGAATGTAAGTCAGCGCAATGGGAATGCGCTTCTTGTCTGGGACGTTAACGCCAGCAATACGGGCCATAATTTTTCCTTTCAAATTTCCCGAGGAAAGTCTCTTAAAAACAAGAGTTTCCAACCTCTTCCGAACCGTAAACAGCTCCGTGCGTTAAACTTCCACTGGCCGGTTCGTAATCTCAAAAACCTCCGCATAACGCAGAGAATGCCGCAATATAGGCATTTCAGGGGGGATGTCAATAAGTTTTTTAGGCGGCCTTGGCGCCATCGAGAAGACCGGAAATTTCGGAGGTAACTTGCTCAATGCTTTGCATACCGTCAATTTTGCGCAGAAGGCCCTTACCCTCGTAATAGGGAAGCACAGGCGCGGTCTGGTCGCGGTAAACCTTCAACCGGTTGCGTAACGTTGTTTCGTTATCGTCGGCACGGGCACCGCCTGTTTCCGCGGCACGGCCCGCAATACGGCTCACCAGCGCATCCTCATCCACTTCCAGTACGATAACATGGTCAATTTCACGCGCCATATGGCCCAGCATTTCATCCAGAGCCTCGGCCTGACGCACGGTGCGGGGGAAACCATCAAGGATGAATCCCTTCTCGCATTCCGGCTCCGCTATGCATTTGCCTATCAATTCGATGATGATTTCGTCTGAAACCAGCTCGCCGGAATCCATGATGTTTTTAAGGCGTTTACCAAGTTCGGAACCGCTGGCTACCTCGCCGCGCAGCATATCGCCGGTAGAAAGATGCTTGATCTTATATTCAGCCTGAAGCTTTGCCGCCTGCGTTCCTTTTCCTGCGCCCGGCGGGCCAAACATAATGATATTCATGAATATGCGCTCCTTAATTTTTTGAACTACAGAGCGCGCAAGAGCGCGCAGAGTTCCTTTATTCCTCTTCTTCCAGATTGGTTAAAGCAAAACGCTTAATACCGTCTTTCAGAAGTTTTTCATTAAAATTGATCAATAGCCCTAACGGCGTCTTTGACAGTTTCATGTAACTTAGAATTTGAGCTTGATGGACTGGCAATATTTTTTCAACCGTCTTGACTTCAACTATCACTTTTTTATTTACCCATAAATCAAGCCTGTAGGCGTTTTCAAAAACATGGCTTTCATATTTAACGGGCATGGGCACTTGTGATTGGACATCAAAACCCTTTTCAGCAAGTTCAATAGCAAGACACTTCTCATAAATGCTTTCCAGCAAACCGGGGCCGAAATATTTATGCACTTTTATCGCCGCACCGATAATATCCCGCGTTAAAGCAGGTCCCAGATCGGGAAATTTTCTTATATTATCATCGCTCATCTCTGGCGTGCTCTCGCGTCCTCTGTAGTTAAAAACTTACCCTCGCCGTCCGCGCAATCTGGACTTTTTAATCAGCCCCTCATACTGGTGCGCGATCAGGTGGGAGTGGATCTGCGCCACCGTATCCATCGTTACTGTCACCACGATCAAAAGGCTGGTACCGCCAAAGTAGAACGGCATGGAATATTGCGCAATGAGAAATTCCGGCAACAAACAGATAAAGACCAGATAGGCCGAACCGATCACGGAAATGCGCGTCAGGACATGATCCAGATAATCCGCCGTCTGTTTACCGGGCCGGATACCGGGAATGAAGCCGCCGTATTTGCGAAGGTTTTCCGCATTATCTTCCGGGTTAAAAACAATCGCGGTATAGAAGAAACAGAAAAACACGATCAAAGCACCGTAAAGCAGCATGTAAATCGGCTGGCCGTGTTGCAGCCAGCGCGCGATAGCGGCGGTGAAATCACCGCCTTCCGCGCCCGCAAAACCCACAATAGTGAGCGGCAAAAGCAGCAACGAAGAAGCAAAAATCGGCGGAATAACCCCGGCAGTATTGATTTTCAGCGGAATGTGGTTGGAATCCCCGCCCATCATCTTGTTGCCCACCTGACGTTTGGGATATTGCACCACCACGCGGCGCTGCGCCCGTTCGACAAACACAATCAGAACAATAACACCCGCCACCATGGAAAACAGAACCAGCAGCTCGAGGAAATTGAACTGGCCCTGACGGCCCAGCTCCAACGTCGAGGCAATGGCGCGCGGGAGCTCCGCCACGATACCGGCAAAAATAATCAGGGAAATACCGTTACCGATGCCCCGCGCCGTAATCTGTTCACCCAGCCACATCAGGAAAATCGTTCCCCCGACAATCGTAATAACGGTGGAAATGCGGAAGAAAAGGCCGGGATCGATGACGGCCGGACCGCTGGAACCCTGCATACCCTCGAGGCCGACGGCAAGACCGTAAGCCTGCACGGCGGCAAGAAGCACGGTCAGATAGCGCGTATACTGGTTGATTTTCATGCGCCCCATCTCGCCATCTTTTTTGAGAGCCTCAAGCTTGGGCGACATGGCCGCCGAGAGCTGCATAATAATCGAGGCGGAAATATAGGGCATGATGTTCAGCGCGAAAATGGTCATACGCTGCAGCGCGCCGCCGGAGAACATGTTGAACATATCCAGAATGCCGCCGCCTTTTTGCGTGAAAATCTCGTTCCAGACATGCGGGTCGATGCCCGGCACAGGAACGTAAGTACCAAGGCGATAAACCAGCAAAGCACCCAAAACAAACAGGATGCGGGCCTTTAGTTCGGTCGCTTTGGCCAGCGCCCCCCAATTAGCGTTTCTAGCGAGTTGTTCAGCGGCTGAGGCCATGAATTAAGAATCCTTATAAAGTTTTGTGCAGACCCAAAACACATAAAGAAAAGAGGGCCTGCAAGCAAGCCCTCTCGATTCAAATTCCGCAGATTACCGCCGGATTATTTCTTGATCGGCGTTTTGCGCTCAACTGGCTTACGCTCAACCACGATTAGCTCTATCTTACCGCCGGCCTTTTCGACCGCTTCGCTGGCGGTTTTGGTGGCTTTGGTGATTTTCAGGTCAATCTTGGTCTTCAGCGTGCCTGTGCCTAGAAGCTTGATACCATCTAGCTTGCGGCGTACAACGCCCGCTTTTACAAGCGCGTCTTCGTCCACTGTGCCCTTGGCTTCAATTTTCTTGGCATCGATCGCCTGTTGCAGACGGCCCAGCGTAAGCTCGGCAAAATTCGTCGTGAATTTTGTGTTTTTAAAGCCGCTTTTCGGCAAACGGCGGTAAATCGGCATCTGGCCGCCCTCGAAGCCGTTGATGGCTACGCCTGAGCGGGATTTCTGACCTTTTTGACCGCTACCGGAGGTTTTGCCCTTACCGGAACCGATACCGCGACCAACGCGGATGCGGGCCTTCTTTGATCCTTCCTGGGGCTGTAATTCATTCAGTTTCATAGCTCTAATCCTTTTGAAGCTTCTTACCGGCTTATGCCGCGTCTTCGATTTTCACGAGGTGTTTTACTTTCTCAATCATGCCGCGCACGGAAGGCGTATCTTCCAGTGTGCTTGTGCGGTGCAGCCTGTTCAGACCCAGACCGATCAGCGTCGCGCGCTGATACGCCTGACGGCCAATCGGTGAACCTGTTTGCGTGATTGTCACGGTCGCACCGGAGGGCTTTTTCTTCGCAGCTGGCGTCTTTGCCTCGGCTTTAGGAGCGGCAGCTTTTTTCGCAGGCGCTTTCTTTGCTTCTGTCTTGGAAGCTTCTGCTTTCGGTGCTTTTGTTTCTTTTGTCTCGGCCATTTTTCTTATCCTTAAATCAGCTTGAATTAAGCGGCTTCATCCTCTGAGCCCGCTGCTTCACCGCGGCCCGCAACGATATCGCTGACCTTTTTGTTGCGGCGTGCGGCCACGTGGCGGGGGCTCTGCATGGATTTCAGCGCTTCGAAAGTCGCGTTCACCATGGAATACGGGTTGCTGGAACCGATTGCCTTGGCAACAACGTCATGAACGCCGAGCGCCTCGAACACAGCGCGCATCGGACCGCCCGCGATAATGCCGGTACCTTTGGGGGCGGAACGCATAAGAACGCGGCCCGCACCGTGACGGCCCTTTACATCGTGGTGGATCGTGCGGCCTTCACGAAGGGGAACGCGGATCATGTTGCGTTTTGCCTGCTCCGTCGCCTTCTTGATCGCCTCGGGAACTTCACGAGCCTTGGCATGACCGTGACCGACGCGGCCCTTACCGTCGCCGACAACCATCAGCGCCGCAAAACCGAAACGGCGACCGCCCTTTACCACTTTCGCCACGCGGTTGATACCAACCAGACGCTCGGTAAATTCGAGCTCTTCACGCTCCATTGCTCTTTCTTGTTCGTTTTGTCTTGCCATTGCTTCAATGCTCCTTAAAAGCGTTATCTCTTAAAATTCCAGTCCGGCTTCGCGGGCGCCGTCGGCCAGAGCCTTCACACGACCGTGATAAAGGAAACGACCGCGGTCATAAACAACCTTGGTCACGCCCGCTTTTTTCGCGCGCTCGGCAACCAGTTTGCCCACTTCGGCGGCGGCCTCTTTCGTTGCGCCGCTTTTGATTTTCTCTTTCAGGTCCGCATCCAGCGTGGAAGCCGCGGCGACTGTAACACCCTTGATGTCGTCGATCACCTGGGCATAGATCTGCTTGCCGGAACGGTGTACGGACAGACGGGCACGAATTTCGCGCTTGGCGTTCTGCTCGATATTCACGCGGCGGATTTTGTTGCGGGTTCTAAAGGAACGACGCTGAACCGGATTTGTTTTTTGTTTTGCTAAAGCCATTTTCTTAACCCTTATTTCTTCTTGCCTTCTTTACGCAGGACGTATTCATCCGCGTAACGAACACCTTTACCCTTATAGGGCTCGGGTGGTCTGAAGCCGCGAATATTCGCAGCAACTTGTCCTACAAGCTGTTTATCGATACCGGTCACTTCGATATTGGTCTGACCGTCCATTTTCACTTCGATCCCGGCGGGCACGTCGAAACGTACTTCGTGGGAAAAGCCCAGTGACAGAACAAGCGTCTTTCCCTGAAGGTTCGCACGGTAACCAACGCCCTTGATCTCGAGCTTCTTGCTGAAACCTTCGCTAACGCCGGTTACGATGTTGTTTACCAGCGTACGCATCGTCGGCCATACTTGCTGTGCGATACGGCTGTTGCTTTTGGGCTGGAGGCTGACAACCTTGCTTGTCTGGCCTTCGTCATTGGCAACGTCTTCCATTTTCACGATCACTTCGTCATGAATGCGTAAAGACAGCTCGCCGAGCTTGCCCTTGGCTTTTACATCCTGGCCGCTGACGGTTACTTCTACGCCTGCGGGGATTTCGACCGGTTTTTTTCCAATTCTAGACATTTCTCGATACTTTCCTTTAAGCCTTATTAGAAGACCTTGAACAAAACTTCGCCGCCCACGTTTTCACTGCGTGCCTTGTGGTCGGGCATCAGGCCGTGCGGCGTAGAAACGATCAGCATACCAAGACCGTTATAGAAGCGCGGCATTTCTTTCACGCTTGTATAGATACGGCGACCGGGCTTGGACACGCGGGTAATCTCGCGGATTGCGCCTGCGCCCTCGCTGTATTTCAGCTCGATGTTGATGTTCTTTTTGTTATTGCCAAGTTCGACAATCGAATAACCGCGGATGAAACCTTCGTCTTTCAGCACTCCGGCCACACGTTCGTGCATACGGGAAAACGGTACGTCGATAGCGGCTTTATGCGCTCTTTGTCCGTTACGGATACGGGTGATCATATCTCCAAGGGGATCGTTCATGCTCATCTTGATCTCCTCCTTACCAGCTGGCTTTTGTTACGCCCGGCAACTCACCACGAGAAGCCAGGTCCCGCAATGCGATACGGGACAGGTTGAATTTACGGTGATAGCCGCGCGGACGACCCGTGAGGGCGCAACGGTTGCGCATGCGTGTCTTGGAACTGTTACGGGGCAATTCGGCAAGCTTTAACACAGCCTGAAAACGCTCTTCCGCAGGAAGCTCTTTGTTACTGATCGTCGCTTTCAACGCAGCACGCTTGGCAGCATATTGCTTGACCAGTTTACTGCGTTTCTTTTCGCGCTCTATCATACAAACTTTTGCCATCAGGTTTTCCTTTTCTTAAATACCTAAATCTTGAACTTATTTCTTGTAAAACGGCATCTTGAAACCGCGCAGCAGTTCCCGTGCCTCGTCATCGGTTTTCGCGCTCGTGCAAATCACGATGTCCATTCCGCGGATCTTGTCGACCTTGTCGTACTGGATCTCGGGGAAAATGATGTGCTCTTTCAGGCCCATCGCGTAATTGCCGCGACCATCGAAGCTCTTACCGCTGATACCGCGGAAGTCACGCACGCGCGGTAGCGCGATTGTCACCAGACGGTCCAGAAATTCATACATTTGCGCCTTACGCAGCGTAACCTTGCAACCGATCGCCTGATCTTCGCGGATCTTGAAAGACGCGTTGGACTGGCGTGCCTTGGTAATTACAGGCTTTTGACCGGCGATCAGGCCCAGGTCGTTCGCAGCATTTTCAATGTGCTTGCGGTCCTGGGTGGCTTCGCCAACGCCCATGTTGATTACGATTTTTTCCAGCTTGGGAATTTCGTGTACGTTTTTGTAACCGTACTTTTCCTTCAGCATCGGAACGATTTCGTTTTCGTAGACTTCTTTAAAACGTGGTTTCATCTCGGTTATCCTATCGTCTCGCCAGATTTGCGGGCAACGCGCACTTTTTTACCGTCTTTCAGCGTCTGGTAACCCACGCGGGTCGCCTTGCCGGATTTGGGATCGGCCAGCGCCACATTGGAAATGTGAACCGGCTTTTCTTCCTTGCGGATACCGCCCGCAGAAACTTGTGTCGGTTTTGCGTGTTTCGTTACCATGTTCACGCCCTGAACCAGAACTTTAACCTTGTTCGGGTCGTCGGATGTGATCACTTTCAGGACTTCGCCCTTGGAACCCTTGTCTTTGCCCGTCAGGACAACGACCTGGTCGCCTTTTTTGATTTTCAATTTCACTTGTGTCATGGCTTACAGAACCTCGCCCGCTAGAGAAACAATCTTCATATAGCCCTTGGCGCGCAGCTCACGCGTCACGGGGCCGAAAATACGTGTGCCGATCGGCTCTCCTGCCGCGTTGATCAGAACGCAGGCATTGGTGTCGAAACGGATTTTCTCGCCATAGGCGCGCTGCAGACCGAAACGGCTGCGCACGATCACGGCCTTGTGAATAGCGCCCTTCTGGACTTTACCGCGGGGAATGGCATCCTTAACGGAAACCACGACCACGTCGCCGATATTGGCGGTACGGCGGTGTGATCCGCCCAGAACCTTGATGCACTGAACTTCGCGCGCTCCGCTGTTATCAGCAACATCCATGCGTGATTGCATCTGTATCATGACTTACGCGTCCTTCTTCTTGCTGGCCGCCTTGGCAGTTGTCTTCTTGGCGGCTGGTTTCTTCGCAGCAGGCTCTTTCTTGGGAGCCGCTTCTTTAGCTTCTGTCTTGCTTTCCGCTTTCTTCGGTGCGGGAGCTGCTTTTTTCACCGGAGCCTTGGCAACCGGAGCATTCTGCTGACCGTCAGCGGTGGTTACAATCCAGCGCTTTGTCTTGGAAATCGGACGGCATTCGATAATGGATACGCGATCACCGATATTGTACTGGTTGTTCGGGTCATGCGCCGAATATTTGTCGGTCTGCTTAACGTATTTTTTGTAAACGGGGTGGCGGAAACGGCGCTCGACCAATACGGTGATCGTTTTATCCGTTTTGTTGCCGACAACGTTACCTTCCAGAACTCTTCTTGGCATGTCCTTATCCTTCTATGCTTCTTTCTTGGCGGCGGGTTTTTTCGCAGCCGTTGTCTTTTTGGCAGCAGGCTTTTTCGCCGCTGTTTCTTTGGCTTTCGGAGCAGCCTTGGGAGCCGCAGCCTTAGGCGCGGCCGCTTTCGCGGCGGGCTTGGCTGCAGCGGGCTTCTTCGCCGCAATCGGCTGGCCCTTGCTCATAGCCGTTAAAAATGTTTTGACGCGCGCAATCGTGCGGCGTGTCTTGCGGATGGACGCTGTGTTTTCCAGCGTACCGCCGGACTTTTGAAAACGCGCATTGAACTGATCTTTACGCAGATCCAGCAGCATTTTCTTAAGCTCGTCTTCCGACTTTGTTTTCAAATCTTGTGCTTTCATACTCACAATCCTTTAAGCAACGTCGCCGATGCGGCGTACGAATTTCGTCTTGATCGGCAGCTTCATGGCGGCCAGATCGAAAGCCTCGCGGGCAACCTCAAGCGGAACACCGTCCAGCTCGAACATGATACGGCCCGGCTTAACACGCGCGGCCCAGTATTCGGGGGAACCTTTACCTTTACCCTGACGAACCTCAAGAGGCTTTGATGTCACCGGAACATCGGGGAAAATGCGGATCCATACCTTGCCCTGACGCTTGATGTGACGGGTAATCGCACGGCGTGCGGCTTCAATCTGGCGCGCTGTAATACGGTCGGGCGCAAGCGCCTTCAGACCGTACGCGCCAAAGGCGAGCGTGCTGCCGCCCTTCGCATTCCCGTGAATGCGGCCCTTGTGCTGTTTGCGGTGTTTAAACTTCTTTGGCGATAACATGTTCAATAGCCTCTTTTAAAAAAAACCTTCACACAATAAAAATTCGACCACATAGACTTTTCCTTTTTAAGAAGGAGAGTTTCTATATGAGAGTTTTTATAAACCCTTAGTTAAATTTCGTGGCGGTTTATACCGTGTTTAGCCACAAGTTACAAGACAAAAGTTGCAACTTTCTTTTAAGCCGCAACTTTTACCTTAAATCTAGCCTCTCGGCGCGCCGCCTTGTGAATCCGCAAGGCGCTTGTCGCGAGCCATCGGGTCGTGTTCCATGATCTCGCCCTTATAGAGCCAGACCTTCACACCCAGAATACCGTAAGTCGTCAGACCTTCGGAAAAACCGTAATCCAGATCGGCGCGCAGTGTGTGCAGAGGCACGCGGCCTTCGCGGTACCATTCGGTACGCGCAATGTCGGCACCGCCCAGACGACCGGATACGTTAATACGAATACCGCCGGCACCAAGGCGCAGAGCGCTTTGTACGGCGCGCTTCATCGCACGGCGGAAAGATACGCGGCGCTCGAGCTGTTGCGCGACGCCTTCGGCTACAAGCTGGGCATCCAGCTCGGGCTTGCGCACTTCGATAATATTCAGGGAAACGTCACCGCCGGCAATCTGGGACAAATCGCGGCGCAGTTTTTCAATGTCGGCGCCTTTTTTGCCGATGATCACACCGGGACGGGCCGTATGAACGCTAACCTTTGTGTTTTTAGCTGCGCGTTCGACAATAACCTTGGAGATACCGGCGGGCTTCAGACGCTCTTGCACGTATTCGCGCAGTTTAAGGTCCTCGACCAGCTTTTTCGCGTAATCGCGGCCCGCATACCAGCGGCTGTCCCAGGTACGGTTGATACCGACGCGAAGTCCAATTGGATTAACTTTCTGTCCCATACTTCAAGAGCTCCTTATTCTACGTCTTGTTCTTTGACGATAATCGTCATGTTGGCGAATTTTTTCTCGATACGCACGCCGCGGCCACGGGCACGGGCACGGAAGCGCTTCATCACGATGGAACGCCCGACGATCGCTTCGGATACTATCAGACGGTCGACATCAAGACCATGGTTGTTTTCGGCGTTCGCCACGGCAGATTGCAGCAGGTCGCGAACATGCTGGGCCACACGGCGCTTGGAGAATTGCAGGTCGATCAATGCCTTGCCTGCGTTCTTGCCGCGGATGGTCTGCGCCACAAGGTTAAGCTTCTGCGGGCTTGTGCGGATATGTTTCGCAAAAGCCTTTGCTTCGTTTTCCTTTGTGCGTGATGGGTTAGCTTGCTGTCCCATGGTTTTATTCCTTTTCTTCCTTTTTTGTCATCCTGAAGCGCTTGCGCTGAAGGATCTCCTTTAATTTTTTGCCGGATCCCCGTCTTCGCGGGGATGACGGAAGCCTAAACTCGGCTCCGTCTCGTTAACTCTCCCGTCATTTGGCCGCTTTTTTGTCGCCGCCGTGACCCTTGTATGTGCGGGTCGGTGCGAATTCACCAAGTTTGTGACCGATCATCTGGTCGCTTACCACAACCGGAATGAATTTCTTGCCGTTGTGAACGCCGAAAGTCAGGCCAATCATGTTCGGCAAAATCGTTGAGCGGCGGGACCATGTCTTGATCACGGTATTCTTGCCGGCAGAACGGGCTTCCTCGACCTTCTTAAGAAGGCTTTTTTCTACAAACGGACCTTTCCAGACTGAACGTGCCATTTTCTTTTATCTCCTAACCTTATTTCTTACGGCGGCGAATAATGTATTTATCGCTTGCCTTACCTTTTGTACGTGTTTTGTAACCTTTTGTCGGCTGGCCCCATGGGGAAACCGGATGACGACCGCCTGAAGTTTTACCCTCACCACCACCATGAGGGTGATCAACGGGGTTCATCACAACGCCGCGAACATGGGGGCGTCTGCCCTTCCAGCGGCTGCGGCCCGCTTTACCGTCATTGGCGTTCATGTGGTCGGGGTTGGACACCGCGCCCACGCTCGCCATGCACTCGCCGCGCACAACGCGAAGCTCGCCGGAGGTCAACTTTACCTGCGCATAACCCTGATCACGGCCCACAAGCTGGGCGTATGTTCCGGCGCTGCGCACCATCTGACCGCCCTTGCCGGGTTTCATCTCGATATTGTGGATGATCGTACCCACGGGCATGTTCTTAAGGCGCATGGCGTTGCCCGGCTTAACGTCGGTTTTCTCGCCCGCGATAACCTTGTCACCCACTTTCAGGCGCTGCGGCGCGATAATGTAGGCTTTCTCACCGTCCGTGTATTCGATCAGCGCGATAAACGCCGTGCGGTTGGGGTCGTATTCAATACGAAGAACTGTGGCTTCCACGTCGAATTTCGTACGCTTCCAGTCGATCAGGCGGTAACGGCGCTTGTGGCCGCCGCCGATATGACGGGCGGTAATGCGACCGTGGTTGTTGCGTCCGCCGGTCTTGGTCAGACCTTCGGTAAGCTTCTTCTCGGGCTTGCCCTTGTAAAGATCCTTGCGGTCAACCTGCACCAACTGGCGCTGACCGGGAGATGTGGGGTTAAACTTTTTTAATGCCATTTTCTTCTTCCTTCATTTTTGCCCCTTATCGGCGGGCCACCATAGTTACATTAAAACTTAAATTCCCGTTCCGACATCAATCGCCTGACCGTCTTCGAGGCTGACAATCGCTTTTTTAACATCGGAACGGCGGCCCGCGATCCCCTTGAAGCGCTTGTTCTTGCCCTTCTGGATCAGCGTGTTAACGCCTTTCACCTTTACCTTGAACAGTGTTTCCACCGCCTGTGCGATTTTCGGCTTCGTCGCCCATGCGGGAACGATGAACGTTACCTGACCGTGCTCGGAACCCAACGTGGCCTTTTCGGTCACATGGGGTTTGCGGATGATTTCATACATCCATTCCTGAGCTTCTGTCTTTTTCTTTGCTTCAGCCATTTTCTTAACCTTTCAGTTTTTCCGTGATGTCGTTCACAGCCTGTTTCGTCAGTACCAGCGTGTCACGGCGGATGATGTCGTAGACATTCGCGCCTTGAGAGGGCAGAACATCAATACGGGGCAAGTTCGCCGTCGCGCGTGCGAAATTCACATCGATTTCCGCGCCGCTTACGATCAGGGCGTTTTCCAGACCCAGTTTTTTGAAGGCTGCCGCCATCGGCTTTGTTTTGTGATCTTTGGCTACAGCATCTTCAAGAATGATCAGCTTGCCGTTTTTCGCCTTGGAGGACAGAGCGGTTTTCATGGCCAGCTGGCGGATTTTCTTCGTCAGCTTGAAACCGTGTTCACGCACCTGCGGGCCCAATGCAACGCCGCCGCCTACATCCTGCGGGCGTTTCAGGTCGCCGGCACGGGCGCGGCCCGTACCTTTTTGTTTCCACGGCTTTTTACCTGTACCGGAAACTTCGGCGCGGGTTTTAGTCTTGTGGTTACCGGAACGGCGTTTCGCCAGCTGGTAATTCACCATCATGTAAATGATGTCCTTGCGTACTTCGACGCCGAAGATCGCATCGTCCAGCGTAATTTCGCCGGATTCTTTGTTATCTAATGTCTTAACCGCGATTTTCATGGCTTATTCGTCCTTCTTTTCTTCTGCGGCGGGAGCGTCAACTTGCGCTTCCTCTGCCTTTGCCTGCTCCGCCGGGGCTGCTTCGGCCTTCGGCTTTGCGGATTCTTTCAGACCGGCAGGCATAGGAGCCTCGGCATGACGCGGACGCTTGACCGCATCATTGATCAGCACCCAGCCGGATCTCGCGCCGGGAACGGCGCCTTTAACCAGAACCAGATTATCTTCCAGATCGACGGCGATAATCTCCAGATTTTGTGTCGTTACCTGAACGTTACCAAGCTGGCCCGCCATTTTCTTGCCCTTGAACACGCGGCCCGGGTCCTGACACTGACCGGTAGAACCGTGTGAGCGGTGAGAAACGGAGTTACCGTGGCTGGCGCGGTTACCGCCGAAATTGTGACGCTTCATACCGCCGGCGAAACCCTTACCCTTGGAAGTTGCTGTCACATCAACCAGCTGACCGGCGACAAAATGCGACGCGCTCAGCTCAGCACCGATTTCCAGCACGTTCTCATTGGAAACGCGGAATTCGGCAAGCTTTTTCTTGGGCTCAACTTTCGCCTTGGCAAAATGACCGCGATTCGCCTTGCTTGTGCGCTTGACCTTCGCCTTTCCGGCGCCAAGCTGCACGGCGACATAGCCGTCTTTTTCCTCGTTACGCACAGCCGTAACCTGACATCCGTCGATTTTCAGCACGGTCACGGGAACATGACGACCATCCGCATCAAAAACGCGGGTCATCCCTTCCTTACGTGCAATCACTCCAACTCTTTGTACCATATTGGTCATTTCTTTTTTCCTTTCCAGAGGTTGACCTCTCCGGTCAACTTAGCGATCAAAAAACCCTTAATTATACTAAGCAGCCATTTGACCTATTTTGATTTCAACATCCACACCGGCAGGCAGGTCGAGCTTCATCAAAGCATCGATTGTCTGTGGTGTGGGGTCCTCGATATCCAGCAGTCTTTTATGCGTGCGCATTTCGAACTGTTCTTGCGAATTCTTGTTCACGTGCGGAGAGCGCAATACCGTAAAGCGCTGCACGCGGTTCGGCAAGGGCACAGGGCCGCGAACGGCAGCACCGGTGCGCTTGGCTGTGTTCAGGATCTCCGCGCTGGCAGTGTCCAGAATGCGGTGATCGAAAGCCTTCAGCGTAATGCGTATTGTTTGAGCGTCCATGTGCTTATTCCTTTACCTTACAATCTTAAGCAATAACTTTGGAGACGACGCCTGCGCCGACGGTTCTGCCGCCTTCGCG
>CAYXSX010000011.1:0-50110 GCA_964467925.1 uncultured Pseudobdellovibrionaceae bacterium | reverse complement strand
CGTTTCAAGGCGGGCATTCTTTATTCCCCCGTGCCGATCCGCCATCTGGTGGGGGATGAACCGGACGCGGAAATTTACGGCTCCATTACGCTGCCTTTGCTGCACATGACGGGCACAGAAGACGATTCCCCCATCGAAGGGTTCGGGTACAAACAGCGCATGGCGGTGTATGAGCATTCTTCCTCGCCGGAGAAATTCGCGCTCATTAAACACGGCGGCGATCATATGGTTTATAACGGCACGCGCGGCAAGCTCGATGCCAACCCCTTGCGCGAACGGCACGAGGATTTAATCAAAATCTTCGCTCTGGCCTATTGGAATTACAAGCTCAAGGGCGATGACGCCGCCCGCGAATGGCTTGAAGGGCAGGGGGCGCAGGACTATCTCTCTTCCGACGCTGAGTTTTTAAAGGGATAGGCCATGGCACAAAACGCGATTGAAATTTCAAAACTGAACAAAACCTACAAGGCCTCGGGGAAATCTCCGGCCAAGGTGGCGCTGACCGATATTGATTTGACCATTCCAAAAGGTTCGATTTTCGGCCTTCTCGGCCCGAACGGGGCGGGGAAGTCCACGATTATCAACATCATGGCGGGGCTGGTGATGAAAACATCGGGCAGCGTCAAAATCTGGGATATCGATATCGACAAGGACGAGCGCAACACCCGCGCGGCCATCGGCGTGGTGCCGCAGGAAATCAATTACGACCCGTTTTTTACCCCCGCGCAGTTGCTGGAGTTGCAGGCCGGGCTTTACGGCGTGCCAAAGGGCGAACGCCGCACGAAAGAAATTCTGGATATGGTCGGCCTCGCCGATAAGGCGAATGCCTACACGCGCTCGCTTTCGGGCGGTATGCGCCGCCGTCTGATGGTGGCCAAGGCGATGGTGCACAGCCCGCCGATCCTTGTGCTCGATGAACCCACCGCGGGCGTGGATGTGGAGCTTCGCAAACAGCTTTGGGAAAACGTGAAGGCGCTCAATGCGCGCGGTGTAACGATCTTGCTGACCACCCATTATCTGGAGGAGGCGCAGGAGCTGTGCGATCAGATCGCCATTATCAATCACGGCCGCGTGATCGCGAATGAAGACACGGAAAGCCTGTTATCGCGCATCGACAACAAGGAAATCCGTTTCCGCCTTGATCGTCCCATGGAAAAAATGCCCGAAGAACTGGCGAAGCTTTCCGCCAAGAAGGCCGGAAAACGCTCCGTTATCGTTCCCTACCGCCCGGCGGACGAGGTGGTGGGTCGGATGATCAAAATCATCCAGGATGCCGGGTACGGCATCGCCGATATCACAACGACGGAAAGCGATTTGGAAGATGTGTTTATCCAGTTAACGAAAGCAGAAGATGCAGCGGAATAGTCTATAGCCCTCCTACGCCAAGGCTTCGGAGGGCCCACTGCTTGGTTGGTCCGCTTTCGTTCGCGATGCTCACTACAGCGTGACAATCCGTTTCGCACGCTACACCGCTATCGCGCTGTAGCTAGAATTTCGCTTTGCGAAATTCAGCGAAAGCGGATGGCGCGCCCGGCAGGACTTGAACCTGCGACCCCTGGCTTCGGAAACCAGTGCTCTATCCGCTGAGCTACGGGCGCTTGCCGCTTATGAAATAGCATGAACTATCAGTTCAAGGCAATTGAGACATGATATTGCATTACCAGGAAATATGAACCATTCCGGGCTGAGCCGTTTTTCCAGCGGTGCCGTTATAATTGGCATCAGATGTATTGAGTGCTGTTGCACTGCCGCCAGATGGAATAATACTTTTTCCTGCGCCGCCGCCCTCGTCTCCATCGGGATTACCGTTGTTACAAGAGCCGGACTGGCCGCCTGAACCGCCGCCGCCGCCGCCGCCGCCGCCTGCGTTACAACCATTGAACTGGTCGCCTGAACCATTGGATCCGCCGCCGCCACTCAAAGTGAACGACCCTACAGAGACTGTATCGGTAGAACCGGAATGTCCACCATCATTATAAGCGCCGCCGCCGCCGCCGCCGCCCGCTGCTGCTACATAAGTGCCATCAATGCTTAAAGTTGTAGCGCCGCCGCCGCCGCCCGCAACCCTGCTGGCAGCACCCGAACCACCGCTAGCACCGCCGTTAAAACCACCAGAACCAACAGCACCCGCGCCACCGACTTTCACTTCGATGGTTTTACCGGCGACGCCGTTAAGCTGGCCAGTCACATAGGCACCCCATCCTCCTGAAGGCCCGTCACTACCGGATCCGCCGCCCGCACCCCACAATTTGACAGTTACGCTTCCGCATTTGGTTGGTATCGTTAGCGGGTATGTTCCTGATGCCGTATAAGTTTGCGAGCCGCTTGCGCATGCGGAGCTTTCACTAACCATTCCGTAACCGGCAGGCGCGGAATATGACCATTGAGATTCTGAAAATCTTGCGGTTACCTGAGTGTTTCCGGCTCCCCCGCTATCAGAATAAGCCGGGTACCATATTCCGGCAGTAAAAGTGGCGGCGGGGTTAGTTCCTGTCGCGGGGTCGCTGCTTCCATGCCATGTCCCGTTTTCGCCAAAGAATATCATATTATTGGTCAGGTCTACGGCGACCATTATGATGTCATTTTGCGAAGATCCATTATACGTAGTCTGGACGCTGCTGTTTTTGTAAACCATTCCGTTGGTCAATTGCATTGCAACGGAGTTTAAAGAAGAACCGAACCAGGTATTTAATGATTGTGAGGCATTAGCGATACCGACCATGATATTGGCGGCAACGGAATCGTGCTTGATTTCCCAGTAATATTTCCCCGCAGAAACACCGGTTGTAGCTCTGACACCTTGAGTGACGCCATTCATGGCCGCCGTCAGGTTACCGTTGGAAAGTATAACATTTGCCCCTTTGTCAGAGCTGTTCCATACAGTCGTGGATAAAACGTTTCCGCCACTACCACTGCCACATATAAGATTTCCCGAAGATTGGTCGTAGGTGGGTATGTTTCCATCTGTGCAGCCGGTTAAATCTATATTCCCACTGGAGGAGCACCCTTTCATGGAGTACCAATTGGTGCCGTTGCAATATTGAACGGTGTCATAAGAGGTGTTGTAAACAACCTGCCCCTCCTCTCCGACCGGATTGGAGCAGGCTGCGTAGACGGGTGTTGCGCCCAGAACGACGCAAATTAAAAGAAAAGCAAAAAGTAAATTTCTTATTCTCATACCATCCATATTTATATCTTTAAATCTTTTATCGAATTACTCTCTTCATTAATTGTTTCATTATATGTAGCTTATACTCTTACTGACTTGAGCTTACCCATCCTGCTGTGTAACCGGAAGGCGGCGAGTAAGAATAATCGGCGATATCTTTGGCTCTTACGCTTCCGGCGTTCCATGTTTCCCATGCGAAAAACACGTTGCCGGTGACACTATAGGTTCCTGACATCGCTGTGTCTTTTACGTTGTTGCGATATATATCGAGCGTTTTGGCTGTAGCGTCAATCGCAACACCGATAGTATCACCAGAACTGATGTTCGTCCCTCCCGCCGGACCAGCGGATCCAAATAGCCGTCCAAAAGCGTTGCTCGTGTTCAGGTTTCTAAAATCAGGGCTTGATCCCTGGCTGGCGTTTACAACGCCGACAGTGACAGAGTTTCCATCACCGACATAGTTGAACTCCATGTAATACTTGCCGCTATTGATAGAATACAGGCCGTAATTGGCACCGAGAGAAGTTCCGTTGCCATCGTAGACATAAAGTGTTTTGTTGTAATTCTTAAGTACAGAAACATTGGCAAGGCGTGTTGGATCAAAGACAGGTTGTGTGGCTGTATTGCTTCCGGTTCCGGGTCCGGTAGCAAGAAACTCTTCGGCAGGGGGGGTGAAGTTGGAAGTATAGCGTGCCACACCTTTTGTTATACGAATTTCATCAAGATAGCCTGGGAACCAGTGGCTGCCCGCTGTGTATGCACCGCCAATATAAAGCGGGAAAGAATTAGATGTGCCGAAACTTACCGTTGATGTTCCTGTCGATACTGACGTTCCGTCCCGGTATAAGGTGAAGTTGTTTCCAGAGCGAACTACGGCATAATGCACCCAGGTGTTAAGCGCCGGTGCGGAGGGCTCGGATAGAATGCCAACAGGATTGTTTGAAGAGTTACTCCAGTATAAAGCGTATCCGCCCCCGCCGTTGGCACGCTGTATCTGCATGCCTGTATATTGGTTATATCCAATGTTAAAGGTTGCCTGGAATCCTGTGTCGGATGTTCTGTATTCATACCATTCAATCGTGAAATCCCCGGTTCCGAAAACAAAATCACTGTTGTATGGAATCGTGAGTACATCACTGTTCCCATCAAAGTACAGGCTTCCAAAGCCATATTTTTTAACGGAGTTCGATGTTAGGGTATCGCCAATCCGCGATACGACACGGTTGTAACGTGAACTGTCCGTGAAGCGTCCAGTGTTCGTATGATCATTGCCGCTTAATAGAAGGATTGTATCGTCGTAATTATTATCGCCAGGGGTTCCACTTGTCGTTACGTCCCACTGATCGCTGAGTGGTCCTATGGTCAGCGTTGCGCTGTTGGTTGTGCCTTCGAAGGCATTAGAGGTCAGTTTTAACTGAACGTAATCGCCGGCATTAATCGTACCTGATGAGGAAGTATAAGAGGGTGCACTGGAACAAGTGGCGTCCGCGCAGATACGGTATTGTGGCGAGCCGTCACCGGAAATAGAGATTGCCGTGCCGTCATCCATGCCGCTGATCTGGATAATGTTTGATTCTATTGCCGTCGATGTGGTTACACCGGTCTGATCGGTAAAGGTAAAAGCATCGGGTGCGCTATCCGGGAAAGCTGCCGTCGGGGGTATGAAGCTGGATGTATAACGGGCAACGCCCTTGGTAATGCGCAACTCGTCAATATTACCATTAAGCGGATCTGAAGCGGTATTGTGAGCCCCGATTTCAAGAGTATGGGTTATATTTGATAAACCTACCGTCATATTGTCGCTTGTACCAAGTTGGTTTCCGTCTTGGAACATGCGGAAGGTGTTTCCCTGACGCGTCCATGCAAAATGGTACCAAGTATTTGTCGTGATGCCGATAGTACGTACAAAGGCGTCTCCGGCACCGCTCACACGACGGAAGAAACGCAACTCCATCGTGCCGCCATTATTATAAATGTAGGCTGACCAGCCATCTGTTCCCCCTGGTATCTGGCTGACGATGCCATAGAACGCTCCGGAGGCGGGTAATGCGTTAAACCTTACATTGGCCTCAATCGTGAAATCTCCCGTTCCAAACCACCAGTCATCACTATCCGGGACGGTAAGATAGTCTCCTGAACCATCAAGAGCCAGAGAGCCAGCCCCGAATTTTTTCTGGGAACTTGAAACGGCGGCATCGCCGAGGGCGGTTAATGTGTGGCTACTGGGAGAGGAATCGGAGAGATCGGTATCGAAGTGCGTTAACAGGACAACATTGTTGTAACTGGAATCACTAGTGACGACATCGGCCTCGTACGGCAGTTCGTAATCAGGCGGAGTGAAATCTGCGGTATACCGAGCCACGCCCTTAGTGATGCGAATGTCATCGAGATTACCGTTAAAGTCTTGTGCGGTCTCTGTAGCATCGCGTCCGCCGACTTCCAGATTGTTGGTGCCGTTAAAAATGGTATTGGTGCTGATATTTCCGGCTGATCCGGTTTGTTGGCCGTTTACAAATATCCGGACATTGCTTCCGTCCCGGACAACTGCAAAATGGTACCAAGCGCCGGTTGAGTATGAAACCGTATCACCGTAAAAGTATGTCCAATTAGAGCCGTCAGTTGTGTAGAAAAATGTAAAACGCTGTCCGGATGCTTGGCCTTGCATCCCTACAAACCAAGATCTTTGCCCGGTATTCCAGCTTGCCTGATTGACGAGTGCGGCATAAGCGCCGTTCGCGGGCAGAGCGCCGAACTTTACCCATCCTTCAACGGTGAAATCCCCAGCTCCAAAATCCCAATCGGCGCTGTCTGGAGTGCTTATTGTATCGTTTGTGCCGTCGAAATACATTGAGGCATCACCGAATTTTTTGGAGCTAAAGGATGACTTGGCGTTTCCCTCTGCTGTCATCGTATGATTTTGAATCGATTTATCGGTAAAGTTCGTGGCGCTGTCGGCCATTTGTTCAGCATTTAGAAGCAGAACGACATTATCGTAATTTGCGTCAGTCTGCGATACAACTGCATCCGGGAAGA
Organism: uncultured Pseudobdellovibrionaceae bacterium; assembly: GCA_964467925.1. Lineage (GTDB taxonomy): Bacteria > Pseudomonadota > Alphaproteobacteria > Micavibrionales > Micavibrionaceae > CAYXSX01. The sequence continues at coordinate 43,908 of CAYXSX010000011.1, read as the reverse complement.
CTTCGGCAGGCACGGTGAAGTTGGAGGTGTAGCGCGCCACACCTTTGGTAACACGCAATTCGTCGATATAGCCTGTAGTATATTGGCTACTTAATGTACGACCGCCTATGGTGACTGTTGTGTTTGCGTTCAGGTCTAAAGAGCTCGTTCTGGAATCAATCAACGTGCCGTTTTCAAACAGATAAATATTGCTGCCACTGCGCACATAAGCCAGATGCACCCACGTGTTTAATGTTACAGGATCGCTGTTCCCAATGGTCTCCCATGACCCTCCGGCCGCCATATTGGCATCCCAGTTTCCGCTGGGGTTTGTGCCAAGCCATACACCTTGTGAGTTGGTCGTGGGGGCGGTTGTGAAAAGTGTGGCATAGCTGCTAGCCGCTGTAATATAGAACCAGCCCTCGATTGTGAAATCGCCTGTGCCAAATGTGAAATCGCCGTTATTGACAATGCTTAAGTAATCGCCCGATCCATCGAAATAAGCGCTGCCGGCGCCAAATTTTTTCTGCGCGGTGGAGATTGTAGTATTTCCGTTAGCAGTAAGAGTATGATTGCTGGCGGATGAATCTGAAAAATCGCTGTCAAAATGCGCCAGCAACACAACGCTGTTATAGTTTGCATCTGAAGCCTGTACGCATTCGAATTTCTGGGTGGAGGCGTTGTATATGGCTCCCGCTCCATCCGTGCAGTTCGTATTGTCAAACGGATTCGTGCCGCCGCCATCTTTGGTCGTGTACCAGTTCGTACCGTCGCAGAATTGCACGACTTTATGTGTGGTGTTGTATGTCATTTGCCCTTCGGCACCCACAGGGTCGGCGCAAGCGGCAAGGGATGGAGAGGGTATGCTAAGAACAATGCAAATGGCAAGCAAAATTGAGCACCATAGGTGCTTTGCTTTTTGTATATCGTTATATGTTTTACATTTTTTCATTTTTATCATTCCGCATAAACAATGCCGAGAGCACTATGCTAAAACTGTTCGATGGCATTGTATGTGGTCGCACTCAGAAATCTCCTATCCATGTGTATCCCGAAGGAACGGAATATTGCGGAGTGGTTTGTATTACTGTTCTGGAGGCATTTGAGCTGTCCGAATAAATATTTGTTCCAAACCGCCAGTCGGAATACTCTCCCCAGTTGTCCACGGTATAGACACTGCCTACAGCGACACCGTTCTTGTAATATTGGAATTGGCCATTAGTTCCGTCGAATGCCATGCCGATAACATCGCCCTGAGAAAACGTAGTGGGAGCTGCTGTGCCACCAAGGTAAAAAATCGTGCCGTTCTCACGCCATGCACCACCAGGGCCCCCATCTCCGAACTGGTAACTAATATCACCGCCGCCATATCCTGGCGCGCCAACCCCTATCACCATGTGGTTGTTGCCGTTGCCGATAATCGTAGCCACTGCTTCGGCATAGACCTTGAGCCCAGCTAGGTTCTTGGTCCACCACGCCCCGTCATATCCTGATCCCGGCGGACTCCAATCCCATTGGACGTTACCGGTTCCGCCGATCGTGACGTTAACGTGCGGCAGAGAAGTATCATAAGCCGGAGGTGTGGGATTCGGCGTTGTAACACTCCACTCGTCACTGACATCGCCGATGGTTAGGGTTGCGGTGTTGGCAGTCCCATATGATGCACTCGATGTCAGGCGCAATTGAACGTAGTTGCCGGGGTTTATGGTTCCTGCTGTAGAGGTATAGGAAGGCGCGGCCGCACAACTGTCATCGGCGCAAATACGATATTCCGGTGTGCCGCTACCGGAAATGCTGATATCCGTGCCGTTATCCATATTGGAAATCAGGACGATGTTGGATTCTATAACGGTGGAAGTGTTTACGTTCGACTGATCGGTAAAGGTGAAAGCGTCGGGCGATATATCAGGCGGACAAATAAATTTTTCAGAGGCCAGATCATAAGCCAAAACCTCGCCGTCGCTGCAGTTTGACGTGTTAAAGGAGGTGCCGCTATTTCCCTGACAACCCATGGCTTGCCAGTTTGTGCCGTCGCAAAACTGCATAACCTTATGCGTGCTATTGTAAACAACTTGTCCTTCCTGCCCGGTTGGATTGGCGCAGGCTGCGTAGACGGGTGTTGCGGAAAGTATTACAGATATAGCCATAAGGGCAAAGCACCACAGGTGCTTTGTTTTTTTTATCATGCTATAATATGTACTTATCTTTTTCATTTCTTTTTAAAATCCAAGATCAACTATCCGGATGCGCCGCCGTTGGCGGGGTGAAGCCGGAAGTATACCGCGCGACGCCCTTGGTGATGCGCAGGTCGTCGATATAGCCTTTCGTCGTGAATTGCCCGCCGCTATAATAATTGTAACCTATGTTCAATGGGCTGCTAATATCTGTATAAGTTACGGTAGATGAAGCTTTTAGAACTCCATCTACGTAAAATGAGGTTGTCGTTCCGCTACGCACAGCGGCAATATGATACCATTGTCCCGCGTTAATACCTTGAGCGGACGATGCCAGGTGAGTGCCAGTGAAGCTGCCTCCTACTCCAGAGGCGATGTAAAGCCAGTCATCCGTGCCGCTATAACAAATATTCCAGCGATTATTATCGTCCGCATACTGTCCAAGGAAACACTGATAATTCGAGGCCCCATTCGTTAGCGTATCCAGCCGAACCCACATTTCGATCGTCCAATCACCGGATGATAAAGTCCAAGCGGCATTGTCGGGGGTTGAGAGGTAATCCCCGGTGCCGTCGAAATAGACACTGGCCGCGCCGTATTTTTGCTGGGGCGTTGAAATAGCGGCGTTGCCATACGCGGTCAGGGTATGGGCGCTGTTGGAGGAGTCGGAGAGATTTGTATCAAAATGTGTGAGTAAAGCTACGCTGCTGAAGCTGGAATCTGTGACTGTTGGACCGCTGTCCGGAAACGCCGCACTCGGCGGCGTGAAGTTGGCAGTGTAACGCGCAACACCTTTGGTGACACGGAGTTCGTCGATATAACCATCAAAATAGCTCGTATCTCCGCTGCTTTGGCGGCCGATATTAGGCTGCCATGTTGTTGAATAAGAGTAATTGGCTGTTTGTCCGGTTGATGTGGCGTCTACATTTCCGTTCAGGAATAATCGCATGGTTGTGCCGGAACGTGTGATGGCAACGTGATACCATTGTCCTGCGGACAAAGTGGTTGAAGCGGCAAAAGTGGTTCCACCGGAGACGGATGTGTAGAATTTCAAGACGTTTGTTGAATCAACATAAAACTGGAAGGGAAATTGTCCCGGACCGGACATTTCAAAAATTTGCTGCGTTTTATTGATATTGTTAAGGTATATCCACGCTTCTACGGTGAAATCTCCGCTATCGAAGGCCCAGTCGTTATCCAGCGGGAAAGAATAATAATCGCCTGTACCGTCAAGAGAAGCGGAATTGCCGCCAAATTTGCTTTGGGAAGATGAAATTGCTGTATTGCCATATGTTGTCGCACTATGACCGCTGCTCGACGAGTCGGAAAAATTGCTGTCGAAATGTTGCAAAAGAACGACATTAGCGAAATAACTATCACTAGAACTACCCCCCCCACCGCCGGAGCCAACGCTCATACTCACCCAATCTGTGCCATCGCAGAATTTGTAGTCATGATCGGCGGTGAAATACTCCCGTTCCCCGGCTGTGCCGGCAGGGGAGGTACAATCGGCATAAGCGTAAGAAGTGAAAAAAAACAGGCATGTGGCAAAAAAGGCACAGCACAATTGACTGTGTATTTTTGTTGTATTTTTTAGCATGCCTTTATTCTTCATTCTGCTGATTTTATGTTTTTTATAGTCTGCAACAGTGGGTATTATTCGCCCCAATACGTAAACCCTGAGGGGATTCCGTAATTTCTGTTATCTTTATCTACTAATGTCATAGCATCTCCTACGGTATAACCACACCAGTATAAATGCCACGGGCTTCCCGCACTGTAGCCAGTCAATCCTGTTATATCAAAGCCGCCTGTATTGTTTGCGGGGTCGCCTGAGTTTGTCCATGTACCATTCACGGCTGTCCATGCTCTGCCGTTTGTAAGGTCTAGTGCCCATCCTAAACGGTCGCCATTAGTAAAGGCAGCTCCTGCATAGCTCCCCCCGGCATTGGTTATCCCTCCGCTTTCGGACTTATTTCCTACGGCAGGAACCTGTGAACTAATATTTTCAAGATAAGTGGTCTGGATATAAGAAATGTTCCCTGTACTTTGTGCAAAAGCCATGCGGTTATAACCACCACCCGAAACAGGCCCAGAAATGGTTTCTACGTATAGCTTACCCGAAGTGTAAGACTTGGTGCTTAAAGTTGCACATTGGACCCAGCCTGTCCCCGTATTAACGGTTACGGTCTTATTAGAGTTGCTTAGTGTCAGTTTGCTTCCTGTCATGCTTGGATTCCATGTATCCGCTATATAAGAGGCAGTTGTAACACTCCATATATCACTAGATGTTCCAATAGTTATGGTAGCGCTGTTGGCCGTTAGGGCTGAAGCATTTGAAGTTAGGCGCAGTTGCACATATTGATTTGCATTAATCGTGCCCGCTGAAGTCGTATAGGCGGGGGCCGCAGAACATGTTGCATCGGCACAAATGCGGTAGGCGGGTGTTCCGTCACCTGCAATAGAAATACTTGTGCCATTGTCCATTCCGGTAATTTGCAAGATATTTGATGAAACGAGAGTTGAATTTGTTACGCCCGTTTGGTCGGTGAAGCTGAAATTGTCTGGCTGGATGTCTGCACCGCTACCGCCCCCAACCAGATTTACCCATTCCGTGCCGTTACAGAATTTGTACATATTATCGGCATCGAAATACTCGATTTCCGGCTCGTATCCGTCCGGCGTGGTGCAGTCCTGCGCATAAGCGGGAAGCGTTGCTGTGAAAAGCAACGCCATTAATATTCCCGATAAAAGAAGGAATTTTGACTTCATGGCCTATGTCACCCTTTTGCGGATCAGAACAATTATTCCGCCCATCAGGATAGTGCTCAGCATCATGCCGATCAAGAGGCCGAGGCCGATTTGCGCCTTGGAAACGCCGTATCCGGTGTAAGCTTTCAGGCCCTTGATATCGTTTTCCAGCGCAGCGAGGCGTTCATCGCGAAGATCAATTTGCGCCCGAAGGGCGGCGTTTTCAGCACGAAGCTCTTTCATACCCTCGACCATCGGCGCGATCAGGCCGATATAGTTCATGCTCTTGCTGCCCATTTCATCATCGGCGGTGGCGACCAGTTCGGGGAAGATTTTCTCCACTTCCTGTGCCATCACGCCGTATTCGATTTCGCCTTTCGGGTCGTCTTTCATGCGGAAGCTATAGGTGCCGATGGCTTCAAGTTTATCCAGCATCGCGCCGCGTTCGGACAGGGGATGAATATCAGTTTTCAAACGGCGGTCGGAAACGTCGGATATACGGCCCGTATAGTGGATGTCGCCTGCTACGTCGAGAGCAACGGTGGGGTTTGCTGTGCCGATACCGACATAACCGTCCTTAGTTATGCGCATTTTCTCTGAACCGCCAACACTCATTATCATGAATCCGTCTGCTGCTGCTGATTTTCCGTTAATAGAAGTGATTTCGGTGCTGTCGCTCCCCAAATAGATGCTCCCTGATTGCGATAATGGATTAGCTTTGACGAATATCGGTCCTAAAACAGAAAGCGTTGATGTCGGGTTTGCTGTGCCGATACCGACATATCCATTGGAGTGAATACGCATTTTTTCTGTGCCGCCCTGAGCGAAAACCTGCGTGCCGTTATTGTACACATACTCATCACTTCCGTTTATATACATCGACCCGCCGGGTGCGCCGTCAGAGTCAGCAAACCATGTCAAAAGATATCTTGTTCCCGTAGTTCCTTTGTTCCATATCGCGAGAGGTGCGTTTGCCGCTGCATCGGTTGATATGCCAAGGCCAGTTTTACTGCCTCCTGCAATTGAAAATCTTTCATCTCCTGTGACCTGATTGCCTGATGCGTTGACTCTTACGCTGCCGCCTGCATCGACACGCATCTTTTCTGTACCGCCGGTCAGGAACACAAACGGTGTGGCAGAATTTGTTCCGATACCGCCGCTTCGTGCGCCTCCGTATGCACTGTTACCACTACCGATGTTGAACAGAACGACATCGTTATTGGCAGCAGAGTTGCCAAGGTAAATCGTGGAGTAGGCCGATGTGCCTGTGCTTGAGTTCTGAATACGAAGGCCGCTGGTTCCGTCAACAGTTGATGCGATGTGAAGTTTGTCTGAGGGGCTTGCCGTGCCAATACCGACATTCCCTGTCTTTTTAATCTCCATGACTTGGCTCCAGCCTGAGTTGTTGGCCCAGAATTCAAAGTCTGAGTTGTCATTATCCATGCCGAACAGCCAGTCATGAGTGCCGTTGGTTGTAAGACCAATCCAGTTTTCGTAGGAGGTGCTGCTGCGTTCCATGATTAAAGGCGTACCAGAAGCCGTAGCTGTGTCTGCCTTAAGATGAAGTTTTGCTGAAGGGCTTGATGTCCCGATACCGACATTTCCGGAAGCGTTGGCGGTTACAAAAGACTGCCAATCAGCCCAAGTGCCGTTATTCTGATGACGCCAATATAGGGTGCTGTTTGTCGGGCTGGAGAATTGCATTTTATATTTGTTTTCCAGACCGGATGCGGCGTAAAGCGGGTCGAATTGAAGCAGCATGCCTGTGGTGTTGCCGCCGTTAGTGGGGCCATTTGTGTTTGTGCCGCCGCCGTCAACCCAGCGCGCACCGCCGACAGTGTCGTTGAGTGTGTTGAAATCGAAATCAGTACCGCGGCCCAGATTTTTCAGCATGTCGGTGTCACTGACTGTTCCACCCCATCCACCGGAAACGTCTTTACAATTCGCGCCGCTCTCGTCGCAGACTTGAGAAGCGCGCACAGTGCCGTCTACTACAAGCGATCCGGTAAATTGACCGTTCATGGTGGTCTGGGTGCTGCCGAAATGGAAGCCGCGCGCGCCGAGGATATTATCTCTTAGCTCGATCTGGCCTTCACTCACGCCGGAATCGTGGAATTGCAATGTTGGATATCCGGCGGAACTATCGCTGAGAGAAAGAGTATAAGTATCACAACAAGCAACGGTGTTTCCGATATTGGTTGCGCCTGATATGTTGGAGGTTCCCACGACATCTAGTTTGGCCGCAGGGTCTGTCCGACCGATACCGACATTGCCTCCTTCAGCAATATGGAATGCAGTAGAGCCGTCCACAGTAAGACTTAAAGAGCTTCCGGCAACTTCATTATTTTTATCGGCTTCAATAAATAGGCTACCTGCACTGCTTCCTGCAGAAATGCGGCTGTCGGCTGAAGTATCTGTGTCTGTTAGGCTAATAGCAGGGAATGTTCCGGATACATGGAGCATATCACTAGGGTTATCTGTGCCGATACCGACATTGCCATCGCCGCGGACGAAGACGTGGGAAACACGGCTGGCGCCCGCCCCTGTATTGGAGTCTACCGAGAAAATGCCGCGTGTTGTGTTGGTGCCGTGCTGGGCATAAACGCTCATAAAGGTTGTCGCATCGGCGTTTTGACCTTCAATTTCGACAAGGCCATTGGAATCGTAGAACTTGGCTTCTTCTACATCACTGGCACCTTTTACGTGGAGTTTATAAGTCGGGCTTGTCGTGCCGATACCGACGTTGCCAGCCATATCAATGGCCATACGCTCTGTTACTGCCCCAGCCGTTGTGGCCGTGTCGAAGGCTATGCGCCCGCCTGCTGTGCCTGTGCGGTTAAATTCAATGTTACCCAAGACAGTATCGGCATCGCTCGCGTTACGTCCTACAAATTGCAGATGTGATGGCTCTCCCCCTGAATGAACGGAAGATAGAACCAAAGCCGGAGAGGTTTGTGATCCTGAGGAGTGTAAGTGCCCCAATGGACCAGTTGTGCCGATACCGACGTTGCCTGTTGAGTCTACAAAAACACCCTCGTTTCCGCCATCGCCGGACAGCCAGTAGGAGCCGAGTTGAATATTGGCGGTTGCGGTATGGTTACCTAAGTTGTCCGCACCGCCGCTGGCGATTTGCGCATCGACGTAAGCTTTTGTGGCGGCGTCCTGCGCCAGTGTGGGATCGCCCATACCGGTGATTTTATAAGTGGCCATGGCAAGGGCTTGCGTCGCGGTATGGTTACCCAGGTTATCCGCACCGCCGCTGGCGATGGCACTATCGACATAGGCTTTGGTGGCGGCGTCCTGGGCCAGGGTGGGATCGCCCATGCCGGTAATTTTATAGGTCGCCATGGCAAGGGCCTGTGTAGCCGTATGGTTACCGAGGTTATCGGCGGCCGCGGCGGCGGTGGTATCAACATAAGCTTTTGTGGCGGCGTCCTGCGCCAGGGTGGGATCTGTAAGTCCCTGAATTTTATGGCTATTCATCTGGACATTACCGGAAGCGTCAATTCGGAAAACTTCCGATCCGCCCACATCAACACGTAAGGGCGGGGTCGCCGCATTAGCGTCAATCAAGACTTCGGCACCGCCGGAGTCGTAAGTTGTCTGGTTCCGGCCAATAACGGTAATACCGTCAAGCATGATGCTGTCTGTTGCGTGAAGCTGCGCCGCGGGTGTTGCCGTGCCGATACCCACGTTCCCGCCTGTGAAATAGGCGTTTGATCCGCTGGTGGTCCATACTTGCGTAACGCCGGAGCCGCTTAAGGGTTCGGCTCCCGCCTGTCCGGCGAAGCTCAGCATGCCGCTGGTTGCGATGTTACCTACAACGTCCAATGGGGAGGCGGGGGTTGTGGTGCCGATGCCGACCATACCGCCACCCGCAGCAAGCGATACGCTACCATTTACTTGCGCGTTGATATTTACATTCGTACCCGTGGCGCTGTTAATCCACATGGGATTGGCCAAGCTGTGGATGTGAAAGTTTCCGTCATCAAAAATATAACCGTTGTCTTCGATTTTTAATCCGCCGTTGCCACCACGAATATGAAGCGTAGTATCAGGGGCTGTCGTTCCGATACCTACGCGGCCAGTGCTGCGGTCAAGCATTACCACGCTATCGATGAAAGTACCGTCATCGGCCATGCGGTTGATATAAAGGTCGGACCCTGCGTTCGATCCTGCTTCTGCCACGGTATCCGTAACGATATCCCAACGCGCCAGTCCGCCGGTGGAAAGGCGAACGCCTTTAACTTTCTGGTCGGCGGAGCTAACTTGTATACGCGTATGGTCGGTTCCGCGCACATCAAGCGGGAATTCCTGCGTGCTTGTGCCGATGCCGACATTGCCTGCGGTGTAGTAAATACCGGCGTCGTTATCGACCCACTGGGAATAGCTGCCGTCTGGAAAGGCCTTGGTGGGCGGTGTGAAATCTGCAGTATAGCGTGCCACGCCCTTGGTGAGGCGAACTTCGTCGATATAACCTGTGTAATAATCAGCACCGACGATGCTGGCGCCAATAAGAACAGCATTTGCATTGTCAATTAATGTGGCGGAGCTTGTCCAGGTCGATTGTTGTACACCGTCCTTAAAGGCGTAGAAGGTGTTGCCGGAACGTGTCACCGCAACGTGCTGCCATTTGTTCAAGGTGGATGAGCCGATTGAGTTACCATTGGATATGTCCCAAGAACTGCCATTTGAGGAGCTATAAAACTGCAAGTTACCACTTGAAAGGTAAACAACGTAGGGTGAATAAGCGCCGCCGTCTTTCGTCAGAATACGCTGGGTGCCGGTACTGGATGTGGGATAAACCCACATTTCGATGGTAAAATCTCCGCTGCCGAACTCAAGAGAGGTGTTGTCGGGAATGCTCACATAGTCGCCTGTGCCGTCCAGCGCCAATGAACCTGCGCCGAATTTGGGCTGCGTCGCTGCGGCTGCGGCATCACCGCTGGCTGTAAGCGTATGGTTGCTGCGGGAAGAGTCGGTCAAATCGGTATCAAAATGTGCAAGTAGGACAACCTTGTCGTAACTTATATCGGCTTCACCACCGCCACTGCCGCCACCTGCGGAATAGGCATCCCAGCTTCCCGCGCCGTCGCACATTTCAAGTTCGTCACTGTCTGCATTCAGGCGCAGGGCACCTTTTTGGGTTGCACCGCAGGTTGAAGCGCTGTTGGAAAGCAGCAGGTCGCCGTCGACATGGAGTTTTGATGCGGGGGCACCTGTGCCAATACCTATGTTGCCGCTCTGGAGCGCAGTAAGGATTTCTCCCGAACTTGGATTTGTGCGGAGTATACGGAAACGTCCACTGTAATTATCTAGTATTATATGACTACCTGAGTAACTAGGCCCACCTACCAGCAAGAGTTCTCCACCTTCGATGGTGGTGGATTGCGGATTTATTTGCAGACGTCCTGCGCTGGTGCCATCTGCAGCACCTAACGTAAACAACGATCCTGGTGATGATGTCCCAATCCCCACCTTGCCCGTATTGTCAATAATCATCCGTTCGAAGCCGAAGGTGTCGAAGCGGATTTTGTCCTCGTCGTCTGTTTCTTCGACCTGAATTTTCGTGTCGCCATCGCCATCAACCACGGCCTGACTTCCCGCAACAAGTGCGTCATCGACATATTTCTTGGTGGCGGCATCCTGTGCGGCGCTGGGATCGGCGATATTTTTGATTTGGGTCGAACTGCCGTCATTGCCTGCGGCCAAAACATCGGCAAGCGTGACTGCGCCGCCCGTACCGGAACCACCGCCCGTATCAGCGTCGCAGACCCAGCCGGAAGCTGTCCAGCGGTTGAAATTGCCCGAGGCGCAGGTTGCGGGAGTAAAGTCTACGCCGTTAAAAGTGTAGTCATCAGATTCCAAAATGCCGTCTACATCGCCGTTGCCGGAAATGGTGAGCGTAACGCCTTTCAGCGCTCCGGTGGAATGCACGTTACCCGCCACTTCCAAGGCATCGTCGAATCCGGTGACGGCGGAGTTGTCTGCTTGACCGATACCCACGCGCTTGTTGGCAAGGTCGGCAAAGAGAGAGTTTCCGATATTCATATAATCGCTTGTGGCGGCGCCGGGTACGTTCACGGCTACGGTATCTGAGCCGATAATGATGTTGCTGCTGCCTGTCGTCAGGGTCGCGCCTGCGCCTGCGCCGATAATCGTGTTGTTTGTGCCGGAAGTTAGCGCCGAACCGGCTGAACCGCCCACCACTGTGTTAAAATCACCGGTAATGGTATTTGCGCCTGCATTACCTACTCTTATAGAGTCTGCGGTGGAGGTGTCCGTTTGAAGAACAGTCATGCCGTCGATTTTAAAGACGTCGGCGACTTCCGCGCTTCCTGAAACTTCCAGCGCTTCACTTGGGTTGGCTTCGCCTATACCTACGCGACCGTCATTGCGGACTAAAAGGATAGGGCTGGCGCTGCTGTCGCGCACTTCCAGTGCGTTTTCGGCGCTTGTGTTCGTGCCTCCCTGTACAAGAAGGGTTTTGCCGGAAACGGGCGAAGCGCCGATACCGACATTACCGCTGGCAACGGTCAATTCCGTGCCGCCGCCGCCGCCGTTAATCTGGATTGCGCCGGAGCTTTCGGTGATCGCTGCGGTTGAGCTGGTCCAAAGAACGGATCGTCCGACGCCTGCGGTTAAATCACCGCCCGCCACGATGTCAGAGGAAGCGGCGATCGTGCCTGTAACGTCCAGTGCCTGCGAGGGGTTGGTATTCCCGATACCGACCTGTGTGGTTCCGGCGGAGTCGAAATAGATACGGTCAGCGCTTATTTCTTCCCAGATACCCGCGCCGGCGCCTTCGGCGACGTTTTCCCATGCAAAGGGACCTGTTCCGGCATCGCTGGCGTCATCGCATATCTCGAGCGTGTCAGGGTCTGTCACCGTGTTGATTCTCAGAAGATTGAGGTTGGCCAGCGTACAATCGGTGAGCGTGCCTTCGGTTGGAAGCATCATGGATGCGGCACCAAGTCTTAGCTGGGCTGAGGGGCTGCCGGAAAGGTCAACCGTATCGGCGAATGTCGCGCCGCCGGTTACTTCAAGACTTTTATCGATGGTGGCTGTATCCGGTTCGCCTGTCTTAATGCTCCAAAGGCCGCCTGAAGCGGCAGCCGCATTGGTATAGTCGAATTGCTGGACGAGGTCGTCCCCGCCTTTGGCCAAGGCAGGAGGGCCTTCACTACAAGTCGTTTCGAAGGTGCGGTTGGGTCCGGCGGAAATAATCGCCATCATAGTATAAGTGGTGTCGTTTGCCCCGTTACCGGCGAGACGGTTTTGGGAAGAGCCGCCGCAGGCTGCGTCGTCCACAGTCGGACCCGCGTCCCATACGCAATAACCATAGGTCGTGCCCCAGGGGTCGATTTTACTGGAGCCTATAGCCGAAGGAATTTCACCCCCGCCGGTAAGGCCGGGCAGGGCCGCGCCGTGTTCAAGCGGCTCGACAAAGCCGTCACTGTCGCAGTCCCCGTCATTGGCGGTCTTAGAGGCTTCCAGCATGGCAAGCTTGGAGGCGATCGCGATCTGGCTTTCCGCTTGGGTGCGGCGGTTGACATCGACCATGGTGGAAAGGGGGCCGCGCATCGTGGACATGATCCCGGCGCCCAGAACGCCGACAACGGCCACAGCGCCGAAAAGCGTGAAAAACACGTTTCCTCGCTCGTTTTTGCGGCGATTTATATGGCTGGTCGTATCTTTTCTCTCGCTCATAATTCCCAACTTTTGGGCGGGGCAGTTATTCTTGTTTTTACGCTGCCAGACGCCATGTTACTGTTAAAAAACAGTTTTTTAAGCTACGCAGTGATGGGGCAGGGGTATTTTTATAGTAGTAGCTGATCAGGGGGAGATGGCCGAAAACAGCTTTCAGCGTGCTTAAGCTCTTGAAAAGTAATTGGAAAACAGAGTTTCTTCCCATGAAACTATAGCGCCCCCCAGCACCCCTAAAGTAATGTGATCACATCTACTATTATTTACTAAATTTATTTACAAATCCTTAGCATCCGGAGTCTTTTCGCTCTGGCTGGACGTTTTTAATGGGGATAGGGTGATTTTATTTCATAATTATGGCCGAAATGGCGCATAATTTATTCATAATCACGAAAAAAGGAAAAACATTCTGCGAATCGGTTAGAGGGCGAGGGGGACGCCGAACCGGGCAAGAGTCTCGCTCTGGCGTTTTGCCAGCGTCTTGACGTCAAAATCTTCGATCATTTCGTTAAACACGCGGTACCAGTTAATCTCGGCTTTCAGGTGCAGGAAGACAGAACCCAGCCCCAGCGCCGCGCGGTCCATGAACACGAATTCGCGCGGGATTTTCACCCCGCCGTTTTCCCTGCTCAGTTCGCGCAGCTTGCCGTGCACCTTTTCCGCCGTTTCGCGCCCATAGATGCCGTTCGTCACCTTGCCGATGGGGCGCACCTTATCCTCCATGATCGGGCCGTAGAGGAACCGCGCCCAGATATTGAGCGTCTCCACCTGTTCCTTGCTTAGGTTGCCAAACCCCCATGTTTCATAGGCATGAACGGCCAGCGCCTCGTCATCATTCATCAACGCATTATAAAGGTTGATGACCCCGCCGACGAAAGAGGGCGGAAATACCCGCACGCAACCGAAATCCAGCAAATTGATGCTGTTATCCTCCCGCACCGTGTAATTGCCCAGATGCGGGTCGCCGTGAATGACGCCGTAATAATAAAGCGGCACATACCATGCGCGGAACATGTTCATGGCAATCTCGTTGCGCTGCTCTGCAGGGGCGTCTTTGAATTCCAAAATCGGCCGCCCCTCCAGCCATGTCGTTGTGAGTAACCGTCCGGTCGAAAGCTCCGGCACCACTTCGGGCACATGCACGCCCGCCTCGTCCTTCAGCATGTGGGCGTAAAGGCGGCAATGTTTCGCCTCCAGTTCGTAATCCAGTTCTTCGGCCAGCCGCGCGGCCAGCTCGGCATGGATGTGATCGGTCTTGATGGATTTATCATAACTGCGGTAAATCCCGAAAATAATCTTGAGCTGCTGCAGGTCGGTTTGAATGGCGGATGCCATGTCGGGGTATTGCAGCTTACAGGCCAGTTTTTGGCCATTATCGGCTAAAGCCTTGTGAACCTGCCCTAAACTTGCCGCCGCCGCGGCCTCCTTTTCGAATGATTTGAATTTGGATTGCCAGTCGGGGCCCAGCTCCGCCTTCATCCGCCGGCGCACGAACGGCCATCCCATCGGCGGCGCGTTGGATTGCAATTGCTGGAACGCCTGCGCATATTCCGGCGGCAGGGCTTCGGGGATCGTAGCCAGAATTTGCCCCACTTTCATCAGCGGGCCCTTAAGGTTGCCCAGCGCGTTCATAAGCTGGTCGGCATGCTGGGTTTTTTCGATCTTCAGGCCAAGGTATTTCTCCCCTGCCAGCTTGGTAACAAGCCCCGCCATCGTGCCCGACACCTTGCCATACCGCGCGATCTTCCCGCCCAGCGAATTGGTCTCCAGCGGCTTGTCGTCGTCTCTGGTTTGCTCGGGCGCGTGATCAGAGATCTGATCGGCTTTTTCGTGATTATTCGGGGTCTTTCGCATGCCCCATTAATGTGGTCACTTTCCCGCGAAAGTCTAGTGGAAAGTTTCACTATTGAGGCGGGCTTAATTTCTTCCCTCCTCCTCAAGGGGCAAGGTTAGCGTGGGGGTGTTAGATGTCATTTTTAAAATGCCGATTCTAAACCCTCCCCTTGATCCCCTCCCTTAGGGAGGGGAAGGGTGTCACAGAATAAGAATAAATTCCTTCATTTTTGCCCCGGAATCTGTTATAGTTCTCCCATGATGACATGCTCGAAACAGCCAGCACCGCCAAAAACCAACCCCTTTGTTTTTAAAGGGAAATTTTTTGCAAAAATGAAATACCCCACCCCCTCCCCCCTGAAATTGAAAAACGAAATGAGGAACTCTAATTCCGCTTTTTTATCAATGGATTACTACCACCTTCGTCATTGCGAGGAGGCCGATAGGCCGACGAAGCAATCTAGAAAAGGACATAACAGTACTAGATTGCTTCCCCCGGCTCGAGGCCGGGGTCGCAATGACGTTTTCGGGGTTTTTTGCGCTTTCCTCAAAATCGCCGTACCCGCCGCGCCGGATTTGTGCTTTAAAGGAAGACATCATGCATGATTCCGTAGATCACATCCGTGACAGAATTATCGAGGCCGCGCTGCCGCTGGTCGTTTTTGACGGTTGGCGCTGGGAAGTTATCGAGCAGGCCGCGAGTGAGGCCGGTTACGCGCCCGATATGGCCCACGCCGTATTCCCTTCGCGCCTCATGGATGTGATGGCGGGTTTGTCCGCTATGGCCGACCGCGCCATGTTAACGGCGCTTGCTCCGCTCGATCCCGAACAAATGCGCGTGCGTGACCGTGTGCGCGCGGCGCTGATGGCGCGCTATGAATTCCTCCAGCCGCATAAGGAGGCCATGCGCGAAGCGCTTTCCTATATGGCGCATCCTTTGCGCAAACCCTGCGCCGCGAAAATGGTTTGGGCCACCGCCGATCAAATCTGGGACTGGGCGGGCGATACGGCCAGTGATTACAATCGCTATACCAAGCGCGGGCTGCTTAGTGGTATTATTGTTTCATCGACCCTTGTCTGGCTGAATGACGATAGCGCGGATATGGCGGCGCTGGGCGCGTTTATCGATCGGCGCATTGAAAACGCGATGCAGATCGGCAAGCTGATGGGGCGCTTTAAGAAAAGAGGAGCGGGTAATGCGTAGCGCGGTAGTGATGATTTTTGCCCTTGTTGTTTTTGCGGCCCCCGCCCAGGCGGGGTTTTGGGAATGGGTGACCGGCGGGCCGAAGGATACCGATCCGGCTCCTGCTCAAACCCTGATCGCGCCGTTTGCTGATATCCGCGAGGAGGATAACAATGCCGAGGCAGAGAAGTTTTTGCGCTTGCCGGAAAACCAGATCCCGATGGATCAGCCGCACCGCTCCAAGGAACAGATCAAGACATGGGTTGTCACGCATACTTCCGAAGCCATGAGTTTTTTAACGGGCGATATTGATGAATCGCTCGCCCTTACCAAGGGTGATTTCTCCCCCGCCGGGCGGGAGGAATATCTGGCCTTTATGCGCCGCACCGCGCTGCTCCAGCCGCTGACGGGCGGCGATACGACGATGCGCAGTGTGGTGAGGGAGGAGCCTTTTTTGCTCAACGAGGGCGCGGTGAACGGCCATTATCGCTGGCTTTACGAGGTTCCTTTGATGGTTACCTATCTGCCGTTGGCGGCGGACGGCTATCTTAAAACCCAGGCTATCAACAAGGCGGTTGTGGTGCAGGTGCAGGTCGGGCGCTCGCTCGCCACCGAAGACCCTGAAGGGTTGATGATTGAGAGCTGGAGCGGAAAAATTGTCGATTAAAAGCGGGAAAGGTTCTTTGCGCCGGGGGAAAAATCGTTACAATCGTGACTTTCGAATCACACTCGTAACGTAAAAAATAAAGGAGAACCCGTTATGTCCGAATCCGCCGCAAAAGAAAATGTCACCAACTTCCCGCAAGGCAGCGATGCCGAAGAGGACGTAAAAGATGTTGGCGGCGTTGCCGGAAAGCGCTTGCTGGCTTTTATCGAGCGCATCGAGCGTCTGGAAGAGGAAAAGGCCGCTTTGGCCGAAGATGTGAAAGAGGTTTACGCCGAAGCAAAAGGCGTTGGTTTTGACGTTAAAACCATCCGCAAGATCATCAAGATCAAGAACATGGACAGCGAAAAACGCCGCGAGGAAGAACAGCTTCTCGACCTCTACAAAGCGGCGATCGGGATCGTTTAAGCCGCTTCTTTACGTTTTTCTATAAGCTCTTCCACGACAGCCGGATCGGCGAGAGTAGAAGTATCACCGAGAGTGTCGAATTCTCCGGCGGCAATCTTGCGCAAAATGCGGCGCATGATTTTTCCGCTCCTTGTTTTCGGCAGTCCGGAAGCGAATTGGATAATATCTGGCGTTGCAATCGGGCCGATAATTTCACGCACCTTTTTGACGATTTCCTTCTGCGTTTCCGCATTGCTTTGCGCGCCTTGGTTCAGGATCACATAGGCGTAAATGCCTTGACCTTTAATGTCGTGCGGGAATCCGACAACGGCGCTTTCGGCCACCAGATCATGTTCGTTGATCGCGCTTTCAATCTCTGCGGTTCCAAGTCTGTGACCTGATACGTTGATCACATCGTCAACGCGGCCAGTGATGCGGTAATCGCCATCGGCGTCGCGCTTCGCGCCATCGCCGGTGAAATACTTGCCGGGAAAGGTGGAGAAATAAGTCTCTTCAAACCGTTCGTGATCGCCGTAAAGCGTGCGCATTTGTCCTGGCCAGCTATTGAGGATGACAAAGTTGCCTTCCGCTTCACCGTCCAAAATTTGCCCTTCTCCATCGACAATGGCGGGCTTGATACCGAAGAAAGGCTTCATCGCCGCGCCGGGTTTTAGTGTGTGACAAGGCAGCGGCGTCATCATATGTCCGCCGGTTTCGGTTTGCCACCACGTATCCATGATCGGGCAACGGCCTTCGCCGACGACATTATAGTACCAAAGCCATGCTTCGTGGTTTATCGGCTCGCCGACTGTGCCGAGAATGCGCAATGAACTGCGGTCGGTTTTCTTGACCCATTCATCGCCCTCGCGGAGCAAGGCACGAATGGCGGTCGGCGCGGTGTAGAAAATATTGACCTTGTGCTTGTCCACCACCTGCCAAAAACGCGACCAGTCGGGGTAATTCGGCACGCCCTCGAACATCAGCGAGGTCGCACCATTCGCAAGCGGTCCGTAAACGATGTAGGAATGTCCGGTCACCCAGCCAACATCCGCCGTACACCAGTACACCTCGCCTGGATGGTAATCGAACACGGTTTCATGGGTCAAAGAAGCGTAAACCAGATAGCCACCAGTGGTGTGAAGAACACCTTTTGGCTTTCCGGTTGAACCCGAAGTGTAGAGAATGAACAACGGATCTTCGGCGTTCATGGGCTCGCATTCGCTCTCTTCACTTTGTTCGGAAACATATGATTTCCAATCAATATCACGATTTTCCGACCATCCGGTTTGTGTGCCAGTTTGCTTGTAAACAAGAACAGTGTGCACATGATCTTGGCCAATTATAGCCTTATCAACATTTTCTTTAAGCGGGATGGTTTTTCCGCCTCTGACCCCCTGGTCGGTTGTCAGGATGACATCGGATTTGCAGTCCTGTACGCGTCCGCGCAGGGCGTCGGGAGAGAAGCCGCCGAAGACGACGGAGTGAATTGCCCCGATCCGGGCGCAGGCGAGCATGGCATAAGCGGCCTCTAAAATCATCGGCATGTAGATGGTGACGCGGTCTCCCTTTTTCACACCGCGCGATTTGAGAGCGTTGGCAAGTTTACAAACTTCGCTCTTAAGCTCTGCATAGCTGATCGCCTTGGATTCGGAAGGGGTGTCGCCTTCCCAGATCAGCGCGGTGTCATTTGCCTTGTGCGGCAGGTGACGGTCGATGCAGTTATAACAGGCGTTAAGAATTCCGTCCTCATACCACTTGATCGAAACGGGAGATTTGAACTGTACGTTTCCGGCGGTCGTCGGTTTTTCTATCCAATTCAACCTATTAGCCATTTTTATCCAAAATGAATCCGGATCGTTTATCGAGTGCTCATAACGGGTTTCATATTCTTCCGGACTGACCAGGGCATTCTCAAGAATGGATTTTGAGGGAGGGAAAAGTTCAGACATGGCGGCTCCTTTTAGGTCGTTGTTTTATACGTCGAGAGCTTGAGATTTTTCGTCATTGCGAGGAGCGTATGCGACGAAGCAATCCAGCAGCATGATGGATCGTATGGATTGCTTCGTTTCGGATCAAGTCCGAAGCTCGCAATGACGTGGAGGCGGATTTAATCGCCGTCGACGCAAAGTTTTTTCGCCCGCCGCCGGATCATGATGATGGCTACGCCTGCCATGGTGACGGCACCGCCGAGCATCATGGCCGGGGTAACGGTTTCGCCCAGCATCAGCGCCGAGAAAAATACGCCCATGACCGGAACGAGCAGGGTAAGGGTGGGTAGTAGGGTCATTTCGCTGCGGCTCATCAGGCGTTGCCAGAGCATGTGGGCCATGCTGGTCAGCGTGACCTGATAGGCCAGCACGATACCGAACTTGGTCATATCGACTTGCGCCCAATCAATCGAAAGCGGGCTTTCAAACGCGAAGGCAAGGGCGATGACGGGAATGCTGGAGATCGCATGTAGCACCACCAGATAGGTTGCGGGCGCAATGTCTTTTAATGCCTTCATTCGTGCATAGGCAAGCGCGAGGGTGGAGGTGCAAACGAGCATGCCGATCACGCCGCTGGTGGATGGTTTAACGCTCGGCATCCCCACGAGGATGACAACGCCGAGTATGCCAAGGGCGATACCGCTGGCGGTGCGGATGCCGATTTTTTCCTTGAAGATCAACCATCCGGCTATAACCGAAAAAATAACCTGAAGCTGCAGCAGGATCGATGTTGTTGATGCCTCCAGCCGCACGAGCGACCAGAACAATGCTCCTTGGTGTAGGACACATAAAAGAATGGCGATCTGGGCGATCAGCAGGACTTTATCCTTGCCCGGCCAGCGGGCGAAGGGCAGGAAGATAAGCGTCGTTAAAACGAAGCGCAGCGACATCGCCGTAAAGGGGCCGACCTCGCCTACGATCACCTTGATGGCGACCACGTTGATCGACCAGATCATAATGACAAGAAGGGCAAGGGATAAATCGCGGGCGGGTATCATGGTAACCTGTATAGCATAGGAACCCGGTATTTTCAGCGGTTAAATTGTAAATTTGACATATTATTTTTATTGATATAGTATTTTGGCTCACTTTTTAAAAAGAGGTACGTGAAATGACGGACAGAAAAGAGCCCGAGATTGATGATATCAATGCAATACCCACTGGGCTTTACCCCGCACTATTTTTAATTTTAAGCGATATGGAGATGGCAGAAGCTATAAATACTTTTGCACAGGCGGGTCTTGTGACGCCAATAACATGGGAAGAGCATATTGTCCTGGTGATAGAAAACAGAGGAAACTTGGGCGAAGCCCGTGTTGCCATGCAGGATTTCGTACGCAAGGCTTTGGAAAAATATGGCGTCTGTGAAGGACGTGAAAACATCATGCTCTATGATGAGACATGGTCAAAAGTGACCGGTGCTGTCAGCAATCTTCTGGATGCAAAATATGTGGATCGTAACCGGACCATGTATATGGAACATGCACAAAAAGCGGCCATCGTTTTTGTCAATGCTGTTTTTAAAGACGGCGTGAATGCAGTTCGTGATAAAGGCCTACTGACGAAAATGTGGCCGCCGCTGTGCTTGAAAGTGAAACCGACAGAAGATGAAATGCAGGCTATCAGGGAAGCAGATCTTGCAATCAGTGAAATGGCCGCCGTTTTGTTCGGCCATGAAAGAGGGTTGGCCCTTACTGTGGCACAGCATGATGAGTTAAAAGCAGAAATAAATGGCGCAGTAGATGCCTGTTTAGACAGTCCCCTAGAATATCTGTGTGCGGCAAGCTTGTCCCCCGGTGAGCCAGGATATCGCCACAGTCTTACAGATATTGCGCTTGGACGCGGTGATAATAGGCTTGAGCCAGGGCTTTGATTTTAGTTAAAGCTGTTTTTTCTAAGCTGCTTCTTTCAGCCCGCCCATGGCGCAGACGATATTCCATTCTTCGTCCGTGACGGGGGAGACGGAAAGGCGCACCTGCCGCACCACTTTCATGTTTGAGAGCACGGGGTGGGATTTCAGGTCGGCCAGTGTGACGGAATTTTTAAGCGCTTGTAGCGGCTTGACGTCTACGGTCACGAATTTGCCGGTTTCGTCATCGGGATCGGGATAGGCCTTGCCGGTAATCTCCAGAATGCCGACAATTTCCTTGCCCTCGTTGGAGTGGTAGAAAAACCCTTTATCGCCGGGTTTCATGGTCGAGAGATTGTTGCGCGCCTGAAAATTCCGCACACGTTTTTCCCAGCGCCCGTTGCCTTTCTTAACCTGATCGTCCCACGAAAATTTATAAGGTTCGGATTTTAGCAGCCAGTATGCCATGACGGGTTTCCTTCTTTCTCTAATAGCTAAACTTAATACCTGAACGGGCGGTTGAGCATTTCTTCAATCGCTTCGTCGATGGAGACGCCCTCGTGCAGACACATATTTACCGCGCTGGTGATTGGCATATCGACCTCGAACTTTTTGGCCAGAGCAAGCGTGGATTTAGAGGAATAAACCCCTTCGGTTACCGATTTGCGCGGTCCCAGAACTTCGTCGAGCGTTTTTCCCTCGCCCAGTGCCACGCCTAGTGAGAAATTCCGCGATTGCATGGAAGAGCAGGTGAGCATCAAATCGCCGATGCCGCACATGCCCAGCAATGTTTCCTTCTTTGCGCCCATGGCCACGGCTAGGCGGGCGATTTCCGCCACGCCGCGGGTTAGTAACGCGGCGCGTGCATTTTCACCCATCCGGCGGCCATGCACAATGCCGCAGGCGATAGCGATCACGTTTTTGATGGCTCCGCCGAGCTGCGCGCCGATAATGTCGTCGCTGATATAGGGGCGGAAACGTTTGGCGCCGAGCGCGGTCTGCAGCTCCTGCGCCACATCTTGATCTTTCGCCGCGATGGTAACGGCCGATGGCATTCCGGCGGCGACTTCGCGGGCAAAGGTAGGACCGGAAAGGATGGCGACGGTTGCCTCGGGCAGAACGTCGAGTGCGACTTGCGACATCAACATGCCGGTATCAAGCTCGATCCCTTTCGCGCAAATGACGATGGGTTTACTGGCTGCGATGTCGCTTTTCATGTTTTCAAGTGTGGCGCGAAGATGCTGAGCCGGGGTTGCGATCAGCAAAATATCGCATTTTGAGGCTTCGCTAAGGGAATCGGTCGCTTTCAGGTTTTCGGAAAGCTTTATGCCGGGTAAATAGGCCGGATTTTCATGGCTGACATTGATGGAGGCGGCCACATCGGCCTCGCGCGCCCAGATAAGGACGGCGCGGTCGTATTCCTTGCTGTTTTGGGCCAGAACTTGCCCTAAAGCTGTGCCCCATGCTCCTGCGCCGATAACGCCGATTGTCTTCATATGGCCTCCCGAGCCGTTTGCGGTTTAATCTTTGCGTATAAGCCTACGCTTCAGACCTATGCTTTTATCCCTGCACCATGCCGTGGCTCGGCTGCGGGGTCAAGGGGCCAGCGCGGACGCGCCTTCGTATCCAGCGAATCGCTTAATCCGGCCCGTAAACGCTCCAGTCCTGCCCACGCGATCATCGCGGCGTTATCCCCGCATAATGATGGCGGGGGGGCGTAGAGCTTTGCGCCTTGGTCTTGCGCGAGCTTATCGAGCTTGCCGCGTATGGCGGTGTTGGCCGCCACACCGCCCGATACGACGAGGGAGGTTTGTGAAGGCGTGTATTCCTTTTTAAACCGCTCCAGCGCGCGGGCGCAGCGGTCGGCCAGAGCATCGGCAATTGCTTCCTGAAGGGCATAGGCAAGCGCGGCGATATCCGCGCGGGCAAGTTCTCCTTCGGGCAGGCTTTCGACATGATTGCGCACGGCGGTTTTCAGGCCGGAGAAGGAAAAATCAGGCTCTGCGCGCCCCTTCATCGGACGGGGCAGAGGGAATCGCTCCAGAACGGCAGCGGGGTTTGTTACCGTGGCGGCGATTTCCTGAATGCGCGGGCCGCCGGGGTACCCTAGCCCCATCAGCTGCGCCGCCTTGTCGAAACATTCGCCGCAGGCATCGTCCAGCGTTGTGCCCCAGCGTTTGTATTTGCCTACGCCTTCCGTGACCAGAATTTGCGTATGCCCGCCTGAGATGAGCAGGAGCAGGTAGGGGAACTCCACATTGTCGGTCAGGCGCGGGGTCAGGGCGTGCCCCTCCAGATGATTGACGGCCATAAAGGGCAGGTCATGGGCGGCGGCAATGGCTTTGCCCGCCATCATGCCGACCATCACCCCGCCGATCAGCCCGGGGCCGCAGGTGGCGGCGACACCGTCCAGCTCCGAGAAGGCGAGGCCGGAATCGCTCATGGCGGCGCGGATCAATTTATCGAGGCTTTCAAGATGCGCGCGCGCGGCAATCTCGGGGACAACGCCGCCGAATTCCTCGTGCTGCTTAAGCTGGCTCAGGACGAGGTTGGCGAGAATTTTCCCCTCGCCGCTTACCACGGCGGCAGCGGTTTCATCACAGCTTGTTTCAATGCCTAAAATATTCATCGGAATATGTTTAACCACAGATGGACACAGATAAACACGGATTTTTTTTGTTAACCACGAAAGACACGAAGCGCACGAAGGCCACGAAACTTTTTATATATTAAGAAACCTTTTCGTGTCTTTTCGTGAGTTTCGTGGTTAATCTTTTTATCTGTGTTCATCCGCGTTTATCTGTGGTTAAAAAAAATATGACGAAAATTCTTAAAATCGGAACGCGGGGATCGCCGCTGGCGCTGAAGCAAGTCGAGATGGTGCGCGGCGCTCTGGCGAAGGCACACCCTGAATTACAGAGCGAAGTGGTGGTGATTAAAACCTCCGGCGATTGGCGGCCCGAAGACGGCGAGGCGCGTTTGAGCGCGGAAGAGGGTGGCAAGGGCCTGTTTGCCAAGGAAATCGAGCAAGCCCTGATAAGCGGGAAAATCGATGCCGCCGTGCATTCGATGAAGGACATGGAATCGGTTTTGCCCCCTGCGTTGACGATTGCCCATATGTTGCCGCGGGAGGATGCGCGCGACGTTTTAATCGTCAGCGACCCGGCGGTGAAGTTACAATCGCTCGACGATTTGCCGAAGGGGGCGCGCATCGGCACGGCGAGTGTGCGGCGCGAAGCTATTCTGAAATCTCTGCGCCCCGATCTTGAAATCGTTCCGCTGCGCGGGAATGTTCATACAAGGATTCAGAAATGCCGTGACGGTCAGGTCGACGCCACTTTACTCGCGTACGCCGGGCTCAAAAGACTGGGTTTGGAACATGAAATTGCCTGTATTTTAGAAACCGACCACATGGTCCCTTCCGCCGGGCAGGGCGCGGTCGGAATCGAGGCCCGATTTGATAATAAAAACACCTTGTCCATTTTTGACCAAATATCATGTAAAAAAACACTAAAAAGGGTTTCGGCAGAGCGAAGCGTTCTAAAAGAGCTTGATGGTTCCTGTCACACTCCCATTGGGGTTTATGCGGTTTTTGAAGGCGATTTAATGCATGTAAGAGCGCAAATATGGTCTTTGGACGGCATGCGTACATTTTCCGAAAATAAAAGCGAGAAAATTGCCGATGTTGATGAGGCTATCGCGTTTGGTCGTGAGATTGGTAGTGAGCTTAGAGAGAAAACGCCGGAAGATATTCTGAATTATATTTTGCCGGAAGGGGCGTAAGAAATGCCCGACGCAATTCTCGTCACCCGTCCGAAAGTCCAAGCCGATCGTTATCAAAAAATTCTGGAAGCGGATGGGTATGAGGTTTTTACCGAGCCGCTTTTGATTCAAAAAAATCTGGATTTTGAAATTCCCGATACTGGTAACCTGCAGGGTCTGATTTTTACCAGTGCCGCAGGGGTGGAAAGTTATTGTGCCAAGGCGAGCTTGCCAGATCTTCCGGTTTACACGGTCGGGCCGCAAACGGTTGAAGCGGCCATAGAAGCGGGGGCAAAAAATGTGATAAGCGCGGAGGGTAACGCGGACGATTTGACTGCTTTGATTGCAGGCCGTAATGATCCCGAAAATGGAAGTTTTCTTTATGTGCGCGGAGTGCATTCCGCCGCAGATTTAAAAGGAGAAATGGAACAAAAAGGCTTTAAAGTTGAAAGCCTGAACGTTTATGAAATGGAAAAAGTTTCGGCATTTTCCCCCGCCCTTATCGACAAAATCAAAGCACGCGAAATTGCCGCCGCGACCTTTTTTTCCAAACGCACGGCGGAGAATTTTTGCAGGCTTGCGGCAAGCCATAATCTGGAGGCTGAGCTGGGGCACATAAAGGCTTTGTGTATCAGCGCCGCTGTGTTAAATTACGTACATACCTTGCCATGGCGCGGGGTTTACGCGGCTTTGACGCCGGATCGCGCCGGAATGAATGCGCTGATAGAAGCGCAGTTTGACGTTTCGAAACAGTCCTCCAAAAGCGGAGTTTTAAAATGAGTAAAACCAATCCCGAAGTCATCGAAAATGCGGAAGAAGTAATCGAACGCTTTGGCGGCATTCGTCCCATGGCCAAGAAAATCGACGTGGCCGTTACCACCGTGCAAGGGTGGAAAAAGCGTGGCGTTATTCCCGCCAACCGCCGTGAGGTGATTATCGAGGCAGCGCGAACTCACGGTGTCGAATTGCCGGAAAGCCTGCAGGAAAATCTGGAGCAGGGCCGCGCCAACGAAAACAAAAAACCTGAGAGTTTCGACGGTTATTCGCCTGCGCCCTCCCCCTATAGTTTCGCCGAAGACAGGCAGGAAGAAAAAGACGAAGAAGAGGATGATGAGTCTTCTGAAAATGATGAGGCCGAGGAGGAAGAGCGTGAGGATGAAGTTCCCTCTCTGGCGGCGCAAAGACGCGCCGAACAAATGCAGCGGGCCTCATCATCTGTATCATCCGTGCCCCGTTCCTCCTTCACGTCGGAGGTGGATAAGCCCCGTCCGTCGCGCGATGACGAGGAAATTCTGTTAGGAGATTCCATTGCCCTGCAAATCAAAAAGGCGGAGGTACGCGCCGTGACCAAATCCACACTTATTACCATCGCCATTATGGCCGTTATACTGGCGGGCTCTTATTTCATTCTCGATCCTTTCGCGCCGCCCAAGGCTCCGCCGGAAATGGCCGTGCTGGAGAACAAGATCGACGGTATGGAACAGGACCTTGCAACCGTAAAGGAACAGCAAAAATCGTTCCGCGACATGATACCGGATAATTTCCGCGACCAGTTCGGCGCGCTACGCCAGCAATCGGAAAATGCACAAATCGCGCTGGGTGATGCGATTGCCCGTGCCGAAACTTTATCGCGCGATGTGATGGGCGCCGAGAATATGCAGGAGCGTTTGAGCTATGTTGAAACTGCGCTTGCCGAGCTGCGGTCTTCGCCGCAATTCGGCAGTTTGATGAACCGCATGCAAAGCCTTCAGCAATCTGTCGCCGGGCAGCAACAGCTCGACCAAAGCGTGAACGAGCTCAGCACGCTGGTGATGAATTCAGAAGGGGAGAAGGCACAGTTCGATGAAGCCTTGGGCGAAGCGCGCGATAAAAGCACAGCGCTTTCACAGACATTCGAAGGCGTGCCGCAGGAAGATTTGAAGGCCGCAGCGATATTGCTCGGCTTTTCACAGTTGCGCGACGCGCTGAACCGCGGCAATCAGCCCTTTGAGGATGACCTTGTCCTTTTGATGAATTTTGTCGGGCAAGACGATCCCGCGCTTCGCGGATCGCTGGAGCGTCTTGCGCCGCATGCCAATCGCGGTGTGCTTACCCCGGCAGGCCTGTCGGCAGAATTCCGAAGCCTTGCCGGAGATGCTGTCGTGGCCTCGCTGAAGGGTGAAGATGTCAGCGTGCAAGAAAAAGCCAAGGCGCGCCTGAACCAGATTTTCAGTGTGGAAAAAGACGGCGAGCTTTTGACCGGCACGCCGACACAGGCGCAAATTAACGAGACGCAGAACCTGCTGGAGGCGGGAAATCTTGAGGCAGCGATCGCGCAGGCGGCAAGTATTGACGGCCCGGCCGCGCAAGTGCTGGCGCCGTGGATTGAAAAGGCACAGGCGACTTTAACCGCCCAAAAAACCGAAACCGTAATCAATCAGGTTTTGAGCGCCAATTTCAAGGATGCTGCCAGAAGCGCCATGGATGCGCTTCCGCAGGGCGGCGAGTTCTATAACAATCCGGAAACCGGGGTGAAAATCTATAAACCCGCGGGGCGTAATTTCAAACAACTGCAACTGGAAACGGATCGGTAATCTCTTCTGACGCAAACCCTTTAACCCGCGCGGTAACATGATTAAATCATTGTGGTTTATGGTGAAAATAATTGCGCTGGTCGCCATCACGGTGTGGATCGCCGGGCAACCCGGCGAGGTTGTTATCGAATGGGGTGATTATACTTTCACCATTTTGATGGGCGCGTTTATCGCCCTTTTTATCGGCGTGGTTTTTCTGGCCGTTACGCTTTTCCGCATCGTTCACTTTATTGCCTCTATTCCCGCCATATTGCGCCGCCGCGCAGAAGAACGTGCAAGGCACCGCGGTTTGCGGGCGCTGACTATCGGGCTTAGCGCCGTGGCCGCGGGCGATACGGATCAGGCGGGTAAACAACTTAAACGTGTGCGCAAATACTGGCCGGAGGAAAAGGGTCTGCCGGATTTACTGGCGGCGCAGGTCGCAAGGCTTGAGGGACGGCAGGATGTCGCCAACGGCCATTTTCAGGATTTGCTGGAGCACAAAGACGCCGCGTTTTTTGGCGTGAGAGGGCTTTTGCAAGCCGCGTTGGAGCGGCAGGATTCATCTGTGGCTCTGGC
Organism: uncultured Pseudobdellovibrionaceae bacterium; assembly: GCA_964467925.1. Classification (GTDB taxonomy): domain Bacteria; phylum Pseudomonadota; class Alphaproteobacteria; order Micavibrionales; family Micavibrionaceae; genus CAYXSX01. The sequence continues at coordinate 16,500 of CAYXSX010000011.1, read as the reverse complement.
ACTCGGGCATAAGGCGTTAAAGCTTTACCCCAAGCAGGGCTGGGTGCTGCGTCTTGTTTGTGATCTGGAGATCAAGGCGCAGAACTGGCATGCGGCGGAAGTTTTGCTTGATCGTGCAGTGCGCAACGGCGCGGTAGAAGAGGATAGGACGCAAAGCGATAAGGTTGCCCTGCTTTTGCTTCAGGCCGAGCAGGCGCGCGATAAGGGTAATGACGGCAAGGCGCTGAAATTCGCACAAAGCGCACTTAAGATTGATCCCGATTTTGCTCCGGCTGTTGTGCGCGCGGCGGCGCTTTATACCGCCCGCGGTGATCGTTCCAAGGCTGCCAAAATCATAGAAAAAGCATGGAAGAACGCGCCGCATCCTGATCTCGTGCTTCCCTATCTGGCGGCGATGCCCGCGAAAAAGGTGAAAGACCCGATCGGAAAAATCAAATGGATTGAGCGTCTGGTTAAGGCTAATCCCGACAGCATTGAAAGCGATCTGGCGGCGGGCCAGATTTGTATCGATATGGGCCTCTGGGGCGAGGCGCGCAAATATCTGGGCCTTGCGGAGTTAAAGGGGGCCGATACGCGAGTTTATGCGCTTTTTGCCGCGCTGGAAGAAAAGGCCGGAAGCCCGTTTGAAGAGGTTCAGCGCTGGCGCGTTAAAGCGGCGAACGCTCCGCCCGCTCCGGCGTGGGTGTGCCGCGTTAGCGGGCGCACTTATCCGCATTGGCAGGCTATCGTTCTTCCGCATGGCAGTTTTAATTCGCTGGTCTGGGGTGATCCGCGCAGCGGCGTTGGAACCGCGCATATCACGCATGGAAGCGAGCTTATGCAGGATCCGGGCGTGTTTCTGGATGCGCCGCTTAAGAGCGTAGCAAGCTAAAGCCAGCGCAAACGCCGCCCCAGAAAATAAAGACCGAGCCCGCCGACATATCCACCGAGATGGGTTTGCCAGGCGATGGATTCTCCGCTTAGAAGGCCGATGGCCACCATCAAGACTCCCCAGAAAATTAGCAACGGGACGGGGCCGTATTTTCCCATCGGCATCATCCGGCCGTTGCGTGCCAGTGATAAAATAACGACGCCGAACAATCCGCTGATGGCCCCCGAAGCACCGATAACGGGTATTGAAGAGAATGGTGAAAATAGGAAGTGAACCAGCGCTCCGGCCAGTGCGCAAAAGACGACAAAGACAGCCATACGCTTCGCGCCGTATTGTTTTTCAAAAAATGTTCCCATCGCCAGTGTCATGACCACGTTAAACAGCAAATGCATCCAGCTTCCATGAATAAAAACATGGGTAAGGGGGGTAAGGGGCGTGAACCAGAAAAAGCTCTCTTCGCCAGAGAATCTGCCCGGTACAAAGCCGAGAAGGTTGAAAATTTCGAACCTTTCGGGTGGGGAAACCATCAGATAAAGCGGCAAATGGATAATGACAAAAGCCGCGACCAACGCGCGGGTTAGCGGAGGCAAATTTCCTGTGTTAAAGAAGGGAGGGTTATGTGTCTTGGCTTCGGCCTTTTTGGTTTTTCGATATAACTTACGATACGTTTCCTCCTGTTTTAATTTCTCTTTCCGGGCACGGTCGCGCTCCGCCAGAGTGGGGAATTGTATCACATCCCCCTCATGGTCTTGACCGTTGGGCGGTTTTTTGCCGTTTCCGTTTTTTCCTTGTGTCACAAACCTTGCCTTAAAAATAAAAAAAGCCGTTTATCCTTTTTAAAAGAATAAACGGCATATCAAGGTCGTTCAATTGGAGAAATGAAAACTGACTTGTTTAAAACTTTACGCGCCCGCTAACCTAACGATCGGCTGAAGCCAATATCGGCGTTCTTTTCACGGTCGTATTTATAATTTGCCTGTTCGTTGCCTTTCGGCTCAAGGAAACTGGGCGGTGTATAACGTGTCACGAAATCGCCGGCCTGTGCCAGAAGCTCCGTAGCTGTGATCTTGGCATGTGCGATTTGATTGGTCAGGGTTTCGAAAACCTTTCCGAAAGCCTGTTCCGCAATCTGCGTGCCCATGACAACCATTTCAGTAATCTTGCCAAGGCCCGGAATTTTTCCTTCGACGACTTCGCCGAACGCGCTGGCCATTTCACGAAGGCCGCTTAATGTTTTCGCCGGCTTCTTGCCTCCACCGCCGCCGCTTTTACCGCGTGCGCCGCTGCTGCCTTCCTCTTCTTCCTCCTCGTTATCGTTAACGATTTCGATGTTCACATAGGTTGGAAGCTGGAAGCTAACGGGATATTGTTTGATTCTTTCAGGAGCCAGTGTTTTACCGCTCAGGCCCGGTTTAACTTCGACAACGATCTTGTCCGAAACGCGCCAGTCAAGCACGACGCAATGTCCCTTGAATTCTCCGGTCTGCTGGCAAGGCAATACCATGCGTTTGCCCGGGTAAAACGGCTCGCTTACCCCTGCATCTTTAAGAAATTTCTCGACATTGACCTTCATTGTACGCTCCTTGGTTTTACCGTTTTTTATTTGTCTGTTTGTCAGTTCATACTGGTTAAATCATGGTTCAATAATGTCCTTAAAACCTTAAAAAAACGTTAAACCCGGTCAAGTTTTATAAACATAATATTTTTGCAAAAAACTGCGGTTTCGTGATAGAATTTAAATGATAAAGAATAAGGTTTAAGGGGTATGGGCATTCACATTAAATTTGCGGCATTTCTTTTTTTCTGCGGGCTTTTGATGCTGGTTTCTGCGTCTGCTAACGCGTATACATACCAAAATTGCTGGAATAGTAATGGAGAAACCGCGAAATCTCCTACGACGGGCAAGGCTACTCTCTATGTTCCGGATATGAAAGACACCATGGCCGGTTCAAGTTTCGGTTTTGGTGGTTTTAGCAGTTCTAAGTCTGACAGTGCTGCAGGAAGTACTTCATTGTATGTTCCCAGCACGAAAAACTACGCCATCACAGACACTGTCGGAATGGGCGGTGTTAATTTGGGAGCGGGCAGCTATGCCAGCCTTAGTAAAACCGTAAGCGGTTCTATAAGCAATCCCGCGGGTACTTATTTTAACAAGTTACCTGGTATTTCCGGTATTCCGAGCGGGGTTAATATTCCCGGTGTAGGGGATTATGCCAGTCTGGGTAAAAAGCTTTATAACCAGATTCCCGGCAGTGCCGATTTCAGCAGCATGGTTGATTCGGAATATCTTCAGGATCTGGCCGAAATTAACTCAGAGATAGATAAAGGTATTGCGCAGGCTATGGGCGCGGTCAACGAGGCGAAAACAGCGGCTCTTACCGCGGTTAATGACGCGAAGGCCGCGGCGATGAAACAAGCGCAGCAAGCTTATGAATCTGCATATACTGCGGCCAAAGAAGAGGCGGAGTCCGTTGCCGCGAGCCTTGCCGGAGAAATTCCGGGGATTGATGCTGCAGAGTTTATTGATGATGGCATTGATGAAATGAATATTACGCCTGCTGATTTCGATGTCACTAAGCTGAAACTGCCCACAATCGACCCGATGAAAATAGTGCAAGCCAAAGCGAATGCTCTAAAACGACAGGCACTTAACGAAGCGAAGGGTTATTTAGGCGGAGCTCTTAAAAAGGTCCAAGGGCAGGCAGTTAGCTATGCTACTGATGCTGGCAAGTCAGCGTTTGGCTCGGTTAAAAGCAGTATCGGGTTTTAACGCTTTTCTTTTATATCCCCCTGATTTTTTCCTCTATTGCAATCCCGCTTTGGCGTTCCGCTTTTCTCATGCTAAGAGGAAAGTATGGAAATTTTCACATCGCTTTCCCCTGAACAATGGACGCTTTTACTGGGCGGAATCGTTGCTATCGGCGCGATGGCCGGCTTTTTGGCCGGGCTTTTGGGAATCGGCGGGGGTATCGTCCTGGTGCCCGGTATCTATTTTCTCTTCGAAACGCTGGGCTTTGAATCGCCCAATCTGATGCATCTGGCGGTGGGAACGTCGCTTTCGATCATTATTCCGACCGGGTTTTCCTCCGCCCGTGCGCATTGGAAAAAGGGCAGTGTTGATATTTCGCTGATCAAGCTTATCGCGCCGGGCGTTTTGATCGGCGTTCTTTGCGGTACGCTTCTGGCCTCCCGTCTTTCGGGGGAGGATCTGCGGCTGGTATTCGCGCTGGCGATTATGGTTCTGGCCCTGATTATGCTGGGTAATCCGGCACGCTTTAACCTGCTCAAGGAAATTCCGGGGCGTATCGGCTCCGGCATCGCGGGCGTGATTATCGGCGGTGTTTCCACGCTGGTGGGGGTCGGCGGCGCGACGATGAGCGTGCCGTATATGAGCATTGCCGGGGTTCCCGTTCACCGCGCGGTGGGAACCGCTTCGGCGCTGGGTCTGTTTATTGCCGTGCCCGGCGCTTTGGGCTTTTTATGGATCGGGCGCGGTGCCGAGCTGATGCCCCCCTTTAGCTTTGGTTACCTCAATCTTCTGGCATGGGCGGCGATTGTACCCGTGAGTGTCAGTGTCGCTCCGTTGGGCGCTATGGTCGCGCATAGCTGCTCGGTTAATGTTCTGCGCCGTGTCTTTGCCCTTTTCATGCTCGTGGTCGCAGTCAAAATGGGGCTCGATGTGCTATGACCGCCGGGGCGTTGCGCTTACCTGCCGCGTTGCCCTCCCTAACTGCTTACGGATTTAAAACTTATAGCCTGATCGCGGCGCTGGTGATTTACGCGCTGGCCGGAACGCCTACGCCTGATAACCCCGGCTGGATCGAGGTTGTGATCGGCGTGCTTTTGGTTGTGGCTGTGGGGGTCAGCGGGGTCTATAACGCGATCAATCCGCCTTCAAATACGCCTAATTGGCAAAAATATGGCCGTTATTTGTTGGTTTTTGGCATTTTTTCTCCTGTTTTGGTAGGTTTTTTGGAGAATAACGATGTAAATCTAGTTTTTCGTGATGTTTTATCGTTTATTTTTATGGTTTTCCCGCTTTTTTTGACGTTTTTGTGGCGATGTAAACAGGTAAAGCCGCAATTTTTTATCTTTTTGAGTGTTTTTATCGGCGTTTGTTTCGCCATTAGGGCCATTTTACCGCTGGGGGCTGACGGATTACTCGTGTTTTTGACCACTCCCGGTCTGAATTATTTCGCCAACCTTCCTACCGTGCTTTTCAGTGCCTTATTTCTGTCGGGCAGTTTTATTTTCATGGCGGCGGGAGTGAGCGAAAAACGCCGGGTTTTGCCTGCTCTGGCCTTATTGGGCCTTGCCATCATTCCCTTTGCCGCTATGGCAATGAGCCTGCAGCGCGCCACGATCGGCGCTTCCTGTCTTTATCTTGCCGCTATACTTCTTTATGCCTTTACCCGCAGGCCATACAGAGCCGTTGTGCCCTGCGCCATGATTGCCGCTCTTGCCCTTGCTTTATGGCCGCTTTTGACGGAACTGGGCGTGGCGCTGGAGGCGAAAAGCGCCGCCGTAGGGCTTAATATGCGCTGGCAGGAAGCGCAGGCAGTGTGGGAAGTTGTGACCGGCAATCCTCTTTCCCTTCTGTTTGGCATGGGATGGGGCGCGACATTTCATTCGCCCGCCGTTGCCGGGGTGAACGTGAATTTTACCCATAGTCTGATTACCGCCATGCTCTTAAAAACCGGGCTATGCGGGCTTTCTTTGACGCTTTTTTATCTGGCCGCTCTGGGGCGGGAGCTGCTGCGTTTGGCGTTGAATATGCCCGTATTGGGGCTGGCGCTTGCAGCGCCGATCTTGATTAATGTTCTGCTCTATGCGAGTTATAAATCTTTGGATTTCGGGATTGTGCTGTTGTTAATTCCGCTCTCTGTTCAGATGATGCAGACACGGGCGCCGCGGAAATCCTGAAAAACCAGACAACCTGCGAGCAATTGGCGCAAGAGTATACTATGCAAAGGCCGTCCATTTTATTTTTCAATCGTGTATATCCGCCGGTCCGCGGGGCTACGGGCCGGATGCTGCGCGATCTCGCGCGTGCTTTCGCCAAGGAGGGCTGGCACGTTACGGTGGTGACAAGCGGCGAGAAAGCCGGGCGTGAGCGAGACGGCGCGGTACACGTGGTGCGGGTAAAGGGGCCTGCCAAACCTAGCGCAATCGGGTATTTGTGGGTTTGCCTTAAAATGTTCATTAGCGGTTTACGCCTGCCGCGCCGTCATATCGTGGTGACCATGACCGATCCGCCGTTTTTGGCGCTGGCGGGGCGGGCGCTGGCAAAGGCCAAGAAATGCCGCCATATCCATTGGTGTCAGGACCTGTTTCCCGATGTTTTCCCTGCTCTGGGACTCAATTTGCCCCCTGTTATCAAAGACGTTCTCAAAAATATGAGCGGTAAGGCGATGGAAGGATCGGACCGGACGATCGTGATCGGGCGCTGTATGGCGCGCCAGCTAAGCTATTATAATATCGATCCGCGGCGCATAACCGTTATTCCCAACTGGCCCGATGCCGAATTGCTGCAGCCCGCCAATGATGCTGTGCCCGCGGAAAAGAACGGCGCGGTGCAGGATTTGATCAAGGAAGCGCCTAAATTCCGCGTGCTTTACGCCGGAAATATCGGCAAGGCGCATCCGGTTGATACGATTTTGCAGGCCGCAGAAATTCTGGGGCATGAGCATCCGGAAATTGAGTTTATGTTTGTCGGGGACGGCCCGCGTTTCGATTACATCACGAAGGAGCGCGAAAAGCGCCGTCTGGATAATATTCGCCTGATCCCTTTCCAGCCCGTCAGTCGCCTGCGCACGTTGATGGAAAGCGGGGACGTGCATCTGGTTTCGATGAAAGACGAAGCCGCCGGGTGTCTGGTGCCCAGCAAGCTTTATTCCGCACTGGCCGTAGGGCGGCCTTGCATTTTTATCGGTCCGGCGCAAAGTGAGGTTGCCAAGGTGATCAACGATTTCAAAGCAGGAGCCGTTGTGGCGCAGGGCCAAGCCGAGCATCTGGCCGAAGCAATTCGACATTTCCGCATGGACGGGGATGAATGGTTTGCTGCGCAGCAAGGCGCGGGGGAAGCCGGGCAGGTTTTTATCCCGTCCCAGTCGATTAACGCGTGGATTGAGCGGGCATGGGATGTAGCCCAGAATGACGAGGAATTCAAGCTGGGCATACAAACTGCGGAGCTCAAGACCAAAAGGCAGGGATAAGGTAATGTACGAGGAGGGAGCAGAAGGGAGCGTGCAGCAAGAAAACCGAGAAAAAACGATGGAAGATGTGTGGGGCGATGTCCTGCGTACCAAGTGGTTTATAATTTTGGGTGCTTTTATCGGGCTGGTTTTTGCTGCGCTCATCGGGTTTCTCTCTGTGCCGCAATATAAGGCTGTGATGCTGGTGGGGCCCGCCAACCCGATGAACGGCGCGGAAGTTTCTTCGCTGCTCGCCAATGATAATCTTTTTGCACTTCGTCATTTGGTGCAGCGGGTGGGAGGGGCGAATGCCAGCGATTTCCTTCGCTTTGAGAACATTTATTATGGCCCGTCCATTGCTGCACAATTACTCGAAGATGAAAATATCCGTAAAGGCCTGGCGCAGGATATAAGGTTCCGGTTCCCTCAGAGTAGAACAGAGCGTTTTTCGCCCGCGCTTTTATCGGAATATCTTGAAAAGCGCGTAGCTCTGGAACCTGTACGGGGAAGTGCTTTGCGCCGTTTTGTTTATTGGCACCGCAATCCGGCTTTTTCTGCATATCTGCTCGGGCGCATTCACGACCTGACGGACCGTCATATCCGTAGCGATATACGTGAGGAAGCCACGCAGCGCGTGCAATATTTGCGCGGTGCGATTGACGACACCCACAATCCCGAGCACCGCCGCGCGCTGACTACGCTTTTGATGGAGCAGGAAAGGTTGCGTATGCTGGTATCCATTGACCAGCCTTATGCCGCTAGCGTGATCGAGCCTGCTACGACCGAAGCCAAGCCCGGTTGGCCGGATTATTATCTGCTGTTCCCTGTATGCATGCTGCTTTTCGCCTTTATGGGTTTTATGATTCACGCCGGCAGGCGGCGTTTTGACTAGCGCCGCACAAAAAATTCCTGTTTCCGCTATCGTTGTGACCAAAAACGAAGCAAGCCGTATTGAAAGATGTATTCGTGCGCTGGTGCGGTTTGACGAGGTTATCGTGGTGGATTCAAACAGCACGGATAAAACAGTCGATATAGCTCTTAAAAACGGGGCGAAAGTGGAAAGTTTCACGTGGAACATGCGCTATCCCAAGAAGCGGGGGTGGTGTTTGGATACCGTAAAAACAAAACATGATTATATATTGTTTATCGATGCCGACGAGATCATGACGCCGGAGCTGGCGGGGGAAATTGCGGATGAATTTGGGTGCGGAAAAACTCCTGAGACAGGGTATTTTGTGAGCGGGAGGTACCATTTTGAGGGACGAATTTTGCAGCATGGGCTGCACAATAAAAAACTGTGCCTGTTTGATAGGCGAAAGCTTTGTTTCCCGCCCGTGGACGATCTGGATTTACCCGGCATGGGGGAAATTGAGGGGCATTACCAGCCGCTTTTGAAGCCGGAATATGCGGGCGATAAAATCGGCGCGTTTAGGGCGGCACTCATCCATAATGCCTATGATGATGCGCAGCATTGGCAGGAGAGGCACGAGCGGTATGCAAGATGGGAGGCGGGCATGAATAAAAGAAATGCGTGGCCCTCGGAGGTGAACGCTTTGCGCGCTTTTCTAAAGACTGTTTTTCGCGGTGGTTCGGCGCGCGACATTGCAGCATTTTTGCATTGTTATATCCTTAAACGGGGCTTTTTGGATGGCGGCGCTGGCTTTCGTTTCGCTTTAAGCCGTTACCGCTATTACCGGATGATCAGTGACTTTTCCGCAAGCGCCAGTAAAGAGCGGGAAAAAGCCGCCTGAAATTCCATGAGATCATATGAACGAGGTAGATTGCAGCATTTTCAACCATGTTGCTAATGCCCAAACTATGTCGAATATCGAACTGTTCTTTGCGTCCTCTTGCAGCATTTTTTTGGGAAACGCCGCCGGGTTCGAACAGGCAGAGAGGGTAGTACAGGTAGAGAATATGCTGCGCTTTTGCGAGGAAACGCATGGTAAATTCGTAGTCACCAGCGATTTTGTAATTAAGGCTGTAGCGTAAACTTCCCAATACATCCCGGCGGTAAAGCATTGCCTGATGATGGGTGAACATGCCCAGTGCCGCCATGTTATGAGTGCGGGATTTTTTGTAATGAAAATGGTCCGGCGTGCCTTCCAGTGCATCCCCGAAAATAAAATCGGGTGTGTTGCTCGCAGTGGAAATACCCGCAGCAATCTTTGCTAAAGTGCCGGATTCGGCCAGAGTGTCGCCCGCATTCAAGAAGAGAATGTAATCGCCTTTGCTGCGCTCTATTCCTTTGTTCATCGCATCGTATATACCGTTGTCGGGTTCGTTAATATAAATATCAGTTCGGTCCGGTTTTTGGTCCTTTCCACCGTCAATCACGATCCATTCGAAATTTTGCTGCGTTTGTTGCTGCACCGATTTTTGCGTAGCGCGCAAACCGTCAGGGTTATCTTTCGTAACGGTGATAAGCGAAAAAAGCGGCGGCCTAGTCATCCCGGATATCGTCGATAAAAATGCCCGTGATGGCCAGATTGGAAAGGATCTGGCTGATTTCCTTCGCGCTTTCGATGAAATCAAAGGGCTCGGGGTCGTTCGGCACGATGATGGTGGAGCCGGGCGGGATCATCGCCGGGCTGTAATTCCATGCGCTGACCTGAAGTGGCTGGGCGCTGCCGTCCGGATAAAGCACGAAAGTGCGGTCCTTGTCGGCGTGGAAGGTAAAGCCGCCCGCTTCCTGAATGTAATCGCTGGCGTTTTTATCTTTTCGGAATTGTAGGGCTGCGGGGGAAAGCACCTCGCCGGAAACCCGCACATTGAGGGAGCGGCGGGGAACATAAATACGGTCGCCGGGCTCCAGCAATAGATCAAGCTCGGGCTGCGCGGCCAGAGCACTGGGGTCGGCCTCAACCGTAATGCGGCCCACGCCCTCGGCTTCACGCAGTTCCTTAGCCAAAGCGCGCGCCTCCATAATTTTTGTGCGCTCGACCTTTTCGCTTTCATCGCTAAGGGCCAGCGCAATCGCGCGTTCCAACTCACGCGCTTGCGATTTGAAACGCGCTTCCTCGGCCCGGCGCTCGGTTTCACGGCTGAAAATCGCGCCTTCCGGATAGGCCTGAGAGGTCAGGCCGCCTGCGCGGGCGAGCAGGTGGGAAAGTTTGTCACCGGGCAGGAGATCGTAACGCCCCGGGCTACCAACTTCGCCGATGATTAGCACGCTGTTATCCTTCACTTTTTCGAATTTCTGGTTCACGCGCACGGCATCGCCGGCCTCCACCAGTATATCGGTGGGCGCCTTTTCACGAAAATCGACGCTAAGCCGCCGCGTGCCAGAGCGCCCGTGTGCCTGCCCACCTTCCCCGTTAAGAGCGGAAGTAACTTCGATATGCGTTGTATTGGCCTCCAGCGTCAGGCCGCCCGCCACGGCGATCAGGCTGTCGAGCGTGGTGCCCTCGGCGACCGGATAAGCGCCGGGAAGCCGCACCGCGCCGCGGATGAAGGCCGCGCGTTCGAGCAGGAAGCCGTGCAGGACTTCGTCCTCCACGCTGTCTGGCTCTTCCTGTTTTTCATTGACGGAGCCTTCGCCCATCAGACGTTGCCTGCGCTCGCGTTCTTCGCGCCGGGCGGCATAGCGTTCTTCGGCGTTTTGGAACTTCTTATCTTGTGGTGAGCCGACGATATCGTCGCGCAAGGAAGTGATCTGTTTTTGGGAGAAGATATGCACAACGTCGCCGTCTCTAAGGCGCATATCGTATTTCTTTTTCAATACGAGCCTGAGCGGATAGCTGATGAGCTTGCCTGTAAGCTGATCGCCGTCCCAGCGTTCGATAACCCCGATCAAGGGATAGGCGTCGGCGCCCAGAACCTGCTCGCTGTTGATCAGGCTGGAGAGGGTTTTAACCTCATCCAGCGCATAGATACCGGGTTTGCGGGTATGGCCGACAAGTTCCACTGTGCCGGAGCGTTTTTCCGTGCCCTTGGAAATCATCAATACCGCGCCGTCGCCAAAGACGGGGGCGAAGGAATCGTGCACTTCCTCGACTGTTTCGTGGCCGTCATCGGTCAGGTCGAGCTTTATAAAACGGTTCTGGCCCGGCGAAAGCACGCCGCCCGCAAGGTCCAGCATGTCGTTGAGCGAGAGGCTTTCCGACGCTTCTTTGGGCTTCAGGCGCATGCCTTGTAAGTTTTGCTGTATCTCATAAATGCCGGGACGCTTGGCCTCGCCCGCTATGGCCACGGTCGGGCCGATGGGCGGCACGATCAGGCGGTCGCCGTCACGTAAATTCAGGTCCATGCTGGTCGCGCCAAAATTGAGCAGAGCGTAGAGGTCGACAATCGCGCTGCGCCCGTTGCGCACCAGCTTGATCTGTCGCAGGGAGCCGGTTTTATCGACGCCGCCCGCCTGCATCAGCGCATCGAGAACGGTATGAAAAACGGTCAGGTTCTGACGGCCCGGGCGTTTTACATGTCCCACAACCAGAACGCCGATCTGACGCACGCTGGCGAGCGAGAGATAGGCTTCGGTATTGTGCAGGTTTCTTGCCGCGGCCTCCAGCGAAAGCCGGACCTGCGCGATGGTGCGGCCCGCCGCAGGAATGGGCGGAAAGTCTGATATTACAAGGTGACCCTTATTGTTGATGGTGTAAAGGTTGCGGTCGTTGCGCTGTCCGGTAAAGGTTATTTCCAGTTGATCGCCGCTGCCCAGAATAAAATCGTCCTGTACTGCACCCAGTGGTGTTTGCCCGGCAAAGCTGCCCAATCGCTGGCCGGACGGGGGGTAATAAGCGGGCGAGGACATGATCTCCGCCGGATAAACGGAAGAAGTATCGCCAAACAGGTCGTAGCCGAATTGCTCCAGTTCATCGACGATGCGGCGGGAATAAAGCTCTTCGATTGTCGACTTTTCTTCCTGCTTGGGCAGGTTGGCGGCGGGGGGAGGAGCAAAACGCTGCGCCTCGTATGGCTGAGGCGGGTTTGCATAGGGCTGGGAGGAGGGCGGAGCATCGTAATCAGCCTCATAAGCATCTTCATATTGTGGGGCGTAGTTTTTGTAGGAACGCTCGCCGTAACTGTCCATACGCGCGCGGTCTTGTGTCTGGCGTTGCTGCATAAACGGTGCGAACGCGGGGGACGGAGATTGAGCATAAGCGCGCGCGGCAAAGGCGGTTATAAACAGCAAAAATAAAAAGGCCGAAAATACGCGAGAAGGCCGCAAAAAATTATGCATGGGAGAATACCCTTAGGATTCGCTCTCTACAATTATAAGTAATGAATACAGAGGTGTGAATTGCTATTCATTATTCATCCCCTTATATAACTCCCATGAGCATTCACATTATAAAATTGGTGGTTGGGGTGGACGATCTGGCCGAGTTTGCCGCCCTGCAAAAGCGGGAGATGTTGGATTATCACGGTCAGCCTGCCGTAGCATGCTGGACCCGTTTTGCGCCCAAACGGGCGGAAGAGATTTTGCGCGGGGGCGGTTCGATCTACCGCGTCATTAAAAACCGCATTCAATGTCGCCATAAAATTCTCGGCTTTGAAATGGTGGAAACCAAGGAAAAGGGCAATATGTGCATGATCATGCAATCGGCCGAGATGATCCGCACGGTTTCCACGCCGCGTCGCCCGTTCCAGGGGTGGCGGTATCTCAAACCCGCCGATGCCCCGCGCGATATAGGTCTTTATACCGGAGAGGAAGAAGAACCGCCGGAAGAAATGGCGGAGCACCTTCGCGCGGCGGGGTTGTTGTAGATTAGCTCTCCTTCCGCTCGCCCTCATGTTTCTGGGCGTTTTCGATGATAGCGTATGCCACGCGGGTGATGTAGGAGTTAATGCGGCGGTAATCGCGTACGATATCAAGGTGCAGGGAGCTGGTGGCGATAGATTCCCGCTTTCCGCTTTGCAGACGCTTGAAGTGCTTGGTCGATGTTTCGTCGGCGACAGCACGGATCGCGCCTTTTTCTTCCACTAACTGTGCGGCGAGTTTGGGGTCTTCGGACATGAAGATGGCCTGTGCCAGTTTCATATTGGCCAGTACGCGGGCATGAAAATCGCGGATTTCGGATAGGCCCTCTTCGGAGAAGTTTTCATGCGTGTCGCGCTTTTTCTCCGCCAGATCGATCAGGCTTTTATCAATGATGTCACCGATATGCTCCAGATTGGTTGCGAAGGTCAGAACCTGTATGTAACGGTCAGCCTCTTTCGGGTCCAGCCCCTCCTGTGACAGACGTGTCATATAAAGCTTTATGGCGGTAAAGATTTTATCGACCTTATTCTCGGAACGGTGAATGGTCTTGATCAGCGGGTCGGTGCCTTCCTCCAGCGCCTTGAGGCTTTTCTTAAAAATATCTTCAATCAGCTCGGCAAGGTGAAGGGTTTCGCGCGCGGCAGCCGCCAGTGCAACCACGGGAGTGCCCAACATGTTTTCGTCAATATATTGTGTGACCTGACCACTGTTGTTGGTTTTAACGGGCATGAATTTTTCCACCACCATGGCTACAAGCGGAGTAAGCGGAAGGAATAGAAGGCCGACGCCAACGTTAAAGACGGTGTGAAAGTTGATCATCATACGGTGCGGCGCATCGTCGAAGTTCCGCAGCTCCGTCATGACCCACGGCATCAGGAAGATGAAAATGCCAATACCCGCCATTTTCATGGCGATATTGCCTATGGTTATGCGGCGCGCTTCATCGCTTTCACGGAAAGTCAGGGCAAAGGCCATAAACGCCCCGCCAAGATTAACGCCCATGATCATCATCAAGCCGAGCTCGACACCTATAATCTGGTTTGCGGTCAGGGCGGCGAGCAAAAGGACGCTGGCAAGGCTGGAGTGCAGGAGCCAGGCAAGCAGGGCAGCCACAATAATCGCTAGCACAGGATCGCTGTTCAGCGGCGCCATAATAAGAGGCAGGGTAGCGGAATCACGCAATGGCGCGGAAACTTCCCGAATCAGGCTCAGAGCCAGCAACATAAGGCCAAGACCGATAAGTGCCCGGGAGATGTGACGTTTACGCCCGCCATGTTCGAATTTCATGTGCGATATAATTCCGGCCATTAAAAGCGCGGGGGAGAGCCATGAGAGGTCGAGACTCAAGATCTGTGCCACGAAGGTGGTGGCAACGTCGGCGCCCAGAACAACGCCTAACGCCGAAGCTGTGGGAATGGCGTGATGGCGGGCAAAAGAAATGAGGAGGAGAGCCGTCGCTGTGGAGCTTTGTAACAGAATAGTCGTAAAGGCCCCGGAGGCGAAACCTATAAAGCGGTTATTTGTGCCCGCCGCGATGGCCTTACGTAGCGATGTGCCGTAAGCGCGCGTTAGGCCGAGCTTGACCATGCGCGTGCCCCAAAGAAGCAAGCATACCGCACTGGCAAGATGTAATAGGGTTAAAGAGAATGGAATGGCTGAAACTCCTCAGGTTTGAAGACCCTCACATAATGGCGCGAAAACTAGGGTTTTCGCAAGGGGGCTAAAAACAGTATACACGAAGTTAGTATTTTGGTGGGGTCGGTAAATACTTTTTGACACGCCAATGGTGTTTGCTGTAAAGGTTTATTTTTTTTATGTAAATTTAAAATGATACAAAAACCCTTAAAGATAGTTTATTTGTCCGCAGCTTTGAGCCTTGCCTCTTTATTTTCTGGCTGTGCCCAAGTTCGCACGGACTCTCCGGTTAATGCCGTGTCAAATGAAGCCGATGCTCTTCGGAAGCTTCTCGCGCAGAAAGAGGCAAAACCTAAATATAAGCGAGATTCAGAATTAAAGGGTGCGCACTTCCCTATTACCGTTGATTTGAAAAAACCTAAAGGCGATTTATTGGCAGTTCTTACTGACCCGGATGTAGGAAAGGAGGTTGCTGGCAGTCGGCTAAAGTATTTTCTAAGTTCGGAAGCCGATGCAATTCTGAAGGAAGCGGGGGGAGATAAATACGCGGATGCATTCCAGACATTTGTGCTGAAAAATGATCAAATGTGTCCCCCAGAGTTTGGAACTCAGGCAGAGTGTATAGAGTTTCAACAAAAGGTGGTGAGAGCTTTTAAGGCCAGAAGGGGAGACCTGTACGAATTAATTGTTAGGGAGCTTTCGTCAGATCGGGTTGATGCGGAAATATATGATTGGTTTTTGATGGCATTACGGGGAGAGGCTGCAATTCTGAATACCCGGTATTTCGGAAGTGTTGTTATCCTTGAGAGAGGCGATGCGACTAAAGAAAAGATTTTTGCGAGTATTCTTGGAATTGACGAGAAGCTTTTGCCTGAGGATCTGGTTTTGGCAGGAGAAGATATTCACTGGAGGCTACATGTGGCACTGCATGAATTGGAGCAAGTCGCGGGCGACAGGCAAAGAGAAATAGAATTGTACCCAGAACATGGGGTGTCGATGAATATGAACGGCTGTTCTGTTTCCGTGACCCTCGGGCAGCTTGCTAAGGAGGCTGATGCTGATAATGCTGCCGAATGTGGATTGTCTGGGACAGTAGACAGCACGATGTTTAGGCAAATAGCAGCAGCACGTGTGCTGTCGGCAATGTTTTCAGGGAGTGAAGAGTACAGTGGAGGCTATTTCACCAGAAGCGGACTCATAAGGACTACTCCTGATTTAAGAGAGTTCATGAAAGCGCATGTGGCATTGAAAGCGGAAATTATGAATTATTTAGGGTTTTCAAGGGAAGAAGCTTGCTCTTTCTCCTCGAAAGTTCGCAAAGATGTTGTGGAGCGTCCTATCGGCGTATTCATGACTGTTATCAAAAATTTATTGGCTGAAGATTCTGGCGATTTGAGCCCTGAAGTCAGGGATTTGGCCAAAGTGTTTATTTCTTCGGCAGAGTTATTAAAATTTAAACCTGAGAATATTTCTGATTTTATAACAAAGTTTAGGGCGTCTTCTTTAGGGCACGAAGGCGCAAACATATTGATATTCAACGCTCCCGCTAATTCTTAAAGTCCTTTTGGCATGTAATTTAAATTTTTTTTAAAAAAAGATGAAAAACATGTTTGACATCGGATCAGAATACGTTGTATACACCCTCCACACGACGGGCGGAACACTCCAAACGTTGTGGAAATTCAGGAGAATAAGCAAAAAGAGCGGAGGAAATAAGGTTTCCTTATTTCTACACTCTTTTGTCTTGTGTCCGGAGTTTGGGTTCTTGAACATCGTTGATAAAGAAAAAAGAGATACGCAGGCAGCAGTGCTTTGTTTGTCTAGGGCTTCGGCCATAGCGACTATGTATTGAATACATTGAAACAAAAAGTCCTGTTGCATTTTAATGTGTATCTCATTTACGCAAAACTAACAGCTTCTTCTTAGAAGAAGTTGGTAGTGTACAGAAATGCTATAGCAGGTCTTTGAAGAAGTCGCTGTTTTAAACAGCGCATTACTTCAATACCAAAAGATTCTTTTTTGAGATTGATGGGATTAAACATGAGAGTTTGATCCTGGCTCAGAACGAACGCTGGCGGCAGGCTTAACACATGCAA
>CAYXSX010000010.1:0-59694 GCA_964467925.1 uncultured Pseudobdellovibrionaceae bacterium | reverse complement strand
GCTTTCCGGAACGGTCGTGAACAAAATCTCCACCATCACGCCCCTCTTGGGCTGCTTTGCCCAGAGATAGCGCCGTGCCGGAAGGGGCATCGACTTTATGTTTGTGATGGGATTCAAAAATTTCGATATCCCAGTCGGGGCCGAGCGTAGCCGCAGCCTTTTGTACTAGATCAAGCAGGAGCGTTACGCCTACACTTGTGTTGGAGGCATAAACAACAGGAGCCTTTTTCGCGGCCTCTTTCAGGGCGGCTTCGTCCTCGGCGGAAAGGCCCGTGGTGCCTATGACGATCGGCTTTCCTCTGGCGGCGGCGAATTTGATATGCTCACGCGTGGCCTCCGGCGTGGTGAAGTCTATAATAATGTCGGAAGCATCAAACAGCGCCGCCGCGTCATCGGTGACGAAAAAATCATAGCCGTGATCTTTACCGCGCGCCGTTCCGCCCGCAAGCGTGAGGCCCTCCCAACTTCCGGAAAGAAGCTCTGAAACCAAAAGAGCGCCGACCCGGCCCGTGCATCCTGTAATACCGATTTTCATTTTTTTCCCTTTGTGCGTCACTATTAAACGCGAAAATCAGGCAAAGTCACGGAATTTATGCAGGGGCGGCTTCAGCTGGAACTTCAAGTTGACCACCCGGAGCATGAGGAGCAGGTTCTTCACTGATGGAGGTGACTTGATATGGGCCCGTATAGGAATACAAAGTAAATCGTAAGTATGCTTGAGTTTGTATGAGCTCCTGTATCCCAGCTCTACTGAGAATTTCTGCTGGAAGGAGTACGGACCAATAATCTCGAGTACCTTCCTTCCCCTCTAACAAAACACGTTGACAACCTGGAGGGGCGCCTTTGTTATCAAGGAAACCATGTATTCTCGCTAGAAATTGAGTTTCGCTGTCATCAGGGGCTGGACTCTTTGCCATTTGCTCTCTCCTTATAAGAAATAAGGCGAACTATAGGTTTTTATTTTCCAGAACGCAAGTTAATCTTTAAGGTCATCCCAAAACTCGCGGGCCTTTTTGAAAAAGCCTTCGGATTCTGGGGAATGTTTCGCGCTGCTTTTAACATCGCCGATGGAATCGTCCAGTTCCTTAAGCAGGTCTTGTTGTTTCTTGCTCAGGTTCACAGGCGTTTCCACGAATATCTCGATATACATATCGCCGCGCGCATCGGAACGCAAATTCGTCATACCCTTGCCCTTCATGCGCAGTTGCTGGCCCGTTTGTGTGCCGGGCGGGATTTTGATTTTTGAGCGCGCGCCTTCAATGGTGGGCACTTCCACGTCACCGCCCAGCGCGGCCTTGGTTATCGGAATGGGCACGCGGCAATACAGATTGTCGTTTTCACGGCGGAAAAACTTATGCGGCTTGATGGACATCATCACGTATAAATCGCCACTCGGCCCGCCGCGCAATCCCGCTTCGCCCTCGCCGGACAGGCGGATGCGCCGCCCGTGATCAACCCCGGCGGGGATTTTAACCTTGAGGGTTTTTTCTTTACGAACGCGCCCCTCACCGTGACAGGCCTTGCATGGGTTTTTGATCGCTTGGCCCGCGCCGCCGCAGGTGGGGCAGGTGCGTTCGATCGTAAAGAACCCCTGTTGCTGGCGCACGCGGCCCACGCCGCCGCATGTATCACATGTTTCCGCGCTCGTGCCCGGTTCCGCACCTGTGCCCTTGCAGGTTGCGCAGCTTTCGTTGACCGGGATTTTGATCGTGGCTTCCTTGCCGTGATAGGCGTCTTCCAAGCTGATCTGCAAGTTGTATTGCATATCGGAGCCGCGGGCAGGGCCGGTGCGACCACCACCACTCATGCCGCCGCCGCCCATAAACTCGCCGAACATGTCTTCGAAAATATCGGAAAATGCGCCCGCGCCGCCAAAACCTCGTGCTCCGGCCCCGAAGCCAGCACCAAAACCACCGCCTCCACCGCCGCCCATAGAGCCGTCAAACGCCGAAGCGCCGAAACGGTCGTAAGCCGCGCGTTTTTGCTCGTCCTTCAGCACGTCATAGGCTTCGTTAAGTTCTTTGAACTTTTCTTCAGCCTCCGGGTTGCCCTTGTTCTGGTCGGGGTGATACTTCATTGCCAGCGTACGGTATGCCTTTTTAATTTCCGCCGCGTCAGCGCTTTTTTCCACGCCCAGTATTTTATAAAAGTCTTTTTCGGCCACAGTTCACTTGCTTTCGTTTTGCACGTCGTTGCCGCGCTCCTAAAATAGTCGTTTCCTATTCGTCGTCGCTTGCGCCTAGTGCAAAACAAAATCAAGCGACTGTCGGGTTTTAATACGTCATTGCGAGGAGTGAAACGACGAAGCAATCTAGAATGTTAGAGAGGTTTCTGGATTGCTTCGACCTGACGGCCTCGCAATGACATTGTTGCTCTTACTTGGACTTCGCCGATTTCTGGTCGTCTTCGTCGTCCTCGATTTCGAGATCGACAACTTCCGCGTCAATTGCGTCATCGTCAGAGGATCCGTCCGCCTCTTCCGCATCGACAAATTCGGCGCCTTCGTTATCCGCTTCGCCTGCGGCTTCTTCCTGCGCCTTGCGATAGGCCATCTCGCCGATCTTCATGCTGGCTTGCGCCAGTTCTTGCGTCTTGGCTTCGATTTCCTCGGCATTGTCGGATTCCATCGCTTTCTTAAGGGCCTCGATGGCTTCTTCTGTTGTCTTGCGGTCGTCTTTGGACACTTTATCGCCCAGATCCTCCATCGATTTTTCGGTGGAGTGGATGAGCCCTTCGGCCTGATTTTTCGCCTCAACAGCGGCGCGGCGTTTTTTATCTTCATCCGCGTTGTTCTCGGCGTCCTTGACCATTTTCTCGATGTCATCATCCGACAGACCGCCGGAGGCCTGAATACGGATCTGCTGTTCCTTGTTCGTGGCCTTGTCCTTGGCTGATACGTTCACGATGCCGTTGGCGTCGATGTCGAACGTCACTTCAATCTGCGGCACACCGCGCGGAGCGGGAGGGATACCCACAAGGTCGAACTGGCCCAGTATCTTGTTGTCCGCCGCCATTTCGCGTTCGCCCTGGAACACGCGGATGGTCACGGCGTTCTGGTTGTCCTCGGCAGTGGAGAAGACTTGCGACTTTTTGGTCGGGATCGTCGTGTTACGCTCGATCAGGCGCGTGAACACACCGCCCAGCGTTTCGATACCCAAAGAAAGCGGGGTAACGTCCAGCAGCAATACGTCCTTCACGTCGCCCTGAAGCACGCCGCCCTGAATGGCCGCGCCGTCGGCGACAACCTCGTCGGGGTTTACGCCCTTATGCGGTTCCTTGCCGAAGAATTCCTTCACCGTTTCGATGATTTTCGGCATGCGGGTCATACCGCCCACCATGACGATGTCGTCGATATCGGCGGCTTTGAGGCCTGCATCTTTGAGCGCGGCCTTAAGCGGGGCAATCGTGCGCTTGACCAGATCCTCGACCAGAGATTCCAGCTTGGCGCGGGAAAGCTTGACGTTGAGGTGCTTGGGACCAGAGGCATCCGCCGTAATGAAGGGCAGGTTGACTTCCGTGCTGGTGGTGGAAGAAAGCTCGATCTTGGCCTTTTCCGCCGCTTCTTTCAGGCGCTGGAGGGCCAGCTTGTCCTGACGCAAATCAATGGATTGCTCCTTTTTGAACTCGGTCGCGAGGTAGTCGATAATGCGCGCATCGAAGTCTTCACCGCCAAGGAAAGTGTCGCCGTTGGTGGATTTCACCTCGAACACGCCGTCACCGATTTCAAGAACGGAAACGTCGAACGTACCGCCCCCAAGGTCGTAAACGACAATGGTGCCGGATGATTTTTTATCAAGACCGTAAGCAAGCGCTGCGGCTGTCGGTTCGTTGATAATACGAAGAACTTCAAGTCCTGCGATTTTACCAGCATCTTTGGTGGCCTGCCGCTGGGAATCGTTAAAGTAAGCCGGAACGGTAATTACGGCCTGCGTTACTTTTTCGCCGAGATAGCTCTCCGCCGTTTCTTTCATCTTTTGCAATAGCATCGCGGAAATCTGGGACGGGGCGAATTTTTCGCCGTCCACTTCCACCCATGCATCGCCGTTATCGCCTTCGATCACCTTGAAAGGCGCTTTTTCAATAAGCTCTTTCGCTTCGGCATCATCAAATCTGCGGCCGATCAGGCGTTTGATGGCGTAAAGCGTGTTTTCCGGATTGGTGACAGCCTGCCGCTTCGCGGGCTGACCGACAAGGCGCTCGCCATCTTTGCCGAATGCAATCATAGAGGGCGTCGTGCGCGCACCTTCAGAATTTTCGATGACTTTGGGTTCCGAGCCGTCCATGACGGCCACGCATGAATTGGTTGTACCGAGGTCGATACCGATGACTTTGCTCATATTTTTATCTCCTTCATTAAGCAAGACTTGTTGCCGTCCTGCTTTCCGCTCTGGCTTTGTTACTCGTCGCTCACGTACGTTTTGTACGCTTCGCTCCTTGTGCCGCGCCAGATCGAAAATCAATTAGGCAACTTACCGTTCAAAGCCCGTTTTGCACAGCACTTTGTCACTTTTATTATTATATAAAAATATGCTCTTTGAATTCAAGGGCTACGTATCTCGGTAATTTTTTTTGACATAATTTATAGGTAATGGTAAGTTCCGTAGTTTTTTAAGGAGCTTTTGGATTATGAATTTTGAGAGAATGTTTGAGCGTGCACGCAGGCAGATCGAGCCAGATGGGCTTAATCTACCTGAAGGTGCGCGTTTGCTGGATGAATTTCTGAGAGTTGCGCAGTCCAAAAGTATCATAGAAACGTTTTTTGCTAGGCGTAATGGAGATTGTCTGAAAGTGGATGTACAAGGCGTTGGGTGGTCGTTTCGTCGTGATAATTGGGGGCTTGTTGGAGGAACTAAAAGAGCACGTGACGCCAGACGCGGTGGTGTTATAGTTCCAAATTCGAAACCGTCTGATTTTAGTTTTCGTTTTTATGATAGTTCTCCGTATCTGTTTGCTCTTTACATTCAAGAGGAACTTTTGAGAGATTTAAAATATCAGAGGTTTGCTGATGGCCGTTTAAAGTTAAGGACGCTCTCTATAGAATGGCGGCCTGGACATCAAGACATTCCAACAGCTTCGCAAATTGAACAATATTTTGAGCGCCTTGCCGATTTTTTGGTGCGGGGAGAGAAGATTTTATTACAAAGAACAGAAGAGTTGCGTACAAAACGCGCAAAATGGGATGCGGCGCATCCGGAACCGGAAACGCCTGCACGGGGTTAAGCTTCCGTATTCAAATTCCCGCCCGGTGACGTCGATGTTGGTTTTTCTTGATCGGCGAGCGCTTCCCCGCCATCCCCCTTCGCCACGCCGACGCGCGCCGGGCGCAGTAAGCGGTCTTTGAGCTTGTAACCAACTTCCATCACCTGAAACACCGTGCCCGCGGGTTTGCCGGTGCCGGGGCTTTCGAACATGACCTCGTGGAAATTGGGGTCGAATTTCTCGCCCAGCGGGTCGAGCTTTTTCACATGATTTTTCTCAAACGCGGCCAGCAATTCACGCTCGGTCGCTTCAATACCGTCGAACAGATTTTTAATGCGCTCGTCTTCTAGGGCTTCGGCAGGCGTGGCGTCAATCGCACGGCGCAGGTTATCGGCCACGCTTAAAATGTCGCGGGCAAACGCTGAAATTGCATAGCTTCCGGCATCGTCGCGTTCCTTGGAAGCGCGGCGGCGCGTGTTTTCGGCCTCGGCCAGCGCACGCAGGAGTTTATCTTTGGTGTCGTCAAGCTCGGCCTGAAGTGCGGCTAAAACCGGGTCTTCCTGCGAGGCGGCTTCCTGCGCCTGAAGCTCGGGCGGCAGTTGTTCGGCGGCGGTATCCTCGGGCGTGGGGGCCAAGGGGTCCTGATCATCGGGGGTATCGTTTGCGTGTGGCTCTGTATTGCTCATCTTTTTACCTATATCGGATTCACATCTTGCGGGCAATGGCGTCTGCCCCTAAAGTGCAGCCTTGCAACGCTGGATAGTATAAATAGGAAAAGGAAAGCGAAATGACAAGACCTTCGGCCCGCGGCGCCAACGAACTAAGAACGATAGAGATTATTCCGAACGTTTCCAAACACGCGGAAGGCTCGTGCATGGTGAAATTCGGCGATACGCATGTGCTGTGTACTGCCAGCGTCGATGAAAGCGTGCCGGGCTGGATGCGGAATACCGGAGCCGGATGGGTGACGGCGGAATATGGTATGTTGCCGCGCTCCACGGGCCAGCGTATGGACCGCGAAGCGGCCAAGGGGAAACAGTCGGGCCGGACGCAGGAAATCCAGCGCCTGATCGGTCGTGCTCTTCGCGCCGTTGTGGATATGAAAGCACTGGGCGAGCGGCAGGTGCGCGTGGATTGTGACGTCATTCAGGCCGATGGCGGTACGCGTACGGCGGCGATCACGGGTGGGTTCGTGGCCTTACACTTGGCGATGCAGCATCTTGTGAAGGTAGGGCTGCTGGAGAACGTGCCGATGACCGATACTGTGAGCGCGATTTCCTGCGGCGTGTATAACGGCACGCCTGTGCTTGATCTGGATTATGACGAGGACTCAACCGCCGATACGGATGCTAATTTCGTGATTACCGGCAAGGGCGGAATTTGTGAAATTCAGGGCACGGCGGAGAAAGAGCCGTTTAGCGAGGCGGAATTTCTGGCGCTGCTGGAGCTTGCCAAGCAGGGCTGTAACGACCTGGCGGCGAAGCAAAAGGAAGTTCTGGGGCTATAGTCCATGAGCGGTTTGCAGGAAAAAGAACTGGTGATTGCCACGCATAACAAGGGCAAGGCGAAAGAGATTGCCGAACTGTTGGCCGGACGGGTAGAGAAGGTTCTTGCTGCCGGAGAGCTTGGTTTATCAGAACCTGTCGAGGACGGAGAAACCTTTGTTGCAAACGCGCTGATCAAGGCGCGTAGCGGGGCGAAGGAATCGGGCCAGCTATGTCTGGCCGATGATAGCGGGCTGGCGGTAAGCGCGCTGGGTGGCGCACCCGGTATATATTCCGCACGCTGGGCAGGGCCGGACAAGGATTTCGGCAAAGCGATGGAAACAGTTATGAGTTCTCTGAACGAGTTCGAAGATAAAAGCGCGGCGTTCATTTGCGTTTTGGCGCTTTGCTGGCCCGATGGAAGAGAAGAAGTTTTCGAGGGGCGCGTGGAAGGGCATATCGTCTGGCCGCCGCGCGGTGATAAGGGATTCGGCTATGATCCCATTTTCGTGCCGCGCGGATATGATATGACCTTCGCCGAAATGGAGCCGGAGCAAAAGCACAAAATCTCCCACCGCGCTGATGCGTTTAAGAAGCTGAAAGAGCGGTTTTTGTGATGTCCTTACGTTGTCATCCTGAAGGAGTGCAACGACTGAAGGATATCTTTTGTTTATTCAAGAGATCCTTCGCTTCGCTCAGGATGACATACAGGTAGGGTGCAATGGACAATATGCGCACCGGAATTTACATTCACTGGCCGTTTTGCAAGGCGAAGTGCCCGTATTGCGATTTCAATTCCCATGTGCGTGAGGGTATTGACCATGAGGCGTGGCGCGAAGCCTACCTTAGGTCATTAGAGCATTACGCCGCGCTTACGCAGGGGCAGAGGATATCGTCCGTTTTTTTCGGCGGGGGGACGCCGTCACTGATGGAGCCGGAAACGGTGGGCGCGATTCTTGGTAAAATCCAGCAGCTCTGGCGCATTGATAACGATTTGGAGGTCACGCTGGAGGCCAACCCGACATCGGTGGAGGCCGAAAAATTCGCAGGCTTCCGGCAGGCGGGCGTGACCCGCGTTTCACTTGGCGTGCAGGCTCTGGATGACAAAGTGCTGAAATTTCTGGGGCGCGAACACAGCGCCGCCGAAGCGCTTAAGGCTATCGAAATCGCGCGCAAATATTTCGACCGGTTCAGCTTTGATCTGATGTATGCGCGACCCGAACAGACACTGGATGAATGGCGGGCGGAGCTCACCCAAGCGCTGGAATATGCGGGCGATCATCTCTCGCTCTATCAATTAACCATCGAAAAAAAGACGCCGTTTTATGCGCTGTCCCTACAAGGGACGTTCACCATGCCGGGGGAGGAACTGGCGGCGGATTTTTACAACCTGACGCAGGATATTCTGGAGGGGGCAGACCTGCCCGCTTATGAGGTTTCCAATCATGCAAGGCCGGGGCAGGAATGCCGCCATAATTTGATCTACTGGCATTATGACGATTATATTGGCATCGGGCCGGGAGCGCACGGGCGTGTGACATTGGGCGGCGTAAAGTACGCAACACGTGAACACGCCGCGCCGGAAATCTGGTTGGAGCGTGTCGCGGAGAAAAACTGCGGCGCGCATCCATTCGAGGCGTTGGGCGGCGATGATGAAGCGGTGGAAACCGTGATGATGGGCTTGCGGTTGCGGGAGGGATTCGTTCCGCCGCCCGGTTATATTGATGAGGGAAAACTTGCCAGTGCGGTCTCCGAAGGATGGCTGGTGCGGGAAGGGGATCTGATTGTTCCCACACGGGAAGGCTGGCTGCGTCTTAACGCGCTGGTGCCGTATCTTCTGAAGTAGCGTCCGGTGAAGGGACTGGATTTTCTCCGCCGTCGCCTTGCGTCGCGGCGGTAGCGTCTTTCACAGGTTTTGAGATATCCTGATCATTCACCAAAACCTTGCCTGTTTTATCCATCGTAAAGGTAAAGCGGCTTATGAGCGGCTGGCCTTCTTCGCCGCCGCTGTTTTTGGCGAAAGGTTTGGCGAGTTCCAGCATGCCGGCAATCATGCCGTTATAACCCTGCATTCTTTTAATGAAATTATCCATGTTGTTGACGCGCGCGCCGCCCTGCACGGTCATGGCGTTCACGGCTGTTATATCGCCTTGAATTTCCGCGCTGATGGAACCGCTGTAATCTGGCCCCACGGTTTTGGAGTTTTCCACGCGGA
This sequence comes from uncultured Pseudobdellovibrionaceae bacterium, assembly GCA_964467925.1. Taxonomy (GTDB): domain Bacteria; phylum Pseudomonadota; class Alphaproteobacteria; order Micavibrionales; family Micavibrionaceae; genus CAYXSX01. Next base: position 50,796 of record CAYXSX010000010.1, on the reverse strand, counting down.
TGATCGTTCCGGTTTGGGATAGCACGGATGGAATTTTAAACATGAGGGATAGACCCGCGCTTTCGCTTTCGGCGGCGTTTTTCTGTATGGCCAGTAATTGCAGCACGGGAATTTTTGTTACCACTACGGCGAGCGCCATATCACTGATGTTTAGCGGGGTCAGGAAGTTTTCGGATTTCATGCCGCTGTAATTGAGGTCTATATCCAGCATACCATTATCGGTTTTGAGGTCCTGACCTTTTACACGCAAGCCCAGATCATCAAGAGCGAATACGGTTTCATCTGTTTTCGGATTGAAGACGCCGAAATCCGTGACGTCATAACGTACTTCCATTTGGGCGGGAGGGTTATCAAGAAACGGCAGGGCGGGAGCGGGTTCGGCTGTATCGGCCATGGCCTGTTCCCAGAAACGCTCCAACCCCTCCACCTGCGCGGCCATTTTCAGGAAGCCGAGTTTGGTGACGGAGAGGTCTGGATTGACGAGTTCCAGCTTGTTTAGCGCCAGATCGGTCGTGCCGGAAAATGCGGCAGGAGTGCTTTTTTCCAGCCCGTCGGTTTTGACCGTAATTTCGCCAAGGCGCAGGGTTTTGACGTTATTTGCGTTGGTGATGGTTACGTCCTGATAAATCGCATCGCTTGCCGCGATATAGTTCAGGGTTTCATCCCACACGCCCGTTGTTAGCTGCGCCCCTATATCAATGGTTGCCATGGTTTTTCCTTCCGCATTGCTTACGAAAAGCTGCGGCGGCAGGGCGATGGCCATATTCCATCTTCCTGGCGTTTCGTGCGGGGTAACGTTAATGGCGATAATACCGATTTTTAAATCGTAAAGGCCGAAATAATTTTTGAGTGTGATATAGGGCAGGGTGACCGCGTAATAGCTGTCGGCCAGTTCCACCGTTATCTCGCCGTCGAATTGATAGGCGGGCTCTTTTGTTTCTGTAGGGGATTCGGTTGTGGGTGTGTCCTGTGCGGGCCTGTCCTGACGGGTTTTGATTATATTTTCAAACAGAGCCTGAAGCTTATCCGCTCCCTCGCGCGTAATTTTCGTTGGTGCGGCCATGGCGGGTATGCTCGTCGCGGGAGCCAGAATAAGAAAGCATAAAAATATAACCCGCATCCGGGTAAACAGCATGGACATGTGACCTCTAAACGTTTTATATCTGACCATGTCTTGCGTAATCAAGTTATTCTAAAAAGGTACAATGGTAAACCCGCTGCAGCCCCGCTTATCCCTTCGCGAAGACGGTCGGATTTTTATACAGGCCGATCCGGCCAACCCTTTGCCTGGTGAAGAAGTAGGACGTGTAGTGAAAGGCGATAGCCTTTTGCGTCCCGGCGTTAAGGCCAATGACTCTCCGTGCGCGGAAGAAATTCAAAAAATGTTAAATGCTCATATTGCCGCCACGCTGGAATCGCTTGTGGCGCTGGAGGGGCAAGAAGGCGAGGGGCCTGTGGCTGCGATCGCTAATGCTTTGTATAGGGCAGGCGGGATTGTTCCACGTGAAACATTAGAGGAACAAATCGTCAAGCTGGATACCGAAATGCGCAGTGCTCTGCGGGCGCTGAAAATCCGGCTGGGGCCGATATTGGTGTTTATGCCGGAGTTGAACAAGCCCGCAGCTGTGAAGATGAAGGCGCTGCTTTGGAATTTATATAATGATAAATCCTTGCCCGCTTATGCGCCGCCGGATGGTATGGTGTCCAAGGTTTTGCCCCAAGGAGTAGAGGCCGACCCCGATTATTTCCGCATGATCGGCTACCCGCTTTATGGCGGGCGGATGGTGCGGATAGACATGCTCGATCGTGTGATCAGCGCGGTTTATGACGCCGCCGATAAGGGCAAGTTTCAGGCACAGCACCAGATGGCGGAATGGCTGGGTTGCCCCATCGCCGATTTATATGCGGTGCTGACCGATATGGGGCATACGAAAATTTTCGATCCGGCGGAAGGTGAGAAGGAAGAAGAAAGAGATAAGAAGGAAGAAAACGTAAAACCGGAACTGGCGACCTTCCGTTTGAAAAAAGGCAAGGCGTCGGAAAAGGAAAAGCCCAAAGCCGAGCGGGCGGAAAAGCCGAAAAAAGAATCCGGCAAGCGCCGTTCGCGACCCAAGGTCAAAAACAAGGATAAGAACAAGGCACGCGTTATGTCTGCCGAGGCAGAGAGAAAACCGGAAGACTCCCCATTCGCCATTCTGGCGCAGCTTAAGGGTAAGTCCTAACCCGCCATCACGTTCATGATGTAACCGAGCAACAAGACCTGCGGTACGGTGATGAGCGGCAGGGAAAGGGCGATTCCCCATTTTTTCGTGAATTCACGGATGATCAGCATTTCGGTGTAATCGGTGGCGACCCCGGCCATCAGGAAGGTGAAGGCGTTACCCGGCGCACCGGCGCGGTTCAAAAGTTCGGCGGCGATGGGGGAGGAGCCCTCGGAGCAAACCTCGATAATCGTGGTGGCTACCAGTGTTAACAACAGGCCGATGGCGGTCGGGCCGAACCATTCGGCAAACATTTCCGGCGAAACGAAAGTGCGGATAGAGGCGGCGATAACAACGCCAAGCAACAGCCAGCGGATCAGCATTTTTGCCTCATGCCAGCCGCCGATGAAGACGTCTTTGAAAAATGCTTTATCGGGACGGAAATTTTTCAGGCGCCTTTTCGCGTCTTCTTTCATGGAAAAATTATCGATTTTATCTACCTTGTTCGGGTTTTCGACAAACACGCCGCGTTTGGTCAGGACAAGGTAGATAAACCCGGTGACAATGGCGATCACAGCGGAAAAGCCGATAAAGATCAGCGTCCATTTCACGCCCACAAGAGCAAACAAAATCAGCGTCATGGAAAAGGAGTTCCACGGGCTGGCGATCAGGAAGGTCATGACCTGCGCTAATGACGCGCCGCGTTCATAAAGTTTCGCGCCGATCATCAGAATGCCGTGGGAACAAAGATCGAGCAAAAGCCCCGCAAGCGCGGCACGGAAAATGCCGCCCACCGTATCACCGCGGCCCAGCGCGGCGCGGAAATATTCGCGTGGAACCTTTGTCATCAACCCAACAAAGATTAGCCCGGCGACAATTCCCCACCACATTTTTGAAAAGAGGTCGATTACGCCATGCGCAAATGGCGTGGCATAGGGAATGTCTGTGCCCGTAAACTGGCCGGAGAAATGCAGGCCCAGCGCGGCCAGAATGATCAGCAAACTGCCGTGCAGGATAAGGTCGAAGGAAAATCCGCCGTGCCCGTGATGTTTTTTATCGGTGGCGCAGCAGGAAGGTGTTTTAGGCATCTGGTTTGCTTTCTTGTGGTCTTCGTTCAAGATTAATGATCCCGGTTGACAACGTACCCGCACAAATTATCCAGAATAGCGCGAAGCGGGTGGTCGGGCGCTTCGGCGAGGGCGAGGCGGGCGTTATCTGCGTAATCCTGCGCCATTTTCATGCTGGAATCCAGTGTGCCGTATTTGGCGAATAGTTTCTGGGCGTGTTCGAGGTCGCCATCCTTCTGGTCCTGATCACCCATCGTGCGTTGCCAGAATTTTCGCTCCTCTTCATTCGCCTTTTCCAGCGCCAGAATGACGGGCGCAGTCAGTTTGCCCTCGCGGAAATCGTCTCCCACGGTCTTGCCGAGCTTTTCCCGGTCAGCGTTATAATCCAGCGTATCATCCGCGATTTGAAAGGCTATGCCCAGATTCATGCCGAATTCCGCCATGGCAGAAACGGCGGCGCGGTCTTGGCCCGCGATCACCGGGCCGATTTCGCAGGCGGCGGCGAAAAGCGCGGCGGTCTTAGCCTTGATGATTTCGAGATACGAGTCCATGCCGGTGTCGATTTTTCCCGCTTGTGAAAGCTGCATCACTTCGCCTTGCGCGATTACGGCGGAGGCGTCGGAGAGAATGCGCAGCACATCGAGATTGCCGTCTTCGGTCATAAGCTGGAACGCGCGGGAGAAGAGGAAATCGCCGACAAGAACGCTGGCCTGATTGCCGAAGACCAGATTGGCGGCGTCTTGCCCGCGGCGTTGGTCCGACCCGTCCACGACGTCGTCATGCAGGAGGGTCGCGGTATGAATGAATTCGACGGATGTGGCGAGCAGGGCCGCACGGTTCATATCGCCGCCAAAAAACTTTGTCGCGGCCAGTGTCAGAAGTGGGCGCACGCGCTTTCCCCCCGCTGCGATCAGATATCCGGCAAGCTGGGGGATCAGTGGGACGTTCGAATCCATCCGCGCCATGATCAGTGCGTTGACTTCCTTCATATCGGCATCAAGCGCGATAGAAAGGGCGGAAAGCGGATTTTCCATGCGCGCGTTTCGGTCCTGAGCTGCTGTGTTTGACATGTGAAAACACTTAGAACAGAAGAGCGCGCGCAGCAAGATCAAAAACCGTCATGCCCGCTTTATGCGGGCATCCGGACTCGCCAAGTCTTGGTTCTTAAAGGCCAGACCCCCATATGGGGGTGACGAAGAGAAAAAAACCTTAATATGCTTTCGTCACGCCGCTGGCGATGGCCGCTTCGGCTTTGTCTTTCGACAAAATGGCGCAGAGCGTGGTGCTGCATACGGGGCAGGAGCCCTTGGCCATGAAGCCGCCCTTTTTCGTCTGGTGGATCGCGGGCGCGATCATAGTGCGGCCCTTTTCCTTACATTTCACACAATATGCTGTAATCATAGGTGAAAACCTCCCTTGTTTTAAAAGGTGCTTATCCCTTAATTATAGCATAAAATCGGCTGTGATAGCTAATTTGCGGCTGATTTTTCTTCCGCCGCCGGAATTTGTGCGGCGTCTTGCTGCGGCTCTTGAGACTCCGGTTTTGCGACCTGACGGGTCTTCATTTGCCCGCGTTTCTCTTTGTTCTTGTAATAATTGGATAAAATGCCCTCCAGCCCCACGGGCGGAGCATTTTCAAGCTCTTCCGTGGTTTTGGCGGGTTCTACGGCGGGCGTGGTTTCGGAAGCCGCCGCGGCTGGAGCAGGTCCTTCTTCGCCAGCGGCTAAACCCTTGTATTTTTTCCATATTCTATCAAACGGGGCTTCTTCAGTATGCGGTTTTTCTTTTTTCTCCAGATCTGGAATTGGGGCTATCTGTTTGATGTGAAGGTATTTTTTCTTTTTTTCTTCTTTGTCCTGCTGGTTCGCGGCGGTGTAATTCAGTCCCGAAGAGGGCATCTCGGTTGTGCGAGTGCGCATCTGGCTTGCCGCGTGGGCTACACTAAACGGGATCAGGCACAGTAAAACGATGAGGATGAGTTTCATATTATAATCGCTCCGCAGGATAATACCCCTATAATACGCGTTATGAGCGAGCCGATACACCCTGAAAAACTGATCATAGAGAACGTTGCTGTGGATGATTTGACGGCATTTCGCAAGCTCGCGGGTGAGATGGGCGAGACGGATGACGAATATTTCACCAAGCTTTTGGAGGCGCGGGCACAAGGGCGTCTGGAGTTTTTAAACGCGTCTTATGAGGGGGAACTTTGCGCCTATGGCGTACTGAATTGGCAGCCCAAATACGGTCTGTTTAAAAAGCTCGAAATTCCGGAAATTCAAGACCTTAACGTGCATCCGGCCCATCGCCGCCGCGGCATCGCGCAAGGCTTTATCTCCCGATGCGAGGACATGGCGCGAGAACGCGGATTTAAAGAAATGGGAATCGGCGTGGGGCTTTATTCCCGCTTCGGTCCGGCGCAAAGGCTGTATGTGAAAATGGGGTATCAGCCTGACGGGCAGGGGATCAATTACGACCGGATGCCAGTCGTACCGGGGGAATTCCGCCCTATCGACGACCAGCTTTGCCTGATGATGGTGAAATCTTTGGTGGAAGAGGAAAATTAACTTCTTTTGACTCACGGCAAAAATGTGCTAAACCCTTACGCATCAATGGATACTGGCGGAATTTAAAGGAGTTTTTTCGGCATGACAAAATGGGTTTACAGCTTTGGTGCAGACAAGAACGAGGGGGATGCGACCATGCGCAACCTTCTGGGTGGCAAGGGCAGCAATCTGGCGGAGATGGCGACGCTGGGTTTGCCGGTTCCTCCCGGTTTTACGATTACCACCGAGGTTTGCACCTATTATTACGATCATGAGCACAAATATCCGAAGGAATTAAAAGCGCAGGTAGAAGAGGCGCTGGTCGGTATCGAAAAATCCATGGGCTGCAAATTCGGCGATGCGGAAAATCCGTTGCTGGTTTCCGTGCGTTCCGGCGCGCGTGTTTCCATGCCCGGCATGATGGACACGGTTTTGAATCTCGGCCTGAACGATAAGACAGTGCAGGGCATGGCGAAACAATCCGGCGATGCCAGATTTGCGTGGGATTCATACCGCCGTTTCGTCCAGATGTACGGCGATGTGGTTCTGGGTGTTGATCATCACGAATTCGAAGATGTGATCGACACGCATAAGCGTCAGAACGATTTATCGCAGGATACCGAAATCACCGCCGAAAGCTGGCAGGAGATTGTCGCCGAGTACAAGAAAATCGTTAAGGCCGCTACGGGCAAGCCATTCCCCGAAGACCCCAAAGAACAGCTATGGGGTGCGATCGGTGCCGTGTTCGGATCATGGATGGTTCCGCGCGCCATTACCTACCGCAAAATCCACGAAATCCCCGGAAGCTGGGGCACAGCCGTGAACGTGCAATCCATGGTGTTCGGCAATATGGGCGATGATTGCGCCACGGGCGTGGCGTTTACACGCGACCCGTCCACAGGCGAAAATTATTTCTACGGCGAATACCTTATCAATGCGCAGGGTGAAGACGTTGTGGCGGGTATCCGCACACCGCAATCGCTGACTAAACAGGGCCGAGAGCGTGAGGGCAGCGATATGCCGTCTATGGAAGAATCCATGCCCGCCGTGTTCAAGCAACTGGACGATGTGCGCCATAATCTGGAGAAGCATTTCCGCGATATTCAGGATCTGGAATTCACGGTGCAGAAGGGTAAGCTCTTCATGCTCCAGACCCGCAGCGGCAAGCGCACGGCCAAGGCCGCGCTCAAGATTGCCGTCGACATGGTAGACGAGGGGTTGATTACGCAGGACGAGGCGCTTCTGCGTGTCGATCCGCAAAGTTTGGATCAACTCCTGCACCCCACTCTCGATCCTGACGCCCCGCGCAGCGTGATCGCCAAGGGCCTTCCGGCCTCCCCCGGTGCGGCATCTGGCACAATTGTGTTTAATTCCGATCTGGCCGAGGAAAAAGCCAAGGTGGGCGAGAAGGTTATCCTTTGCCGCCAGGAAACTTCTCCGGAAGATATTCACGGCATGCATGCCGCCGAAGGCATTCTGACCTCCCGCGGGGGGATGACCAGCCACGCCGCCGTTGTGGCGCGCGGCATGGGCAAGCCCTGCGTGGCCGGAGCGGGCAGCCTTCATATCGATGTGAAGGCGGGCATTATCCGTTATGGTGACAAGGAGCTGAGAGAAGGCGATACGATGACCATCGATGGCGGTACGGGAGAGGTGATCAAGGGCAAGGTTCCAACGATCCAGCCCGAGCTTTCCGGTGATTTTGCCACGCTGATGGGCTGGGCCGATAAGGCACGCCGCATGAAAGTGCGCGCCAATGCGGAAACGCCGGTGGATGCTTCTACTGCGCGTGATTTCGGCGCGGAAGGTATCGGCCTTTGCCGCACGGAGCATATGTTCTTCGATGCGGGCCGTATCCAGAATGTGCGCGAGATGATTTTCGCCGTGAAGGAAGAAGACCGCCGCAAGGCTCTTGCCAAGCTTCTGCCCGAGCAGCGTTCCGACTTTGTCGAGCTGTTCAAGATCATGGAGGGTCTGCCCATTACGATCCGCCTTCTTGATCCGCCGCTGCATGAATTCCTGCCGCATGACGAGTCGGACATCAAGCAATTCGCCAAGGGCGCGGGTATCGACGAGGAGCAGGTATCACGCCGCCTTGCCGAACTGCATGAATCCAACCCGATGCTGGGTCACCGCGGTTGCCGTCTTGGCATTACCTACCCGGAAATTTACGAGATGCAGGCCCAGGCGATCTTTGAGGCCGCCGTTGAGCTTGCCAAGGGCGGTAAAGCGCCGATCCCGGAAATCATGATTCCGCTGGTGGGTACGCAAAAAGAATTGCAGCTTATGCGCGCCGCCGTCGAGAAAATGGCCAAGCAAGTCTTTGAACAGCAGGGCAAGAGCGTCGAATATATCGTCGGCACGATGATCGAGCTTCCACGCGCGGCGCTGACGGCCGATGAAATTGCGCAAGAAGCCGATTTCTTTAGCTTCGGCACCAATGACCTGACGCAAACCACGCTGGGTATGAGCCGCGATGACGCGGGCAGCTTCCTTCCCGCTTATGTAGGGCAGGGGATTTTCGAGCGCGATCCGTTCTCCTCTATTGATGTGGACGGTGTGGGCGCGTTGGTGCGCATTGCCTGTGAGAAGGGCCGTGCGACAAAATCCGGTATCAAGCTCGGTATTTGCGGCGAACATGGCGGCGATCCGGCTTCTATTGCTTTCTGTGAGAGCGTAGAGCTGGATTACGTTTCATGCTCGCCCTTCCGTGTGCCGATCGCAAGACTGGCCGCGGCGCAGGCAAGCCTCAAACGGAAGGCCGTCAGCCTGGGAAAGCCTGAAAAAGCCGCATCTAAGAAAGCGGCTTAACTCTAAGCGTTGACGTAACTTTAAAAATCCGTCTTACTTAACCTTTTGGATTTAAGAAAGGTAAGTGATACCGATATGCCAATAGTTACTGTATTTGGTGATGAATTCGTAAGAAGGGTTTTGGAGCTTGCACAAAATAAAAAGCTTAAACACGAAGACGTGCAGGCAATAAAGACATCTAATGATTTATCCAAGATCCTAAAAATTCCGCGTGAGAATGCTGACAGGATTGCTTCGGAACTGGCTTCTTTAACCGGTGATTGGCATTTAAAAGGCGATTTTCCCGGTAACGCGTTGGTATACCAGTCAGACTTTATAGCTTCTCCTTCTAGCGATTTACATGTAGACGGCCTTGATAACGAGTGAGCTAGTTCGAAACGGTTGCCCTGTTCCGCAAATATGCCGCCGCCAGCCATATACAGGGCACGCCCAGTAATCCAGCGGTGATCAGGTTAGAGATCAGCGGCGTTTCGATGGCTTCGGTCGCGATGTGGAAATTGGTGTTCCACTCATCACCGATAAAGGGAATGAGGTTCATCTCGCTGAGCTCATGCAGGCCGTAGAAGAACAAGTCGATCGAAAACAGGACAAGGAATACGCCCGTGACCTGAAGGAACAGGCCGAGATTAATTTTCGTGCTTTGTGTAACCCAGAGATAGGCGACCATCCCAACAAGCCCAGCCCCGGCGGCAGCCCCTACATACATGGAAAGCGCCTGTTCCTGACCGCTCAGTGCGCCGAGCATCAGGGCGGTTTCCATCCCCTCGCGCGAAATCATCAAAATGGTAAAAATAAAGACGCCGATTTCCGCCAGCGTGCTTTCCTCGTGCTTGCCTTCGCCTAAACGTTTGTGAATGTCGTGTTTGATTGTCTTGGCCGATTTCATGATGTGCACCGTGAAGCTGGCCACCAGAATTCCGGCGATCATGGCGAAGCTTCCCTCCCATGCCGGGTCCTGCGCCATTTCGGCGACGTGCCATCCTGTGGTGGCGCTGATGATCAGGGCGATGATAATTCCAGCAAAGATGGGCTTGCGCAAAGCAAACCGCCCCGTTTTCGTAACGAAAGCCAGCATGATGGCGACAATCAGAAAAGCTTCGAGCCCTTCACGGAAAATTACTACGGCGGTTTCTAACATGGAGCCCCCTTGCGGTTGATGAGAATGGTTCTCAATCACTACGCCTTCACGGATGCAAATGCAAGAATGAAAATTAATTTTCGCCGTCTTTAACCAGCGCCAAGCCGATATCGCCGCAGTGGGAGCGCAGTTCCGCCTTGTCGGGCAGGTTTGATGTGTCCACCACCTGAAGGTGTTTTTTACCAAGGCCGCGGTAATGCATACGCGCGGTGAGCTCTTGCCCCACGTAACAACCCTTTTTGTAATCGATCGCGTTGAGTTGATCCATCCGCGCTTCGTCCATGGTGGATTTTTCGGGGAGGAGGTCGCGGCTGCCGTCCGGAATACAGAGCCGTATGCGTCGCCGGTCCCATTCCGCGAAGGGCTTTTCCGGCAGAGCGAGTTTGCTAAAACTGCGCTGTCCCATTTCCGGATGGCGGGGATCCGGATGATCGGATGATCGGATGATCGGGTGCGCAGAATTCCGATCATCTGACACACTGATCATCTGATCATCCAATATCGCATAAACGTCATTTTCCGGGTTATATTCGATATCCACATTTTTACGCAGGCGGTACATTTTCAGGCGGTTTTCAAGGTCGACGGTGCGCTCGCCTCCCTCGCAATCGATCAGGATGTTTTCGCCTTCACGCGTAATAAAAAAATCATGCAGGAATTTCCCCTGTGGCGTTAGCAGGCAGGCGTAAAGGCTGGCTTGCGTGTCCAGCAGTTTCATATCGTTGGTGATCAGGTTCTGTAAAAACTCCACGCTATCCTCTCCGGACAGGGTGATCAGGCCGCGATTTTTGAGTTTTACAAAGAAGGAGTCCATGGGCTTTTCTAACACCACTTTTGCGCGAGTTGCCAACTTTTCTTCATTTTCTTAGTGCGCTTAAGGGAGTAGGACGTTAAATTATTCCACATGAATATACTGTTTATTACGGCCAGCCGAATCGGCGATGCGATTTTGTCGACCGGTCTGCTGGATCATATAGCGCGGGAACACCCCGATGCCAAGGTCACAATTGTTTGCGGGCCGCTGGCGGTTAGCCTGTTTGAGGGCTATCCACTACTGACCGAAATTATCCAGTTGGAAAAACAAAAGCGCAACAAACACTGGTTTGATCTATGGAAGCGGGTGGTGCGCATGCAGTGGGATATGGTGGTGGATTTACGCAATTCTGCCGTATCGCGGCTAGTTTTGGCAGATTCGCGCTATATTTTCGGTCCTCGCATCGACAAGAATGCGCACAAGGTCGAACAGAATGCTGCTGTCATGAAGCTGGATTACGTTCCGGTCCCGCGCCTGTTTCCCTCGCTCGCGCAAATGGAAAAGGCGCGTGCGCTTATTCCTGAAGGATTTATTTTAGCTGTGGGGCCGACGGCGAATTGGGCGGCAAAAACATGGCCTGCCGAGCGCTTTATCGAGATTATAGAATGGATGACCGGCCATAACGGTTTGATGCCCGATGCGCCTGTCGCGGTGTTTGCCGCGCCGGGTGAGGAAGAGGTGGCACGTAAAGTGCTGGAAAGCGTGCCGCAAGACCGCCGCGTGGATGTGATCGCCAAGGCCGATCCGGGCACGGCGGCGGCGGCGCTGTCACTATGTGATTTCTATATCGGCAACGATTCCGGCCTGATGCATGCGGCTGCGGCGGCTGGCATTCCGACGGTCGGGTTGTTCGGGCCGAGCTATCCCTATCTTTACCGCCCCTACGGGCCGCATTGCTCATATGCTTCCACGCCGGAGAGTTTTGATGAACTGATCGCCTATGAAGGGTATGAGGCGTCTACCGCACCGTGCCTGATGGAATCACTTTCCATCGATGATGTGAAAAAGAAAATCTTGGAGCTCGACAAGTCCCGTAAGGCGGCTTGAGTCTGTCTGTTTGTCATCCCGGACTTGATCCGGGATTTTTACCGTAAGGATAGATTTCAGGCACAAACCCCGGATTAAATCCGGGGTGACGCCAAGAGAGGTTAATTATTCAAATCCTTATATTCTCCTGATTCCTGTGTGCGCATGGGGTCGTTGGTGTAACGGCTGTTGTGTTTGTAACGCTCGACGGAATCAAGGTACTGATCGCGCGCCTCGATGGCGATGTCATAGGGCAGGTGGGCCACGCGTTCCCATCCCTTGTCGCGCATGCAACCTTCGAAATCGAAATATTCGTTATGCTCGGCGAGCAGAGAATCATGGCGCGCAGGAGTATCCCATCCGGCCAGCGCGGCGGCGGGCGGATCAAGCACGCGGCCTGTATTATCCATCGGAATAGTGTCGCGCAGCATGCCGATGCGCTCCAACTCGCGCAATTCCACCACGCAGCGGGCAATGTCGCGGTTCAGCATATCCTGTGCTTTCGGGCCGCGCTGATAGGTGGCGTCCGACGTGCTGACGCGTTGCCAGTATTGCGCGTTGTTGATTTTGGCCACGCTCGCGCCGCAACCTCCAAGGGCCAGAGCGGAGACGCTCAATAACAACAAAGCTGACAATGGATGACTGCGCATGGAAATGCCTTCGAATAATGTAACTGGCAAAATTTTAACAAGCGGAAGAGCAGGGCGTAAAGCGGCGTTTGGCCTTTATCCCTATTCATCCACTTGTTTCGTCCACCATGTCTCGATCACCGAACCATAAAGCGGGACCTTGGAAGGGTGTTCGATGGGCTGCCAGTAAGCGAAGTAATCGGCGCTGTTATAAAATAGCGGGATGGCGATATTCTGCTCTATCAAGATTTTATCGAGCGCACGGGCTTTCACGGTCAGTTCCTCATAGGTCTTGGCGTTGGCGATGTCCCCGGCAAGCTTGTCGACATCTTCGCGGCATATTCCGGCATAGTTCCAGCGCGATGGTTGCTTCGCCGCTTCGCAGCTCCAATACAGCATCTGCTCGGTTCCGGGCGAAAGGCTGTTTTGCCAGAAATAGGAAACCATATCGTAATCGTAATTGTTCAGGCGGTCCTGAAACCCGGCCACATCAAGCGTGCGGATATTGAGGATAATGCCAAGGCGTTCCAGTGATTTTTTGTAGGAAAGCGCGATTTTTTCATCTTCCGCCGAGCCGAGAAGAAGCTCGAAGGAAAGCGGTTTTCCGGTTTCGGTGGAAACGCGCTTGCCTTCCTTCACAACCCATCCTGCCTTGGCCAGAAGATCACCCGCCTCGCGCAGGCGCGTGCGCAGGTTGCGGGTGTCAGGGGTAAAGGGTGCGGCCAGCGGTGTATTGGGGAAATAGCTGTGGGAGCGTTTATACCTTCCGTAGAAAATATTTTGCGCTACCCATTCCTCATCAAAGGCGAGCGAGAGCGCACGGCGCACATCATGGTTGTCGAACGGCGCACGGCGCATGTTGAACACCAGCGCAGTGGCTCGTGCGGCGCGGCTGTGCTCCGGTTCATACCGCGTGACGCGTCCGTCTTTTACGGCTTGTGTATTATAGGCCGAGGCCCAGTTGGCGACGCTCCATTCGCGGCGCAGGTTAACCTCTTGGGCCTGAAGTGCCTCAAGAGCGACGGTGTCATCGCGGTAGTATTCGTAAATAATTTCATCGAAATTATTATGGCCCTTGTTGGGCAGAAGGTCTGCGGCCCAGTAATCTTTTACCCGCTCATAGGTGATCTGGCGCCCCGCATCGAAGCTTTTGATGCGGTAGGGGCCGTTAAGCACGGGTGTTTCCAGCGTGGTGGAATCGAAAACCCGCCCGCTCCAATACGCTTTGGACAGTACGGGCATGAGAGCGAGGATCATCACGGTTTCCCGGTCGTACCCTTCGCCGAGTTTGAAATACACGCCGTTATCGCCGCGTTTTTCCGCTGTTGTAATAAGGCGGTAAATCCGGCGCATATTGGGCCGGCCGGAATCGCGCAAGGTTTCGAAGGAGAATAAAACATCGTCGGGGGTGATCGGCGTCCCGTCATGAAAACGCGCCTTGGGGTTGATGTAGAATGTGACTTCCGATCGGTCGTCGCTGACCTCCGTGCGTTCGGCGATCAGCGGGTACATGGTGAACGGCTCGTCCCACATGCGCGCCATCAGGCGGTCGTAAACATAGTTAAGCCCCTGCGCCGCCTTGCCCTTGATGGAGTAGGGGTTGAGCGTATCGAACGTGCCTATGGCGGCCTGTTTCAGCGTACCGCCCTTGGACGCGTCGGGATTGGCGTAATCGGCATGCGTATCGGACGCGCTGTATTTCGGCGTGCCGTGCATCGCAAGGCCGTAAGAGGTGGAGGGCGCAGCTTCTTGCGCTTGGACTGCGGGAGATAGAGATACCGTCATTGCGAGGAGGGCGAAGCCCGACGCGGCAATCCAGTGCCGCAAGTGCCATGTTAGAGATTGCTTCGCCCCCATGGTCATTAGGGGCTCGCAATGACGATTATGTGTTGTCTTTACCATCACGCCGCCTTTGCCAGGTCGGCCAGCTTTTTCTCCGGTCTTGGGCCGACATGGGAAATGACTTCTGCCGCGGCGAGCGCGCCGAGCCGTCCGCATTCCTCCAGCGCCATGCCTTCGGTAAAGCCGTAAAGGAACCCGGCGGCGAATTGGTCGCCCGCTCCGGTGGTGTCCACGACCTTTGTTACGCTTTGCGCATCCACATCAATGCGTTTGCCGTCGGACAATATGACCGCGCCAAGGGGCCCGCGCGTAATGACGGCGATCTCTACATTCTCGCTGACGGCGTTCAGGGCGGTTTCGAAATCATCCTGTTGGTAAAGGGATAACAACTCATCTTGATTGGCGAAAAGAATGTCGATGTGGTTCGCCACCAGCTTCAGGAAGTCATCGCGGTGACGGTTCACACAAAACGGGTCGGAGAGGGTAAGCGATACGCGGTGCCCTGCGGCGGCGGCTGTCTCGGCGGCTTTGATGAAGGCCTGTTTGGCCTCGGCCCGGTCGAACAGATATCCTTCCAGATAGGTAACCTTGGCGGATGCGATTAAATTCTCGTCAATATCATCGGGGCCGAATTCACTGCTGGCGCCCAGAAACGTGTTCATGGTGCGCTCACCGTCGGGCGTAACCAAAATAAGGCATCGTCCCGTTTCCGCGCCAATGGCCAGTGGCTGGGTGCTGTATTGCGCGCCCATCGCGCGGATGTCGTGGCTGAACACTTTGCCCAGTGCATCATCGGCTACCTTGCCGATAAATCCGCCTTTGCCACCGAAAGATGCGAAACCCGCCATGGTATTGGCCGCAGAACCGCCGGAAGCTTCGATGCCGGGGCCCATTTCCGCATACAGGCCGACCGCGCGCACCTCGTCGATCAGGGTCATTGCACCCTTTTCCATGCCGTATTTTTCTTTCTGCGCTTTGATGAAATCTTCATCGGCATGTGCGATCACGTCTACAAGGGCGTTACCGACGGCGCACAGGCCAAGGGTGGGTTCAGACATTATTTTTTTATCCATGTGTTGTTTAAATTTTTTACAATCTGTATGTGTATACACGTTGTTAAACGAAGGGCCAAGAGCAGTAAAGACCATGGCGAAAGACGACATTCAGGGACGGATTATCGAGGCGGCGATGACGCTGGCCGCTACGCGCGGCTGGGCGGATACGTCCTTGCGCGAAATCGCCGAGGAAGCGGGTATGTCGCTGGTCGCGCTGCATACTCATGCGCTGGACAAGACCGATATTCTGGTGATGCTAGGGCGGCGGATTGATGCGCGCGTGCTGGAAAACGCCACGCAGGACGGAGATGACGATAGCGCCCATGATCGCCTGTTCGACGTGCTGATGGAGCGTTACGAGATTTTGAACGATTACCGTGACGGGCTGGTGGCCGTTCTGGGTTCTTTTACCCTCGACCCTAAACAGGCGGTGATAAGCCTGCCGCATCTTTGCCGTTCCATGACCTGGATGATGGAGGCGGCGGGAATAGAGACGGGCGGAATTACCGGCGCGGCGAAGCTGGCTGGGGTTACGGCTATATATCTCAAGGGTCTGAAAACATGGCGGGATGATGAAAGCGCCGATCTGGCTGCTACCATGTCCACGCTGGATAAAGATCTGGGGCGGGCGGAAAAGCTGGCCTCCATGATCGGGCTGCTGGCTGTTTAGGCGGTTCTTCAAGCTAATTGAGAATGATTATACGCTATGGCCTTTCGCGCGCGCTTCACGCTATGTTGAAAGAAAAAATATTTGCCTGTTAAAGGAACTTTTTTATCAATGGTCGATTACAATTCCCACTTCGAAGATTGCATTAAACAAATTAAAAGCGAAGGACGTTACCGCACATTCGCCACGCTGGAGCGGATAGCCGGACGGTTTCCCAAGGCGTTTTACCATGCTCCCAACGGTTCCAAGCGCGAAGTGACCATCTGGTGTTCCAATGATTATCTCGGTATGGGCCAACATCCGGCTGTTTTGAAAGCGGCGGAGGAAGCGCTGCACAACTCCGGCGCGGGGGCGGGCGGTACGCGCAATATTTCCGGTACCACACGCTACCATGTCGCGCTGGAGCAATCGCTAGCCGATTTGCATGGCAAGGATGGCGCTCTGGTGTTTTCTTCCGGTTATGTCGCCAATGAAGGGGCGATTGCGACTATCGCGCGCCTGATGCCCGGCTGTGTGATTTTATCGGACGAGCTTAATCACGCCTCTATGATCCACGGCATTAAGGACAGTCGTTGCGAGAAAATGATCTGGCGGCATAACGATGTGGAACATCTGGAAGAGCTTCTCAAATCACTGCCTGCTGAGCGCCCGAAAATGATCGCCTTTGAATCCGTCTATTCGATGGACGGCGATATCGCGCCGATTAAAGAAATCTGTGATCTTGCGGAAAAATACGGCGCGCTGACTTATCTGGACGAGGTTCACGGTGTGGGGCTGTACGGTCCGCGCGGCGGCGGCGTCGCCGAAGAGCGCGGCCTGATGGACCGGATCGATGTGATCGAGGGGACATTTGGAAAAGCATTCGGCGCGATGGGCGGGTTTATCACGGCAAGTGCACCGATTATTGACGCGGTGCGCAGCGTTGCCTCCAGCTTTATCTTCACAACCTCTTTGCCGCCATCTGTTCTGGCCGCGGCTCATGCGGCGGTGGAGCACTTAAAGGTTTCCGACATTGAGCGTCAGCGCATGCGCCGTAACGTCAAGCATCTGAAGGCGCGTCTTCGTGCTGCCGATTTACCGTTTATTGACGCCGAAAGCCACATCACCCCGATTATCGTGGGTGAGGCCAATTGCTGCCGCGAAGTGACCGATATTTTGATGAAGGAATATGATATCTACGTCCAGCCGATCAATTTCCCGACCGTGCCCAAGGGTACGGAGCGTATGCGCCTGACCGCCACCGCGGCGCATAGTATCGAGGATGTCGATTACATGGTCGATACGTTGGAGCACATGTGGAAAACCCACCACGGTCTTATCGCCCGGGTGGCGTAGTTTTTTCGGTTTAACAAAGTTTATTCAGGCAAAAGCGTTGAGCTTTGCGCCGCGCGTTTCCGAAAGGGGCGCGGTGCGTGCGCTTTCTTCCAGAATTTTCGCCATGGCCTGATCCTGCTCGGCAGATTGCTTGATCACCGACAGGGCAATATTCTGCCGGAGCAAGCCTTGTTCAGCCGCCAAGGTGGGTGGTACGCTCATCGTAAAAACTCCCTAATCTACCTTTAATTATACTATCAGAACCTTAAGAAAGTTTAAAGCGGCCCATGCTGTAATTGTCATCCCCGCGGCGAGCGCTAGCGAGCTAAAACTGCGGGGATCCGGTAAAGGTGAGCGGCTTTGCCGCTCGCATTTCCAGACCCTGTAACGCGTTATCCACCGCTTCGTCCGCTAATTTATCAACCATATTGTTATAATCCTTATTTCGATTTAGAATGCTGATTCTAACACACACTTTACCAATATAGGGCTTCGAGAGGTCAATTCGATGAGCGGACGCCAGATTATCATGAATTTTTCAGCGCCTCCTTCGCTGGATGATCTGGAGGTTTTGGCGGGCTCCATGCTGGACAGCATGCCCGAGGAGCTTACGGAATATTGCGAAAGTATTGCGGTGCAGGTGGAAGAGCTTCCCGATGAAGCGCTGGAGGCCGAACTTGATCTCGACGATCCGTTCGATCTTTTGATCCTTTATAAAAGCGGCAAGGAAATTTCCCCCGGCGTGGTACGCAAGACCGCCAATGACGACGACGTGCTGATCTTGTTTCGCCGTCCCATTCTTGATCTGTGGTGTGAAAGTGGGGAGGATTTATCCCTGCTGGTGCGCACGGCGATGGTGGAGGAATTAGGCCGGCATTTCGAATTTTCCGACGATGACATCGAAGAGATGTCGGAGCGCCACTATCAGGGGATGTTATAATCCTTTTTCCATCAACTCCGCCATACGTCTTGCGAAAGCTGTCGGGTTTTTGACAGGCTCGCCCTGTATGATGCGTGCCTGATCAAGGAGGAGTTCGAAACTGTCTTGCGCCGGTGATTGCGACAGTTTTTTAATCAGCGGGTGATCGCCGTTAATTTCCAGCACGGGTTTCGTTGTCGGCCTATATTGCTGTTGGAGCTTTAAGACACGTTCCATGTGCATGTCTACGCCGACACTGGAGGCCACAAGGCAAACGGCGGAATCTGTCAGGCGTTTAGACAGCCGCACATCTTCCACGTCTTCTTTGAGGGCTTCTTTCATGGCAGTTAAAAGCGCGCTGTAATCATTCTCTTCTGCGTCTTTTTCTTCTGACTTATCAGCTGTGTCCTTTTTAAACTTACCAAGATCGATATCGCCCTTGGTCACAGATTTAAAAGTCTTACCCTTATAATCGCTGACCTGTTGCAGCCAGAAATCATCCACTGTATCGGTCATAAACAGAACTTCGATACCACGGGATTTAAAGCCCTCTATCTGGGGAGAGTTTTTAAGGTTCTCTATATTCTCGCCCGTGATGTAGTAAATCTCGTCCTGACTGTCTTTCATGCGCTCTACATATTCATCAAGCGAAGTGAATTTATCGCCGTTATCGTGCGTGGAATAAAAGCGGCAGACTTTGAAAATGGCTTCGCGGTGCTCTACGGCATCATAAAGCCCTTCCTTCAGTGCGGCACCGAATTGCCCCCAAAACGCGGCAAAACCCGGTACATCCTCGCGAGATAGTTTCTCGAGATCGCTTAAAACACGCTTGGTTACCGCACTGCGGATTTTCGTGATCACAGGATTATATTGCAGGCTTTCTCGGCTGATGTTGAGCGGCAGGTCGCTGGAGTCGATCACGCCACGAACAAAGCGCAACCACGGATAGGACAGTCCCTCGATATTCTCGCCGATAAACACGCGGCGGACATAGAGCTTGAGCGAGCCTTTGCGGCCTGGGTCATATAAGTCCCATGGGCGCATGGTAGGGATGAACAGCAGGGCGCTGAACTCAATAACGCCTTCCGCCTGCCAGTGAGACGTCATCAGCGGTTCATCAAAGCCATGCGTGATGTGTTTATAAAATTCTGTGTATTGCTCTTTGGTGATGTCTTTTTTCGGGCGCGTCCAAATGGCTGATGCCTGATTGACGGGGCGGTCGGCTTCGTTGCGGTCATCGGGGCGCACAAGATAAATCGGCACATCAATGTGGTCGGAATATTGTTTAACCGTTTCCTCGATTTTCTGAAGGGTCAGGAAGTCCGATCCTTCATCTTTGATCTGGAGGGTAATCGCCGTTCCGCGATCCTCGATTAATTTTGCGGTTTCTTCGCTGGTGGCTTTTTCAACCGTGAAACCGCTCGCGCCATCCGATCCCCATGTGTGGGCTTCTTTCATGCCCGCTTTGCGGCTGGTCACAGAAACGTAAGAAGCCACCATGTAGGAAGCATAAAACCCGACCCCGAATTGCCCGATTAGTTTTAACGGATCACCTTTGGATTTCATCTTTTCCATCAAGGCTTTCGTACCTGATTTGGCGATAGTACCAAGGTTATCGATCAACTCCTTCTTGCTCATGCCGATACCGTTATCGACGATTGTCAGCGTGCGCGTGCCTTCATCGCGGTAAATATGGATGACAAATTCAGGATTATCCTTGGTCAGTTCCGGCTTGGATATCGCTTCATACCGCAACCGGTCACAGGCGTCTGAGGCGTTGGAGATAAGCTCGCGCAAAAACACATCATGGTTGGTGTAAAGGGCGTGTGCCACAATCTCCAGCAAACGCGCCACGTCGGCGGAGAAATTCATCGTATTTTCGGATGGTTTTTCTTTTGCACTCATAGGGTTCTATATGAAGTAACAGCAGTGTTTTTTCAAGGCGATATCAATAAAAACTTGCATCTGTTATATTATTATGTTAAATAATATTATGCGCAAAACATTCATAACATCTGTTCTTTTGCCCTTCGACTCTCAACAAGAGTTTGAGTACCATTATCCTGTTCCGTGGGCATACCCTGCAAGGGAATTTGAGCTTCAGACTGGCATGACGGGTATCGCGGGTTACTGGAAAATGCCTGACGGGTTCGCCGAAAAAAACATTGACCAGATCATTTTTAATGCAGCTTCTATTTGGGAGCTTCAATTATTGGCAAAAGAGATGGTTAAAGTTAATGAGGGGCTAGGATCTATTAACTTTGATTGTAATAACCTAGAGCATGTAATTAACTTTTTAAGAGGTGTTACTTCAGGATTCTCTGCGGAGGACATAGAGTATTATATATGGCGCACAGATGAGCGAATTAAACGTGATGTCAAAGAGTGTGGTTTGTTAGAAGCTGAAGTGGGGGGAGACATAGGTTGGGCTCCGGCTCCTTCTACAAGGGCTGAAATAAGGAACTATTTTGCTTCTGAGGTTTTTACTGTCGATCTAACTCCCCTAAGCTAAGGACACAACCAAGTCGCCGACCACGACCCATCCTTGTTCTTCGTATATTCAAACCGCGTGTGAAGGCGGTGTTCGTGCGCAATCCAGAATTCAATGCGCTGGGGGATAACGCGGTAACCCTTCCAGTAATCGGGGCGGGGGATGTTATGGCTGTCGGCAAATTCCTCTTCATATTTTTTGACGGCGGCCAGCATATCTTCGCGGCGAGCATAGGGTTGGGACTGCTGTGACGCCCAGGCACCGATCTGACGTTCAATCGAGCGCGTGGCGAAATATTCATCGGCTTCGGAAGGCGCTACTTGTTCCACGCGCCCCTCGATACGGATCTGTTTGCGGGTGGATTTCCAGTAAAGGCACAGAGAGGCCTTCGGGTTTTCCGCCAAATCCCGGCCTTTGATGCTACCCTCATTAGTGTGGAATTTGAAACCGTTATCCGAAATTTCCTTGAGCAAAACCATGCGGTTATGCGGGTTTCCATCCTTATCGCAGGTGGCGATATTCATGGCCTCGGGATCATTTGGCTCTGATTTCGTGGCTTCATCCAGCCATTTTCTAACCAGATCAAGGGGATCGTGCCCGTATTCTTCAAAAATTTCATGAACCATCTATTCACCTAAAACATTTGCATTCTGCGCTACTAGATATAGAATGCGCATCACCAAATTTCAAAAGGAAGGTTTAACCGATGAAAAATTTTGCACTTCTAACTATGATACTGGCTGTTTTCGCCTTAAGTGCCTGCGACACTATGAATGGTCGCGGCAACAAGGAACTGCTTGGCGCGGGCTCCGGTGCCGTTATCGGCGGTGTTTTAGGTTCTAATGTTGGTAAAGGTAAAGGCCAGCTCTGGGCTACAGGCGCGGGCGTTCTGCTCGGCGCGGTTTTGGGTAGCGAGATTGGCCGTTCCTTGGACAAGGCGGATATGGCCTATGCCCAACAGGCCAACACCCAAGCGCATAGCGCGCCCATCGGCGAGACTATTTCATGGAACAACCCCGATAGCGGTCACTACGGTTCTGTAACGCCCACGCGCGACGGTTATACCGATTCCGGTCGTTACTGCCGCGAATACCAGCAAACCATTGTTGTTGGCGGCCAGACCGAGCAAGGTTACGGCACAGCATGCCGCCAGCCTGACGGCAGTTGGGAAATCGTGAAGTAACCTAAAGAGGCGGGAATAAAGGGACGATGAGTGAAGCCATTCAATATCTAAAGGGTAAGCGCGGCCTGGTTATGGGCGTTGCTAATGATCGGTCTATTGCCTGGGGCATTGCGGCGGCGGCGGCCGCTCACGGGGCCGAGCTTGCCTTTACGTTTCAGGGGGAGGCGCTGGAGAAACGCGTTCGCCCTCTGGCGGAAAGCGTGAATGCCAAAATCATCGTTCCTTGCGATGTCACGGATGAAGCCAGCATTGATGCCACATTCGAGACTATCGAAAAAGAATGGGGCTCGCTCGATTTCGTCGTTCATGCGATTGCCTTTTCCGATAAAAACGAACTGGACGGGCTTTATCTGGATACAACGCGCGCGAATTTCCTGCGCACGATGGATATTTCCGTCTTCTCGTTTACCGCTGTTGCCAAGCGTGCCAAGCCTTTGATGACCGAGGGCGGCTCGCTTGTAACGCTTACCTATTATGGGGCGGAGCGCGTCATGCCGCATTACAACGTCATGGGTGTGGCCAAAGCCGCGCTCGAGGCGTCTGTGCGCTATCTCGCCAATGACCTTGGTCCCGATAATATCCGCGTGAATGCTATTTCTGCTGGGCCCATCAAGACGCTGGCCGCGAGCGGTATCGGTGATTTCCGCTATATCCTGAAATGGAATGAATATAACTCTCCGCTTCGCCGCAACGTGACGATCGAGGAAGTTGGTAATTCCGGGCTTTTCCTGCTCTCTGATCTTGGCAGCGGCGTAACGGGCGAAGTGCTCCATGTCGATAGCGGTTATCACACCGTTGGCATGTGCTCCGTCGATACAGCTGCCGAAACGGCAGAACTTCTCTCTGGCCTCGCGCCGAAGAAGGAAGAAGCGGCATAGGTAATTTAAACGTCATTGCGACCCCTACGAAAGCAGGGCGAAGCAATCTAGAGCCAAAATGGATTGCCGCGTCGCGCAAGCGCTCCTCGCAATGACGAAGGAGAAAAAATGATCTGGTTTAAGAATTACGATCTTAAATATCTTCAGGAATTTCGCGGAGCCAATATGGGCTCTCATATCGGGTTTGAGTTTACCGAAGTGGGACCTGATTTCCTGAAAGGCCGCATTCCCGTTGATGAACGCACAACACAGCCCTTTGGTATTCTTCATGGCGGAGCGTCATGCGTGCTCTCAGAGAGCTTGGGAAGTGTTGCAGCGTGGATGACCATCGATCCCGATCATTACCGCGCTGTGGGGATAGAGATTAACTGCAATCATATCCGCGCCGTGACCGAAGGCTATGTAGTGGGGGAATGCAGGGCGTTCCACACCGGCAAACGCACACAAGTCTGGCAAACCGATATCACCGAAGAAGCAACGGGTAAACGCGTCGCCATTTCCCGCCTGACCGTGGCGATTATCGATCACGGCACGCTGAGTGCTCAGAAATCTAGGGTGACTGTTGGAAGTTAAGCTTCAGCAGGCTCAGCCTTCGGTACATCTGTCATATTGAAAGCATGATCAGGATGATTTTCGGGTAAAACAACCATGCCAGCAGCCAAGGCCATTGCCATTTTTGTGACGTAAACCCGGCCAAAATTTTCAGTATTTACTTCAAAAAGCCATTGCGTATCAATCTCTTCAGGAAGCATTGATGTATGGTCTTTTGGTGTGCTGTTTACAATTAAACCACCATACCAATCGTTTCCTTCAGGTATAGCCGCATTTTCTCCGAAAATTCCACGTAATGCCTTTTGAACCCGGTCTTTGACAGGTTCAAAAAACATAAAGCAAAATTCGCTAGGAATGTCTTCTGCTTGTGCTCCATATTCGTCCAAAGTTTCTTTAAGCTCAGGAAGCTCTGTTAGCGAAGGGATTTGATGCCATGTAATCATTTTTTTTCCTTTTTTTTATTTATGGGTTTATAAAATGGCGTTAATTTTATGTCAATAAAATAATACACAGAAAAGATATGCATTAAATTCATGATCGTTTTGCGTTTGTCGCATAATAATATCATTATGTCTTCATGAGCTTTGAGGGCGCGTTACGACTATTACGGGTTCAGGACGATAACATTTCGTGCGGGCCTGCTTGTCTGGCGACTGTGTTTGCTCTGTTTAACGCTATGGAACTTGATGGCGCCTGCGAGGATGAAGATCATTACCATCGTGTAAGGGCAATGCTTAATCCTGATCCTGATATCGGCACGACCCCGTACGATATGCTGAAGGTGGCTTGGAGTCTTGGCTTGCCAGTTAGCGGGTTTGGATCAGGGGCGGCGGTGGGGCATCCTGATAAAGTGGCAATAATGCTGGGGCGGTCATGGGATGGTGTAACGCGAGCTTCCCCTCAAACAATTGATCACTATCAGGTATCTTTTTTAAGGCACGGAGCAGCGTCTACGCATTTTGATCCCGAACCCAATGAAAGGGGAGGAAAAGATATATTCACAGAGGCTGTGCGGGATATGCGCTGGGAATCTGGTTTTTGGCCGCACGATCCGGAAGTTAATGACGGATTTGCTATAGTGTTTAATTTTAAGGCTCGACATGTTCTGGACGAAATTTATGGCAATCCACGAAAATCATTTATGATCGTACCCCGGCAGTATAGGCATTTATCATTTTAATAGATGTAAAAAGATGAACGATTTTCTCAACCGAAAGGATGACGATACGTATAATCGTTTATACGTGTATTGAAACTTGTCGACCTAGTTGATGGCCCAAAAGGTTCGCGAGGAGCACCTATTACCGGAGGATTTGCTTTCCTGATTTCAAAATTTTTCGCTCGTCGCGCTTGTCCCTCTTCGGGCGTTTCTCCTGGTCTTTTACGTTCTGTTCCATCGCTATCCACATATGGTGCTGGACGAAAGGCTTCAATAGGGCGTCTAATGGGCATGATGGTCTCCTTATATATTAAATGAATGTATCAGTTTATAATAATGTTATAAAAAATAATGTAAATTGTTTTGTTTGTTGCTGTGCGATATTCGGTGCCGAGGGTGTAAATAATTTTCCCAAACATACTGTGCACCTGCTGAATTGCGTGTTAAAACAAAACCATGTCAGGAAACCGTTTCGGCACATTGTTTCAATATACGACCTTTGGCGAGAGTCACGGGCCGGCGATCGGCTGCGTGGTTGATGGTGTGCCGCCTCGCATTCCGCTGTCCGAGGAAGACATTCAAAAATATCTCGACCGCCGTAAACCGGGGCAGAGCAGGCATACCACACAGCGGCGCGAGCCTGACGAGGTGCAAATCCTGTCCGGTGTGTTTGAGGGCAAAACGACAGGAACGCCGATAGGCCTCCTCATTCACAATACAGATCAGAAATCCAAGGATTACGGCGACATTAAAGACAAATTCCGCCCCGGCCATGCGGACTTCACCTATAACGAGAAATACGGTATTCGCGATTACCGCGGCGGCGGACGCTCCAGTGCGCGTGAAACGGCTATGCGCGTCGCGGCGGGGGCGATTGCCCGTAAAGTTTTGGAAACGCAAATCGGCAAGAAGGTCAAAATTCAGGCTGCTGTTGTGCAGGTTGGCACGGAAAAGATTAACCGCGATAACTGGGATTGGAAGCAGGTTGATAAGAACCCGCTCTGGTTGCCCGATGCCAAGGCCGTGCCGGAGATTGAAAAATACCTTGATAGCATCCGCAAGGCGGGCTCTTCGGCGGGCGCGCTGGTGGAGGTTCATGCTTCCGGCATTCCAGCTGGCCTCGGCGCGCCTGTATACGACAAGCTGGATGCCGATTTGGCTAAGGCGATGATGAGCATTAACGCCGTGAAAGCGGTTGAAATAGGCGCGGGGTTTGAGGCTGTGGCGCTCTCCGGTCAGGAAAACGCCGATGAAATCCGTAAGGGCAAGAAGTTCCAATCCAACAATGCCGGCGGTATTCTGGGCGGTATTTCCAGCGGGCAAGACATTGTCTGCCGCGTGGCGTTCAAACCGACCAGCTCTATTCTTACGCCTGTAAAGACCATCGACAAAAAGGGCAAGGAAACCGAAATCATTACCAAAGGCCGCCATGATCCTTGCGTGGGCTTGCGAGGCACGCCTGTTGTCGAAGCCATGATGGCCTGCGTCCTCGCCGATCACTGGCTGCGCCATAAGGCGCAGTGCTTGTAAGGGGAAATCATGGCTCTGCATAGACGCCGTCCATTGTATAGTTATTCCGAGCCTAAAAGGCCGCCCCCGCCCACGTGGAAAAAGGCGCCGGGTGTGCTTTGGGCGGCGCTCAAGCGTACATGCATGGTGATTGGCGCGGTTGTCCTGCTCTCCGCCGTTATCAGCGCGATTATATCGGCCCGTATCACGGGACAGGTCGCTCCCGACCTTCCTGACGAAATGGTACTGGTGCTGGACCTTGAGGACGGTTTTGAGGAGGTTCCGCCTTTGCCCGGTCTGGCGGAACCCTTGGCGCCCGCTCATCCGACATTGCGCCAGACGATTGACGCTATCGATGCCGCGGCCGCCGATCCGCGCGTTTTGGGAATATTGGCGCGGATGCGCGGCGGGAGCTTTTCCATCGCCCATACGCAAGAAATCCGCGCCGCCATCAAGCGTTTCCGTGAGAGCGGCAAGTTTGCGCATATCTATTCCTCTTCCTATGGAGAAGGAATGGGCGGACTTGGTCGCTATTACCTTGCCAGCGCGTTTGACGAGATATGGATGCAGCCGATGGGCGTGGTTTCCATTCCCGGTATAGCCGCCGAAATGCCGTATTTCCGCGGCTTGCTGGATAAGATCGGCGTGCAGCCGGAGTTTTATCAGCGCAAGGAATACAAAAGCGCCTATGAGAATCTGGAGCGCACAGAGCCATCACCGGCAGCCAAGGAAATGATGGGAGTTTTGCTCGGCGATTTCGCCAGCGAGATCGTACGTGACATAGCTGCCGATGGACGCGTGAGCGGACAAAGGTTTGAAGCGCTCGTGGACAAAGGATTGCTTCTGGCCGACGAAGCGGTGAAGGAAGGTTTGATTACCCGCGCCGATTATGCCGATAACCTGCTTTCCGAGGTGAAGGAACGGATTACAGGCAATCCGGAAGACGAGGATTTGCCGTTCGTATCGCTGGAGAGTTATGGCGCTGTGGCGGAACGTAAGGCGCATCATCGCAGTGCCAAAGCCGGCGGACGCAACAAGGTCGCGCTTATATATGCTGCCGGACCGATTATGGAGGATGACGCTGGCGGTCGCAGCGCAGTTGTCGCCGCGGCCAGCGAGATAGCGCCGTCGATTATGGATGCCACGGATGATCGCAATGTCAGAGCCATCGTCCTTCGTATCGACAGTCCTGGCGGATCGCCTGTTGCCTCGGAAACTATTCTGCGCGCTCTGCAACAAGCCAAGAAAAAGGGCAAGATGGTCATCGTATCTATGGGTCCGGCGGCGGCATCCGGCGGATACTGGATAGCCGCGGCGGCGGACAGAATTTTCACCATGCCCGGCACGATGACGGGCTCTATCGGTGTGCTGGGTGGCAAGTTCACGGTGCAGGATATGAGCAACAAGCTTGGCGTTACCTGGGACCGTTCCCTTAGTTGGGGCCGCAACGCAGGCATGTGGTCGCCGGTCACACCGTTCAGCGAAAGCGAGGCGGAGCGTGTGAACGCCATGCTGGATAACGTGTATGACGCGTTCGTAACCCGCGTGGCGGAAGGGCGCGGCATGGAGCGGGCGGAAGTGGAAAAAATCGCCAAAGGCCGCGTATGGAGCGGAATGCGCGCGGTCGAGATAGGTCTGGCGGATGAGATAGGTGGTCTGAACGCCGCACTGGATTTCGCCGCTCAAAGCGCCGGACTAAAATCACGCAAGGATATAAGAGTGGAAGTATTACCGCGCCCACAAACACCGCTGGAACGCCTGATGAATCTTTTGGGCGCGCAAGTATCGATGGGAAACATGATTGGCGATGTAAGCAGCGTGCTCGAGGGACTTCGGCCATTGGGTGAGGAAATACGTATGATCCGAAACCCCGCGGATTATATGGTGTATGAAAAGCTGCGCGTGGAATAGAATTATTAAACGAAACGTTCCGTTTCAAATTTTTAAAAACAAAGTCCAGAGGTGTTGAGAAAGAGGGCGTCATTAGCGTGCGGCCTCTGTTTTTTCCGGCGCGGACCAATGAGTTTCTGAAAACTGCCTTTCCCGCGAAAGCGGGAATCCGGTGGTTTTGATGGCAAGGGGTCCCCGCTTGCGCGGTTCTGTAATTTACCATTCTCATGCTGCCTTGGTCTTTCGGGAGGAAGAAGAGGAAGCCTTTTTCGCAGATGATTTATCTTTTGCTTTAACTTTCTTCGCGGGGGATGTTGTTTTCACGCCCTTATTACTATTGCCCGTTCCACCGTTCTTTTTCGGCGCCGGACCCAGTAATTCCACCAGTTTTTTACGAATGTCGAAATACGACATGATGACATGCTCCGGCCCCAAACCAACCTTGAGCGCCGCCACGGCAGCATTGAGCGCATAGGCAATCGGTACGATTTTTGCCTCTACATGGTTGCACAAGGCGGTGGCGGCGATGACGTCTTTGTGACGGTCGCCGATATACCAGATCACATCGCTTTTCTTAAGCTTCACATCCATTTGCTGGAGCGCGAGCATTAAAGGCTCCGGATGCGGCTTGGAACGATTGATATCCTCGCGGAACACGGTGGCGCGGTAATATTTTTCAAGATCGAAGGTTTCCAGCACCTCATGCCCATAACCCTGACCCAATCCATTGCTCACCAGCGCCATGGGAATATCATGCCCGCGTATTAAATCCAAAACGGCGTAAATGCCGGGGCAGGGCTCCACAATTTGATCGAGCGGTTTGCGGTTTGCCCGGTGCAAGGCGCGGCGTAGCAAAAGGCGCGGGCGTTTGCCGGGGTTTTCAGGGTCGTTGTCAGGGAAAATCGGCCCTTCGGCATTGCGGTCGAAAAGCCAGCGCTTGATTCCGCCAAGACGGTACAATGAATCGTCGAGCCATTCCAGCACATGAAGCAGCGCAGGATTCAGGTGACGAACCGTTGTGCCGTCCATGTCGAAAATTACAATTGTGGGTTTTGGCAGAGTCATACAGTGCTTACTCCACCATGTTTTGCCGTGCGTGTCGAGCGGCGTTTGTGTAGTTTCCCGCGCTTTTGCGTTGGTCTTTTCAAGGTTTTCAACACGGAGTGCACGGAGATCACGGAGCAGGGGGTGTTTATTTTTTCGTCATTCCAGCGAAGGCTGGAATCCATCGTGCTTGTATGATGAATGGATCCCTGCCTGCGCAGGGATGACGGGAGAGGTGAAAAATGCCGGAATGCTATCATTTCAGGATATTTCCCGCTTTTTGATTGGTATTTGCGGCGACCTCTTTCAAAAACGCTTTATGCGCGCGGAGCACGGAGCGGAGTTTTCGAATTTGGGCCGTATGCAGCCCGGTTTTGTGCGCATTGGCGGCGGATTTTGCCTTGCCTTCGTGCGTTTGGGGCCCCGTTGCCCGTTCCCATGGCTTTTGCTTTTGGGCCCGTTCTGCCTGTGCTTTGCGGCGGCTTGCTGTCCAGCCCCTTCTTTTTGTTGGGTTTTTCGAGTTACTCATTTCGTTTTCCCATTTTAGGGGGGAGGGGGGAGAGGTTGTTTGTCATAGCATCAAGATATTCCACCGTGCTGGCGGTTTTCAGGGCTTGCATGCATTGCTTTTGGGTCTGCAGCACCATGCCGAGCCAGGCGGCAATGTCCTCAATGTTGGCCTTGCCGCAGAATTTGGCGATGATCGCGTCTTTCAAATTGGCGCTGACCAGCGCGCGGAAGAGGGAATTCAGAATATCGGATTGTTCCATCAAAATGCACCGCGGATCGCCCGCACCGCGCGTCAGCGTTTGTTCAAGGCTCATGATCAGGGCGGTCAAATCTTCCTGCGTGACCGGAACGTTGGTTTCGGTTTCTGTTGGGTTGAGGGTTGCGGGGAGTGTTTGTTGTGTGTCGTATGTTTGGGTCATACAAGCGATATTAGGATATTATTCCTGTTTTGTCAAGTTTTTTGACTTATTGGTCATTGCGAGGAGAGCCATAGGCTCGACGCGGCAATCTAAAAAGAGGGAGATTGCTTCACCTGCTTACGCAGGTTCGCAATGACGGGTTGGTATATTCGTCATTGCGAGCGAAGCGAAGCAATCTCGTGCGTTTATATGATATCTTCATACAAATTCCGCCATTCAGGATTTTTACTTTCTATCAATGCGATCTTCTTTTTTCGCGATCCGGCTTTGATTTGTTTTTCCCGTGCAATCGCATGTTCCATATCATCATAGGTTTCAAAATAAACGAGATTTGAACAGTTGTATTTGGATGTGAACCCTTTTGTGATCCCATTTTTATGATCATAAATGCGCTTAGGTAAATCGGAGGTTACGCCCGTGTATAATGTGCCGTCTTTTTTGTTGGTCAGGATGTAAACGGCGGGTTGTTTCATTTTACCTTTTTGTCATCGCCTTTATATAAACGTCATTGCGAGGCCTTGGAAAGGCCGAAGCAATCTGTTTGTGGTTTAAGATTGCTTCGTCACGTTGTTCCTCGCAATGACACTGTAGCAATTCCATTTTGTCATTGCGAGTGAAGCGAAGCAATCTTTAGATTGCCGCGTCGGCCTAACGGCCTCCTCGCAATGACGTTTTCACAATATCTTTCGCCGTTAACCCCGCGGCTTCGTATTGTTTTGCGGGGTCGTCGTGATCCTGGAAGATATCGGGCAGGTGCATGGTGTGGACGCGTAAGGAGCCATTTAGCAGGCCTTCACGGTTGAGGAATTCCAGCACATAAGATCCAAACCCGCCGATGGAGCCTTCCTCGATAGTGATGAGTTTTGAGTGGTGCGTGGCGAGTTGTTTGATTAAATCTTCATCCAGCGGCTTGGCGAAGCGGGCGTCGGCGACCATGACGGATGCGCCTTGGTCTTCGAGCATTTTCGCCGCGATGAGGCATTCCTGCATACGCCCACCGTAGGAGAGGATGGCGATAGAGCCGTCATTGCGAGGAGGGCCATCGGCCCGACGCGGCAATCCCGTTTTGTTGCCCTGGATTGCTTCGTCGCCTGCTGCTCCTCGCAATGACGCTTTGTTGCCCTGGATTGCTTCGTCGCCTGCTGCTCCTCGCAATGACGCTTTGTTGCCTGATTCATAAACAATCCGGCCCTTACCGATTTCCAGAATTTCAGGTGTTTCGGGGAGGGCTATGCCTGTGCCAGCACCGCGCGGGAAACGGAAGGCAATGGGGCCTTCGTTATAGGCGGCGGCGGTGGCGGTCATGTGGACAAGCTCTGCCTCGTCCGCTGGCGCCATCAACACGAAATTGGGCAGGCAGCCAAGATAAGCGATATCAAAGCTTCCGGCATGGGTTTGGCCGTCGGCGCCCACTAATCCGGCGCGGTCCATGGCAAAACGCACGGGCAGGTTCTGAATCGCCACGTCATGCACGACTTGGTCATAGCCGCGTTGCAGGAAGGTGGAATAAATGGAGGCGAAGGGCTTCATGCCTTCGGCGGCGAGGCCTGCGGCGAAGGTGACAGCGTGTTGTTCCGCGATGCCGACATCGAACATGCGCTCGGGGAAGGCCTCGCCGAATAAATCCATGCCCGTGCCGTCCGGCATAGCTGCGGTAATGCCGATAATACGCTCGTCTTTGCGGGCTTCTTCGATCAGGGCTTGCGCGTAGACTTTGGTGTAGGCGGGCGGGCCGGATTTGCTCTTGGCTTGCTCGCCCGTAATCACGTCGAATTTTTTGACGCCGTGCATCTTGTCCGCCGCGTTCTCGGCCGGGGCATAGCCATGGCCTTTTTTCGTGATCGCATGAATGAGGATAGGCCCTTCGTGCTTGGAATCGCGGACGTTGCGCAGAACGGGGAGGAGGTGGTCTAGGTTGTGACCGTCAACGGGGCCGATATAGTAAAAGCCCATTTCTTCGAAGATGCTGCCGCCGCCATGGTATTTGGCGGAGAGCGCGATGCGGGCGCCTTCTTCCGCGCGTTTGGCGGCGTGGCGAATGGGGGCAGGCAGGTGCTCCGTGATTTTCTTGCCCATCTCGCGCGCGGTGATGTAAGCGCGCGAGGACACGGTTTTCGTGAGATAGCGGCTCATCGCGCCGACGGGCGGGGCGATGGACATATCATTATCGTTCAAAATCACAATCAGGCGGGACTTCATATCGCCCGCATTGTTCATGGCTTCGTAAGCCATACCCGCGCTCATCGAGCCATCACCAATCACGGCGATCACATTGTTATCACCATTTTGAAGGTCGCGGGCAACGGCCATGCCAAGGCCTGCGGAGATAGAGGTAGAGCTGTGCGCTGCGCCGAAGGGGTCGTATTCGCTCTCCGCGCGCTTGGTAAAACCGGAAAGCCCGCCGCCTTGGCGGAGTGTGTGCATTTCATCGCGGCGTCCGGTCAGGATTTTATGCGGATAGCATTGATGCCCGACATCCCAGATCAGCTTGTCATCCGGCGTGTTGAACACGGCGTGAATGGCCACAGTAAGCTCGACCACGCCCAGCCCTGCGCCCAGGTGACCGCCCGTTTTGGAAACGGTTTTAATGACTTCGCCGCGCAGCTCGGAGGCCAGAGTTTGCAGTTCCGCATCGGAAAGTACCTTCATGTCAGCGGGGAATTTGACGCGGTCGAGGATTTTCCCTCCCCCTTCAGGGGGAGGGTTAGGGTGGGGGTGTATGATCTTGGCGTGTTTACCGATAGATGGTACACCCACCCCCCGACCCCCACCCCGTAGGGGGGGGGGAATTTTTTGGGGTTGTTTTTTTTGAGCGTTTACCAGGTTACCCCCGGTTTAAAGGAAAACCCGGGGTGGGGCAAAGGTTTTTGTGATGTGAAAGGATTAACAATTTACGTCATTGCGAGGAGGCCGATAAGCCAACGTGGCAATCTAAAGATTGCTTCCCCCGGCTCATGGCCGGGGTCGTAATGACGGTTTTATAAATCAAGCCCGTCTTGCCAGAACATACTCCGCGAGTTCTTTAAGCATGGCGGCGCGGCCTTCGAAGATTTTGAGGTGGCGGATGGATTGCTGGACCAGCATTTCGGCGCGCTCTCTCGCCCCTTCCTTACCCATTGTGGAGACGAAAGTTGCCTTGCCGGCATCTTCGTCTTTACCGGTGTCTTTGCCGGTATCTTGGGGGTCGGCCTCCACGTCCAGAATATCGTCTGTAACCTGAAAGGCGAGACCGAGATCATGAGCATAAGCGGTTAAGGCACGGCGGTGGGGTTCGTCGGAACGGCCCAAAATAGCGCCGGATTCACAGGCAAAGGCCATAAGCTTTCCGGTTTTCATGCGTTGCAGGCGGGAGATGGTGCCAAGGTCGAAATCTTCTTCTTCGCCAATCAGATCGAGCATTTGCCCGCCGACCATGCCTTGGGGGCCCGCGGCCTGCGCCATCATGCGTACAAGTTCGCAGCGCACGCGCGGATCGGCGTGGGTTTCGCGGTCGGCCAGAACCTCGAAAGCAAGGGTGAGGAGCGCATCACCCGCAAGGATCGCGGTGGCCTCATCATATTGTTTGTGCACGGTGGGTTTGCCGCGGCGCAAAGAGGCATCGTCCATCGAGGGAAGGTCGTCATGGATCAGGGAATAGCAGTGTACGAATTCCAGCGCGGCGGCCACGCGGCGCGCGCTTCCGGGGTTGACGTTGAACAGCGCGGCGGATTGCATCACCAGAAACGGGCGCAGACGCTTACCGCCGCCCAGCGTGCCGTGGCGCATGGCCTCGAACAATTTATCCTCCGCCAGATCGGTTTCGGGGAGCAAATGGCTCATCGTTTTGTTGACGGCGGCAGCCGTTTCATCCATGGCGCGTTGGAGGAGGGGGCTTGCGTCTCTCGGGGATGGGGCCATGATTTATTGTTCCATTTCTTTTTGTTTTCTAACCACAGATGAACACGGATTAACACAGATAGTTATAAAATAACCCTTTGCCAATCCAGTTTAGGATTTTTGAAGTTTAAAATAAGACCAAGTTTTAAACCGCTGGCGCGCAAATAATTTAAAACTTGTCCTTTTTCGTTATTTCCCAGTCGGTCAATTGTTTTAATTTCCAGTATAATTTTATCCTCAATTACAAAATCAGGAATGAATGTACCTATGTTTTGGCCTTCAAAGGAAATGCCATATGGTTTTTGTTGGGAAAAGATAATGCCTTGTTTTTCAAAAGAGATTGCCAGAGCGTTTTCATAGATTTTTTCGTGAAATCCGTGGCCGACAGTATTTAGCACATTCATCGCACAACCGTTTATTTTGAACGTCAGTTCGTTCAATCTGTGTTCATCTGTGTTTATCTGTGGTTTCATATCACTTTTGATCCAAAGGTTCCGTGCGGATAGAACCGTCGCTGGCGACCGTGATTTTTTCAATCTTGGCCTGCGCGTCTTTCAGCTTCGCTTCGCAGTGGTTTTTCAGGGCGATCCCGCGTTCATAGGAGGTGATGGAATCCTCGAGCTTGGCCTGCCCGCTTTCGAGGTTTTTGACGATGGCCTCAAGCTCACCGAGGGCCTCTTCAAAGCTCATCTTTTCAACCGGTTGTGAAGTGCCCATAAAATCAGCCGTTTCCATTCATTAACAGGCGCTTATCATAAGGCAATCCGCCTTTTCGCTCAAGCGGAAAAGGGGTTGTGTTTATTAGAGCGATAGGAATGTTATTGCGGAGAAACGTTTTTGTTCGGATCTGGCCCGTCAAGTCCTAAACCATCTTTGACAATTGTAACCGTAACGGCTGTCGCACCGAGTTCTATGGTTTTTGCAGCAAAAGCTTGACGCAAATGCAAGGTTGTTTCCCGGCCCAGACGATCCAGTTCAGCGGCTTCTAGCTTTAGTTTGGGATCGCCGACATTACAAAAGACAAAGGATACGACCGGGTAGGAACCGATTTTGTGGACTTTGTCAGGCGCAGCTAGATCGGTCAAGAGGACGGGGTAATGGCCCGGAGATTTGTAAGCGCATTCGTCTTTACGAAGCTCGCGGGTGGCAATGGGTGTTCCTGCCCCTTCCGGAATACCGGCGACAGATTGGAACATATGGACGGGCTGTATTTTTTCAAGGGCCTGATCGAGGGTGTTTTTCGGACCGCCTAGGTGGTATCCCAACATACCTCCTAATCCTAAACCGCCTACAGCGACTATTAGACCGCCATACACTGCAGTATTAGCGGAAACTGTATATGGTTTTGTCTGATTTTCATCGGCCTTGTTTTCTCTACTCATAATAATGCCCTCGTTTATTTTTAGTTCATTTTCTATAAACAGGTTTTTTGTTTATGTCAACACGGTTGTGATGGGTGTTAAACCAGCCCCAATTCCCGCTGGAGGGCGTCGCAGAGCATGTGGCCCAGCGTAATGTGCATTTCCTGAATGCGGGCGGTGGTCGGGGAGGGAACGGTGAGAAGAATATCGCACGATTCCGCCATTTTTCCGCCGTCGCGGCCAGAGAGGCCCGCGGTGACAAGGCCGAGGGCTTTGGCGGTTTTTAGCGCGGCGAGCACATTGGCGCTGTTCCCCGACGTGCTGATGCCAATCGCGACATCGCCCTTGCGGCCCAGTGCCTCCACCTGGCGGGAGAAAATACGATCAAACCCCAGATCGTTGCCCGCGGCGGTGAGGGCGGAGGTGTCGGTGGTCAGCGCGATCGCGGCAATGGCGGGGCGGTCGGCGGTGTAGCGGATGGTAAGCTCGGTCGCCAGATGCTGGGCGTCGGAAGCGCTGCCCCCGTTGCCGAAGAACAGGATTTTGCCGCCGCCGCGAATGCAGGTGGCGCAGGCATCCAGCAGGCGGGTGAAATCGGCCTGAAGGAAATCAAAGCAATCACTGGCGGCTTTTAAATGATCTTCCTTTTCCGATTGCCAGAAGGCGGGCAGGTCGAATTTATCCTTTCCCGCCATGCTTAATACTCTTCTCCAGCTTGGTCGGGCATGATGCTGACCGGCGCGCCCGGCGCGTTATAGGGCTGGCTGGAGAGCGGCATCGGCGTAGGTACGATGGGGCTGTGCATCGCCATGAAGCGGCGGTTGAAGGCCAGCTGGTCGGAGGTTAGCTGGAAGCCCACCAGAACTTTGTGCTCGCGGGCGTCTTCGCGGTCATAAATAGGTATGACGTGGCGCAGTGCTTCGGTATAAGTGTGGCGGGTTTCATCCTTGCCGAATGTCATGGAGGCGGCGAAGACCTCCTTGGCGAGAATGCGGCCCTCATCGTCAGTCACAGCAACGAAGAAGGGATAGGAGACGAAGGGCGTATCGCTTTGCTTCATCTTGGCGCGCGGGCCGAGCTCGCTTTCGAAGGACAGGCGTACGTCAATGCTCACGCTGCGCTCGGTATAGGTGCAGGTGCTTTGGCCCAGCGCGAGATGGGCGCGGGAAATCATGGAATCATTAGTGGGCAATGCCGGATTGGTGAATTCGGTCAGCAAGCTGAGTTCTTCCACCACTTTCACATCGGGGCAATCATTGATCAGCGCGTTTGATGTCGGTTCGCGGACAAGATGGCTGTCCGGTTTGGTGATGCGCGGATCGAGGCTGGTCATGAAGCGGTCGACCTTGTCACAAGCGGTTAAGGTCGCGGCGGCGCAGATACTCAGCATCAAAACTCTGATATTCATCATGAAAAGCCCTGGATAAAAATTTTCATCTACCTTATCGGGCAGAGGAAATTTAAGCAAGAGTTCTGGATTTTGGGCGCATGTTTCTTTATGTAAGTAGGCAAATGGATAAACAGGATCTCAAAATATTATTGGCAGCACCGCGCGGCTTTTGCGCGGGAGTGGACAGAGCCATTCAGATCGTTGAAAGCGCGCTGGAGAAATATGGCGCACCCGTCTATGTGCGCCATGAAATCGTGCATAACAAATTTGTCGTGGATTCCCTTAAGAGCAAGGGCGCGGTGTTTGTCGAGGAATTGGATGAAATTCCGAATGACGGGCAGCCGGTTGTGTTTTCCGCGCATGGCGTACCGAAATCGGTGCCGCAGGACGCGGAAAAGCGCAATATGTTTTATCTGGATGCGACATGTCCGTTGGTGAGCAAGGTTCATATCGAAGCGCAGAACCATCATAAAAAGGGCTATCAGGTTATTTTGATCGGTCATGCGGGTCACCCCGAAGTGATTGGCACGATGGGGCAATTGCCGGAAGGGTCTGTCTTGTTGGTGGAAACGCCGGAGGATGTTGCAAGGCTGCGCCTTGCGGATTATCAGATGAGCGGATCATCAGATGAGCAGAATGAATTAAAATCCGATTATCCGATCATCCGGTCAGCCGATCATCTTGCCTATTGCACGCAGACAACATTGTCGGTGGATGATACGGCGGATGTGGTTGCGGCATTAAAGGCACGTTTTCCTGCGATCAACGTGCCGCATAAAGAAGATATCTGTTACGCGACGACAAACCGTCAGGCGGCGGTAAAAGCGATTGCCCCGTTAAGCGATGCGCTCATGGTGATCGGTGCGCCTAATTCTTCCAACTCTAACCGTCTGGTGGAAGTGGCGACC
The DNA here is from genome assembly GCA_964467925.1 of uncultured Pseudobdellovibrionaceae bacterium. GTDB lineage: Bacteria > Pseudomonadota > Alphaproteobacteria > Micavibrionales > Micavibrionaceae > CAYXSX01. Next base: position 13,597 of record CAYXSX010000010.1, on the reverse strand, counting down.
GTTATGGGCTGCCAGAAATCCCTGCTGGTACAGCGCGCTAGTGATATTGACTGGAACTGGCTGGAAGGTGTGAAGGTCTTGGGTTTGAGCGCCGGAGCGTCCGCACCGGAAATTCTGGTGGATGAAGTGATCGCGGCGGCCAAGGAACGTTTTAATGTAACCGTCGAAGAGGTTGCCATTACTGAGGAAAACGTCAGTTTTAAATTGCCTGCCGAGTTGAGGGCGGCGTGATTTATTTGAACTACAGAGATATACAGAGCACGCAGAGGGTTTGCCAAACAGTCATTCCGGCGCATGCCGGAATCCATTTCTCAAATCGCGTCAGGTTGATGAATGGATCCCGGGACAAGCCCGGGATGACGAAAGGAAAAGCCTTTGTTTATCTCTGTCTAGCTCTGTAGTAAAAAAGCAGGGGGAAATATATCAAGTGCCGATTACGATTTCAGAATTCAACGATATAGAGAACAAGGTCATTACCCTGATGGGCATGTCCGGTGTGGGCAAAACCTATCTTTCCACAATGCTGGAAGGACAGGGGTGGAAGCATTATTCCTGTGACTACCAGATCGCGAAAGATATCGGTCTTGGTGACCAAGTGACCAAGCAGGATATTTCGGCTCTCTCGCACTATGTCGGGCGGCTGGGCAACCCGGCGAAGGGCGGTTTTGCGCTGGATGAGTTTAAAAAGCGCCAGCGCACCTATTTTGAGGCGGAGTGTGCCAGTTTGAACGCGCTGAAGAAAAAGGTATCCAAGGCGCATGAAGACGGATTTACCCATGTGGTAAACGATTCCACAGGTTCCATGTGCGAGATTGATGACGATACGCTGTTTGATTTTGTCGATGAGCATTCGCTGATCGTTTATATCAAGGCGAGCCCCGAAGAGGAAAAAGCCGTTCTGAAGCGGGCGCAGGAATACCCCAAACCTTTGTTCTATTCGCCGGAACGGTTCGATTATTGGTTGGCGGAGTTTTTATCAGATCAGGGGTTATCCGCCGCCGAGGAAATCGAGCCGGATGAGTTTTCACGCTGGGTTTTTCCGCGCCTGTTTGAAAACCGTTTGCCCAAATATCAGGCGATTGCCGACAAATACGGTACGACCATTCCTTCCGAAGCGTTCCGCGATGTCAAAACGGAAGACGAATTTTTGGCCGTGATTGTGGCGCATTTAAAGGAGACGTTATGAGCTTTTCCCGTTTCGTCATCCTGAGTGCAGGCACGAAGTGCCGAAATCGAAGGATATCAAAGTTTGTGAAGGAGATCCGTTCGACTACGCTCGGCTTGCGCCTCGCTTCGCTCAGGATGACAGTGTTATTTCTAGATTGCTTCGTCGCATACGCTCCTCGCAATGACGAGGTGGTGAAATGACGATTAAAATCTATACCGACGGTGCCTGCAGCGGAAATCCGGGCCCCGGCGGCTGGGGAGCTATCCTGAAGTGGAACGGGCATGAAAAAGAGCTTTCCGGCGGAGAAAAGGAAACGACCAATAACCGCATGGAAATGATGGCGGTGATCAAGGCTCTGGAAGCGCTTAAGCATAATAAAGCACCCGTTGAGGTTTACACGGATAGCAAATATGTGATGGACGGCGTGAACCAGTGGCTGGCGGGATGGAAAGCCCGGGGGTGGAAGACCGCCGACAAGAAGCCCGTTAAAAATCAGGATCTGTGGGAGAGAATCGATTCTCTGGTTTCCGAACATAAAGTGACGTTTTTCTGGGTTAAAGGCCATGCGGGCCACCCGGAAAACGAGCGTGCCGATGAGTTGGCTGTGGCTGCGATTCCAAGATAGTTATTTACTTATACCTTTATCCGTCATTACCCGGCTCTGTTCGGGTAATCCATCCTGATGAGTCTTCAGGCTTCGCAGGACATGTGGATCACCCGCATAAAGCGGGTGATGACGAGGTGGGGAAGCGGGTGATGACGGGGTGGGGTGCCGGATGTTAGAAGTTATACACACTCCATTTTTTACCATAACCATAAAATTAAGTTTCTGTTAATAACTTCAGGCGAGTCTGGATATAAAGACGGAACGAAGCGTTGGTGCTTGTGAAGTCGAAACTCTAACTCTTCATCTCAGGAAGGTTATCATGTTTAAAAACTTTGTACCCGTATCAGCCAAAAGCAACATCACCTTGCCTTTACCGCCCGAGGCGTCTTCTCTGGACGGCGGCGACAAGGATCTGGAAATGGAAGTTTACGCCCGTTTCATGCGCCATTTGCGGGAAGTTCCCAACAACAGGCCGGAAATTAAAATCCTGGCGGCGGTGCAGTTTACCGCAAATATGTCGGACCACAGCGACGCCCATGTATCGAAGATACTGGTGGAGCTTGGACTGCGTGCGCCGCGCATGGCGTTTCCGGCGGAGTTTCTGGATTACGTTGATGCCGCGTTGATGCGGCCCGATTGGTCCGTTGGCGGTGCTTCTTTGGCAGTGCAGGACCTCAAGGAACATTGGGACCGTATTGGCGAAGATAAATTTGCAGCTTTCAGAAAAGCGTATCCGTTGTTAGAAGAATGCTTAAGGGTTTGAAAATAAATTTGACATAACTTTAAAATTTTGCTTAACTCTAGCCCGAACTATAGTTAAGGAGAATATGTTGGATGTCTGAAACGGTAGAAAATAAAGCGCCAATTACGCGTGATAGCAGCGTGAGGGTCACTTATGTTATGCTTAAAAATGTATTTAAACTGGCTGATGACAACGTTGCAAGGGTAATACTTGATCTTACTCCTTTGCGAGAGGTTGATTCAAACGGTTACGACTTCCAAATAGAGGTCAATAATATACACGGCGAACCTCAGAAGTTTTTTGTTGATCGTCTTGATATAGAGCCCCTCCCAGCGTAAGCGTAACTTATTTGCTAGTTATTATACCGCTCGCTTTCCTTGAGCGTGTCGCCGCGTTGATCTCGCTCGGGAGGCTGATTGTCTTGATCATCCGAAGAGGGGGAGAGCAAGCGACCCAGAAGAGCGCCGAAGCCACCGTCTCCCATCGTTCGGCTATCCAGTTCGTGTACGGTTTCATTGTCATGAGCCGCCAGCGCGATCGTCTTCCAAATTCTCGCGGGGTAGCTGCCGCCTGTAACGCCTACCGTTTCTTTTGTATCCATCGGCGTGTTGTCGTCATTACCTAGCCATATCCCGGCCACGATTTCGTCGGTATAGCCGATAAACCATGCATCGCGGCTGTCTTGAGAGGTTCCGGTTTTTCCGGCGGCATCGTAGGCATCGCTATAGGCGGCTCTTCCGGTTCCTTCACGCACGACGCTGTGGAGCATTTTATCAATGTCGTATACATGTTCGCGTTCGATCACGCGGGCGGCGGAACGCCAGTTGGGGCGTTCGTAATAAATCTCGCCGTCAGCATCGGTAACCTTTGTAATGGCGTAAGGGGTAAGGCGCAAACCGTTATTGGCAAAAGCGGCAAAGGCGGAGGTCATTTCAAGCAGGGTTACGCCGCTGCTGCCCAGAGAAAGGGAGAGGTCGCGTTCCAGCGGGGAGGTGATGCCGAGGCGCTGGGCGGTATCAATGACATGACCGGGGCCGATCTCGCGCATCAGGCGCACAGTAGCAGTGTTCAGGGATTTGGTCAGCGCGGTTTCCAACGTGACACCGCCCATATACTGGCCGTCGAAGTTTTCTGGGCGGTATTTTTCGTTCGCATCAAAGGGGGCGTCGAGGATCAGATCATCCGGTTTCCAGCCGCTTTCCAGTGCGCTTAAATATACGATGGGTTTGAAGGAGGAGCCGGGGGCGCGCACGGCCTGCGTCGCGCGGTTGAACTGGCTCTGGCTGAAGTCCTTGCCGCCGACCATGGCGAGGATGGCGCCGTCAGGCTTCATGACAAGCGCAGCGCCTTGACCGATATGGCGGGTGGGGCCGTCAGTGTCGATCACGCGGGTGATTTCGTTTTGGGCCGTAAGTTGGAGCGCGGGAACAAGCGTGGTTTCGACAATCAGGTCGTTTTGAGGCGTGCCGATAAGTTCGCCCAGTTCATCGACAATCCAGTCGCCAAAATAACGGATGGAGTTTCCGGCTGTTACGCTCGTCTCGGCGGGGGGCACGTCATAGAGCGCCTTGGCCTGATCCGGCGAAATGTAGCCGGCATCGGCCATAGCGCTGAGAACCACGTTGGCGCGTTCCATGGCTAGGTCGGGATTGCGAAGAGGGGAATAGCGGGAAGGGGCCTTCAAAAGGCCCGCAAGCAGGGAAGATTCACGCAAGTTCACATCACGCGCGGATTTGCCGAAGTAAAGCTGCGATGCGGCCTCCACTCCGTAGGCCCCGGACCCGAGGTAAACGCGGTTCAGATAGGCGCTCAGAATTTCGTCCTTGGTCAGTTCGCGCTCCAGCCAGAGGGCGAGCATGGCTTCTTGTATCTTGCGCTTGATCGTGCGTTCCTGAGACAGGAAAACGTTTTTCGCCAGTTGCTGGGTGATGGTGGAGCCACCCTGAACAAGACGCATGGAAACAAGGTTGCGCACCATTGCGCGGGCGAAGCCCTGCGGATCGAGACCGAAATGCTGATAGAAACGGCGATCCTCGGTGGCGATAATCGCGTAGATCAGATGTGAGGGCAGTTCGGAAACGCTGACGCTTTCGGCCTTCATGTCGCCGTAGCGCGTGAGCACGCCGCCATCGGCCCCCTTGATGGTGATAGAGGTGCGGCGCTCGAAAGCGGGCGCGCTGGCAATGTCAGGCAAATCGCGCGCATACCAGACCACAAGCAAAGCCAGTAGCAAACCACCCCAAAGTCCGGCCACGAACATCCATTTAATAAGACGGATGATCAGCGGTGTGGGGACGGCCTTGCGGGATTTTTGCGAAGTCTTTCGTTTGGTCATCGGGGTAATCTAGAAGAGTTTCCGGCAAAAGAGAATAGGGTTTAATGTTTCTTTTATTTTAGTTTTTTCGTCATTGCGAGCGAAGCGAAGCAATCTAGGGCGACAAGCTACAATTTCTGGATTGCTTCGTCCCCCGGATTAAATCCGGGGTCCTCGCAATGACGGCAAGCAGGTTAACAGCAATCCAGCCAGTAACGCTTGCGGGCGGGGAATTTTTCGCTTTCGGTCGTATCGCCGTCAAACACGCCGCCGCAATGTTCGACGATTTTAATGCCTGCGTCATTGGCTGGGTCGATCGTGATCAGGGCGCGGTTAATGCCAAGGTAACAGACAAAGGGCATGCCCTTTTGCAGGATTTTCTTGCCGTAGCCCTTGCCGCGCATGGAGGGGCGAATGATGAAATTGACGTGCCCGCCCCATTTTTCAAGATGCCAGTTCAGGCGGTGGCGGATGTTGAAAGTGCCGATAAATTCATTGTCCTTGATCAGCCAGAAGACGCTTTCGGGAACGGGCTCTACCCAGTCGGCATAGGGCTTGTGAAGGTTCTTTTTGCCCTCGTTGACGCATTTGATGAAATCGGAGAAGTTTTCTTCGGTTTCCTTGATATCAATGTAATTATAACGGCCTTCCTTATGGAACTCCTGAAGGGCGGCGATATAGCTGTCTTTGTGTTCGGCAGCCGGTTTTACTAATTTTGAAGCAGACATTCTCTAGTTTTTGTTTGGTTTGCAGTGGCCCCCCTTATAAGGGATAGGGCCGATTAAAGCAACATCAGTGCCGCCAGCCCTAAAAAGGCAAAAAAACCAACCACATCGGTTACGGTGGTCAGGAAAACAGTCGAGGAAATTGCCGGGTCGGAACCCATTTTATCCAGTAAAATCGGGATGCCCGCGCCGAAAGCCCCTGCAACAAACAGGTTCACCACCATGGCAAGAGCGATGACGCAGCCGAGCATCGTGCTGCCGAACCACAGACCCGCGACAAGTCCGGTAATGACGGCGAAGGCCGCACCGTTGAGCGTGCCGACCAGAGTTTCCTTCCAGATCACGCGCCATGCGTTCGTACTCGATAATTGTTTGGAGGCCAGCGCGCGCACAGCCACGGTAAGGGCTTGCGTTCCCGCATTTCCGCCCATAGAAGCGACGATCGGCATCAGAACGGCGAGCGCCACGATCTGTTCAATCGTGGCGTCAAAAAAGGAAATTACAGCAGACGCAAGTATGGCAGTGATAAGATTTATAAAAAGCCAACGGAAACGTGTGCTGGTGGTGGAAAGCACGGCGCGGTAAAGGTCGCCCTGATCCACCCCGGCCATAAGAAGAATGTCTTCCTGCGCTTCTTCGTCGATAACGTCGATAATATCGTCAATGGTAATCACTCCGATAATGCGGTCATGGTCGTCCACAACGGGGGCGGAGACCAGATTTTCGCGGCGGAAAATATGAGCTGCTTCCTCCTGATCCATCGAAGCATGGATAGGGTAGGTGTCTTTCAGCGACAGCGTGTCGATTTTCACGGCACGGGCGGAGCGGATGAGCTTGCCGAGCGGGATTACGCCCATGACGTGGTAAGAGGGGCTGATGACGTAAATATCGAAAAAATCCTCGGGCAGGTCTTCGGCGTTTTCACGCAAGTAATCGATGGTCTTGCCAACGCTCCAGAACTGGGGGATCGCGACGAATTCGCGCTGCATCAAGCGGCCCGCGCTTTCCTCGGGGAAGCTCAGACCTTCCTGAATCACCGCACGGGTTTTGGCGGAAAGTTTTTCGAAAATCTCTTCCTGAAGTTCGTCATCGAGATTTTCAACAACGTCCAGCGCGTCATCGCTCTCCAGCTTGGAGATAATGCTGGCGACATCTTCGACCGGCATGGAGGAAAGGGACGCGCGGCAAAGCTCATCATCCATTTCGGTGAAGGTTTCAGGGTTTAAATGCTCGCCGTACATCGCCAGAAGCTCCTGACGGTCGACATCATTGACCTTGGAAAGAAGCTCGGCCTCATCAGCGGGGCTTAGGTCTTTCAGGAACCCGTTAACCGTGTCGAAATCCTGTGCCTGGACAGCGCTCGTGATCTCCTTGATCTCGCTGTCGGAGAGGTAAAAGGGATTTTCCTCCGGGAGAATCTGCTTGTTATCGGCTGCTTCCTGAGTGTCGGTCATGGCTTCAGTGATATAGGGTTAGGGGTTAGCGTTGTAAGGCCTAAGCGGTAAATGTTAAAAGCTTACCGATACTTACTTACACTTACCGTCTTATACTTACCACTAAAATTACTTATGAGCGACCACACGGCGGGTTTTTTCATCCGCCATTTCGTTTTCATGCACCTGCGCCGCCACGGTGGCAAGAGCCGTTACGTTTACGATGCCGCGCGCCGAGATAGACGGCGTCAGGATGTGAACGGGCTGCGCTGCGCCCAGAAGGAGCGGACCGATGCTGATGCCTTCGGCCATGGTTTTAAGCATGTTGAAGGAGATATGGGCCGATTCCAGCGTAGGCATGATGAACAAATTGGCCTCGCCGGTTAGGAACGAATTGGGCATGACGGCCTGACGGGTTTTTTCGTTCAGGGCTGCGTCGGCGTTCATTTCCCCGTCGATCTCGAGCTCAGGATCGCGGCGGCGGATGTCGGCGAAGGCGGCGCGCATTTTACGTGCTGTCGCGCTGTCGCTGGAGCCGAAATTGGAATGAGACAATAAAGCCACTTTTGGTTTGATACCAAGGCGGCGCACTTCCTCGGCGGCCAGCAGGGTCATTTCGGAGATTTCCGCTACGCTGGGGTCGGGGTTGATTTGCGTATCGCAGAAGAAATAGGTTCCGCGCTGGAGCAACAGTCCGTTCATGGCCGCAGGTGTTTCGACGCCGGGTTTCAGGCCGATGATGTCGATCACGTCCTGCAGGTGTGTGCGGTAGCGTCCTATGGTGCCGCAGATCAGGGAATCAGCTTCCCCTTTACGGACCATCAGCGCGCCGATCACGGTTGTGCGGGAACGCAGGATCGTCTTGGCGACCTCGGGCGTGATGCCGCGGCGTTCCATAATGCCGTGATAGGTTTCCCAGTAGTCGCGGTAACGGGGATCGTCTTCAGGGTCGATCAGTTCGAAATCTTTGCCTGCTTTCATACGAAGGCCGAGACGCTCGATACGCATATCGACGACCTTGCGGCGTCCGATAACGATGGGGCGGGCAATGCTTTCGTCCAGAGAAGTTTGCACGGCCTGAAGCACGTTTTCGTTTTCGCCCTCGGCGTAGACAACGCGTTTGGGGTTTTCCTTCGCGCGGATGTAAACCGGGCGCATGATAAGTTGCGAGCGGATGTAGAAGCGCTGGAGCTTGTGCTTGTAGGCTTCAAAGTCGGTAATGGGGCGTGTGGCCACGCCGCTGTCCATTGCCGCCTTGGCCACCGCGATGGGCAGGTCCACGATCAGGCGCGGATCGAACGGCTTGGGAATAAGATAGTCGGGACCGAAGCTTAAGTTTTCGTCGGTGTAGACGGCTTGCAACTCGGCGGAGGCCTCTTTACGGGCAAGCGCGGCGATAGCATCAACGCAGGCCAGTTTCATTTCTTCGTTAATCGCCGTTGCGCCGACATCGAGCGCGCCGCGGAAGATGAAGGGGAAGCAAAGAACGTTGTTCACCTGGTTCGGGTAGTCGGAACGGCCCGTGCAGATGATGGCGTCGGGTTTAGCTTCGCGCGCATCTTCGGGCATGATTTCCGGCGTCGGATTGGCCAGCGTCATGATCAGAGGGGCTTTGCCCATGGATTTGACCATATCCTTGTTCAGAACACGCGGGCCGGAAAGGCCGAGGAATACGTCAGCGCCTTTGATAGCTTCTTCCAATGTACGGGCCTTGGTTTTGGAGGCGAAGGCTTCCTTGGCCGGATCCATGTTTTCGTTACGGCCCTCATAGACCACGCCGTCGCGGTCGGAGATGATGATGTTCTCTTTCTTAAGTCCCGCATGAACGAGCAGGTTCAGACAGGCAATCGCGGACGCGCCAGCGCCGGAGGCAACAAGCTTGATCTTGGAAATGTCGCGGCCCGAATATTCGATCCAGTTGCGGAAGGCAGCGGTCACGATAATCGCCGTGCCGTGTTGGTCGTCGTGGAAAACGGGAATGTTCATGCGTTCGCGCAGGCGGCGTTCGATCTCGAAACACTCGGGCGCCTTGATGTCCTCAAGATTGATCCCGCCATAGGTGGGCTCGAGGGAGGCGACGATGTCCACAAAGCGCTGAATGTAATCTTCGCGCGAGGAGTTCTCGTTCATTTGTGTGTTCATGTCGATTTCGACGTCGACGGAATCGATATTGGCAAATTTCTTGAATAGAACGGATTTTCCCTCCATCACAGGCTTGGAAGCCAGCGCGCCGATATTGCCAAGGCCGAGCACGGCCGTTCCTTCTGTGATTACCGCAACCGTATTGCCTTTTGATGTGTAATCATAAGCCTTCAGCGGGTCGGCGGCGATTTCCTCGCACGGGACAGCCACACCGGGAGAGTAGGCGAGCGCGAGGTCGCGCTGTGTCGCCAGTGGCGTTGTGGGCTTAAGGGCTACTTTGCCGGGCTCGGGGAAACGGTGGTAATCGAGTGCATCCTGGCGGAAAGCGGCTTCGTCTTTGCTGGTCTTCTTCGTGCTGGTCATGATTGTGATTTCGGTTGTTTTTGTTGGTTTCGGATGTTTTGAAATACGCAATTCAAAGGGGCGATGCAAGCGCTTCGTATGGTGCGCTGCAATAGGTGTTGTAGTTTGTAAATGTGAAAAATGTTATAGAGCGTTATAAGCTTTTATAACTTGCATTGTTTTACATAATTGTTTATTATGCCAAAATATTTGGAGATATTGCATGAAAATCAGTGAGATTGAAGGTTTTGAAGATTGGGCGCAGGTTGTCATGCAACAACCTCCTCTTTTAAGCTTTCTGGCAGTTAGCAATGGCCGCTGTGCTAATATGGAAGAAGTTGACGCTCACAATGCTGTCGTTCACGCAAATTTGGCGGCTTTAGAGCAAAAAATGCAAAATCTTTGTGCCGATCCCGATATTCTTGAATTTGATCTTGATTGGGCAAAAAAAGTTATTGTTGCATCCATTTTTCACGAGACTGCGAAAGAAACAAAGCGCGCCGCAGCCTATTATCTCTCTCATGCCCTAAAAACAATGGAACCAGGTGAAGCTGCGGATGCTGTTACAACTCTTTTCGAAGAGCTTTCAGAAGCATTGCAAGATGAAGGCAAATTCATTGCTATGGTGCAAGGAAGTGGCCTTCGTGTTAATGATTTTTCTCCCTATCGCTCAAGACTGGCAAAACAAACCGCATATAACCTTTGGCACGTTCTTTCTTTTGTCAGGTTTCCGGTATCAATAGAAGGAAAAAATGGAACACTGAATGTCGGAGAGTTGGGCGGTTTTACTTTGCAAGAGGCAATTTACGACAAAGCAATAACGGAAGGCCCGCAAGTCCATGAAAGGGTGACAGCTATTTTCAGGGCTGCGGAAAGAGCACAACCCCCTTCTTTTTCTTCACATTTAAAGAATGTCCCTGAAATTGGGACTGAGGAGCATTACCGACAAGGCCTTGGTACGCAAGAAATAATATCGCGTAATCGCAAAGCGGAAATAGATTATTTGAGGACTCATCTACGCCATGACGGCTTTGCCGAGTTTCTTAGTGATGAATTTGATGGTGATTTTTTGGTTGTTGCCGAAAACGATCATGGAGGAAAAGGGACAAACCGCTTCTGGAACAGTGAAGATACCTTTAAAGCATGTCGGGAGCGTGGAATTACTATTTTTGCCGTAGAATGGAATTTTGGGTTTCAGCCTCTCATAGAAGAGTTTTACCAAGAGAAACTATCTGTTGAGGATTTTATAGATCAAGCCGTTGCAAAGGAGCTTGAAGTAATCAAAGAAATAGAGGCGAGGGATTGTATAGAAAGGGACGTTAACGCCGCTTTTGCAAAAGCACACAGGCCTTTAGAAATCAAAGAAAAGTGGGAAAATAACGCAAAAACTATCCTTATGGCGAAAAAACACGGCATTCGTGTTTTTGCATTTGATGGATGGGAAGGGACGTACATAGATCAAGAGGGTATTTTTACTATTCAATCCTCAGAGAGCAGAACAGCAAACGATCATAATTGGGGTGATCGTATCGGGCGATACTGTCAGGGAGAAAAAGCCATTATTAGAATTGGTGCGGCCCATAATCCTGATCCACAATTATCCAGATACGGAACAGTCGCAAGGCTGACTCTTTGTGAAAACACCAGAAGTCTAATCAGAAATAGAGATACATCTCAATTGGCACCTGTTGCTCTTCTATCAGGCTATCCCAGTGCACCCGTGGTGGTGGCTTCATTTGAATAACAAAAATGAGTCTTGTAACGGTTGCGTATTTCAGCATCCAGCACTCTCATTTTTCTTAAGCACGGCTTTTGCTTTGTTAACGAGAATTGGTGCGGCCGAGAGGACTTGAACCTCCACGATATCTCTATCACAAGATCCTTAGTCTTGCGCGTCTACCAATTCCGCCACGGCCGCGAGAGGTAGGGGGAGAGAATTATCAGAATGAATTGCCTTGTGCAAGCAGAAGTAGGAGGAAAGAAATAAGAACAGAAGAAATGTCTTTCTTCTTATGATCTTATTTCTTATTTCTAGTGACCATGGAATGGAAAATTTCTGAAAATCCCGTCCCTTACGAAGATGCGCTGGCGTTTATGGATGAGCGCGTGGCGGCGATTGCCGCCGGGGAGGCGGAGGAATGCGTCTGGCTTTTGGAGCATCCGCCGCTTTACACCGCGGGGACGAGCGCCAAAGAGGCGGATTTGCTGGCCGCGGATTTTCCCGTCTATAAAACCGGGCGGGGCGGGCAGTATACTTACCACGGCCCCGGACAGCGCATTGCGTATGTAATGATTGATTTGAAAAAGCGCGCGAAAGAAAAGGCGCAGCGTAAGTGTCATCCTGAGCGAAGCGAAGGATCTCAAGCGGCAAAAGGAGATCCTTCGGTCGCTATGCTCCCTCAGGATGACATTAAGGCTATGCCGGACGTGAAAAAATATGTTTGTGATCTTGAAGAATGGATTATCCGGTCCGTGGGCGCGTTCGGGATTAAGGGCGAGCGGCGTGAGGGGCGGATCGGGATTTGGGTTTCTCAAAATGATACCCTCTCCCTTAATCCCTCTCCCTTGAGGGAGAGGGAAGGCGTACGAAGCGAGCAGGGAGAGGGTGGCTTTCAAGATAAAAAGATCGCCGCGATCGGCGTGCGTATCCGGCGGTGGGTGACGCTTCATGGCATTGCGATCAACGTAAATCCCGATCTGTCGCATTTTGGCGGGATCGTGCCGTGCGGGATAACGGACGCCGGCGTGACCAGCTTCGCCGATCTGGGTGTGCAGGCCGATATGGCGGAGGTGGATAAAGCCCTTCAAGAGAAGTGGGCGGAGGTGTTTGCTGCATAGCACTATCAAGAGCTGGGGAAAATTTTAGTTCGTTTAAAAATCCCGATTGATGCGACAGGTGCAACACGGTCATGCTGTTTGTAATAAAAAGTTACGAACAGGGTAATTTTCATGTCAGGCAAATTAGGGGATGAGTTTGAGGGAAGGATTTTATCCGAGCCTCCTGTTTTACTACCGGGTTTTACGGCGCTTTTCGCAAGCATTGCGGGCGAAGGCTCTATTATGGTGCGCGCTGGACGTAATTTTTGCGACGTTCTTATTCCTTTAAAACCCGCGATACCCCGCAGCGACGTTACCGAGTTCGTGAAAGGCGCTCAGGCACACGCTTCCCACCATGACGGGGATGCGGGCACGCTGGTGATGTATTTTGCGTTCCGTGCAAGGAACGGAGATATGCTTCCCGGTGGGCACTGGGAAGAGGCCCCTGCCGGACACCGCTTGCGTGCGACTTTAAGCCCCCGGACGGATTACCGCCAAGGGCCGTGGCGCGAGGTTACTGCGGGATAGCGCGGCTGTAACCGTCTTTTTTACCTTAAATTAACAAAATCCTGTCAGATTGAAGGGGCAATTTGACGGGTTTTTTTATGGCTGACGAGAAGAGGGTAACTGCGGAATTTAAGAAATGCAGCGATGCCATAGAGGAGGCAGGCGGAAGCTTGCCCGTTTTTAAGCCTGCGGATAATATTCCGCAGCGGCATTTTAATGTAGCCGTTATCGGCGATAGCCTTGTTTGGTCTAAGTACCCGGAACAATTGGAGAAAGCCCTGCAAGACGCAGGGTGGGATGTCAGCGTTCAAAATCTGGGTATTGGCGGTAGAATGATGGATTACGCGGTTAAGGCGGCAAAAAGTCTAGGAGAGGGAACAGATTTGACCGTCATAGCGCTTGGTGGCAATGACGCCATATACGGAATCATGGCGCTGGGGCCTGATCTTCGTAACGAAAAAATGGCTGAGGCTGTGCCCGGGCGGATGAAAGAAAATTTGGAGCATGCTCTTGGTATTTTAAAGGACAAAAGTATTCCGGTTATGCTGGCGGGAATGAAGGCTCCTGCATTATTTCCTGAGGGGTTAAGAGCGAGGTTTGATGCCGTGTTTACGGATGCCGCGCATAAACACGGTCTTGTGATGGATCCGTTTATTATGAATGTGATCGTAAAAAATCCGGAATCAAAGAATTTAGGCGAAATATTCCATCAGGAGTGTATGAGCGATGGTATTCATCCCAATACGCAAGGGGGAGCGTTAATCGCAACCGATCTGGCGCAGGAAGTACAAGAAGCGTTG
>CAYXSX010000009.1:0-63730 GCA_964467925.1 uncultured Pseudobdellovibrionaceae bacterium | reverse complement strand
CGATTTGCGCAGAAGCGGCGGGCACGAAGGCGCCCATTTGCGCCATGATCGTGATCAGCGCGTTCTGGCGCAGGAAGGTCGATTTACCCGCCATGTTGGGGCCCGTGAGCAGCCAGAGGCGGTTGCGTCCCGAGAGGTCGCAATCATTAGGCACGAAGCTTTCGCTTTGTTTGGAAAGCGCGGCCTCGACCACGGGATGACGCCCGCCTTCGATATTAAATTTGTTGTCGTTACTCAGGATGGGCTGCGTGTAGTCACGTTCAATGGCAAGGGCGGCGAGTCCAGAGGCGACGTCCAGCATCGCTACGATTTGTGCGGTTTTGCCAATATCGCCCGAAAGTCCCGCGATTTCGGTGCGAAGATTTTCGAAAATTTCCAGTTCAAGAGCGAGGGATTTCTCTCCCGCAGAGGAAATATCGCGCTCAAGCTCCGCCAGTTGCGGGGTCACGAAACGCATCGCATTCGCCATGGTCTGACGATGGACAAACGGGTTAGAGCCGCCATCATCAAAATTCATCAACGCATCGCCGTTCTTGGCGGTAACTTCGATGAAATAGCCAAGCACGTTGTTATAGCTGATCTTGAGCTTGTCGATCTTTGTCTCTTTTTGATAACGCCCCTGTAGCCCCGCGATCAGGCGTTTGCTTTCGGATTTGAGGGTTTTGAGCTCATCCAGGCGGGCGTGATAGCCCTCGCGGACAAAGCCGCCTTCGCGCAGGAGAGCGGGGGGCTCTTCCATGATGGATTTTTGGAGGTGATCTTGTAGCGCGGCCAGTTCGGGCTTTTGTTTGAGTGAGTCCAGCAAACCGGAGAGTACAGTTTTAGCTTCATTATGGCTTTGAAGTTGCGCGCGCAGGATTTCGCAAGACTTAAGGCCGTCGCGGATCATCGCCAAGTCTCTTGGGCCGCCGCGCCCCACCGTCAGGCGGGAAAGGGCGCGTTCCATATCGGGCACGGATTTGAGTTGCTCACGGATACGATCCCTGAGGCTATTGTCCCCCGCAAACAGTGCGACGCGGGCAAGGCGGGCGTTGATGGCGTTTATATCCATGAGCGGCGCAGACAGCCATGATTGCAGGAGGCGGGCACCGGCGGCCGTGACACTGCGGTCTATGCAATCGAGAAGGCTGCCTTTGCGCCCGCCCGTTAGCGTTCGGGTGAGTTCCAGATTACGGCGTGTGGCGGCATCAATCTCAAGATGCGCCCCGCTTGTGATTTGCTGGGGGGCGGCGATATGGGGGAGGTTGCCGGCTTGCGTGCGGGTAATGTAATCGACCAGCGCGCCAGCGGCAGAGATTTCGGCGCGGCTAAATCCGCCATAGCTTTCCAACGTGCCAACACCGAAGAGCTTTTCTAGGCGCTTGCGGGCATTTTCACTATCGAAGAGGGGTGCGCTTTGAATCGTATATTTGTCATCTTGAGCGGAGCGCCCGACGACGGGAGGGCGCGAAGTCGAAAGATCTTCTTGTTTTTCTTTGAGATCCTTCGACTTCGGGCTGCGCCCTTCGCTCAGGATGACGTTGTGGTAAACGCGCTCCGGAATCACAATCTCGCTCGGCGCAATACGTTCCAGTGCGGCGGTGATTTCCAGCTGATCACAGGGTTGAACAAAGAACGCGCCGGTAGAGAGCTCCAGCCATGCCACGCCGAATTGTCCGGCGATTTCGGATAGGGCAGCGATATAGTTATTTTCCCGTGCATCCAATAGCGTGTCTTCGGTCAGTGTGCCTTGGGTGACAACGCGCACGACATCGCGATTTACCAAGGCTTTAGAGGCAGGCTTGCCTTCGGCTTTGACGCGTTCCTTGGCCTCGGCAGGGGTTTCTGTTTGCTCAGCTATCGCGACCTTAAAGCCGGATTTGATGAGCTTGGCGAGATAAGGCTCACAGGCGTGAAAAGGGACGCCGCACATCGGGATATCATCACCGTTGCTCTTGCCGCGCTTGGTGAGCGTAATATCAAGGGTTTCTGCGGCTGCTACGGCGTCATCAAAGAAGAGTTCGTAAAAATCACCCATGCGGAAAAAGACAAGCGCATCGGGATGGGCGTCCTTAACGGCCATATACTGCGCCATGACGGGCGTGTGCCCCTCGGCGACGAAATCATCGATAGTTTTACGCTGTGCCTGCCCCATAACCATAAGTCTTACGATATGTCGGGGATGATGGGAAGCCTTTCGGCGTATTATTCCGCAGCCGGGACGGGGATAGTGTGGGGCGTAATTGCTGGGGGCCGGGCCACTATGATTTTTACATCACTAATACTGCTTTCAAGAACTGCGAATTCGATAGTACAGGGATAGTCACCGTGTAAGGTTGTTATTTTTTTTGTATCTTGAATGTCGGCTGGAATTGATACAGCTAAGGTATACGGGATGGTAATCTGCGCATTATTGCTTAGTGTAAGTAGCGCAACACGCTCGGGTGATGAATCAAAACTGCGTGCCGGGTGTCTGCTGTTGGGGCGTTGCGGATTGTCGGGATTATAATAGGCGCTGATATAGTCAGCAGAGCGCAGAAAAACAATCTGGCGCGGGGCGTCTGCGCTTTCGTTTGTTTCTCGTGGCTTTAAGTGCGGTTTACGTACCTTTGCTACATCGGCCTCAAATAAATCGTCTACTCTTGGAAATGGAAAGTTGCTCATTGCCTTGCTGCTCTTATAGCCAAGGGCAAGAATTTAGCACAGCCTTAAATTATGTCAATGATTTTGCCGTTTTAAGCAGTGCCCGTAGACCCAAAACCGCCCGCGCCGCGCTCGGATTCCTCGAGCGTGTCGACTTTGATGAATTCCACATGGGTGTAGCGTTCAACCACCATCTGGGCGATGCGCATGCCGCGCTCGATGGTGAAGGGCTCGGTGCCGTGATTGATCAGGATCACCTTGATCTCGCCGCGGTAATCGGCGTCCACCGTGCCGGGGGAGTTAAGAACGGTCACGCCGTGTTTGAGCGCGAGGCCGGAACGGGGGCGGATTTGCGCCTCGAAACCGGGGGGCAGGGCGATGGCAAGACCGGTAGGAACAAGCGCGCGCTCGCCGGGGCCGAGCTCCAACGCTTCGGCAAGCGCCGCCGTTAAGTCCATGCCCGCGGACTGCGCCGTGGCGTAAGCGGGCATTTGGAGGCCGACCGCGTTTTCCAGCGGCATAATGCCGACCTTAATTTCGTCTTTATTCTGCTGCGCGGAGAGGGGGATGTCGGTCAGATCGGTCATGGTCTTTAAAATGCTCTATAATTCGGGTTGTCAATTCGCGGGCGATTGCTGATTTTGTGGCCTCCGGCCATTCGGTTGTCTCAAGCCCTTGTTTTAATAGGTATACATGATTCTTATCGCTGCCAAAGGTGTTTTCGCCCGAAATGTCATTCGCCAGTACCCAGTCGCAGCCCTTTTTCTTTATTTTTGCCGCCGCATTTTCCAGCAAGTTCTGGCTTTCGGCGGCAAAGCCAATAACCAATCTAGGGCGCTGGGCGTGAGAAGAAAGGGTCGCCAGAATATCGGGGTTTTCTTTTAAGGATAATGTGGGGACGCTTTGATCGTCGCGCTTTTTGATTTTGTGTTCTTGTGGGGCGGCGGGGCTCCAGTCGCTGACGGCGGCGGCGCACACGGCGATATCAGCAGGAAGCGCGGATTCACAGGCTGCGAGCATCTGCGCCGCGCTTTCGATATGGACGGTTTTTACGTCCGCCGGGTCGGGCAGGGCGGTCGGGCCGGAAACCAGCGTGACATCAGCCCCGGCCAAGGCGAGGGCGGCGGCAATGGCGTGGCCCTGTTTACCCGAAGATCGGTTGCCGATAAAGCGCACGGGGTCTATGGCCTCATATGTCGGGCCGGAGGTGACGAGGGCGCGGTAGCCCTTTAGCGGGCGTTCGTGAAAAAAGGTAATTACGGCCTCCAGAATATCTTCAGGCTCGCTCATACGGCCCAAACCGGTTTCGTTACAGGCCATGGTGCCGCTTTCCGGGCCGATAATGCCCACGCCGCGGGAGCGGAGCGTGGCGATGTTGTCGCGTGTGGCCGGGTTGTCCCACATTATATGATTCATGGCCGGGGCGACCAGAAGAGGTTTGTCGGAGGCGAGCAGGGTGGTGGAGGCCAGATCGTCGGCCAGACCGTGGACGATTTTGGCGATCATGTTCGCGCTGGCCGGTGCAACGAGGATCAAGTCAGCCTCGCGGCTGAGCCTTATATGACCCATCTCGGTTTCGTCCTTAAGGGACCACAGATCGGTGTAGCATTCATTTTCGCTCAAGGATGACACGCTTAAGGCGGTCACGAACTGCGCGCCGCCGGAGGTAAGGATGCAGCGCACCGACCCGCCGTTTTTGCGGATCAGACGGATCAGCTCCGGCGATTTATAGGCGGCAATGCCGCCCGATATCACGAGCAGGATGGTCTTGCCGTGCAGCATGAAGTTCACAGATTGGGTCATGTCTTGGGTCATAGGGAGTTATATAAAGTAAAACAGCCTGTAAAAAAAGCCCCGGCAGGTTCTATGTTTGCTGCCGGGGCTTCAAATTTTGTGTGATTTAAGGAAGCAGCTTATTCAGCAGCTTCTTCTTCAGTTTCAGAAGGCTCTTGAGCTTGACCGGCTGCGGGCTCGGTTGTGCTCGGGGCAGGTGCTTGTTCTGCCTGTGCTGCTTCGTCTGCAGGTGTGTCAGGAGTTACTGCATCTTTTGCAGCTTCTGCAGCATCTGACATTGCTTCGCCTGTTTTGTCGGCAAGGTTGCCGGCATTTTCAGCGGCCTGAGATGCCATGTCCTTGGCAGCAGCAGCAGCGTCGCTTGCTGTGTTGCTGATGTAGTCACCGGCTTGTTCCAGCGCGCCTTCTTCCATTGTGGCTTCTTCGCCAGCAGCGGGTTCAATTGCGCCCATCTCGGAACCGTTTTGCGTCATGTTGGTGTAGATGCTGAAAACAGCGATCATTGCAACTGCCAGTACGGCGCCTGAGTAAAAAATAGATTTTGTAAAATTGCTCATTAGAGTTCTTTCCTCTCACACAAAGTTTGTTAATTCATAAGTGAATGATGGGTACAATGCCCTGTTATCATTGTGCTTGTCAAACAAAATCCACAAGTTATTGAAAACATTTATTTTTTACATAATACAAATTCCAGGCAAATCAAAGAAAAGCAACGGGTCCTTGAAGTTTTTCTTGTTTTTTCAAGAGGTTACAGGGATTGTTTTTTATGCTTGAGGGGAGTGTAAAGCAGAGTTTTGGGCTGTTTTTGCCCCTTATTGTATGTAGAAAGGGCATGTCTTTCCTCTAAATAAGGAGAAAAATTTCAAGATTTTTACAAGGGTAAAGGGGCAATAGAGGTTTTTTATGCCGCGCGTTCTCAAAAGGAAGCGCAGCAAGGGTAATTATACAAGTGTATTAAGCTTGGTAGTGTCTCAGTTTGAATATTTGTTCCCTTTAGCGTCCTCGCCCGCTTCATGCGGGTGATCCATGGCGCCACAAAGGGCTCGTTTCCTTATGCCAGTGGATTGCCCGGATAAACCGGGCAATGACGAGTTTGAAAATATTTCAAACTGAGAAACTATCTAAAGCTTCGTTCCGGTGTGGATGGCGGCAATTCCGGCGGAAAGATTGGAAAAAGAGGCGTTTTTCAAGCCTGCGGCCTCCATACGGGTGGCTAATTCTCGTTGTTTCGGCATTTTGCGAATGCTTTCGACCAGATATTGATAGCTTTCAGCATCATTGGCCACCACCTTGCCGATATGTGGGATCACATTAAAGGAGAAAAAGTCATAAGCCTTGGCAATAAGCGGTTCGCGCACATGACTGAATTCCAGACAGTAAAAACGCCCGCCGGGTTTCAGTACACGGGCGGCTTCGGCCAGCGCCGTATCAATGCGGGTCACATTGCGCAGGCCAAAGGCGATTGTATAAATGTCGAAATAATTGTCGGGAAAGGGCAATGTTTCGGCGTTTCCGGTCACCCATTCGAAATCATTCACCCAGCCGCGATTGGCGGCGCGGTCGCGGCCTACATTCAGCATATTCGGGTTGAGGTCGCATATGGTGATATCCGCGCCCGGTGCCTTTTGCCGGATACGAAAGGCGATATCGCCCGTTCCCCCGGCGACATCCAGAAATTTTTGCTGCGGCCTCGGGCGGATCCGGCGCACAAAGGCATCCTTCCAAAGACGGTGAACCCCGCCGGACATAAGGTCGTTCATCAGGTCATATTTGGCGGCTACGGAATCAAAGACGCCCACAACGCCTGCGGTTTTTTCCTCGGGCGTTACAACGCGTTCGCCAAATTGTGTGCTTTCGGGATTCTTGGCGGGGTTTTGTGTCATGAAGAGTTTTTACTACAGAGCGCGCAGAGATAAACAGAGTTTTTTTTAAATTTTAAATTTTTCTCTGCGAACTCTGCGTACTCTGTAGTAAATACATCCTCATGTCATTAGCAAAAGCCATGGGGACTGTGGGAGGGTTGACCGGTATTAGCCGGGTTGCGGGATTTGTTCGCGATATTCTGACTGCAGCAATTTTGGGCGCAGGGCCGGTAGCGGACGCATTTTTCGTTGCGCTGAAGCTGCCCAATTTTTTCCGGCGGGTCACGGCGGAGGGAGCGTTCAGCGTTTCATTTGTGCCGCTTTATTCCAAGACGCTGGCGCAGGAGGGGCAGGAGCGCGCCGACGCATTTGCATCGAATATGTTCATGGTGATGCTGTGCACCCTTAGCGTGTTCACGCTGCTGATTCTGATTGCCATGCCGTGGGTCATTTACGGGATCGCACCGGGGTTCAATGACGATCCCGCGCGCTACGATCTGGCCGTGAACCTGTCGCGGATCACGTTTCCCTATTTAATGCTGATGTCTCTTGCGGCACTTTTGGGCGGGGTTTTAAACGCCCATGAAAAATTCGCACCTTTTGCCGTGGCACCCGTTTTGTTTAACATATCGCTCATCGGGGCTTTGCTTTTGGCCGGAAATTTTCAAACCGCCGGACACGCGATGGCATGGGGCGTTCTGGCGGCGGGAATTTTCCAACTCATATTTTTGATTATCGCGGCAAAAAAATATGGCTTCAAAATAAAATACGAAACGCCGCGTATTGATTTAAAAGTGAAAGAAGTTTTGCGCTTGATGGGGCCTGGGGTTATCGGCGCGGGGGTAATGCACATCAATTTATTCGCCGACTTGATGATTGCCTCTTTCCTTGCCAGCGGCTCGATTTCCTATCTTTATTACGCGGACCGGCTTAACCAGCTTCCGCTAGGCATCGTGGGTGTGGCGGTGGGGACCGCGCTTTTGCCCATGCTTTCCAAGGCCTTTGCCAAGGGGGAGCATGAAAAGGCGCAGGATTTGTTTAACCGGGCGCTGGAATACTGCCTGCTGCTGGCGCTTCCGGCGGCGATCGCGCTTTCGGTCATTCCGCTGGCGATTATCACCGTTTTGTTCGAGCGCGGGGCGTTCAATGCGGCGGACAGTGCAGTCACGGCGCAAGTTTTAATGGCGTATGCGCTAGGCCTTCCGGTTTATATCGCGATCAAGGTGTTTTCCACCGTGCACTGGGCACGCGGCGATACGGTCACGCCCGTTAAAATCTCGGTCGCGGCGACGATTTTTAATGTGGTGCTGAGTGTCATTCTTATGTATCCGCTGGGCGTTGCAGGCGTGGCGCTGGCGACAGGGCTGGCGGGTTGGGTGCAGTTCGTAGCGCATACATGTGCGCTGAAAAAACGTGGCGCGGTCAGTTTTGATAAGCGTTTCAAGACCAACAGCCTGAAAATCATACTGGCCACTTGCGTGATGGCGGGGGTTTTGGCAGTGTTAGCCGCGATTTTGCACACTACGCTGTACGGGGGCAATCCGTGGTTTGCCACGGCGTCACTAGGGGCGCTGGTGGCCGCGGGGATGGGAACGTATTTTGGTATGATCTTTGTCAGTGGCGTGTTTAAGGTGAGTGATATAAAAAGGTATTTGAAACGGAGAAAAGTATAATGAAGCGCATTTTATCAGGCATGCAGCCGACCAGTCATTTGCATCTGGGCAATTATCTGGGCGCGCTCAAAAACTGGGTGAAGCTGCAGGATGAGGGTGCGGAATGCCTTTATATGGTGGCCGATCTGCACGCCATTACGGTGCCTTACGAGCCTTCCAACCTGAAGAACGCCACACGTGAAATTGCTGCGGCCTTTATTGCGGGCGGCGTAGATCCGCAGAAATCGGCCATATTCGTACAAAGCGCCGTTTCCGGCCATTCGCAGCTTATGTGGCTTTTGGCGACCATCGCGCAGATGGGTAAATTAGAAAGAATGACGCAGTTCAAGGACAAGGCGGGCAAGGACAAAGAACGGGCGGGGCTCGGCCTGTTTGCCTATCCGGTTTTGATGGCCGCCGACATCCTGATTTACCGGGCGACGCACGTGCCGGTGGGAGACGACCAGAAACAGCATCTGGAGCTTAGCCGCGAGATTGCCTCAACATTTAATACGCGTTACGGCACGGATTATTTCCCGCAGCCGGAACCCTTTATCACAGGCGCGGCAACGCGGGTGATGTCCTTGCGTGACGGGACGCAGAAAATGAGCAAGAGCGCGGAATCCGACATGAGCCGGATCAACCTGACCGACGGTGCCGATATGATCGCCAAAAAGATCAAAAAGGCGAAAACGGACGCTGATGCCTTGCCGGACAATCTTAAGGCGCTGGAGGGGCGGGCCGAGGCGATGAACCTTGTCACGCTATACGCCGCGCTGGCCGATATGAGCAAGGAAGAGGTTCTGGCGCAGTTCGCGGGCAAAGGCTTTGGCGATTTTAAACCCGCCTTTATCGACCTGGCGGTTGCCAAGCTGGCTCCCATGACCGCGCGCATGAGCGAGCTTATGGCCGATCCGGCGCAGATCGACGCCTATCTTGCGCGTGGCAATGAAAAAGCGAACGCGCTGGCGGAAAAGACCATCGCTGAAGTGCAGGACATTATGGGGTTTTGGAAGTAGAAAAGGCGTACTGCGTATGGATTTAAAGAAACTTGGCAGGGGTGCGGCCACTGCTTTTGCGCTGGTGGCCGGGTTTGGGGGTTGGGCTTGGTTTGAAACCAAAACGGGCCCGAAAGAGGCGTCCGTGAATATATCTCAAGACATTATAAGGGCCGTAGAGGCCGGTGTTATATCTCGCGAATGTCTTTATGAGCGTGTGGCCAGGGCGGTGGACAGAGTGATTGATGAAAACCGCAAAACGCATATCGAGATCAGTATGCAGGACGGGCGTCCTGTATATGAGGTGCTGGCAATTGACAGTGTTCCGCAGCCGCTGACTTGCGAATAAAATTCCTTCTCGCCCCTGTGGATAAAATTTGGTACACTTACGGAGTAAGGGGGCCTTGTTCATGAGACGTTTATCCACAGTTTTATCCATAGCTTTACTGGCGTTTTCGCAAGCCGCGCACGCCGATGTGGTGGTGGCGCAGGATGACGTTAACGGTTTTTCTCTGTCCTATCCCGATACGTGGCACCGTGTGAGCGACCAGCTTCCGGATGACAAGCTGACGATTTTCGCGCCGGAAAATGGCGATAACGCCTATTGCCGGATGAAGGTGCGGGAGGATTCCCGTTATGCCATATATCCGGCGCGTTACAGCCGCGCGGTTCAACACACGGCGGTCAGCAAAGAGTTCTGGGACGAGTATTTAAGCGAGTTTTATTACGCCCGCCCGATCAGCATTCGTAACGATGCCGGCCTAGGGCGCGGATTTGCGAGCTTTGCCGAGGTATCTTTCGTCGGCGATAACTGGCCGCGGATGCACCGCCGCGGGGTTATGGCGGCCTCATTATACGGCAACAGTTTGTATATTGCGGAGTGCTCAAGTTCTGCCGAAGCGTTTAGCGCGTGGCACGAGACATTTATGGGCATTATCAAATCCATCGATTTCGAAAAAGCGATTTTCGAGATACCGGGCGGGCATTACCGCGACTTCCTCGGTGACCGGACAATTCTGATCAGTAACGAAAAAGCTGTTGACCTCTATGCCTATTAGGGTCATTGTCCTGTTCAAAAGAATAAGAATAATTCATCATTCGTCTGTCGGGATTCACCGTATATTTTAATAACTCTTGAATAGAGCTAGAGGCTCGTGCAGATCTATTTGCCTATTGCTGAAATGACTGTCGGGGGGGAAACCATCATCCTTCTGGGCAGCTTCGTCGGGTTTTTATCCGGCGTTTTCGGCGTTGGCGGCGGCTTTTTGACCACTCCTTTTCTGATTTTTATTGGCATTCCGCCCGCTATTGCAGTGGGAACGCAGGCCAGCCAACTGGTCGCGGCGAGCGTTTCGGGCGTGGTAGGCCACTGGCGAAAGGGCAATGTGGATACGCAAGTCGCGCTGGTCATGCTGGTGGGTGGGATTATAGGCTCCGTCATCGGGGTGAGTATTTTCAAGGTTTTGCAGTATTTCGGCCAGATCGATTTTACCATTGCGGTTGTCTATATCGTGCTTTTGGGGTCTATCGGCGGGTTGATGATGGTGGAGAGTGTGCTAACGCTGACCAAGAAAAAGAATGTCAGTTCGGAATTCAATACTAGCAAAATACCGCCCTTCATCGCCAACCTTCCCTATAAAATGCGGTTTGCGCGCTCGAAATTATATGTCAGTGCGCTGGTGCCCGGCGGGATCGGGTTTGTTGGCGGCTTACTCGCCTCCACCATGGGCATCGGCGGGGGGTTCTTGCTGGTTCCGGCGATGATTTACATTTTGCGTATGCCCACGATGCTGGTGGCGGGCACGGTTCTGTTTCAGGTTATTTTCACCACGGCTTTTGCCACGATGATGCATGCCGTTTTTAATCAGAGCGTGGATATTATGCTGGCGGTCATGCTGATTATCGGCGGGGTGATCGGGGCGCAATTCGGCGTGCGAGTTTCTCGCCTTATCAAGGGGGCGCATGCACGGATTGTGCTCTCTGTTCTTCTATTGACCGTATGTTTGCAGCTGGCGGGGCAATTATTCATTCATCCGGCGGAGCTTTATTCGACGGTGGTGCGATGAGAGCTTGCCTTACGTTTTTTGCCGCCGCTGTGCTGTGTGTTTTTGCATGTTATCCCGCGCACGCCGAGGTTTTGAGCGTTGATCTGGCGCAGGACCATGTCGATATTACCACGGGGTTTAACGGCGCGCGGCTGGTGCTGTTCGGTGTGAAGGAACAGCGCGGGGATCTGGCTGTTGTTATTCGCGGGCCGAAACACACCATGGTCGTGCGGCGTAAGGATACGGTGCTGGGGGCGTGGATGAACCGTGCTTCCATGCGGTTTCGCGACGTTCCTGCCTATTTCGATTATGCGCTCAGCGTGCCGGAAGACAAGCTGGCCACGCCCGGTACCCTGAAAGCCATGGGTGTGGGGCTCAACGCCCTGCAATTCGAGCCCGATCGTAGAGATGAAAGTGCGGAATATGTGAAGAATTTTCAGGAAGCGCTGATCCGGAACAAGCAGCGTGAGGGATTGTTCCCCGTCATGGCGAAGGACATCGTTTTCTTAAGCGACAAGTTTTTCCGCACCAGTTTTGACCTTCCGCCCAACGTTCCGACCGGAAATTACGAAATTTTGACCTATTTATTTGATAATGGCAGGGTGGTTTCACAAAAAACCACCGCTTTACGGGTGGGGCAGGTCGGTTTGGGGGCTAAAATATACGAATTTGCCTATACAAACGGATTCTTTTACGGTTTGCTATGCGTATTATTTGCAGTTGTGGCAGGATTTGTGGTGAATTTTGTAGGTCGCCGCGCGTCTTGATAGAGGGATAAAATACGAATGGGGAAAGAAAAACAGAAAAAACAGGATAAGACGCAGGACCCGGAACTGGGCCGCGACGGCGGCGTATATATGGTTGTGGCAGATGAAACGGAAGAGTTTCTGATGGCGCTGCGCTATGCCACCAAAATTGCGCGTATCCGAAAAGGGCGCGTTGGGATTTTGCATGTCGTGGATGTGCAGGATTTCCAGCACTGGGGCAATATCGAAGAGCGCATGCGCCGCGAACAAAGGGAACGGGCCGAGCGTTTCGTATGGGACGTGGCAAAGTATGTTCTGGATTGGGGCGGTTCCATTCCGGCGATCTATATCAGCGAGGGACCGTTGTTCGATACGGTGATCAATGAAATAGACGCCGATGAGTCTATCAAGCGCCTTATTCTGGCGACAAGTGGCGTGGCTGGAAAGCCGGGCCCTCTGGTGACTTACTTCGTCAATAAGGGGCTGGGCCGGATCAATATCCCGCTTTTGATTATTCCGGGGCAGCTTGATATCGAAAGAGCGGAAATCCTTGCCTGATCGCTTGTTTTTCAGGCAAAAAGGGCTAGTTAGTAGATATAAAGAAAGAGCGAGCCGCCATGTTTATCCAGACCGAAAATACTCCCAATCCCGCCACCGTGAAATTTTTGCCCGGCCAAAGCGTTATGGCGGCGGGTAGTGCGGAATTCAAGGACGAGCAAGAAGCGGGAGCTTCGCCACTCGCACAACGTTTGTTCCGCTTGCAAGGGGTGAAAGGGGTGTTTCTGGGTTCCGACTTCGTTTCTGTCACCAAAAGTGACGATACGGACTGGGTGATGCTAAAACCCATGGTTTTGGCTGCGCTGATGGAGCATTTATCGACGGGACAGCCCGTGATTGACGAGGCCAAAATGGCAAATGCCTCTGAGGCGAGTGGACAGGCGCAGGAAGATAACGAGATTACGCTGCAGATCAAGGAATTGCTGGAAACGCGCGTGCGCCCCTCGGTCATGATGGATGGCGGCGATATAGAGTTCGAGCGTTTCGAGGACGGCGTAGTGTTTTTGAAAATGCGCGGTGCCTGCGCCGGATGCCCCAGTTCTACGGCCACGCTCAAGCACGGCATTGAGAACATGCTGCGCCACTATATTCCGGAAGTTACGGAAGTTCGTCCGGCGGCGGAATACTGATCTCTTCTCCGGTTTCTTCGGTATCGCCCTCGGCAGGCAGTTCTTCGTCTTCGGGTCCGGCATCAACCACCAGCATACCAAGCCAGCGCCAGCGCGGTTCCTGATTTTCGGCAGAGGGGCCGGGCATGGTACAGTTCACACGTGTACGTTCCTCATCCAGCGGCGCGGCGGGGCGGATTTCCACGCGGTCATCACCGATAATTTCCAGCGGAACCTTGCCCTGACCGGAAATAAAGCAGCTTATTTCAGATAGGTTTTTCACAAGGTATTGTGACGGGGTAAAGCCGATCAGAGGCTGTATGCCACCCAGCGATGGTGCTTCGGGTTCAACGTTCGTAGCAGGCAGGGGCAGGGCGTTGGCCACCAGTGTAAAACGGTCCAGATCACCATGGCTTTCGGTCATGGTAAAACGGGGCAGGGCGAACATATCGATACCGGAATAAAGCACGCCGGATTGCAGGCCGAAGGCGGCTGTAAAGCCTTGCGAGGCAATCAGGTCGCGTTGCGCCTTTGTGTATTCTCCGAACGGGTAGGAGAAAATATGAGGCTCCGTGTCCAGCGTGTCGCGGTAACGCTGCTTGGCGCGATTGATAGAGGAAAGTGCAGCCTGTTCCGATTTTCCGGTCAGGCGTTCATGAATGGAGGGAAGAATGCCAAGTTCCACAAGGTCGTTTTTGTGTAAGGATTCCAGATCGTCCCAGCCGATGAACTGGGAGACATCGTTATCGGCAAGGTCGCTGGAGAAAAATACTGTAAAAGGGATGCCTGCCTCCAGCAGTTTTTTCATACCGTTTTCATAGGAGGAGCGGTAAGCCCCTTCAAATGTGATCGCCAAAGCATGCGTTGGCAGAGGCGTTTCGGTTTTGATGTGATCGAGAATGACGGGAAGCGGCATAATGTGGTATTGCCCGCTTTGTAGCTCGCGCACATGTTCGTCGAACTGTTCCTGAGTGATATTGGTGTCGGGATAGGTTTCTTCTCCGATACGGTGGTAACTAAGCACCACGGCGGAAAGGCGGTCTTCGGGCAGGGGTTCCGAAGCCTTTGCCGCAGGTATGGCTGTAAAAATAACAACCAGACATATATAAATGCGCAGTAAATACATGATCTTTCCGTGGTTTATGGTATTAAAATATAGAGCAACAAAAGAAAATAGCTATAATTTTATGACTCAAAATATTCTGGCCCTCGACACGGCCCTGAACGGATGCAATGTGGCGGTCTTGAAAGGCGGGCGTGAGGGCTCGTGTTTTACGGACGGGAAAGCCATGATGCGTGGCCAGTCGGAAGTTCTGGTGCCTATGGTGCAGGGCGTGATGGAGCAGGCCGGACTGATGTTTTCCGACTTGCATATGATCGTGACCACGATCGGCCCCGGCGCGTTTACCGGGCTTCGGATCGGGCTTTCTACGGCACGGAGTTTCGGTGCGGCGCTGGATATTCCTGTTATTGGTTTGACCACGATGGAAGTTCTGGCGGCACAGTATGAGGGCGGCAGGCCTTTGGCATTGATACTGGAAACCAAGCGCGAAGATTTTTACGTGCAGGTTTTCGGGAGGGAACAGGAGCCGTTGAGCGAAGCAAGCGTGATGGCCGGAGCGGATTTGGCCGGAATGTTGAAGGAGTTCGGTGATATCGCACTGGGCGGCGATGGTGCAGGGCGCTTCATCGCGCAGGAAAAGGCGGATTACGAAGTTGTTGCGGGGCTTGATGTTCCTGATCCTGCCGTCATGGCGCGTCTGGGGCTTGGAGGGTTTGAAGCGGGAGAGACACGAGAAGCCGTTCCGCTTTACTTGCGCGGGGCGGATGTAAGCGTTCGCAAAACCCCGCTGCGGGTTTTAGCCTCTTCTTGATTATTATTTTATTTTTACCTTGTGTAATTTCAAATGGCGGTGCTATTACAGTAACCGCAAAATAATCACGTAAAGGATAACTTATGAGCGATCAGCCGACACACAGCGATTTACTAGGCTTAACGACGGAAATCGTGTCTTCCTATGTGGCGAATAACACGATGCCAGCCGGAGACATTCCCGATGTGATCGAGCGCGTTTATAAAACGCTGGCCGGGGTAAAAGCGGAAACGCCGGGAGCGTCGGACCGTCCGCAGCCTGCCGTTCCGGTTAAACGCTCTGTTACGCCTGATTATATTGTGTGTCTGGAAGACGGCAAGAAACTGAAAATGCTCAAGCGTCACCTGAAAACAGCCTATAACATGAGCCCGGAGGAATACCGCGAGCGCTGGGGCCTTCCCAATGATTACCCGATGGTCGCCCCGAATTACGCGGAAAAACGTAGCAAGCTGGCCAAGGATATCGGTCTGGGCACCAGAGGGCGTTAATCAGCCCAGTTCCTCCCCGCGTTTTTTGGCGGCGAAAAGGGCTTTATCGAATAGTTCCTGTAACTCCCCGTTCATCAGAACATCCAGCGCCGCCGCCGTGGTTCCGCCGGGGCTGGTGACATTTTCGCGTAACGTGGAGGCGGAAACGCCGCTCTCGGCCTCGGCCAAAGCCGCCGCGCCGATGACAGTCTGGCGGGCGAGCGTCATGGCGAGATCGGGCGCAAGACCCGCTTTTTCTCCCGCTT
The DNA here is from genome assembly GCA_964467925.1 of uncultured Pseudobdellovibrionaceae bacterium. Taxonomy (GTDB): domain Bacteria; phylum Pseudomonadota; class Alphaproteobacteria; order Micavibrionales; family Micavibrionaceae; genus CAYXSX01. Next base: position 48,238 of record CAYXSX010000009.1, on the reverse strand, counting down.
TGGCAAGGGTTTCGATCAGAAGGAATATATAGGCCGGGCCGCTGCCCGACAGGGCTGTGACGGCGTTCATCAGCGCCTCATCCTCCACCCAGCGCACAAGCCCCGCGGCGGAAAGCAGGTTTTGTGCCTGTTCTTTTTGTCTGCCGGAGGCATGGGCGTTGGCGAGCAGAACCGAAACCCCCTTGCCTATAGCGGCGGGGGTGTTGGGCATGGCGCGGATGGCAGGCTGGCTTTCGCCGAAATATCCGGCAAAGGCAGAAAGGCTTTGTCCGGCAGCGATGGAAAGGATAAGCGCATTGGGCGCAACGAAATCCCTCACGCTTTCGCAAACCTGTTTCATGACTTGCGGTTTGACGGCGAGGACGAAAATATCGCTGCCGCTTAATTTGCTATCCGGCGCGGTGTAATGGGTAATATTGGCGTGGCCGGATAATTCAGGGGGCAGAGGATTAGGCTCCACCACGTTTACACGCAGGTTTGGCGCGGCGGCGAGCCAGCCGCGTAAAAGAGCGGCGCCCATTTTGCCGCAGCCCAGCAATGTCAGGGTTAGGGAATCGTTCATAGATTTAAATTATCACGCGCGGGCCGTAGCTTCTAGGACTCGCCGACGGTTTCCATCAGGGCGAGGCTCATGCTTTTTTCGTCCATCGGAGCGGTGCCGCAAAGCAGGCTGAAAATCGGGAAATATTTCTCGCACAAGGTCAGGGAGATATCAATCAGGTCTTCTAGGCGCTCTAAACCCGCATCATAGCTGGAGCCGCGGAACAGGCTCGTGTGGCGGAAGGTTGGCGTTCCCGTGTCGCGGGGCAGGTCGAAGTGGCCCATGATAAGGGTTTCGTTGATGTTCATCATCGCCTCGCGCGTGTCCATATGCTGGTCGGCGAGAACGGTAAGGTCGTACTGGATGCAAAACTGCATGGCGCTGATATCTTCCTGCCAGATGAAAAACAGGCGGTAAGTACAGGCCTTGCCCGCAACCTGAACCATAAGTTCGTCGCTGTTCACGCGACTAAATTCCCAGTTATTCGCGCTAAGGACGGCTTCTACGCTGTCGAGCGGATTCAGGTCTTCGGAAAATGTATCGATTTGAGTGGTCATTACTTTTTCGGTGTTTTCTTCTGGAGTGGTTTTTTTGCGATTGTCGCCTTTTTGCTTTTGGTCTTGATCTTTTTAACGGTGGTCTTTTTTAGGCCTGCCTTTTTTGCCGGAGCTTTCGCAGTGGCGGAAGCGGGTTTCAGGGCGGCGCTTTCCAGCGCTTCCACGCGCGCCTCAAGTCTTTCGAAATCTTCGCGCGGTACTAGGTCGAGTTTGAGAGCCATTTCATCGACGCGGGCACGGATTTCTTCCTTCACCTGTTTGGAAAGGCCGGAAGCAATGCTTACCGCACCGCCGGCAACGCGGGCGATATCATCGAATATCTTGTTTTTTGACTGAATCATACCCCAAGTTCCCTGCATGTTTTGATTTAGGAATTGGCGTAGCATGCGGCGCAGCGCCCGACAAGAAGAATCCTGAAAAGTTACGAGTAGAAATGTGAATAAATGATCTTCAAAACTCCACCTTTGTTGTCATTCCGGCGTAAGCCGGAATCCGGTCATTACAGGTTAATAGATTCCGGCTTTCGCCGGAATGACGCCGGGGGAAAGAGGGCTAGGAGGCGGGATTATATTCTGATACATAAAATTCATGGGTTTTGATTTTCCGAATATTGATCCTGTTGCCTTGTCATTGGGCCCGCTCCATATCCGCTGGTACGCGCTGGCGTATCTGGTTGGGTTTTTGGCGGGATGGCAATATTGCCTGCGCCTTGCGCGAAAAAGCAAAGAGGTGCGGCCGGATGAGGGCGATGTTGACGATTTCCTGACATGGGCGATTATCGGTGTGATTCTTGGGGGACGTCTGGGCTACGTCCTCTTTTACCAGAGCAATTTATATCTGCATGATCCGCTAGCGGCCCTGCGAATCTGGGAAGGGGGAATGTCGTTTCACGGAGGCGCGCTGGGCGTAATTCTGGCGCTGATCCTGTTTGCATGGCGGCGGAAAATCGAGCTTTTCCGCCTATCCGATATGGTGGTGCAAGTCGTGCCCATCGGGTTGTTTTTCGGGCGCATAGCCAATTTCATCAACGGCGAGCTTTACGGGCGCGCGGCGGAAATTCCGTGGGGTGTGCGGTTTCCCCATGGGGGGGACGTGCTCCGGCATCCCTCGCAATTATACGAGGCGGCGCTGGAGGGGCTGGCACTGTTTATCTTACTTTTTGTCTTAAGCCGTTTTGAGGCGGTCAGGGCGCGGCCCGGCATAATCTCCGGCGTATTCCTGATCGGGTATGCGGCAGCCCGCGGCTTTGTCGAGCTGTTCCGCCAGCCGGACGCACATCTGGGCTTTATCTGGGGCCATATTTCGATGGGCCAGATTTTGAGCGCGCCGATGATACTGGCGGGGCTTTTGATTATCGCGTTAGCCGTGCGCAAGGGCGGAGAGGCTTATGCTGCAAAATGAGGCAATGGCTGAATTCCTGAAGGCCGAAATAGCGCAAAAAGGCCCGATGGATATCGCCACCTTTATGGACCATATTCTGGCCCATCCCGAAATGGGATATTACAGGCGCCAAGACCCGTTCGGGGAGAGGGGCGATTTCATGACCTCGCCCGAGATTTCCCAGCTTTTTGGTGAAATGATCGGCGTATGGGCGGCCGATATCTGGAGGCAGATGGGAAAGCCTTCACCGTTCGCCTTTGTCGAGGTGGGGCCGGGGCGGGGCACGCTGATGGCCGATATGATGCGCGCGTGTAAGGGTGTCGACGGCTTTCATGATGCGGCGCGGATTTTTATGATAGAAACCTCTCCGGTTTTGCGCCGGAAGCAGGAAAAGACGCTGAAGGGACATAAGGCGCAGTGGTTCGAGCGGTTCGAGGATGTGCCGCAAGATATGCCGATTATTCTGATCGGCAATGAATTTCTGGATGCTTTGCCCGTGCACCAGCTGGTGAAAATGGGCGATGGCTGGCGCGAGCGGATGATTGTTTTGGCGCAAGGGGTGCCGAAGACAATCGGTGGGATGCAAGGTGCGTTGCAGGCGCTGGCACCGAATTTGTTAGGCGGCGGGCCGGAAGGTAATCTGGATTTTCGTTATGATACCAAAGAGGCAGCGGCGGAGTTTCTGGCATTAGTGCCGGATGGGTTGCCGCAAGTGCCGGACGGGAATATTTTTGAGGTGTCGCCGCAGCGCGACGAATTTGTGAGGCTGGCATCGCGTCGGATCAGGGAAAACGGCGGCGCGGCGCTCTTTATCGATTACGGGTCGGCAGAATCTGTGATCGGCAGCGGTTTGCATGCGATTTTCCGTCACGCGCATGTCGATGTGCTGAAAAATCCGGGTCATGCGGATATTTCTTCGAATGTCGATTTCGGCGCGGTGCGGCGTGTGGGCGAAGCGGAAGGAATGAAAATCAGCGGCGGGATTACGCAAGGGGAGTTCCTTAAGGCGCTGGGCATAGAAATGCGCGCGGAGATGCTTTCCAAGAAAGCTTCGGCAAAACAGAAAGAAGATTTGCAAAGCGGGTTGTATAAGCTCGTGGAAATGGATCAAATGGGGGACTTTATAGTCATGGGGTTATCATATGGGCCAGACATTATACCAGCCGGATTTTAGACAAATTTACGCCGAAGCGAATGAGTTCACCGATAACGCCGCCGGACCTGTCATGCACGGGTTTTTCGGGCGGTGCGGCGGGGTGAGTAGCGGAATATACGAATCTCTTAATTGCGGCCAAGGATCTGATGACGAGAAGCAAGCGGTGAAAGAAAACCGGAACGTCGTGGCGCGCGCCATGGGCGTGGGGGATATGACGAATTTATTAAGCGTGCATCAGGTGCATGGCAATACATGCATTACGGCTGAGGGCCCTTGGAGCGGCGAACGGCCCAAGGGCGACGCACTCGTGACCGACAAGCCGGGCCTCGCGCTTGGCATTCTGACCGCGGATTGCGGCCCGGTTTTGTTTACCGGAAAGAAAGCGGATGGTTCGCCCGTCATCGGCGCGGCGCATGCCGGATGGGGCGGCGCGATCGGTGGGATACTGGAATCGACGCTGGCGGCGCTAAAGCGGCTGGGAGCGGAAGAGGACAGCATCCGTGCCTGCGTCGGGCCCTGTATCGCGCAGGCATCGTATGAGGTTGGGGCGGAGTTCCGCCAGCGCTTTATGGATCACGATCATGACAATGACAGTTTTTTCCGCGAAAGCCGCAAGACGGGTCATTTTATGTTCGACCTTCCAGGCTATATCGCCGCGCGGCTGGCAAAAGCTGGTGTAAAGCATGTCGCACTGACCGATCTTGATACTTACGCACGAGAGGATGAGTTTTTCAGTTACCGCCGCACCACCCACCGCGGCGAGCAGGATTACGGGCGGCAAGTATCGGCAATTGTGATTAAAAATGCGTAATTTATGAAAAGCAGGGTTGATTTAACCGTCAAAATTTTTATAGTGCAGGGCAGCACTTTGAAAACATTCATATCCATCATTTTTAAGGGCCCGAACGCTTTATGAAACTGATCACCGGAAATTCGAATAAGGCCCTTGCAGAAGCGATCTCCGCCTATTTGAATATTCCGTTGACCCAAGCCACTGTCAAACGTTTCAACGATATGGAAGTCTTCGTCGAGATCATGGAGAACGTGCGCGGCGAAGATTGTTTCTTTATTCAGTCAACCTCATATCCCGCCAACGACCATTTGATGGAGCTTTTGATCGCGATTGATGCGCTCAAGCGCGGATCGGCGCGGCGGATTACGGCCGTAATCCCGTATTACGGCTATGCGCGGCAGGATCGCAAGACCGGCGGGCGCACGCCGATTTCGGCCAAGCTGGTGGCGAACCTGATTATGGCGGCGGGCGCGGACCGGGTTCTGACTATGGAGCTTCATGCAGGGCAAATTCAGGGGTTTTTCGACATTCCGGTCGATAATTTGATCGTAGCACCCGTTTTCGTGCCGCAGATCGAGGATCATTTTAACGGTGAGCCCTTATGCATCGTTTCTCCCGATGTGGGCGGCGTGGTGCGCGCCCGTGCGCTGGCCAAGCGCCTGAACGCCGATCTGGCGATTATCGATAAACGCCGCGAAAAGGCGGGGGTTTCCGAGGTCATGCATATTATCGGGGATGTGGAGGGCAAGGTCTGTCTTTTGGTCGATGATATCGTCGATTCCGGCGGAACTCTGTGTAATGCGGCAGCAGCCCTTAAGGAGGGCGGTGCCAAGACCGTTTGCGCCTATGTGGTGCACGGCGTGTTGTCGGGCGAGGCGATCAAGCGCGTTAATAACTCCCCCATGGAAAAGCTGATTATCACCGATACCATCGCCGCAACGCCGGAAGTGGAGAAATGCGAAAAAATCCTTCAGCTTTCCGTCGCCCCGCTGATCGGCGAGGCCGCGCGGCGCATTTCCGAGGAACGGTCTATTTCCGCGTTGTTTAGATAACGCCGAAGGTGTCATCCTGACCGAGCCCGAAGGGCGAGTGGAAGGATATCCTTCGTTTTCATGAGATCCTTCGAAAACGTCCCCTTTCGCTTCGCTACAGCGTGACTTCGTTCAGGATGACGGGGTGAGGGGCAGAGCATAATTTCCTTGATATTTCCGCCTAAAACCTCTAACAAATGCGCAGTTATGCGCGCAGGCACCCCTGGAGGCTGCGCGTCGTTCAATTAGATATAAGGAATATTAACATGTCTAAGCACTACGCACTTAAGGCGGAAGCACGTGATCAAGCCGGTAAGGGGGCAGCCCGATCACTTCGCCGTGAAGGAAAGACCCCTGGCGTCATCTATGGTGACAAAAAAGAGCCTGTGAAAATTACGCTCAATGCCAATGCCATTAACGTCCAATATAACAAGGGCCATATGTTTACAACGCTTTGCGACCTGGATGTCGCGGGCGATAAGCATCTGGTGCTGGCGCGTGACGTACAGTTGCACCCCGTAACCGATATCGTGGAGCACGTGGACTTCCTGCGCGTAACGGATAAGACAATGATTACCGTCGATGTGCCGGTTCACTTCATTAACGAAGACAATTCTCCCGGCCTTGATGCGAAAGGCACACTGAACGTCGTGCGTTACAACATTGAGGTTCAGTGCCGCGCCAACGACATTCCCGAACAGATCGAGGTTAACCTTGAAGGCAAGGATCTGGGCGATACCATTCATTCCAGCGATGCGAAATATCCCGACGGCGTGACGCCTGTGATTGATGACCGCGACTTCACGATCGCGACGATCACAGCGCCGCGTACTCTGGAAGAGATCGCAGAAGAGGAAGCCGAGGCAGATGCAGCCGGTGACGGTATTGTTTCCGATGAGGAAGCCGCCGCCGCCAAGGAAGCTGAAGAGAAAGCTGAAGGCGATAAGGAATAGCAGTGAGAGGGAAGAAGTAAGAGATAAGAAAAGAAAGTTCTTACTTATTTCCCTCTTATATCTTACTTCTATTCCATGTTTGGTCTGTTCAAAAAACCGGAAAATACTATGTGGCTGATCGTCGGTCTGGGAAATCCCGGCGCGAAATATGCCGGAAACCGTCATAATATCGGTTTTATGGCGCTGGATGCTATTGCGGATGTGCATGGTTTCGGGCCGTTTAAATCCAAGTTTCAGGGTGAAATTTCCGAAAGCCATGTGGGTGAAGAGAAGGTTTTGCTTCTCAAACCCCTGACCTTTATGAACGAGTCGGGCCAAAGCGTGGCCAAAGCGGCGAAGTTTTATAAGGTGCCGCCCGCGAAGGTTATTGTTTTGCATGACGAATTAGACCTTGAGCCCTCTAAAATGCGGGCCAAAATGGGCGGCGGCGTGGCGGGGCATAACGGCCTTAAATCCATCCGTGCGCATTTGGGCACGCCCGATTTCTGGCGTGTGCGCCTGGGGATAGGTCATCCGGGGGAGCGAGACCGGGTATCGGGGTATGTGCTGAGCGACTTTGCGAAAAGCGAGGCAGAATGGGTGGAGCGGCTATGTGCGGCGGTGGCCAAGCATATGCCGCTTATATTCACCAGTAAGGATAACGATTTCATGACCCGCGTGGCGGAGGAAACGAAACAATAGAAATATAAGGATTTTATTTATGGGTTTTAATTGCGGGATTGTGGGCTTGCCCAATGTGGGGAAATCAACGCTGTTTAACGCTTTGACGGCAACGGCGGCGGCGCAGGCGGCGAATTTCCCGTTCTGCACGATCGAGCCGAATGTGGGACGCGTGGCCGTGCCCGATGCGCGGCTTGATAAAATCGCGGCTGTGGCGAAATCGGCCAATATCGTGCCGACGCAGCTGGAATTTGTCGATATTGCCGGGCTTGTGAAAGGCGCGAGCAAAGGCGAGGGGCTGGGTAACCAGTTTCTGGCCAATATTCGTGAGACGGATGCGATTATTCAGGTTCTGCGGTGTTTTGAAAACGGTGATATTGTCCATGTGGAAGGATCGGTTGACCCGGTGCGTGACGCGGAAGTGATCGAGACGGAGTTGCTGCTGGCTGATATGGAGAGTCTGGAGCGTCAAATCGCCAACATCGAACGCAAGGCCAAGGGCGGTGATAAGGAGTTCAAGGCGCAACACGAATTCATGCTCCGGATCAAGGCAGCGCTGGATGAGGGCAAGGCTGCGCGCACTGTTGAACCCGCCAATGAGGATGAACGGCGCTGGGTCAAACACTTCCAGATGCTCACCGGAAAACCGGTTCTTTATGTGTGCAATCTGTCGGAAGGTGAAGCCGCATCGGGTAATGTATGGAGCGAAAAAGTCGAAGCCATGGCCGCGGCACAAGGGGCGCAAGTTGTGCGTATTTGCGCCAGCATTGAGGCGGAAATTGCGCAGTTGGAAAGCAAAGAAGAGCAGCGTGAGTTCCTCGAAACCATGGGGCTTACAGAGACGGGGCTGAGCCGGATTATCTCCAGCGGGTATGAACTTTTGGGTCTGCAAACCTATTTCACTGCCGGACCAAAAGAGGCGCGCGCGTGGACCGTTCGTAAAGGGGCGAAGGCGCCGGAAGCGGCCGGAGTGATCCATACTGATTTCCAAAAAGGGTTCATTAAAGCCGAAGTCATCGCCTATGACGATTTCATAAAATTGGGCGGCGAACAAGGTTCAAAAGAAGCAGGTAAGATGCGTCAGGAAGGCAAGGAATATGTCTTGCAGGATGGCGATGTGATCCTGTTCCGGTTTAACGTCTAGGTTCTAGGCGCGCTGCCGTTATTGAACGGCAGGATGATCCTGCGGCGGGCAGTTTTGCGGTGCAGGAGCAAGTAGGACGGGACCGTTTGCTGGTTTTTTGTGGGCGAAATCTTCGGCGTTTGCTTTGCAGGCATCAACTTTTTTAGCTTGATCGTTGTCTAGGACATGCCCTGTCGAGCCTGCCTTGACAATGGCCTCATCGAATTCCGTTTCAAGATTTTTGAGTTGTTCCGGTGTTAGCTCTTTGTCGTTGTTTTTTATAACGGCGCGTTTCATTAGCGTTAATAGATCTTTGTCTATATTTGCATCGGCAAGAATATCCGAGATTATGCCATGCGTTCCGTTTTTGACCATGCCGATGAATGAGGATGCGGTGAGGTTGTAGGCCATGTCAAAGATAAAACGTTGCGGATCAGTGTGAGTTTGCGCTTCGGTTTTTACTATTTCCCACGCATTGCGGATATTTTGTTCGCTGCCGGTTTTGGCGATATCTATGATGTTTAGTTGTAAGGCCTCGCTCACATGTTTGTTGTTAACATCAAACGGTACACCTTCATTTGCACAGGCTTGCTTTAGTGTATTCCATACGACCGGAAGAGATGAGATATCTTTTTCAATTGCCTTGCGAAGCCATGTCGTGAAGGGAAAGTAATTTTTGGAGTTGCTATCATTTTGTGCAGGCTTATAGCCAATAACGTTTTCCAGCATATCCTTAAAAGGAACTCCCGCATCGGCTGCTATGTTTTTCCATTGCGATAGTGCCGTTTCCAATTTTCCTGGGTTGGTGGAAAGCACATTCTGTATGCTGTTGTTAAAGAGCGGATATCTAAAACCTGGAATGTGAAGAAGCTCTTGCTTCAGCGCAGCATCATTGTGGCCTTTAAATACCGTGTCTTTCCAGAGTTTGAAATGTGCAAAAAGCTGATCGGGGTTTTCACTGGAAACGCTGTTTATAGTCATAAAAAAAGTGCCGGATGCTGCACGATCCAATAGTTTTTGAGCGTCGTATTCATATTTTTCTGACGTGAATTTGGCAAAGGCATCCGTTACTTTTTGCACGGTGTCAGAGTTTCCGGTCAATGTCGCCCATGCAAGAACGTTTGCTGCGACATCATAGGGGAAGCCAGTCAGGTCTTGGTTAAATCCCGGATCTTTCGGATCAGGCGTCGTTTTATAGGGCAAGGAAAGGGTGTTAGCGATCTGGTCGGGTGTCGCCTCGTTCATAAAAGCAAGAAATCCGTCAATATCATTGAGGTAATATAAGGCTCTTGTATGTTCGAGAGGGTGCGGCCCCTTTTCATTATACCCAGTTGCCAGAATGTAAAATTCTTTTGCCGCCGGGGAAAGGTTGCCGGAATTTTCTTCGGCAAATTTGGAGCGGTTTAGTATAACCGCCGCCTCTTCAGATTTCATTGCGGGAAACGTTTTATGTCTTTGTTCCGGCGCGGGAGCGGCTTCCACTTTTCTTTCCGGCTCCGGCGCTTTGCCGTTGATTATTTCCAACGTCTTGTTGCGGTATTTAGGCGCCCAGCGAAGGTCGTTATATTCCTTAGGCATCATATCAAAATAGATGAAAGCGCTGACCTTTTGCAGTGATTTGATGTAACTGTTGAATTGGGCCAAATCGGCACCTTTCAGGCTGGCGCGGATTTCCTCCACGGTTTTGCCTTTGGGCACGTCCAGATTGCGGAAATAACCGATACGGTGACCGTAGTTCAGGGCGTGAGCCTCGTCCGGCTTACCGTATCTTTCGTTGAATTTTTGGTTACGGTAGCGTGCTATGACGCCTTCCATATTCAACTCGTCATACGGGTCGAGGCCCGCATCGGTCATGAATTTTACGTAGTCTGGCGGGAGTTCGTCACGCGTTGGTTTGCCGAAACCGGCATGGACCAATTCCAAATCGCCCATCAAACGAACTTCCGGGTCGCCCTGGTAAGGCACGTATGTTCCGTTGAAAATAGCTTCAGAAAGTTGCTGGGGGTCGTTTACACCATATAGCTTCGCAACCTCTAGCATGCGGATTTGAGCTATTTTCCCGACTTCTTCTGTGGTTAGACTTTCTCTTCCCTTGTAGCCTAAAAACTCAATGGCTTTTGCTATGTCCGGATCGTATTCCAAGAACTTCATGCTGACTGCGCCGTTATTGCGTAACTGCACATATACCTGAGGATCGAAAAGACGATCGTCAAAAGTTTGCTCAGCATATTCGCCGGGGCCGCGTACATTTTTTGGGTCGTCAAATACCAGATCGCGTGGGATTTTTCCGGTAGCATGGTAGCTGGCCAGGCCTGCTATGCCACGAAGCTGTTCAAGACTTAATTTGCTTCCTTCAATACTGTTTTTCAAGCTTTGTCTTATATTCGGTGTTGCCAGGTTGTCATTGATTTTCTTGACTTGCAGTACCAAGACCCAGAGATCTGCATCAAGGGATGAACCATTTTCTTCACCAATTTCTTTTCTCAGTTTTTTGTAAAGTTCGGTTTTGGCGAGTTCTTCCTTCGAGCGTACTTTTAACAATTCGCCGTTTCTAAGGTTTTCAAGCACTTCATCTTGATGCGCTTTAGAGGCGTAGGACAACTTTGCACGGATTGTTGAATCAAGTTTTTTGTTATTTTCTACCGCTGTTTCATGTTTTGACTCTAGAAGGGCATATCGTTCAACATTTTGGTCATATGTTTCAAGGCGGCGCTCATACAAAGCGTCGAAGAATAACATCATGTCTTCGGCGCTCGCGTCTTCTGGTTTGAAATTCGCCTTGCTTGCGCCGGGGATGGGTATTGTACCTTTATGGGCCGTGTATTCGGCGAGGAAACGTTGCTTCAACGCGGCGAGCGTTGGGTTGCCTTCACCTTCCAGTTTGCCCCAGTGTTCGAGTTTGAATTCGGTGTCGCCGATTTTTTTTCCTGGCTCTAGTTGAAGTGCTTTTTGACCGTAGATGATAACGGCCGTGGCTTGTTCTGTATTTGCTTCCACAAGCGGCGCGCGTTCTGTGCGCGTAGTGGCCTCGTCTTTTTCCTCTGTCGTGGTTTCAGATGTTCTATCGGCCTCTGGCGTGGGTGGTTTCTGTGCTGCCGGGCGGGCTTGCAGGGCCGCCGCAATTCCAGCCTGAACAACGGGACCGCTTTGTACGGAAAGAGTAATAACGCTTCCATGATTGATTAGCGGCTGATCCGCCGCTTTATTGATGTCCAGAAGTTTATAATATTGTGCCGAAGTGACGAGAATACCAGCCTTGCTAATATCTAGAGGAGTAGCCTCTGTTGTGCCAAGTTTGGCGGTGGAGGCTTTCAGGTCTTCAACCGTGGTGCCGAATTGGTTCTGGATGGCGGCTTTTTGTTCATCGGTAAAGGTCAGTTTGGCTAGGCGCGCTTTATTCTCCGCAATGCCGACAGCAGCTTTTGACATAGCTGTTTGATAGGCGTCAAGGAAAAGCGGGTTTTTTAGATTCTCCTCGTCGAAGCCCGGCGTAAAGGGCTCGAAGCCGTAATAATCTTTGAACGCCAATAGTTTGGTTTGATAATCAACGAGTGAATAAAGGGTAATTACACTTAGATCGACGGGAATATCTTTACGATCGGGGAAGAGTTTTGTCAGGCCGTAATAAGCTCTGGCGGTTTCGGTAATGCCGCTGCCTCTTAGCGAGTCTTTTATAGTTGTAAAAGCCAGTTTTTGAGCCTTGAAGGTTTCATCTTCTTTGCCGTCCTTATCCTTGGGGACATCTTTGGAATAATGCTGTTGGGCTTTTGCAAAAGCCAGCAAAAATTCCTTGCTGCCGGGTTTGCCATTAACGGGAAGGTCTTTTTCCATTCCGATTACGGCCTTGTTGGTGTTCAGAAAAGCCTGAAGTTCAATCACACTCATTTTTGTAAGTTCAGCATCAACGGCGATTTTTTGCGCCACTATATACTGTTGAGTGACAGGAGGCAGTTTTTTTAGCTCCTCAACCGTTTTTTGACTAAATTCAGCCGGTATGATTTTTGAAGGGTCAACTTTGAATATGGTTTCAAAGTTTTTCTTTTGCGTGGCATCCAGCTTGCTTAGCGCAGCAAGAAAGCGCGGATGATTAAAAACTTCGCTTTCTTCAAGCGGGATAATTTTAAGAGCATCAACATGTTTGTTCAGATATTTCCGCATTTCGGGGGCGGTGTGCGGGGATGTCAGCCGCATCACGTCCAAAATTTGCGTATTGATAAGAATAGCTACTTTGCTTGCTTGCGCAAGTTTTTCAAGCGCTTTTACTTCGGTGCTTTCAGAATGTGCTTCAAGCTTTTCTGCATGGGTTTCCAAAATCTGCCAGACAGTGGCTAGGTCGGCGATTTGTAGTAAAACTGGGTCGGTGATTTTTTCTTCAGCTAGATCTTTTTTCAAAGCTTCGCGGGCTTTAGCGAGATCATCGGAAATATTGATGTTTTCTTTAAAAAAGGTGCTGTTGATAATTTTATCTATATTTTCAGTGAGATGAGCAATAAAGACCTTGTTGGCGGCATCGAAATCAATGTCAATTTTATCGTTATCATCCAGCTTTTTCGCGCCGGAAGGTAGTCTGGTTTCGGTGATACCGTCGTGTAAGCCGGCGCTGTTGATGATTTTTTTGTATTCTTTTAATGCTTCGGCAAGCTCGGCATATTTCGCCGCGCTGTCGATAGGGGGAGGAGCCACGCGTGGCGTGTCTTCTAGCGTTCTCTTGTTACCTATGATCGGTTCGTCGGCCATTTATACCCTTGTTTTGGCTTATAAATTTCTAATGAGGCGCAGATACAAAGGTGCAGCCTCAACACCGTTATAAGGAAAAAGAGTTAATAAATTGATAAAATGCCGTTTATTTTCAGGAAAATAGGGTAGCTAGCCTGTTTCGTCATTGCGACCCCGGCCCCGAGCCGGGGGAAGCAATCCAGAAATATACTTTGCGGCTCTAGATTGCTTCGGCCTTTTACAAGGCCTCGCAATGACGAGGTGGTAGGTGGGGTTAGCTGCGCACTAAATTCTCGTAGGCGGCGCGAAGTTTTTGCGTTACCGGGCCGACCGTGAATTCATGGTCGTCGATTTTACCCACGGCGGTAACTTCCGCGGCCGTGCCGGTCAGGAAGATTTCTTGGGTATTTGCCAGTTCTTCCGGCTTGATACGGCGCTCTTCCACCGGAATTCCGGCGTCATTGGCAAGTTCGATCACCGTCTGGCGTGTAATACCGTTCAGGAAACGGTCGGCGGTGGGAGTGACCACTTTGCCGTCCATGATCAGGAAGATGTTCGCGCCGCTGGATTCGGCGATATAGCCTTCGTGGTCGTACATCAGAACATCGTGGAAACCCGCGTCGCGGGCCTCGTTCTTGGCGATACAGCTCATGTTGTACAGGGAGGCAGTCTTGCTCTCGGTGGGCGCGGTATTGGGGGCGGGTTTGCGCCAGCGCGAGGTCATCAGGTTGATGCCCTTTTCGCGCAAAGCGGCGTCGAAATACGTGCCCCAATTCCATGCGGCGACGGCCAGATGGCTTTTCGTTCCGGTCACATCAATGCCCATCTGCTCGCTGCCGCGCCAGACGGCGGCGCGGATATAGGCGTCTTCCAGCCCGTTGGCCTTCATGATTTCCTGTTTGATGTCTTCGATTTCTTGCACGCTCCAGGGCATTTCCATGCGGATGATGTTGCCGGAATTAAGCAGGCGCTTTGAATGGGGCTCGGATTTGAAAATCTTGCCGTTATAGGCGCGCTCGCCCTCGAACACTTGCGTGCCGTAATGAAGCGCATGGGTCAGAAAATGCACTTTTGCATCCCGCCATGGCAGCATTTTGCCATCCATCCAGATATAGCCGTCGCGGTCGTCGAAAGGTATCAAAGCCATTTTATTGTCTCTTTGTTTTTATTTTGTATGAATTTACGTTTGCATCAAAGCATTGTACGTTACAGCAACTATAATGAAATTGTAAACGGGTAACATGGCGCAAAACGCAAACCACAGCAATTTATCGGAGCGGCCGCATATTCTTGTCATCGATGATGACGAGCGCATCCGTACGCTGGTTTCCCGTTATCTGACTGAACATGATTTCGTGGTCATTACCGCCGCCGGGCCGGGCGAGGTGCGGGAGATCATGACGGAATTCGAGCTGGATGCCTTGATCGTGGATGTGATGATGCCCAAAGAATCCGGGCTGGAGTTTACGCAAAGCTTGCGGGCGAGCGGCGCGGCCTATGCTGGGATTCCCGTTTTGCTGCTGACCGCTCTGGGTGAAGCACAGGACAGGATTGAAGGGCTGGAGACGGGTGCTGATGATTACCTGCCTAAACCGTTTGAGCCGCGGGAGCTTATTTTGCGCCTGAACGCGATTATGCGCCGCGGCGGGCGGGCGGTGGCGGCCAAGGGCGGGCGGCTTCAGATTGGGCCGTGGCTGTTCGACCCGGCTTATGATGAGTTGCAGGGGCCGGAGGGGGCGGTGCGCCTGACCACTGTTGAGGGGAATTTGATCCGCGCGCTGGCTAGCAAGCCGGGCGAGGTGATCGCGCGCGAGGAACTGGCGGAACTGTGCGGTGTGGATGCGGGAGAGCGCACCATCGACGTGCAGGTGACACGCCTTCGCCGCAAGATCGAGGCCGATAGCAAGGCCCCGCGTTATCTCCAGACCGTGCGGGGCAAGGGATATTTGCTGCGGGTGGAGGGCGCATGAAAAGGGGCCTAACCATCAAATCGTTTTTGCCGCGCAGTTTGTTCGGGCGCTCGTTGCTCATCATCATCACGCCCATCGTGCTGATACAGGTGATCGCGACCTTTATGTTTTTCGACCGTCACTGGAGCAAAATGGCGCAGCGAATGTCTTTTGCCGTGGCGGGGGAAGTCGCGCTGATCGCCAAAACCATCGAAGAAAACCCGGATCAGGCGAATGTGGAGCGGATCATCAAGCTCGCGGCGCAGGATTTGGAGTTGCTGGCTAGCTATGACGAAAATGCGGCGCTGGATGCCGAGAAAATAACGCCTTATTCCCATGTCTGGGAATCGATGGTGGGGGAGAGTTTGACCCGTGAGTTGCATGGACAATTGCGCCGGCCCTTCTCTTTGAACGTGGATTTCGAGGAAAAATGGGTGGAGGTGAGCGTTCAGCTTGAAAAGGGAGTGCTGAACGTTTCCTTGCCGCAGCGGCGGCTGTTTTCCTCTTCCGCTTATATTTTCCTGCTCTGGATGATCGGTGCGTCGATTATCCTGCTGCTGATTGCCATTTTATTTATGCGTAACCAGATTAGACCCATCCGCAAGCTTGCGGTGGCGGCGGAACGGTTCGGAAAAGGGTGGGACGTTCCCAGTTTTAAGCCCAGCGGAGCGCGGGAAGTGCGGCAGGCCTCTGAAGCTTTCTTGCAAATGCATAAACGGATCAAGCGCCAAATTGCGCAGCGCACCGATATGCTGGCTGGGGTGTCGCATGATCTGCGTACGCCGATTACGCGGCTCAAGCTGCAACTCGCTATACTGGGCGACAGCCCCGATGCGACGGCGATGAAACAGGATCTGGCCGAGATGGAGAAGATGATCGAGGGATATCTCGATTTCGTGCGCGGGGAGGGTGTGGAGCAATTATCGCTTGTGGACCTTAATGCAATGCTTGATAAGGTCGCGCAAGACGCGCGCAGGCAGGGACATGAAGCGAGTGTGAACCTTGATGAACCGGTTCAGTTGATGCTGCGCCCTATGGCGTTCGAGCGCTGTCTGGCGAACCTTGTGAACAACGCAGTGCGTTACGGTGATCATGTCTGGATCGGTGCACAGCGGTTTGAGGACAGGCTGGAAATCACGGTGGACGACAACGGCCCCGGCATTCCGGAAGACCAGTATGAGGACGTGTTCAAGCCGTTTTACCGCGTCGATCAGGCGCGCGATACAGGGAGCGGCAGTGTCGGCCTTGGGCTTCCTATCGTCATGGATATCGTTTATGCGCATGGCGGGAAGATCGAGCTTGGCAAAAGCGCGCATGGCGGTTTGCGGGTTATGATTACGCTGCCTCTATAGTTTACTTCGTCACTGCGAGGAGCGTTAGCGACGCGGCAATCCAGAGCAACAAGCGCCATTTCTGGATTGCTTCGTCGACGTTGCCTCCTCGCAATGACGGCAATGGGAACAGCGCTCAGGGGATTAATACATCCGTCCGCCGTTGGGTACGGTTTTATTGGGCTCGATCATCACCACATTGCCATCAGGGCCCGGAAAACCCAGAACGAGGACTTCGGACATAAAGGGGCCGATTTGTTTGGGCGGGAAATTCACCACCGCCGCGACCTGTTTGCCGGGAAGTTCCTCAAGGGCATAATTCTGCGTGACTTGCGCGGAGGTTTTTTTCTCGCCTATTTCAGGGCCAAAATCGATGAAGAGTTTGAAAGCGGGGCGGCGGGCCTCGGGGAATTCTTCCGCCTTTAAAATGGTGCCGACGCGAATATCGACAGCAAGAAAATCGTCAAAACTTATGGTCATAATCTTGTAGCCTTATGAATTTAATTACATTTTTCCTAGGAAATTAGTATTCTTTTAACCGCTTTCGGGCAAGGTGTATAAGCGGCAAAAGCACATATGCCTTAATTCTGCGTCCACTTTTTCTGGTGAAACAACAGACCGATGAGCGAAGACAAACAGGAAAATAACGGGAGCGATGCTCCGGCCAGGGGCGCCGATATGGCGCGCTATGCCTCGTCCTGCGCCGGATTTGTGAAGTTGCACCGCCTGCCGGTTATCACGCTGTTATGCGGACTGGTGCTCAGTATTGTCGCCTTTACCAGTTTGAATGTTTCGATTAACGGCAAGCTTTCCCAGCAGCTTGAAAACGAATATGACCGTCTGAGCCGTGAAACGGCCGAAACGATCGTCAAAAACCTTAAAGCCATGGACCAGTCGCTGCAGATTATCGCGGCGATCGCGCATATTGTGCCGCAAGACGAGGATGCGACGCTGGAGGCGCAGATCGAGAAATCGGTTTCCAATCTGGATGATTTTGACGAGATTTTATGGGTGTTCGAAGCTGCGCCGGGGCGTTGGCGCTTTCGCCCGTTATACGAGAAAAGCGGTGAAAATCAGGCTGCATTCCGTCTTGCGCGGGATAAATCGCTTGTCGAGGCGTTGATGGGCTCCGGCCTTGTGGGGCGCAGTGCCACCACCGTGATGCTGGATTTCGGCCCGGTAGAAAAGCAAGATGAGAGCGAAAGTGAAACCGCCGGACATCCATTCGTTATGTCACGGGCGGTTAAGCAGGAAGACGCGGCCAAGGGCGTGGTTTTGGCGTTGGGGCATCCAGAGCTTGTGATTGAACCCGATAGCCTTGAAAATGCGCAGATTTATGAAGAGATTAATATCCGCGATCTTGCCAGCAATACCCCGGTATATGCGATGGACAGGGGGCAAGTGGCCAAGGGGCAGGCGCTTCTCAGCCGTGCTTACGAATTTGAAATGGGCGACCGCGATTGGGAGATCATGCTGAATTCCGGTCTGACCTATAAGCGTTCTATCTTTGATAAATTTCCTTATCTGCTGCTCTTTTCCGGCTTTGCGGCCAGCGTGATTGCGGCGTTTTATGTTCACCACAGTCAGAAACAGGCGCATCTTCACGGCAGGATGAACAAGGAGTTGGAGGAGAAAAACGCGCTTTTACAGGCCGAAGTGTCGGAGCGTGAGCGTCTGAACGAAGCCTTGAAGGCATCAGAGCGGGACAACCGCGCGATTATCGATGCCGTGAGCGATATTATTTTCGAGACCAATACCGAAGGCGAAATTCTTTTCCTAAGCGCGCGCTGGCGCAAAGTAACGGGTTTCGATATCGAACAGTCGGTGGGGCTTAATCTCTTCTCTCTGCTGCATCCCGAAGATCACGATATGCAGAAACAGGATTTTAATTTGTTCGTGAAGGGCCAGAAACAGGCATACCGGACCTTTACACGGCTGCGCGGAGCGGATGGGACTTTCCGTGCCGTGGAAATGGCTATTTCCGTGATACGTCAGGGGGAAAACCGTGAGCTGCGCGTGGTGGGGAGCTTTACCGACGTGGAGGAACGCCGCCGCGCCGAACGTGCACTTAGCGAGGCGGAGAAGAAATACCGCGCCATCGTGGAAAACGCAGCAGGGGGGATTTACCAGCTTACGCCCGAGGGACTGTATTTGAGCGCCAACCCGGCATTTGCCCGTATTCTGGGTTATGGCGGGCCGGAAGAGATTTTGCGCAATGTGAAAAACGCCAACCAGATGATTTACGCCGATCCGGAAGAGCGCAAGGCGTTTCTGGCCAAGCTCGACAAGCAAAACGTGATCAACAACCACGAAACGCGGATGGTGCGTAAAAACGGCCATACGATATGGGTGAATGAAAACGTGCGCGTGGTGCATGACGATCACGGCGGTATTCTGTATTACGAGGGTAGCGTGGAAGATATTACCAAGCGTAAAGAATCAGAGCTGGCGCTGCGCGAAGCCAAGCTGCATTCAGATATGGCCAACCGCGCGAAGTCCGAATTCCTTGCCAATATGAGCCACGAGCTGCGCACGCCGCTGAACGCCATTATCGGGTTTTCCGAGATTATCAAGGACGAGATGTTTGGCCCCGTGGGAGAGGCGGCGTATCTAGAATATGCGGGTGATATTCACAAAAGCGGCAAAGGGTTGCTCGAGATTATTAACGAAATTCTGGACATCGCCAAGATTGATGCAGGTGAGCGCCAGCTTAACGAAGGCGTGGTGGATTTGAACGCCGTGGTGACAAAATCACTCGATCTTCTCAGCGCTAAGGCAAGCGCGAACCAAATTACCGTGCATAACACGATCGAAGATATGCCCCAGATTGTCGGCGAGGAACTGGCGATCAAGCAGATCTGCATGAATCTGATTACCAACGCGATTAAATTTACGCCGAGCGGGGGATCGCTGACCATTTCCTGTGAGCGTGATACGCGCAATAATTTGAGCTTGTCCTTCACCGATACAGGGATCGGAATGGACGATGCGGAGATTAAGCTTGCCTTGCAACCTTTCAGTCAGCTTGATACGGCGCTCGACCGTGACGGCTCGGGTACAGGGCTTGGTTTGACGCTAGTTACGGCGTTGATTGAACTTCACGGCGGGCGGCTTGAGCTGTTCTCTCAAAAAGGCGTAGGGACGACGGCGACTGTGGTTTTTCCGGCTACGCGCGTGAGCGTAAAGAAGCCGAAGGATAAAGCGTAATATACACGTCATTGCGAGGAGCATAGGCGACGAAGCAATCTAGAGAAGTCCTCTTGTGGCTCCTAGATTGCTTCGCCTTCGGCTCGCAATGACGACTGTTTTTAATTGCTAGTTGAAAGCAAATCTTCCGCTTCTTTTAAATCCATCTCCAGAACCTTGCTAGCAATGTCGTAAGAAAATCCGGCGCGGGCCAGGGCCGCCAACGATTTTTCATGCTCGTGTTTCTGCAGGGCGTCAAACGGGCCAAGGCGTTTCTTGCGGGCCTGTTTGATGGCGGCGAGCAGTTCCACATTCATGCCGCCGGAATATTCCTCTTCATCATGAGTTTTAAGGGCGGCCATGATTTGAGCGCTGGAAAGGCCCTTTGCCAGAAGTTTTGCCAAAATCGCTTTTTGAGAGAGACCGCGACGGCGCAGAGAAGTGATCATGCCGCGTAAATAGGCGGTATCGTCAAGTAGGCCGGAAGAATCGAACTGATCGGCCAATTCATCGACCAGTTTCAGGCATTCCTCGTAATCCTGATCTTTGTGATAATTACAGGAACGGCGGACCTTGCGGCCCATAACGGTACGGAAATGGTTTTTGCTGGCTGCGAAACGTTCGAGGTAATAAAGGCCGGAATTATGAAGATAGGTTTTGGTTATCTTTTTCGGCGGCTTTTTTTCACCTTTTTCCCGCGGACGCTTGCTATTTGCTCTGTTTGGCTTATCTTCGGACATAGTTCTAACGTAATTCAAAACTCAAAATATGTCAGATAATTCTTCCTCGTTACCCGAAATCCAGCCACGCCGCATTACCGGAATTAACAAAACGGGCCTTTATACGCTGGTACGCCGCGAAGTCGGCAGGTTTCTGAATGTTTATACACAGACGCTGGTCGCGCCGATGGTGACCATGCTGTTGTTCTACGCCGTGTTCGCGCTGGCCTTTGGCGGGATCGCGCGCCATATTGGTGATGTGCCGTACATGGAGTTTCTGGCGCCGGGCCTGATCATGATGACGATGGCGCAGAATGCCTTTGCCAATACGTCTTCCTCCCTCGTGATTTCCAAGGTACAGGGCAATATCGTGGATGTTTTGATGCCGCCGCTTTCACCGCTTGAGATATATCTGGGTTTTGCCAGCGGGGCGGTGCTGCGCGGTTTGCTGGTTGGCGTCTTGACGACATTCGCTATCAGCTTTTTCGTTGATATGACCCCCGATGTTTTATGGCGCATTCTGGTTTTCGGGTTTCTCGGCACGCTTTTGATGGGGTCGCTGGGCATAGCGGCGGGAATATGGTCGGAAAAATTCGATCACATCGCGGCGGTGACCAATTTTATCGTAACGCCGCTAACCTTTTTATCCGGAACGTTTTATTCGGTCGAAAGTTTGCCGCAAATGTGGCATGCGATGGCGTTTTTTAACCCGTTCTTTTACATGATCGACGGTTTTCGTTCCGGCTTTATCGGCCATGCGGATGGAAGCGTGATGGTCGGGATTGTGATGCTGTGCGCAGTGAATGTGGGCCTGGCCGCGCTGAGCTACGCCATGATCAAAACCGGTTACAAGATCAAGAGTTAATCAATGTCCGAAATCGTTATGCGCGATAACTACGTCAAGACTTTCCAGTTGGAGGAAACAGCCTTGCGCGGTCGCATGGTCAAGCTGGGCAGTGTGATGAACGAGATTATCGACCAGCACGGTTACCCTAAGCCGGTTGCGCATTTGGTGGCGGAAAGCGCGCTTTTGGCGCTTTTGCTGTCTTCAATGCTGAAATATGAGGGGGTGTTTACCCTGCAAACCAGCGGCGACGGTCCGATAGCGATGATTGTATCTGATGTGACTTCGGCGGGAGAGGTGCGGGCTTGTGCCACTTTTGACGAAGAGCGCGTAGAAAAGGCGCGCCAGCAGCTGGCGGCGCTTGAAACGCCGGACAGTTCTCAAAACCAGCTCGCGCAATATCTGGGCAAAGGCTATATCGCCTTCACGGTGGATCAGGGGGGGAATACCGAACGTTATCAGGGGATTGTGGAATTAAAAGGCGCTTCGCTGGTGGATTGCGTGCAGCATTATTTCACCCAGTCAGAACAGATTACCACCGGAATTAAAATGGCTGCCGGGGAGCGCGATGGAATGTGGCGCGGCGGCGCGATTATGCTTCAACGCATGCCGGAAGAGGGGGGCGACCAAGCGCCGAGTAACCGCGCGAATTGGGATGAAGATGGCTGGCGGCGTTCCATGATTTTGATGGATACGTGCAAGGACGAGGAAATACTGGATCCCGATTTGTCCGCCGATGATATTCTGGTGCGCCTGTTCCATCAGGAGGGAGTGCGGGTTTACGAACCTTTAGCTGTCACGAAAGGGTGCCGCTGCGATGTGGAGCGCGTGGAAAATATTTTAATGCAAATGCCCGCTGAAGATCGGGAATACGTGGCAGAAGACGGTAAAATTACAATGCACTGTGAATTTTGCAGCCATGATTTTGTCTTTGACGCCAAGGAACTGGAGCGTAAGATAAAAGCGTTTGAAAAATCGTCTGACAAACAGGATTAGGAGGTTTGCCCCTATGCGTATGATTTCTTGTGTTGTGTTGGTATGTGTTGCCGTTCTAGTTCTTGGCGGGTGTTCTTCCACGTCAAAAAAGGAAGAAAAGACCGTTATCAAGGAAAACGAGCCCGGTTATTTGCAAGATATCGTGCTGACCGTCGGTAAGGTGAATATTGTCAACGAGGTGCCGTATACCAGCCAGACAACGGCGCGTGATTTCCATGTGGATGTGACGGATAAGCTGAGCGATTTCTTGAGAGACAGTTTGCGGCCGGAGGGCGCGCGTGGCGCGCTGGAAGTGGCGATACGCAATGTTAATGTGACGCATGAAACCGAAGCATCGGATAACAGTATTGCACGGCTGGTGAATGTAGCCGGGTTTGATGTTTATACGATTGATATTGAGATCGAGCTGCGCCGCGGTGCCGAAAACGTGCAGCTTTATGAAGGCCGCCGTATTTCGGCGCAGCGCCGTGTGAAAATGTCGGAGCATTTATCTTACGCCAAGCGGCAGGAAGAACAGGATAATGCCGTTAAGGGAATGCTGGCGGATTTAAAGGACTCGTTGGTGAAAAATCTGTCGGAGCTGCAGCTCATTATGCCCCGCCTGACCATTCGCTAGCTTTTAGCTTTTCCAGAAACGTGGCGAGAACAGCACAAGTACGGTAAAAATTTCCAGACGCCCCAGAAGCATGCCGGCGCTTAATATCCATTTGGCGCTGTCGGGCAGGGATTGGAATGTTCCCGTCGGCCCAATAATATCGCCGAGGCCCGGCCCGACATTGGAAATGGCAGTGGCTGCGCCGGACATGACAGTCAGGAAATCCAGCCCGCAGAAGGACAGCGCCATGGCCAGAACCGCAAAACATAGAGCGTACATAAAAAAGAATCCCATGACGGAGAGCGGAATATCTTTCGGTATAGGTTTGCCGTTGTAGTGGGGCAGGAAAATGCCGTGCGGGTGCAGGAGTTTGCGGATTTGCACTTGGGTAACTGCGAACAGCACCTGAAAGCGGAAAATCTTGATGCCGCATGTGGTGGAGCCCGCACAACCCCCGACAACCATCAGGAAAAACAACAAACTGACTGCAAAACCACCCCAAGCATTAAAATCGGAATTGGTAAAACCCGTTCCTGTAATCAAGGAAACCACGCTAAAAGAGGAATAGCGTAATGCCTGAAGAAAACCCATGTCCTGCTGGTGCATAAGATAGAAAACGATGAGAATAATAGAAACAGAGACCACAGTTAGAAAAGCGCGCACCTGTGAATCCCGGAACAACGGCTCCATGTTGCCGCGAATGGCCTTGAGATACAGAACGAAGGGCAGGCTGCCGATCAGCATAAAAATAATGGCGATAATTTCCGGCCATGCCGTGGGCTGGGCTGAAAGTGAGGCGTCGAAAGTGGAAAAACCACCTGTGGAAATGGAAGACATGGCGTGGGCTAGAGCGTCAAGAATGCTCATTCCGGCGAAAATGAACAACAATGTGGCGATCAGGGTCAGGGCCAAATAAATCATACCTATGGAATTAGCGAGTTGGGCAAGACGGGGTAGGGCCTTGTCGTTTTCCGAAAGTTCGGTGCGAAAAATCTGCATCCCGCCCACTTTTAGAAATGGGAAAATGGACAGCGCCATAATAATAATACCGATACCGCCCAGCCATTGCAGGATGGAACGCCAGAGCAAAATGCCGGGAGGAGTGTGATCAAGACCGACGATAACGGTGGAACCCGTGGTGGTAATGCCGGACATCGCTTCAAAAAATGCATCGGTATAGCTCATTTTCATGGCGGAGAGCCAGAAGGGCAAGGCGGCGAAAATGCACAATGTTACCCATGTCAGCGTTGTAAGCAGGAAAGCCTGACGCAGAGAGAGCGAGAAATTCTGAGCCGAGTTGCTGAGGATAAGAGAGCCGCCGAAAAACGCGGTGATAATGATACAGATAAAAAAGGCACGCCAGTCGTCATTGCCGAAATAAAGATCGGTGAGCATGGGCAAAACCATGCTGATGGCCATGATAGAAAGGAAAATGCCGATAACGTAGAGGACAGGGCGCAGATCCAAAGTTCTATCCTCCGTCTATAATGCAGCCTACGGTCACCTGTGTCGCGCCGCTAGTAATGAGGCGGCGGCGCAACAAACAGCCTTGTTACTTGAACATTATGTTTACGCGGCGGTTCGCGGGTTCCTTGATGTTGTCGGGCGTAGGAACGAGAAGTTCGCTTTCACCGCGGCTTTCAAGGAAGAGAAGGTCGGGGCTGACACCGCGCTGGACTAGCGCGTCACGCACGGCTCCGGCACGTTTGAACGCCAGACGCTGATTGTATTCCTGCGGTCCTGACGTGTCGGCGTGACCGACCAGCGTAACCTGCGCGGGCGGATTTTTCCCGATTTCCTGCGCTACGGCGTCAAGAACGCTGTAGGTGCTTTCGCCGAGTTTGTATGAGTCCCAGTCGAAGAAGATCAGGTACATGGCGTTTTCAGGCGCCATTGGCTTGCTGGCGTCGATATCCATGGGAGAGACGTCAATCTCTTCCGGCATGGGTGCTATTTCTTCGGCAGGGGGCTGAAGTCCTGCTTCAAGCTCGTTCATGGCTTTGAGGAAATCGGATTTACAGGCGATATTTTGATCATCCCAGTCTTCTTCCTGTTGCTCTATCCAGCAGTCAAACAGAGCCTGAACGCGAGCGGAAAGCGCGGGAGATTGCTCACGTGCGCCAAGGTCGAAAGCAACCATCAGACGACCGCGGGCGGCGCCAAGCTCGCTAAAGTGGGGAGCATCGAGGTTCCAGTCGCTCAAGGGCTCGGGCAATACGGCATCACCGGATGCAGCGGCAAGTCCCTTGCGGGCGAAGTGCAGAGCATCGGGGAAGTCGAACATTTCATGGAGCTCGGTGTTGGAGAAGGCACGGTACTCATCGGCCAGTGCCTGGGTAAACGGTGTTCCTACCGCTTGAGCCTCGTTCAGAGCATCGACCTCGCTAAAACTATCGAAAACCGTACAACCGGTCAGGGAACCGAGAGATATTACGGTTCCGGCGATTAACAGAATGTTGCGCAGCTTGCTCATGCGGTGCTCCTTACCAAGATAATGAATCAAAATGTAAATGTGTAAGTGCTTTGTAGAACTGTGGTGCGGGAAAGTAAAGTGGACTCCTTTGCTTTGTTCGATTTTTTTGTGAAAAAAACAATATTTCGACTTTATATATCAAATATATTCGCAAGGAGGGTTGATTCCGGCTTAGTCTTCTTTTATAGAACCGCCCGAAGGATGTGAACGGCGCATGGGCTTGGCATGATCCGCCTGAGTTTTCAACAGAGCAACCAATTGAAAACCAAAGCATATGCACAAGACTTACTGTAGCTGGCCTAAGGCGGGCTCGACTTTTATAACTTGAAAATGCGTTTTTCATGCCTTTCGATCAGGAACCTCTCCGCGTTTCTGTTTGTTTGATTTAATTACAGCTATGAATGGATGAATGTCATGGAAAAGCCTTTACTGGGGCAAAAGATTGCCTTTCTTGTCGCCAACGGATTTTATGAAGATGATATGGTACAAAGCCAGCGTGCGTTGCAGGCATTGGGTGCTAATATACGGGTGATTAGCATGGACCGCGGATTGGTCAACAGTTGGAACGGAGAAGGCTGGGGCCTTCACTTCGCGGCGGATAATGCGCTCAATACTGCGCTGGCCGCCGATTATGACATGCTGGTCGTGCCGGGTGGGCGCAGATCAATTGATAAACTGAAGCTGACCGCGCATACGGGCCGTTTTATGGGCGGGTTTTTGGGGGCGGGCAAGCCGGTCGCGATTTTCGGCAGCGCACTGGAATTGCTGGTTTTTTTCGAAAAGGCTCCTGGCTATGAAGTGGCCGGTCCGGCACGCTTGCAAGGTGATGCGGAGCGTGCTGGCGCTCTTTGGGAAGGTCACGGCCCTGTAATCAGTGGTTCTTTGCTCTCAGCCTTTGTCATGGACGATAACCGTGAAGAATTTGTGGCCGAAATCTGTCGCCACTTTAGCGCTTCGCTGGCGAAAGCGGGTACGGAAATGGGCCGCGCGGCCTGATCACGGCTTGATTGTACGGCCCTGTTTGGCATAGTCTTGCCGGACATATTTGAATTCTTTCTAAAGCGGAGGCGCATATGCGCGCGGAAACACAATCCCTGATCAGCGATATCGAAGATATGTTGGTATTGCTAAGGAGGCATCTTTAACTGGGATGTCGCCCTCAAACGTCTGGAAGAACTGAACGCCCTCTGCGAGGACCCCGATCTTTGGAACGAACCGGAGAAAGCGCAAGGCCTAATGCGGGAGCGCACAAGGCTCGATAACCAGATAACAGCTGTAAAAAACGTGGAGCAGGCCCTTTCCGATAACCAGGAGATGATTGCTCTGGCGGAGGAAGAAGGTGATCAAGCCATGGTCACCGAGAGCGAAAAGGCCCTTGCGAGCTTAAGGGCCGATGTGGAACGCCGCCAGCTCGAAGCCTTGCTGTCGGGGGAGGCGGACGGGAATGATGCCTATCTTCAGGTGAATGCCGGTGCGGGCGGCACGGAAGCGCAGGACTGGGCGGAGATGTTGCTGCGGATGTATACACGCTGGGCGGAGCAGCATGGGCATAAGGTTTCATTGCTGGAAAAAAGCAATGGCGAGGAGGCGGGGATTAAATCGGCCACAATCCAGATCAGCGGCGAGAGCGCCTATGGCTGGCTCAAGACCGAGACGGGTGTGCACCGTTTAGTGAGGATTTCCCCGTTTGACGCCAATGCGAAACGCCATACGAGTTTTGCCTCTATCGCCGTTTCGCCTGTGATCGACGATACAATCGAGATCGAGATCGAGGACAAGGATTTGCGTGTGGATACCTATCGTTCCAGCGGAGCGGGGGGGCAGCACGTAAACACCACGGACAGCGCGATCCGTATTACCCACATACCCACGGGCGTGGTTGTGGCGTGTCAGAACGAACGGTCACAGCACCAGAACCGCGATCAAGCCATGGCGATGCTGAAATCCAAGCTGTATGAAATGGAATTGCAAAAACGGGCGGAAGCGCAGGCGCAGGAGCATGGAGAAAAAACCGATATCGGCTGGGGGCATCAACTGCGTTCCTATGTTCTGCACCCTTATCAGATGATTAAGGATTTGCGCACGGGAACGGAAACCACGAATTCCGGCGCGGTTCTTGACGGCGATATCGATATGTTTTTAGAGGCCGCATTGGCGCAAAAGCTGAACAAAGCGCAAGAATAGTGCGCTTAAATGCAAGAATAGCATTGCATGAGCGCCGTCCCCTATTTATTCTCGTAAGTTGCTGAGTTGGGAGAATTCCAAAGGGGATAAATTAATGTTTTTTCAAAAACGCGGAAATCTGGCTCTTGTGCTTGCCGCTTCGGGGATTTGTCTGCTTTCCTCCGGCGCGTCGGCGCAAGAAAATTCACCTTATGTTGGAGATGGCGAGCGAGCACGTGTTAACGAAGCCATGGCCGAAGAAGCAGCGATGATGCAAAAGACGGCTAGTGCTAGCGCTGCGGCAAAGTCGAAAAGTTTAACGATCAATCCTTTTCCCGTTACTTCTTCCGGCCAAGCTACGGTGCCCAAAGTCACGCCCCAGCCTGAGGCCGCACCTGCTCCGGCTCCGGTTATTGCACAAGAGGAAGCACCCGCTCCCGTACCTGCGCCGATAGTGAAGCAGGAAACCCAAAGCGCGCAAGCAAGCCCGCCGCCGGACGTGGAAGAAGGGTTTGAGGTCATCGATTTGACCGTGATCGAACAGCCCGAGGATGGCGCTCCTGTCGTCCCCGAAGCTATGCCGCCGGAAGTTCCGCAGGAACCGGTACAGGAATTCCAAGCGCCGCAACAGGCGGTAGCCAGCGCGTCCGGACAAGATACTTTTGATGTTTACATTCAGGAAGAGCGCGCTCTTGTGCAACAAACGGCAAGTGCTGCGCCTCAAGTTCAGCAGGAGCAAGAACCCGTTGCCCCCGATTTGCTGGTTGTTCCCCCCTCGCTTTACGAGAAGCGTATGAGCCCGGATAGCTTGCCCAAGCCCGTGAAAATCGAGCGTGAAAATAATAAAACCATATCGGTTCAGTCCGGCAAGGTGATGCAGGGTATGGCGCCTGTTGAGTTTGTTCCGGCCCAGCCTGTGAAGGCAGAAATGGCTATGCCAGAAGCTGTGCGTTCTTACGAGCCTCCGCCGGAGGTTAATGACCGTGCGTGGCAGTCCGACAGCGCGCCGCAATCTATCGTGACCAAAGAGGTGGAGCCTGTTTATATCGCTGAAGAGGCACCCATGGATGAAATGCCTGTGCAGCAGCCGCAAATGCGCTCCAGCGCTCCGTCGGAAAGAGTAAACTGGATCGATCCGACGCCTGTAAAACGCTGGCGTGCGTTGCGCGGCACTACGCTGCAGGAGCAACTTGCTATGTGGGCCCGGGAAGGCGGAATGGATTTTATCTGGGACAGTAATCGCAGTTTTATCGTCAAAGAGACATTCAGCATGCAGGCTTCCTATGAGCAGGCATTGCTTTCTCTACTTTCCCAATATGAAGGCGATAGCTTCCATCCGACCGGAAAAGTTTATCTGGATGACCAGACGGGTAGGCGAGTCGTGGTGATTCGGGCTGTGGATTAAATTTTACAGTTGATGGGTGCTTGGAAGGTTAAATCTGGCAACATATAACGTAAAAAATTCACAAATAAATCACAGACTTATCCACAGAATTGCGATATTCCACAATAAGCGTTTTGCTTTCGCGCCGCCGTGCTGTATTCTTTAGTGGCTAAGCGTCTTGATGCTTTTTTAGGCATCTTAGTGTTTGGTGTCCGTTTTTCTTTTTCTTTTTACTCAATCCGTTTTAAAAAGATTTTTTTGGAATTTTAAGATGCGCGCCACGTTATCGGTAACAAAAATTGCAGCCATTTCCGTGCTTTTGGCCGGTTCCACTTTTGTGCCTCCGGCTATGGCCCAGAAGGGCAGCATGCTTTCGCCCGTTTCCAAGTGGTCGGTAAGCCGGATTGAAGGCGCGAATGCTGGCGGGCAGCCATATTGCGCGATGGCGCGCCGTTATTCCAAAGACCTGATCCTTACCGTCGCGCAAAATCCCGCGCGCGAAGCCTCTTTGGCTTTGGACTTTCAGGGTAATTCCTTTCACGCTCAGCAGTTATTCTCTCTGGTGCTTGACCCCGGCGCGGGGCAGGAGCGCAAATTCCAGATGCGCCCGTCTTCGGAAAACGCTTTCGTTGTGCGTTTAGGTAACGACCCCGCTTTCTTTGATGCGCTGAAAACCACAGGGTTCCTTCGTGTCGGCGTGGATAACAAGCAGTACCATTTTGACATTGGCGATATAGACGAGGGCAAGGCGAAGCTTGATAATTGTATCGCCTATCTTGAGGCGGACCCTGTATACGGTATTGCGGCCTATGGAAGTGACGATAAGGGCTGGAGCGCGGCGGCTTCACCGCAGAAATACGAACAAGCGCTTTCCGAACTTCGTGCGCATATCAACCGCCTTCAAACCGAAAAGCAGTCGCTTGAAACCGCGCTGAACACCAAACGCAGCGATCTGGACGCGCAGCAAGGGATCAGTGCCGGAGACCCGGCAGAGGAAATGGAAGCCTTGAGCCGTGAAGTTGAGGCTCTTAGCCGCGAAAACGAACAGTTTATGATGCAGTTAGCTGATGCTGGCGCTGCCGCTCCTGCAGAGCCTGTTAAAGTTGCTGAAGTTGCGACTTTGGACGCGCCCGAGCCTCCGCCGTTGCCTGTCGCCCCTCCGCCCGCTCCGGTTGCCGAGGTAATCAAGATTAGTGCGGATATGGAAGCTCTGAAGGCGAAAAACAAGGCGCTAATAGAAGGTATCGAAAAACTGCGCGCCCAGACCAAGGCGGAGTATGACAAGCTTTTGGAAGAACAGGCGAAAGAGAATGAAGCACTGAAAGCGGCTTTGGCAGCCGGAACGGGAGCGCAAGACGAAGCGGCCGTTTTAAAAATGCAGGAAGCGATTGTAACACTCGAGCGCCAGAAGGAAGAGCTTGGCGCGAAAATGGAAACCCTGGAGGCTGCAAATGCCCAGATGGGTACAGCGCTTCAGGGGGCGCAGTCTGATGAAGATACTTTGCGTGCGCAAAATGCCGAATTAAGGCGCACATTGGAATTGGCGGGAGCGGCTCTTGCGCCCGAGGTGAAAGCCGAGCCTGAAACTACAGCGCAGGCTGCCGTTGTACAGCCCGCACCCACTCCCACAGAAAAGCCGCCGGTACCGCAATCGATGGCAACGCAAGCGGCCATGAAAGCGCCGGATGCGACCGCCGCGCCTGTCGAGCCCGTAGAGGCGGAAGCTCCGCCGATGGAAATTACCCAGACAGTGGGCAGTGCCGAAATCGCTCAGCGTAACAGCGACCAGATTAAGATGATGGAAGCGAAGCTTGCGGCGCTTGAGGTTGTGAACCGAGACTTGCATGAAACGCTGGAACAAGCAACGAAACGCGCCGATGCGTATGAAAAAGAAATAAAGGCCAAAGAGGTTGCGTTTGCAGCGATGCAGGAAGAAAATAAAGCCTTGCGCCAGCAGCTTGCAGAAGTGCAAAAGAACGGCGGCGGTGCGAATGGTGAAAAGATTGCCGCTTTGGTGGCGGAGAATAAAGAGCTTAAAGATCATGTGCGCCGCCTGAGTGATGATCTGGTGCAAATACGCGCTCAATTGGCCGGATTTGAAAATCGTATGGCTCCGGCGAATTCTTCGGCTTCGGCCGCAAATGCCGCGGCGCAAAGCGTTAAATCTTCGGTTTCCAGTATGGCGGCAGTTTCAGAAGATGTGGCACAAAGTGCCGTTTCTCAAGCACAAAGCGCGGTGTCTCAACCGCCAGTACAACAGGTTCAGCGTCCGGTAAAACCCGCCCCGAAATTTAATGACGCGGAATTTGCCACGGCCGCGCAAAAATACGAGGCCGAGCTGGCTTATGCGATTAATGAAAACGGTATTGCTGCTCCCGCCCCGGAGGTTAACCAGGCACCTCAGGAAACGTCGAGCAGTGCAGGATTGAGCAAAACGCCGATAGAAGCCGAGGTTTTGGAAGACAAAACGCCACAGGAAGAGCCGCAAGAAGCACCGAAAAATATGCTTCATATAGGGAAAAAGGATGATGAGCCCGCCACGTTGGAGCAAAAGGAACAGGAAGCCGCGCAAAAGGCCGCCGCAGCATTCGCCGGTCAGGCTTATCATTTCACGCCTGATTTCGACATCCAGCACCTGCTCAATGAAGCGCATGTGACAGTGCCTGAATATGTGAAAAAGGTTGATAATGCGGGCGACAAGAACACACTTGCCTATCGTTGGCAGAGCCAGGGCGTTTTTGGCTCAGCCGAGCTTAAGCCGATCGTCAGCAAGATGCAGTTCGACGATTATGTTTATGAATATCTGAACATTACGCAAGAGCGTTGTGACGGCGAGTTCGCCGTTGTGCCCGAGCGCACTCTGGAACAGGGCGGTCTGCGCCTGGACAGCTATGAAATTGCCTGTATCGGCGGGCGTGTAGACTCTACGGCTTCTCTGCTTTTCTTCAGCAAAGACGACACTTTCAGTGTTCTGGCGCAGGAATCCCCGATGGAGCAGATGCCTCTGGTGATGGAAGCGCGTGACCGCCTTATCAAAACGCTCTCTAATTCCAAATCATAAATCTTTATAATCAATAGGTTATAGATAGATAAAAATTAATTTGAATTTTATTCAAATTGTAAAGGTTTCGGTAACCTTTTGATGGGTATTCTGGAGATACCACAGGGCCGCAAGAGGAAAAGAGCCCGTCAAAAAGGGGAGTACCATGTCAAACAACGTGACAGATCATAGAGTTTCATATAGCTGGGATAAAGACAGCGACGCATTGAAATGGACAGAAGGGGCGGAAAAGGCGCTCGAATTGCCGTTAAGCCGTTTGCCCAAATCCCGCAAAGATTTAAGCAAGTTAATTAACCCGCAAGACCTGCCGGCTTATTTGCGGGCACTGCATACTTACACGCAAGAAAATGGGCGCGTGGAACTTTCCTATCGATTACGCCTTGGAAGCGGCCATCACGTGGAGGTGAAAGAGGTCCTCGAGTGCAGCAAAGCCAAGAAAGGGGGTGCTTGGAAGGGCGTTTTAAGTTTTGATGCGCCGCAAGACATCACATGCAATGTTGAGATGGCTACAAACCTAGAAATTCAAGAATTTTCAAAAAATGCTGCGCCTTACAGCCGCCAAGACATGGTGCATTACCTGCAATATATTCAGCAACGTAATGAGGGGAAAATATACGGTGGTGGCTATTTTTTGGCCATTGGGGTAGATCACGTTTCCTTGTTTAATGATGCGTTTGGCATGAGCGGAACCGACGAAGTTTTAGAAGAAATTTGTGCACGGCTTCAAGATATGTTCGCAGGCCGCGCCCGTGTGGCCCGCATTAACGGCGACGTTTTCGGATTGTTTATGGAGCAGGGTGCTCGCCATGATATGTCCGTTGTAGCAGGGCAAATTATTGCAGCATTCCGCAGCATGCCTCTTATTACGAAAGCTGGTCCTGTGCGTGCAGGGTTGTCGGTCGGCGGAGCGTGTGTTGAAGGTTCTCTGGTTGACATTTCCGATGTTATTGCACGTGCGGAATTTGCGCTGCGTCATGCGAAGGAGCGCGGTCGTGGCTGTTTTGTAGCCTATGACGATAAGCATGGCTATGGCAATGACGCACAAAAATTGCTGCACTCGGGCGAAGAATTTTTGCAGGCCTTGAATGAAAACCGCATTCAATTGGCTTATCAGCCGATCATGAATTCCAAATCACAAAAGGCGTCTTTTCATGAATGCCTGATTCGGATGATTGCCCGTGACGGGTCCATGGTTAATGCGGCGCATTTTGTTCCTGCCGTGGAATCTTTGGGTATGGTGCGCCTTCTCGATCAATGCGCGCTTCGTCTTGCCGTGGATGAACTGACCCGCTTCCCTGATGCTAAACTCTCGGTCAATGTTTCTAAATGGTCCTTGCTGGATAAGGACTGGCTGCGTAGTGCGGTTCTGGCCTTACGCGACCGTCCACATGCTGCAAAGCGCATGGTGGTGGAAATTACCGAAAGCGTGGCGATGATGGATATGAAGCAAACAAGTACTTTTGTAAAAACACTCAAAGACCTTGGTTGCCGGGTGGCGCTAGACGATTTCGGTACGGGCTATACTGGCTTTAACCAGATCCTTGATCTGGATATAGATATTATCAAAATCGATAAGGCCTTCGTGCGCGGTATGAGCGAGGGCAAAAATCAGGTATTTATCAAGGCGCTTCAGATGCTGGCCGATGGCGTGGATGTTGAGACGGTGGGCGAGGGCGCAGAAACGGCAGAGGAGGCCGCATGGCTCAGCAATGACGGGGTTCAGCATATTCAAGGCTACTTCTATGGCATGCCTAGTATGGACCGTTTGTGGTTGCCAGAGAACCATGTGCACCGCACCCCGGTGTTCAAGACCCAGACCGCGACCCCGGACGCTTTCAAAAATACCGCCAGATCACAATAAAAAACGGGCCGTGTCGTAACGGCCCGTCTTCCACTGCAACTGCTATTTTGCGGTTATTTCTCTCCGGATTTTTTTTCTTCGCTTGAGGCATAAGGGTTCATCCCGCCAAAGGGGTTGAACATCTTCATGGTGCGTTCAAACATTTCCATGTTTTGGCGGCTCAGCTCTTCCAGGTTGCCGGGAATGCTCTGGCTGGCACCGGGGACTGCAAAAATCTTTTCGACGCCGCGCATGCCCTCGAGCGATTTATTGATGTGCTCGCTCATTTGTTCCTGGTTCTTGATGAAGAAATCCATGCTCTGTTCCAGATAACCGGGAACGAGAGGCTGGAGTGCTTCGCCATAAAAACTGATCAGGTTGCGAAGGAAACTGGTGGGAAGAAGGTTTTGGCCTCCCTTTGCTTCCTGTTCGACAATTATCTGGGTCAGGACGGAGCGGGTAATGTCCGCGCCGCTTTTTGCATCGTACACAACAAAGTCATGGCCTTCCTTGACCATTTCACACAGATCATCCAGCGTGACATAGCTGGAGCGTCCCGTATCATATAGACGCCGGTTCGCATATTTTTTGATTACAGTAGGCGCGTTTTGCCCTTGTCTCGCTTTGGTCATTTTCATGATCCTTTCTTTTTTATGCTGCATAGGGTTCATACTATTATTGCATACATGTTGCAAGCGCGAAAAGTATTTTCGTGGATTTTTTGCAGCAAATGCTTTACTCTTCTTCGTGTTTTTAAAGGACGAGTCTTATGCGCTGCCTGCCTCAACCATTACCATATCAGCTTGGCCTTGCCGCGATGCCGTGGCTGGATTTCCGCCCGTATAAAAGCGCACAAAGCTACCGGGCCGAACTGGAGGATATGTTCGCAGGCTTGAGGAAATATCAAAACCATTCTTATGTATGTGATCTGGAGCCTTTACCCGTTGTGTGGGAGAAATGCGGCGTTGCTGTACGTTATGTAAAAACGAAGCAAAATGCCAAACATGCGCCTGCGGTTTTGCTCGTTCCCTCGCTGGTAAATAAATCGAAAATCATGGATCTGACGCGCGAGCGCTCCTTCGTGCGCTGGCTGGCGGGGCAGGGGATCAACGCTTATCTTCTGGACTGGGGAAATGTGGCTGAACAAGATGCCCTTTCCTCCATTGAAAGCGTGATTATGAACGCATTACTTCCCGCTCTTCACGGTATTGCGGAGCGTGAGGAACAGAAGATCAGCGCTCTGGGGTATTGTATGGGCGGCACATTGCTGGCCGGTGCACTTTCGCAACGGCAGGATGGCGTAAAAGGTTTTATCGCCCTTGCCACGCCGTGGGATTTTCAGGCGGGGCAGGGCAGGCTTCGCGCGCATATCGCGGCTGGGGCGGGCGCAGCATTTTCCATGATGGCGCGTAAGCATGTATTACCCGCCGCGCATATTCAGGCGCTCTTTGCGGGGCTGGACCCTGCGCTGATGGTTCATAAATTCGCACGCTTTGCCACTCTGGATGATGCGCACAAGGAGGCGCTGTTTGTCGCGACAGAAGACTGGCTGAATGACGGGCTCGACCTGCCCGAGGGCGTAGCGGAGGGTTTTATGTCGGGTTGGGCACTTGCTAATAAGCCTGCGGCGGGGCAATGGATGCTGGACGGGAAACCCGTTACGCCGAAAAATATTGATATTCCCTCGCTCGTTGTTTCATCGCGCCGGGACAAGCTGGTAGAGTTTGAATCCGCTTATACACTCTATAATGCGCTTCCTCATGCGCTACACCACGATCCGGAATGCGGGCATATTGGCATGATGGCGGGCAGCAAAAGCATTACCAATGTCTGGCAACCGATTGCTAACTGGATCAAGGCGCAGCATTAATCGCCAATTTATTGCGATGGCGTGTTGATTTTCCTTCTGAAAAACGCTACATCCCAAAGACCAAGTTTTATTCCGTTCAAGGAGAATTCTTATGAGTAATCATGATCCCATCGTAATCGTCAGCGCCAAGCGCACCGCCATCGGAAATCTGGGCGGGTGCTTGAGCAGCATACCGGCGCATGAGCTGGGTGCGGCGGCGATCAAGGCGGCGCTCGAAGATGCTGGCGTAAAAGCGGAAGATGTCGATGACGTAATTATGGGGCAGGTTTTAACGGCGGGCGTAGGCCAGAACCCGGCGCGTCAGGCGCTGATTGCTGCGGGTATACCGGAAAGCAAAACTGCGATGACCGTTAATCAGGTTTGCGGTTCCGGCCTGCGGACGATCGCACTGGGGATGCAGGCGATCCAGAATGGTGATGCGAATATCGTTGTCGCGGGCGGCCAGGAATCCATGAGCCGCGCGCCGCATTTCGTGCATATGCGCGAAGGAGTGAAATTCGGTAATGCTACGCTCGGCGACACCATGATCACCGACGGGCTTTGGGATATTTTCAACGATTACCACATGGGCATTACGGCAGAAAATATCGCCGAGAAATATCAGATTACGCGCGCCGCACAAGACGAGTTTGCTGCGCAGTCACAGAATAAAGCCGAGGCCGCGATTGTCGCGGGCCGTTTCGGGGCGGAGATTATTCCCTTCACGGTCAAGGGCCGCAAGGGCGATACGGTGGTGGATAAGGATGAATTCCCGCGCGCGGGTGTAACGGCGGAAGGTCTCGGCGGTTTGCGTCCGGCCTTCAAAAAGGATGGTAGTGTAACAGCCGCTAACGCCTCAGGTATCAATGATGGCGCGGCAGTAACCATTTTAATGCGCGCCAGCGAAGCGGAAAAGCGCGGCATAGCGCCGCTGGCGAAAATTACCTCATGGGCTACGGCGGGTGTTGATCCTTCCGTCATGGGAACTGGCCCCATTCCGGCAAGCGCCAAGGCGCTTGAGAAGGCAGGCTGGGGCGTCAAGGATTTGCATCTGGTGGAGGCGAACGAAGCCTTCGCGGCGCAGGCGCTGTGCGTGCTCAAGGAAACCGGCTTTGATCCGGAAATTACGAATGTTAATGGCGGCGCGATTGCGCTCGGTCACCCTATCGGCGCTTCGGGCACGCGGGTGATGACGACATTGCTGCACGAAATGGCGCGCCGCGATGTGCAAAAGGGATTGGCAACGCTTTGTATCGGCGGCGGTATGGGCATTGCCATGTGTGTGGAGCGTGATGATACGGCCACATGGAAAAAAGTTGCGTAACAAAGGAGAGTAAAAATGAGAGAAAGAGTAGTTATGTCAGTAGACGGTGTGCGGTTCGGTCAGAGCTGTGTTGCTTCAAAAGAGGCATTCGATAAGGCTTGCGCCTCTATTGGGCCTGATGATTTTAGTCTGGAAACACGCCCGAAAGAATTGCGGGAAACGCAACTTAGACGTTTTCAGGATTATTTATTAGGGCTTCTTGTGAGAGGTGAAGTTAAGGATGCAACGCAGTTTGAAAGCGTGCTCGAAGCCACCCAAAGGGAAATTGTTCGTCGAATGACACCAGAAATAAGCCCCCGTCTGGCTGAGTTACTGGAAAGACATGCGGCATGACCAAAAAAGCGGCAATCGTTACGGGCGGGACGCGGGGGATCGGGCTGGAAATTTCCCGCGCCCTGATCGCGGACGGGTACAAGGTTGCCGCCGTTTATCACGGTAACGAGGAAGCGGCGCAGGCGTTTCGCGACGAGGCCGGTGAAAACGGCATCGCGGTGAAATTCGATGTGGCGGATTATGAAGCCTGCGCGCAGGCGGAGGCCGAAATTGAAAAACAGATCGGCCCCATCGCCGTGTTGGTGAATAACGCGGGCATTACACGCGACGGCATGTTGCACAAAATGGATCCCAAAAGCTGGCACGAAGTGATCGAGACGAATTTAAGCTCGTGTTTCAATATGTGCCGGGCGGTGATTACCGGCATGCGCGAG
The DNA here is from genome assembly GCA_964467925.1 of uncultured Pseudobdellovibrionaceae bacterium. Classification (GTDB taxonomy): domain Bacteria; phylum Pseudomonadota; class Alphaproteobacteria; order Micavibrionales; family Micavibrionaceae; genus CAYXSX01. The sequence goes on along the minus strand of CAYXSX010000009.1, from coordinate 10,907 downwards.
CGCAATTTCGGTCGTATCATCAATATCAGCTCCATCAACGGACAAAAGGGCCAGTTCGGCCAGACCAATTATTCCGCGGCCAAGGCGGGCATTCTGGGGTTCACCAAGGCGCTGGCTGCCGAGTCCGCCGCCAAGGGCATTACGGTCAACGCGATATGCCCGGGTTATATCGAAACCGACATGACGGCGGCTATCCGCCCCGAGGTTCTGGACAGCATCATAAAGCAAATTCCCGTCGGGCGTATGGGTAAGCCGCAGGAAATCGCGGCTTTGGTCGCATTTCTGGCCTCCGAACACGGCGCGTTTATCACGGGCGCGACCATGACGGCCAATGGCGGGCAGTATATGGCGTCATAGCCTTTACAATAGCCCTTAGCTTTGGTTTGAATCTTTGATATAACAAAGGACCATAACCAAGGATTTTTCAAAAAGGCTTTTTCCCATGGTGCGCATTATTTCCATTTTTCTTGCGGTTGTTATCCTGCTGGTGGCTGTCGTGGTCGTCGCGCCCGGTTTTATGGACTGGAACGTGCTTAAGGGGGAGATTGAAAGCGGCGTTCAAAAAGCAACGGGCTATGAGGTGGATATAGAAGGGGATGTAGACATTGCCCTTATCCCCGCTCCGCGCCTGATGACGGAGAAGCTGATCTTGCGCAACCCCGCCTTTGCCGGAAGCGAGCGAGGGAAAACTTTGCTAACGTTAGAGCGGGCCGACATTCATGTGGAGCTTTGGCCGCTTCTTAAAAAGCACGTGATCGTACAATCCGTCGAATTGATCAAGCCGGACATATATATGACGTTTGCCGAAGGCGGAGCGCCCAACTGGATGACGCCGCAGTTGCAAAACAGGCAGGCGGGAGCTCAGGAGCCGGAGGGTGAGGGTTTAAGCCAGTCAGTATCGCTTGAGCAGGTAACAATTACCCAGGGGGTTTTGACGTTTTTGCCGCAAGGAGCAGAAGAACCGATAAGTATCCAGAACGTCAATATGGAGGTCGCCGCCGATACCCTTAAGGGGCCGTTCAAGCTCAAGGGTAATCTGGAAGGTTTCGGGCAAGAAATCGCTCTGAATATTACGACGGGCCGTTTAACCGATGATGCGGGCAGTTTGCCGGTGAATGCGGAAATTACCGCGCTCAAGGCGCAGGCGAATTTAAGTTATGCGGGCGTTGTGGGTCTGCAGGCTCCGTTCGAACTTCAAGGCGAAACCGCGCTTGTTATGGCCGATGCAACAAGGTTTATAGCGGCGGGGGCGCAAAATACGGCCAGGCTGCCCGTTTCGATCAAGGGGCTTTTGACCTATGCCCGCGAGCGCGCGCAGATCAAGAATATGACGATCGATGTCGCAGGCCAACCTCTTTCCGGGGGCTTCCTCTACGATACCAAGGAAAAAACGGCGGAAACCAGCTTGCGTTCCGCCGACATGTTTAATCTTGATACCGTGCTTTCACGCCTTCCGCCGCCCGCAGCGAAAAATGAAGAGGGCGGTTTTATACCCGATAGCGTAGTTATGCCCGCAGACGTGAACGCGACGTTGGCGATGGAATTGCCCGCTGTTGTTTACCGCGGGGAAATGTATAAGGCCGCCAGTATTTCGGCGGAGAAGGCCGGCCCGAAAATCAGCTTTAAGGCAGGGGCAGAAGAAATTCCCGGCGGTGGAACGCTCAACCTGTCCGGCAAGCTGGAATTCATGGATGTCAGCAATTCTCAAAAAGGTGGCGTGGTTTATTCCGAGCCCGTTCTGGGTGTGCGGGCGCAAGGCGAGGCGAAGAACCTTCCCTTTACCCTGCAGGTTTTCGGTTTTGAAAACGAGGCTCTGGCAGGGCTTTGGTCGAAGGGTAGCGCCGATCTGAACGCAGAAATAAAACCCGCGCTGGCCACTTTGAAAAGCGCGAATGTCAAACTGGACGATATGACAGTTTCCCTGACGGGCAGTTTCCGCGAGGAAACGTCGGCGGGGCCTGCGTTGCTTCAGGCGGCGCTGAATATCGACAAGCTCAATTATGATGCGGTTCAAAAGGCACTTGCTCCTAAAGCACCGCAAAACACGGCGGAAGGTACGAAGAAGCCGTTCGCACTGCCCGAGATTAACTTGCCTTATGATATTGATTTGGATGTGAATATCGGCAATTTGCGTGCGATGTCGCATGATATACGCGGCGCGCGGGCGCGGGCTGTTATGAGCGGTGATGCGCTTTCCACGATGCAGGTTATGGTTGAGGATTTGGGGGGAGCGCAGGGCACACTTAATCTTTCAGTTAAAAGCCTGAAACAGCTTACGGGGATAGACGCCAGCTTGAGTGCGGATACGAAGGATGCGAACGCTTTTGCGAAAGAAATGAAAATCGATTTGCCGGAATTTTCCAAATCTGAAAAAGAGGCGCAAGTGCGGGCCTCTTTGAATGGCGATGCGCAAAAAGCGGCACTAAAAGCAAATGTAAAGGCGCTGGGTGGCGATTTGATCGCGCAGGGCAGTTTGAGCAATCTTACGGGCGATATGGCGTTTAACGATATGACGCTGCAGGTCAAGCATCCCAACCTTTCGCAGTTTATCCAGCTTTTAAATCCTGAAGCGCAGCGCGTGAAAATACTTTCCAAACCGCTGGATGCTTATGCCAAGGTGCAGAAAGAGGCGGCACTTTATAAAATCACCGATCTGAAGGCCGATATTGCTGGCATCGCGATGGAAGGCGCGTTGGATGTCAATACGGCGCAGAGCGTCCCTGCCCTGACCGGGACGCTGCGTTTTGGTGATGTTGTCCTGTCCGATAATGCAGAAGCAGCGCAAACACAGCGTATCCGCTCTTCCACGGGCAATACGGGCCGGGAGGAGGGAGCCGTGCGCTGGTCGCGCGAGGCGCTTGATTGGGGTTGGATGCAAAGTGCCAATCTCGATCTACAGGTGGCGGCTAATTCCTTCAAGCATGACAGAATTATCCTGACAAAGCCGCAGGCCGCTATTTCCCTGCAAAGCGGGGCGCTGTCTGTTAAAGACATGAGTGCAGGGCTTTTTGGCGGCACGATGACTTTGAACGGGAATGTAAAGGCCGATAAAAACCCGCGTCTTCCCGTACAGATAGACGGGCAGGCACAGCTTCGCGATATCGATCTGGCGCAGCTCAGCACTTTGACCAAGGCGACCGGACTTTTGACCGCGCGTGGCAAGGGGGCGTTCGATGTGGAGATTAAAACCTTCGGCGTATCGCAAGCCGCGCTTATTTACGATTTAAGCGGCAAAGGGGCGCTGAGCGGTGCAAATATCATACTGGAAGGGTTCGACCTTGCCAAATTCGCCCAGGCGCTTTCGATCAGCAGTAAACCCGGCGATACACTTGCCGGTATCTGGGACAGCACCGCGAGCGGCGGTTCGACGCAGTTCGATGCCATGGACGGTGAGTTTGCCATTTCAGAGGGCGTAATCAATATCTCCAAGCTGGATATGACGGGGCCGCAGGCACATATGGCCACCACAGGTTCTGTCAACCTGCCTCCCTGGAACCTGAAAACCAAACATGATGTGACCTTGAAGCAGCAGCCGGAAGGGGAGTATATTCCGCCCTTTACCTTTAAATTCGAGGGGCCGTTAGACGATCCCGCCCGGACATTCGGGCAGGGACCGCTTCAGGATTATCTGAGCCAGAAGCTCAGCCGTAAACTGGAGAAAGTTATAAACGACAAGCTTGGCGATAAACTTGGCGGGCCTTTAGGGGGCGTGATCGGCGGCGCTTTGGGGGTGCCTCCTCCTGCACAAACTCCACAAGCTCCGGTCGTAACGCCAGAGCCCGCGAATGACAATGTGGCTCCGGCGGCAGGGTCTGAAAGTGAACCCCCCGCTGCTGAAACTTCTGCAGATCCACCAGCGCAGCCCGCACAACAGGCTCCCAAGCCCGAAGACGCGCTCAAAGACGTATTAAAGGGAATTCTTCAGTAATTCCTGCAGGATATAAACCCGGATGGCGCTGGAAAGATTGCCGTCCGGGTTGGTTTGCGCGCGCGTCTCGTCGATTTCCGTGATCAGGGCGTTGAGGGAAAGTCCGCGTTTTTGCGCGATATTTTTCAAGACATCCCAAAATTCAGCCTCCAGCGTAATGCTGGTAGCATGGCCTGCGATAGTGACGGAGCGTTTTTTCATGGTTTCACTCGTCATTGCGAGGAGCGCTAGCAACGAAGCAATCCAAGGCCTCATGATAGATTTCTAGATTGCTTCGCTGCGCTCGCAATGACATGAAAAATTTAGTCCTTCGGGTTGATCATATCCAGCGGGTTAACCCATTCATCGAACTGTTCGGCGGTGAGCAGTTTAAGCTCAAGCGCCGCTTCCTTCAGGGTTGTGCAGTCAGCATGGGCCTTTTTGGCGATTTTCGCTGCATTATCATAGCCGATATGAGGGTTGAGCGCTGTGACCAGCATCAGGGAGTTTTCCATGAGTTCCTTAATACGTGCGTGGTTGGCCTCGATACCGTCCACGCAATGGTCGGTAAAGCTGCGCGCCGCATCCGCGATCAGGCGGATGGATTGAAGCACGTTGTAAATCATTACAGGCTTGAACACGTTGAGTTCAAAATGACCGTTCGATCCGGCCACGGTGATCGCCATATGGTTGCCCATGACTTGCGTACAGACCATTGTGAGCGCTTCACATTGGGTCGGGTTCACCTTGCCCGGCATGATCGATGAACCGGGTTCATTTGCGGGTAAGATGATCTCGCCGATGCCGCCGCGCGGGCCGGAGCCTAAAAGACGAATGTCGTTTGCGATTTTCATAAGCGAAGCTGCAATCGTATTCAGCGCGCCGGAATGCTCGATCAGCGCATCATGCGCCGCTAGTGCTTCAAATTTGTTCTCCGCCGTAACGAAAGGCAATCCGGTGATTTCGGAGACTTTTGTTGCAACATTTTCTGCAAAACCGGCGCGGGAATTGATGCCAGTACCCACCGCGGTGCCGCCTTGAGCCAGTTGAGAGAGACGCGGCAGCGTGTCACGCACGCGGGCGATGCCGTATTCGATCTGCTTGGCGTAGCCGGAGAATTCCTGACCCAGTGTCAGGGGGGTTGCGTCCTGCATATGCGTCCGCCCGTTCTTTACAAGGCTTGAAAACTCTTGTGTCTTGCGCTCTAGGGCGTTATGCAGCTTTTCCAGAGAGGGGATCAGGCGCGCGTGAACCTCCTGCACTGCGGCGATATGCATGACGGTCGGGAAGGTGTCATTGGAGCTCTGGCTCATGTTCACCATGTCGTTGGGGTGAACCGGGGTTTTGCCGCCACGCGTTCCGGCCAGCATTTCATTGGCACGGCCCGCGATGACTTCGTTAGCATTCATATTGGTTTGAGTGCCTGATCCGGTTTGCCAGACGGCGAGGGGGAACTGATCGGCCAGCGTGCCGTCTATGACCTCGTCAGCGGCCTTGATGATCGCTTCGCCGATGTTTTTGTCGAGGATGCCCATATCCATATTGACCAGGGCACAAGCCTTTTTCTGTACGCCGAGTGCTTTGATAAGCGGCTCGGGCATTTTTTCCGTGCCGATATCAAAATTCTCCAGACTGCGCTGGGTTTGCGCGCCCCAATAGGCATCGAAAGGAACTTCGATCGCGCCGATGGAATCGGTTTCTGTTCTGGTTTTGCTGTTTTTGTTTGTCATTGCTCTTTCCTGTTTTAAGGCTGCCTTGCTCATTTTCCTATTCCTTATATGGGGTTATATGGGGTTCCCAATTTCGTCACCTAAAATTGTCACATGGCCCATCTTACGGCCCGGCTTTGTATCATGCTTGCCGTAGAGATGAACGCAAGCATTTTTTTGCGTTTTGAACTCTTCGGCGCGTTTCACATCTTCGCCGATTAAATTGATCATCACAGCTTCGTGATGCTGGCCGGGGTCAAGAACGAGCAGGCCGCAAACGGCACGCACGTGATTTTCGAATTGCGACACAGTGCAGGCGTCAATGCTCCAGTGACCCGAATTATGGGTGCGCGGCGCGATTTCATTGGCCAGCAATTTTCCATCGCGGGTCACAAAAAGCTCCAGCGCGAGAACACCGCGCAGGTTCACTTTTTCGGCAAGGCGCACGGCCAGTTCTTGCGCCTCTTTTGCCATGTCTTTGGTGATAGGGGCCGGAGCAGTGGTCTTGGACAATATATGATTTTCATGTTCGTTAAGCACAGGGGGGTAGGCGACCGTGTTTCCCGTGTAATCGCGGGCAACGATGACCGAAATTTCAAAAGCGAAGTCGATGATCTCCTCCGCGATGAGGGGGACACCACCCAGCGATTCCCATGAATTATTTATGCTTTTTTCTAAACCGTGCTTCAGTTGGCCTTTCCCATCGTATCCGAAACGTACCGTTTTTAAAATCATAGAAGGTGCGCCGAAGGTCTTTAAGGCGCTTGAGATGTCTTTCGGTGCGTTCACAGGTGCCCATCTAGAGGTCGGAATGCTTATGGAATTAAGGAAGGATTTCTCCGCAATCCGGTCTTGCGTGACGGCGAGAAGGCTCTCATCAGGATAAACAGGTTTGAACCGTTTCAGGTGTCTCACGGTTTCTACCGGGATATTCTCAAATTCATACGAAATCACGTCGACGCAGGTTGCAAAACGCTCCAGCGCTTCTGTATTATCATAAGAGGCGATAATCGTTTCATCGGCCACCTGTGAGGCGGGGCTGGCTTCTTCGGGCGTAAAGATCACAGTCCTAATGCCTAGCTTGTGCGCCGCTTGTGCGCTCATACGTCCCAGCTGGCCGCCGCCTAGAATTCCGAGGGTTTTTGTGGTTTCACTCATATTTTTTTTACCGTGGCGGGCCAAGCCCTTTTAAAAAATGGTGCCGGTTTTAGCGCGGCATAGTCTTAAATAAAACCGCAGCAAAAAATCTCAACGCATCTCTTGCGCGTTTATTGCGGAAGAGCGGAATTAATCTTTTGGCTCTTTTGCCACGCTGTCAGTCTGTGACTGGCGGAAATTATCAAGCTTTGCCGCTACCTCTTTATCCTGAAGCGCAATAATTGATGCGGCCAAAAGCGCAGCATTTTTTGCGCCCGCGTGACCGATGGCCAGCGTGCCGACAGGGATGCCGCCGGGCATTTGCACGATAGAAAGGAGGCTGTCCATACCCTTAAGTGCCTTGCTTTCCACCGGAACGCCCAGCACGGGAAGGGGCGTCATGGAGGCCGCCATACCGGGAAGATGCGCCGCGCCGCCTGCACCGGCTATAATCACTTTCAGGCCGCGGCCCTTTGCGCCTTTGGCGTATTCAACGAGGCGCTCAGGTGTGCGGTGCGCCGATACGATTTTGCATTCGTGAGGGATGCCGAGATCATGCAGGATGTCATGACCATGTTTCATGGTTTCCCAGTCGGATTGTGATCCCATAATGATACCGATAACCGGGTCTTTGTCGGAATGAGTCATGGCGTGTTTATAGTAAAAGAGGGGGTAAGAGGCAAGTGTTTGTTACGCGGGAAGTTTAAAGGTTAAGCGATGATGTCGTCGATGAGCAGGCTTTCCAGTTTTTGAATCATGTCCTTAAACCATAATTTCTTTTTCTTGAGCTGCTGCATATGTAATAGATTCACAGGCCCATCACTGCTCATCAGGCGATCGATGGTCTCATCCAGCAATTCATGCTCGTATCTATACTCGGCCAGTTTGGCGCGCAGCTCTTCTTCGTCTTCCATGTTGGAAAAATCATACATTCCGGTTAAACTCAACCTTAAAGATATCACATAGACCGCTGTTTGATAATACAAAAACAAAAAAAGCGCAAAAACAAAATACGCCCGCAAAAGCGTTTGGTGATTTTGAGCTTATCCTTTATCTTAACACAAAGACTATTGTTAAATCAAAGTGTGAGAATAATGAGCAAAAAAATTGGAATCCTTACGAGTGGAGGAGATTGCGCAGGGCTTAATGCTGTCATAAGAGCGGTCGTTCACAGGGCCCATAATTTAGGATACGAAACGATTGGTATTCAAAATGGCACCGCCGGTCTTCTGGATAGTCCGCCAAGGGTGAAAACCCTGCATCCCAAGGATTTCGAGGGGTATATCATGCGGCTGGGCGGGACAATCCTGGGCACGACAAACTCGCGCAACCCCTTTCGCTACAAAATGGATGACGGAAAAATTGTCGACCGGTCGGACGAGGTGGTTGCGCATTTCAAAACGCTAGGGCTCGATGCGTTAATAGGGATCGGCGGGGACGGCAGTTTCGATATTCTTAACCGCCTGACCACTAAAGGCGGGATCAATTTCGTCGGTGTTCCCAAAACCATTGATAATGACGTGGGTTTGACGGAGATGAGCGTGGGGTTCGATACGGCTGTGGCTGTGGCCACCGAGGCGCTGGACCGTCTTCAGCCCACAGCGGCAAGCCATGACCGGGTGATGATCCTTGAGGTTATGGGCCGCGATGCGGGCCACATTGCGCTAAATGCGGGTATTGCGGGCGGGGCCGATGTGATTTTGATCCCGGAGATATCTTATTCCATTGAAAAGATTGCCGAAAAAATCAATACGGTAAAGGCGGCGGGCCGCAATTTCGCGCTTGTCATCGTGTCCGAGGCCGTGAAAACTCTGGAAGGTGAAAAACACCAGATGGTTTATCACGGCGGGGAGAAGCGTTACGGCGGGATCGGCGAATATCTGGGTCCGCGCATCGCCAAGGCGACGGGCTCGGAAACCCGTGTGACCGTGCTTGGTCATGTGCAGCGCGGCGGACAGCCGACCTATAACGACCGTTTGTTGGCTTCGGCCTTTGGCGTGCGGGCTGTAGACCTGATCAAAGAAGGTAAGTTCGGTCGCGTGGTTGTCATGCAGAACTGGGAGGTGACAGACGTGGCGCTGGAGGATGTGGTGAAGGAATGCTACACTGTTCCTTTGGAGGGCACGTTGGTGCATACCGCGCGCGCACTGGGAATTTCATTCGGTGATTAAACGGTTTAGAGGCGAATATTAATGTTATACGTGCAACAGTCTTTGGGCCCTGATGAAGAGTTGATTCATATGGGTGAATTTCACTGGATGCACACCGTTGTGGCGGTTATGGCGATTGTCTGGTCTTCTCTGGCGGCAATCCTTTTTATCGCCGGAAGCGTCTATATGTCTGTAAAGATGGGAGATTTACCGCGCGGCGTCGGCTGGCTGGACGGCATCCGTTATCTTCATCCGGGGCTTCGTATTTTTGCCTTTATCATATTTGTTTTCGGACTTTACCAGTTTGCCAATATGATGATTATCAAGGCGACGACCGAGATCGCGATTACCGATTCCCGCCTGATATACAAGCGGGGCCTTATCGCCCGCCATATCGGGGAAATCAGCATTGATCGTATCGAGGGCGTGAACGTGTTACAGACGATATTGGGGCGCTTGCTTGGCTACGGTCGGCTGGCGATTCGCGGTATGGGCGTGGGGGAGGTTATCCTGCCGCCCATAGAAAACCCGGTTGCCTTCCGCAAGGCGATCCAGAAAGCGAAGGCACTATGTTCAAACGGCAGGACACAGATTTAGCCATTTCCGATATGCTGGTAGAGGGCGAGCAGGTTTTGCACACCGCCCGCATCCATGATGCAATTTTGTGGAAAGGCGCGGTCGTGCTTATTTTTGGCTTTATTCTAGCGGTTTTTGTCTGGCAGCTTGGCGTTTTGCTCGGCGTCTTCGGTTTGTTGATATTGGCTTATGAAATTACCAAACGGCACTTGCTCCTGCTCGTGCTTACGAATAAGCGGGTTTTGGCGCGTTACGGCGTGCTGCAAGTCGATGTGGTCAACCTGCATTTTGATAAAATAGAAAGTCTGGAGCTCGAGCGGATGCTGCCCGGTTATATTTTCGGCTATTCCAACGTGATTATCATGGGTACGGGCAACCGCTTTATCGCTGTTCCTTATGTGGCCAACGGCCCAGAATTCCGCAAGGCGTTTAACGAGATTACGCTGGGTGATAATAGCGTGAGATTATGATGGCTTGGGCAGAGAGTCAAAATCCATATTTCTAACTTCTTCTGCGGTTTGCTGAAGAGATGAAATTACATCAAGTGGTGTTTCTCCCGTATGATTGACAGCATTCCCATGAGCAGAGGTGAGAGTGTCGTGCCCTCCTATAAAATCGTGTTTGATAGGAGACGCAGTAAGGGGATCATCGGTTGGTTTTCCTGATAACGCCGCAAAAAAATGATCGTCTCTGTGTGCTTGGGCGGGGGAATTAAAGTCCGGGCCATTGTCGACATCAATTTTGTTACCGTCTGGATCCATGTAAGTTACCATCGGGACATGATACATATCATAAAGTCTCGCTGGATTTTCCGGATCATAGGTGATGCCGACGGTAACTGTCGCTGTGATATTTTGCCCGTATTTGGCGGCAAGTGCCCTGGCGTCATCTGCTGTGTCTGTAACCCCTGAATATATAGCATCTTGCAGACGACGATGATTTGTTCGAAATGCTGCGGAAAGGTCGTCCATGCCGTCAGTGCCCGGCACGCCTAAATGGCGTACGCTGCCCATTTGGCCAGTTGGATCCACCGTGTATTGAACAAGATACGGCGTTGTTGTCGGCGCGCTCATAATTAATCTCCCCGTTGTTTTTCCATTAAACATAAAACTCATAAAGATTTTATCGTGAAGTAATTAAAAGAGGGTTAATCCAGAAAATCTATTTAGTCCCGGTGCTGGGGCTTGAGTTTCCCGGCGATAGTCTGTAAGCGTAATTCCATGACAATATTCAATGAAAAACGGGCGCACCCGCCGGTCAACGGGGCTGTGAAATGGGATAAATCAAAACTGGTCAGCCGTCACGTAACAGAAGGGCCAGACGCCGCGCCGCGCCGTGCGATGCTTCGCGCTATGGGGCTGACCGACGCGGATATTGCCCGCCCACTGGTTGGAGTGGCGACATGCTGGAACGAGGCGGCGCCCTGTA
>CAYXSX010000008.1:8577-69352 GCA_964467925.1 uncultured Pseudobdellovibrionaceae bacterium | reverse complement strand
CGCGAAGGCGGCAGAACCGTCGGCGCAGGCGTCGTCTCCAAAGTTATTGCTTAAGGCTTTAACCGCAGAATGAAATAAAGAAAGGCCGGAAAATCTCCGGCCTTTTTTCTTTGCCGTTTCATTTTCATGCTAGAATGATATTTATGCGGATTTTTCTTCTCGTCCTTGCGCTTGTTTTGTGGAACGCTGCTCCAGCGACGGCCCAGAAGCTTATCGACGGTCGGCCTTCGACGGCGGTCGAGCGTTTTAACTATTTCGATTTTTCCCGCACCTATCTTGCCGATCCCAAATACCGCTATATGGCGCGCCGCGCTCTGAACGAACGACCGCCAAAATTCGATTTCGGCGAGTTCCGCCTGCGTTACATGCAAAGCACATGGTATGACCCGCTGGCGGAGGACACAGAGAAGGCGCTTCTTGCTCTGGCCGATCAGGCAAGGAATGCGCAAGAGGCCGGGGAGCGGGAAGAATTATACGGACGTTTTCGTGGGTTGGCGCATAACCATCTCGCCAATCTGGGGGTGATGATCACTCTGGCGGATCTGGCGAAGGAAGATAAGAATTTCGGCGATGAGGAAACTTATCGCTGGCTTCTGGATGGGTTGATGCGCGATATTTTGGCCTCGGGCGACGGGAAATCGCGCGATACGGCCTATGACGTGATTACCTTTACAGAGGAAACCCAGCTTCTTGCCCATCTTGATGTGGAACCGCTGAGCGTGGAATACGAGCGGCGGGGCCTTCGCGAACATAACCGCCATCTGGTGCGGGACAATAAAACGGGTCTGGAAAGAGAGTTATATGTGAGCGTCCGCTTTCCCATGTCGAAGCTGCGTTACGAGCAAAAAATTATCGAACGCAACAAAGATCCGCTGGCACGGCGATAAAACATAGCGCGCTGTTTTTACGGAACTTTTTTAGTTTCCAATCCGTTGGTCCATAAAAGAGAGCATTATGGACAGACAGTCATTTCATATTCTTATCAATCAAAATGTTGGAACTGTTCAGAACCTCAGACCGGAGGGGCTGGAACGATTTTCTCTTGTGTTCCCTTGTTCATGGGCTCGGACAAAGCTTTGGGACTCTTGCTTTTAGGAACGATGAGTTTGCTTGCGAATGATCTTGGTATTCATCTTCGTCGCGGCACATACGTTGGGTTTGCCATGTCATGAGTTTTCCTTTCTTATTTTATTACAATCACTTAACAAACGAAGAAAAAGAATAAAGGTTCCTCTGCGCTTAGAACCTGTAACCGAAGCTGATAGCGCCGAATGTGGTGCCGTCATCCTGGCCTTTGAATTCTTTGGTGCGGTGGACGAGCGTATAGCTGATCCGGTATTGGTCATAGGTGAGGGCAAGACCGGCATTGGCATCGGCCACGAAATATTTCTTGTCCACGCTGTGCGAATCGCTGAAAGTGTTGCCATCCAGAAAGATGTTTCGTCCCACCGCGCGCCCCTCCACTCCGGCGAAAAGATACCAACTCCATTTCTTGACCGGGATTTCGAAGAACCCAGTGCCGGGCAGGCCGGGCCGCACACGTACCGGAGCGTCCTGCCATTTTTCGGTTTCTGGGGTAAGGCGGAAGTTGATGCCCACATCGGCAAAAGTGTGAACATTGCCCACGGTCGCGCCATAATAAGGTGCAGCAGCCAGTGATAAGCCCTCGTTCGATGTATTGAAATATTGAGGAAAGCGCCGTTGCCATCCCAATAACAGGGCAGGTTCGAAATCAAGCTGGTTGTTCCAGCCCTGCGGAGTTGGACTGTCCGGGGTAATATGGCTGTGAGCAAATTTTTGCGTTTGTTCGCCCAGCGCGGGGGGGCCGATAACTCCTAACGAAGCCTCGATCTCATCCATGCGGTTATCGGTAATCGTCACCAGCCCCATCGAGCCGTATAAGTGCGCGGCCCATGGCCTGTCGTTCGGGTCTTGCGTGCTTTGCTCAATGTTAGAGGGCGTATAGAGATTTTGTCCTATAGAATAGAAAACGCCCGTTGTTTTGTTGATATCGAAGAAAGGAATATAATCGTTTAGAGTGTGAGCCGTATGCGGCATATCCGCGTTTACATCATAATAGGTAAGGCGCAGGCCGTTGGTGTAATTTTCGTCCTTTCCCTGACCGCCGAAAAGATCGTTTTCCACGACAAGTGAAACAATTTTATCTTTTTGAGTATGAATGATATCTGCAGGAAGTCTTTGCTCTATTGTCTGCTCTTCTGCTGGCTTAATTTCAAGTTGCTCTGTGGGCGGGGTCGTCTGGCCATGCGCAGACACAGCATAACTAATTATGCTGCAGCTTAATAGGAGTGCAGGTATCGTTTTCCTGTGCATCAGAATTTCTCTTCCCCAAACGATAAAACCGTCCTGAAATAAGACGGTTTTATCGTAACACTTTTCACAATACGAGCGTTTAATTTGTCATAGATTTCCACGGATACGGCGGCAACGCCGCCAAATCCGATAACAGCGGCGATCAACGTGACACCCAGAAATGTTATGGCCCAACCAAGCATGGGTTTCTCCTTTCATTCGTTGTCCACCTTCACCTACGCCTAAATATATAAGAAAGGGTTCCAAAATTTTTTTTGAAACTGTTTTCTCAAAAAAATATTCTCAAAATGTGGTGGCAAACTCAGTGGCAGTGATTCTAGCTTTCCAAAAGTGGCTGTGAGGGCCGTTTTTAATCCACAGCGTTACGCACAACTATTTGAAGTGCCACGAAAAAAACACTTGAATTTTCCACAATAATAGCGCATAGTGAAAATACGCACGTGCCTATGGCCCGATAGTTGGTTATGCAACGACGTTTATCTTGTAGTTAACTCGAGGCTCTGCCTCCTTTAGCATGGGGTTTACCGTTGATGACCGACGACCTTTATCAAGGCGGCCAAAAGGCCTCCATACACACATTCTCCCTTTCACACGATCAGCTTCTGCCATATGGTAGCGTAGCCGCTCATATTCATCAGGATGTTACGGATGAATATATCCGCGAACTTAGCCCTGCCGTGCCGATGCCGATCCTTAATCCGGGCCGCCTGATGCAAAGAGCACGTGAATTTACGAAGGCATTCACAGGCCACGTATTGTATGCTGTCAAATGCAATCCGGACGAAATCTTTCTCAAAGCCATGTACAAGGGCGGCGTGCGCCGTTTCGACGTGGCCTCCATTGGCGAAGTCAGACTGATCAAGCGTCTGTTCCCAGATGCGAAAATCTATTTTATGCATCCGATTAAGGCGCCAGAAGCGATTCGCGAAGCCTATATCAATCACGGCGTGCGGGCTTTCGTTCTGGATTACGCGGACGAGCTGGATAAGATTCTGCACGAAACCAATGCAGCGCCTGATCTTGAGCTGTTTGTCCGGATGGCTATTCCCAAGGATAAGCCGGGCTCCGATGTGGCCACAGACTTTTCCAGCAAATTCGGTGCGAAGCCCGCAGAAGCGGCTGAGCTGCTTCGTCTGTGCCGTCCGTACTGTACGAAACTGGGCCTGAGCTTCCACGTCGGTACGCAATGCGATGATCCGATGGTTTACACAAAAGCCGTGGGCCATGCCGCCAAAGCGATTGCCGAGAGCGGTGTAAGTGTTGAAGTTCTTGATGTTGGGGGCGGTTTCCCTGCCGAGCTCGATACAGCCGAGCCCGTTCCCCCTGTCAATGCCTATACAAAAGCGATTGCTCAGGCGATCAGCGCCAACGAACTGGACGATCTTGAGCTTCTTTGCGAAGTGGGTCGCGGCCTTGTCGCTTGCGCCGGATCTCTTGTCGTGCGCGTTGAGGGCCGCAAAGACGATCTGCTGTATCTTAACGACGGTACTTACGGCGGCATGTTTGAGGCTGGTGGTTCTATCGGCCTGCCCTATCCGGCAAAGCTGATCCGCCGCGAAGAGCGTTCCTATAACGGTCCGTTGAAAGCATTCCGTTTTGCCGGTCCGACTTGCGACTCCGTTGACATGATGAAAGGTCCTTTCATGCTTCCCGCCGACATTAAAGTGGGCGACTGGATCAGACTCGAGCAACTCGGCGCCTACGGCGAAGTGTCCCGTACCGATTTCAACGGTTTCGGTTCGGTGCAAAAAGTTATCGTAGAAGAAGAAAGCTGTAGCGAAGAAGCAATCCAGTTTGTACAGTTATAACAATGCGAATCCTCTGATTCGCTTGTAATAGCTTGTATGAGGGGGGGTATTTGCACATGAACACGCTTAGCATTTTTGTTATTCTTTATATAGTCATTTCTGTCGGTATCGGTCTTTATGCCGCGCTGCGCGTCAGAAACTCTACGGATTACATTCTCGCCGGGCGTTCTCTCCCAATTTATATTACGATCGCCACCGTCTTCGCGACATGGTTTGGTTCCGAGGCTGTACTCGGCATGCCTGCCACCTTTATGGAAGAGGGGCTGGGCGGCATCGTGGCCGATCCGTTCGGTGCCGGTCTTTGTCTTGTTTTCGTCGGTGTTTTCTTTGCCGCGCGACTTTACCGCATGAAGCTCCTGACCATTGGTGACTTCTTCCGCCAGCGCTACGGCAAGACGGTGGAAACGCTGGTATCACTGGCTATTTGCATCAGTTATCTGGGCTGGGTATCGGCGCAGATTGTGGCGCTTGGTTTGACCATAAACCTCGTGTCGCACGAAGCGATTTCTCTTAATCTCGGCATGGTTATCGGCCTTGCCGTGGTCATGCTTTATACCATTTATGGCGGTATGTTCTCCGTCGCTATCATGGACTTTATTCAGATGATGACGATTCTGGCGGGTCTTTTGGTTGTGGCCTGGCTGATTTCCGATCGTCTTGATGGCGGTTTTATGGAGGTGGTGAACCACGCTTCGGCCAATAACAAATTTGATTTCTGGCCTGAAATGGACGCGGTAGCCATTATGGGGTTCATTGGGGCGTTTGTAACGCTGGCGCTTGGTTCTATCCCGCAACAGGACGTATTCCAGCGCGTGATGTCCGCCAAAGATGAAAAGACCGCTGTGCGCGGTACCGTTATTGGCGGTACGTTCTACATCTTATTTTGTTTCGTGCCGATCTTTATCGCCTACGGCGCTACAATGCTTGACCCCAATTTGCTGGCGACCCATATGGGGCCTGACGGTGATTATCAGAGAATTCTGCCGGAATTCATCCTGAACGATGTGCCGATATTCGTGCAAGTCCTGTTCTTCGGCGCACTTCTCTCCGCCATTATGTCGACCGCTTCCGGTACGCTTCTGGCCCCTTCCGCCATTCTGGCCGAGAACATTTTAAAAGACACCTTTAAGCTTGATGATAAGCATCTTCTACTTACTCTGCGTCTTTGTGTCTTCTCTTTCGGTCTGCTTGTTCTGGCCTATGCATATCTCAGTACTTCTGCAGGCTTGAGCATTTTCGAAATGGTGGAAAATGCCTATCTTGTTACACTTTGCGGCGCCTTCGTGCCGCTCGCATTCGGTGTGTACTGGAAAAAGGCGACCAATGCGGGTGCACTGATGTCCATTGCCTTCGGTGTCATGACATGGTCTTCGCTGGAATACCTCAACGTGCATCTGACAGCGGCGGGCAACCCGCTCCTCGTGCCACCGCAACTTGCCGGTCTGGGTACGGCGATTGTCGGCATGCTGCTGGGAAGCCTTATTCCGCAGTTTAACCGCAAGGTTAGAGCCTAGGCTCAAGCCGGGAACGGATAGGCCGATTGCACTTGACGCGTGGCGATGGTTTTAACCGGCATTATGGCGGCCATCCTTTATTTTCTCAAACGGCTGTTCGATAGCCGCCCATTCCAGCTCTGGTTCATTGGCTCTGGGGCGCCCCAGCCTGTTGACCGTGCTCACGCTGGGTTACGGCATCAAATTTCTGATGTCATTGATTTAGACGTTTATAAAGATAAACCCCTACCAGTGCATTCACACCGGCAAAGGTAAGGAATAGCTCGCGGATTTCCAGCCCTGCCAACAGAAGTGCAATCGAAAACACCGACGATCCCACGACGAAAAGCGCGTTCATAATCGCGCTGCCCGCCACGATGCGGGCTCGGATTTTACTATCCGTGAAATGCTGAATGATGGTATTGAGCGGTACGACAAACAGCCCTCCGCATACTGAGATCAGGGCAAGATCGATAATCACCCGCCAATGCGCTGGATCGTTTATAAACACCGAAAGCGCAAGCGGATCGCCCGTGTTTGCCGATGTTGCACCGCTCGCAAAATAAAGGTCGGTGGAAAAAAGCGTGATGCCCCAAATGGCAGGCGGCACCAGCCGCGCCTCGATTTTTCCCCGCAAAAGCCGGTTGTTTAAAAGCCCTCCCATCGCAATGCCGATGGAAAATACCACGAGCAGGAAGGCGAGAATATGCTCGTCCGCATGCAGAGTGCCGCTCGTATAATTGGGCATCTGCGCTATGAACATGCCGCCCAGAAAGTAAAACCATGCCACGCCCAATACGGCCAGAACCACTTTGTTTCCTTGCGAAAATGTCTGGCGCAAAATGGCAAGTGTTTCGGTCACAGGGTTAAGGTCGAGTTTTAAAGCCTGCGCCTTGGGCAGGGCGGAAGGGATAAGGCGGCAGGCGGCATAACCAAGAAAGGCGCAAATCAAAAGAAATGCCGAAACAATCCATATCCCATTTTCCATCGCCACCAGAACCATTCCGGCAATGGTTCCGGTTAAAATCGCAAGGAACGTTCCCGTATTCAAAAGCGCGTTTCCCGCGATTAGCTCTCCCGTTTTCAAATGCTGCGGCAGGATGGAGTATTTGCTGGGCCCGAACAGAGCCGATTGTGCGCCGAGCGCAAATAGCGCCACAAAAGACAGCGAAACCGAACCAGCAAGAAGCGCCGCGCTGCCGAGCAAAGCGATGCCGATTTCCGCCAGCTTGACGGCCATTATCACGTTGCGCTTATCAAATTTATCCGCCAGCTGCCCACCCAGCGCGGAAAACAGCACGAAGGGCAGGATAAATAGTCCTGTGGCCAGCGTCACCAAAACTTCCGGGTTTTCCGGCCTTTCCATGCCGATCCCGTAGAGTAGCAGTACGACAAGCGCGTTTTTGAACAAATTATCGTGAAATGCCCCCAGAAACTGCGTGATGAACAGGGGCAAGAAGCGTTTTTCGCCCAGCAATGTGAATTGATTATGTTTCATCTTTGGCCGTTCCGGTTTTTAAAATATACTTATCTGGTAAGGATGGCACATCCGGATCAGGAATTCTAACGGAGTTATCAGGACATGGCGGGAAATCGTAAGGGCATCATACTGGCGGGCGGCAATGGTACACGGCTTTATCCCATGACGCGCGTGGTGACGAAGCAGCTTTTACCCGTCTATGATAAGCCGCTGATTTACTACCCGCTTTCGATTTTCATGCTGCTGGGTATCCGCGAGGTTTTGATTATCGTCAAAGACTATGACCTTCATCTTTTTCAGCGGCTTCTAGGCGACGGTTCGCATCTGGGCATGAAATTTTCCTATGAGATTCAGGACGAGCCGCGCGGCCTGCCCGAGGCGTTTATCATCGGGCGCAATTTTATTGGCGATGATCCCGTCACTATGGCGCTGGGGGATAACATTTTTTACGGCTCCGGTCTTGTAACCTTTCTTGAATATTATATGGACAAGGAACATAAGGGTGCGAGTGCCTTTTCCTACAGCGTAAAAGACCCGCAACGTTTTGGTGTCGCCAATTACGATACACAAGGTCGCGTAATATCACTGGAGGAAAAGCCGCAAAACCCCAAATCGCCATGGGCGGTTTCGGGCCTATATCATTTCGACAGCGACGTGGCGGAGAAGGCGGCGAGTCTTAAACCCTCCGCCCGCGGCGAGCTTGAAATTATGGACCTGCTTTCCCTTTATCATGAGGAGGGCAGGCTTGAGGTCTACCGCATGCCGCGCGGCTATGCGTGGCTCGATACCGGAACGACCGAAGCGATGATGAAGGCGGGCCAGTACATCCAGATTCTGGAAGAGCGGCAGGGCATCAAGGTCGCCTGTCTTGAGGAAATCGCCTATATCCAGAAATTCATCAACCGCTCCCAGCTTGAGGGCCTGATCGCTAAAATCGGCAATAACAGCTACAGCGATTATCTTAAGAACTTGCTCGGGACGTGATCATGATCCCGACCGCCAAGCCAAAACTCCCTTCTGCCGATTCTTTGCTTACTTACTTACGTCAGATCGATGAAAACCGGTATTATACTAATCTCGGTCCGCTGGTTCGCACGTTCGAAAAGCGTTTCGCGGGATGGGTTGATATCGCGGAAGGCGATGTTGTTACCGCCTCCAACGGCACGGCCATCATGGAGCTGGCGATTGCCGCGCTGGACTTGCCCCCTGAAAGTTACGTGATCTTGCCCTCATGGACGTTTATCGCCACGGCGCAGGCGGTTACGCGCTGTGGTTTGAGGCCGTTTTTTGTCGATGTCGATCCGGTAAGCTGGGCGATAACGCCGGATATTCCCCGCGCTGCGCTGGACAAATGCCCCGGCCCGGTTTCGCTTGTCCTTCCTGTCGCGCCGTTTGGCCTGCCGCTGGATGTGACGGCTTGGGAAGCCTTTATGGACGAAACCGGAATTGCCGTCCTGATCGATGCTGCTGCCGTTTCCCCGCTGGAGGTGAAAATTTCCGATAAGGTAATCTCAACGCTCAGCCTGCACGCGACCAAAGTTCTGAACGCGGGCGAGGGCGGTTTGCTGCTTTATAAAAACGCGGAATTTAACACCCGCGTGCGTGAGATGAGCAATTTCGACCTGCTGCATCCAGCGGGCGTGAGCCGGGCCAGCGGTAATTCAAAAATGAGCGAATATCACGCCGCCGTGGCTTTGACCTCGCTCGATGAGTGGGATGAAACCGCGCGCGACTTCATGCGGGTGGCAAAACGGTACCATGAAAATCTTGAAAACGAACACATGGTAACACTAAGACCGGGATACGGTACGTTGCGTTTCAATTCATCCTGCATCATTGAAACGAAGGCACCAGTAAACCCCGCGCGAATGGCAGAGCTCGGCGTTGCCGTGCGCCATAGCTGGCGGCAGGGTTGTCACCGCGAACCGTTATATCAAAACGCCGCCCGAACCGGTCTTCCGGTCAGCGAACATCTCGCCGCCCATACGACCGGTCTGCCTTGTTTCCGTGACCTAAGCGATGAGGATATCGATAAGGTGTGCGAAGCCCTGCTCACCCATATGCGGGAAAATTCTACCTGAATGCCGTCATCCTGAAGGCGAATGCCTGAAGGATCTGGTGTCAACTGCGTGAGATCCTTCAGCGCGAGCGCTTCAGGATGACATTTAGCTCCTGTTCAAAAATTCCGGATTCGCCAGATACCATTTGATGGTTTGCAGGATGCCCGCCTCCAGCGTCGTTTCCGGTTCCCAGCCGATTTCCTTACGGATTTTTTTAATATCCATCGCGTAGCGGTAATCATGCCCCGGTCGGTCTATAACAAAACTTATGAGCGAACGGTGCGGTTTATGCTTGCTGTCCGGCGTTAGCTGATCAAGCAGATCGCAAATCATATGCGCCAGATCGATATTGGAGATCTCCGCTTCGCCGCCGATATTATAACTCTCCCCGTTTACGCCGTTTTCCAGTACGCGCATCAGCGCTTTCGCATGATCCTTCACATACAGCCAGTCGCGCACGTTTTTCCCTTCCCCGTAAATGGGTATCTTCTTTCCGGCCAGCGCGCTTTTGATGATCACGGGGATAAGCTTTTCCGGGTATTGATGCGGCCCGTAATTATTCGAACAATTGGTGATAACGACAGGCAGGCCGTAAGTATGCGCCCATGACCGCACCAGATGATCCGATGCCGCCTTGCTCGCGGAATAGGGCGAGCGCGGGTCATACGGCGTATCCTCTCGGAAATACCCCGTATCGCCCAGCGCGCCGTAAACCTCGTCGGTGGAGATATGGTGAAAACGGAACGCGCCCGCATCCTTCTTTTTCTCACGTTCGAAATAATTGCGCGCAGCTTCCAGAAGAGTATAGGTGCCCGCGATATTGGTATTGATAAACTCCTCCGGCCCTGCGATCGACCGGTCTACATGGCTTTCGGCGGCCAGATGCATGACGGCGTCCGGCTTTTCGCCCTTAAAAATTTCCTGAACCGTATCTGCATCGCAAATATCGGCCTTGTAAAATTTATAACGCCCGTTCTTTTCGAATTCCTTTACCGCCGCCCTATCTGCGGCGTAAGTCAGCGCGTCGATGCACGCGATGCTGTGATCCGTCTCGTCCAGAATATGGGCGCAAAGATTGGTGCCGATAAATCCCGCGCCGCCCGTTATAAGAATTTTCATTCGCGCATCCTTTTGGCCTGCAAATACTATATGATAGTATTTCAAAGCTTTATACGAAGCGCCACTGTCAATTTTGAAAAGATGAACATGAGCGTAGAACTCCGCGACCTTGACCATAGCGATCTCGACCTTGTCTATGACTGGTATAATGACCCCGCGCTGTACGATACTCTGGTCGGGGAATATACGCCGCGCGCCCGCGAAGAGGCGCGGGAATATATGCGTGCACATTGGATCGGCGCCGCCGCGACCGTGCGCAAGATCATTATGGCCGACGGTCAGACGATCGGCCTGATTGCGCTTTCCAATATCGACCGCAGCGAAGCCACGGCGGCCTTCGATATTTTTATCGCCGATGTCGCCGCCCGGGGCAAAGGTTACGGGCGAAAAGCTCTTTCGCAAATGCTGCATGCCGGATTTACCGATCTAGGCTTGGAGCGCATTTATCTCGACCTGCTGGAGGATAATCTTCCAGCCCGGCGTATATACGAACGTTGCGGCTTTGCGCCGCGGGGCGGTGTGCAGGGAACGGCGGTTAAAAACGGCGTCATCAAAAATATCATCCGTATGGAGTTGGACAAAGGGGACTGGCGGCCATGACCCATCCCTACAACACGCCGGAATTCGCCGCCTGTTTCGACGGCCTTGCCGATCTTGAAAATATCGGCGAGGGGCTGGGCTATATCCGCCTTCGCGAAATCGAGGGCACGCCGTATAAAGACGCCATTACCGCCGCGCCGCGCCACAGTTTTTCCGATGCTGAGGCTCTCGCCCAAGCACTGCGAGGCCAGAATATCATCAGCGCGACCATCATTCCCGACCCGCTGCAGGATACGCAAAATATCGAAGAAAATTTCGATACCGTGCGCCCCTTTAAAACTCACTATGTGTATGATCCTTCACTCCCTCTGGAATTTCACGGCTTTCACAAAACCAATATTGCGATAGCGGATAAAAAATGCACCGTGCGCCGCATTGCGCTTCACGATCATCTTAATCGCTGTATGGCGCTTTGGGAAACGCTGGTCGAGCGTCATCATATCGAGGGGCTGGGGCGGTTTTCCCGTTCCTATTTTGAGCGCCTTGCCCTCGTGCCGGGGCTGATCGCTTACGGTGCGTTTGATGAGGGCGGCGCGCTTGTGGCCATCAGCTTGTGGTTCGAACACGGCGATCACGCGGTTTCGCATCTGAACGCCTGCGCGCCTGAAGGGTATAAAATTCAGGCTAATTACGGCATTTATAAATTCATGCTGGATGATTTAAAGGACAAAACCCTGATTGATCTCGGCAGTAATGTCGGAATGCGCGACGACCCCGAAGACGGGCTGTCGAAATTCAAAGCCGGGTTTTCGAACGCCACGCGCCAAAGCTATGTTTGCGGCCTGATTTGCGACCGCGTAGTTTATGAAGAACTTTCCGCCGGGAGCGGCGATGAAACTTTCTTTCCGGCTTACCGCGCGCCGAAGGAGGAGTCATGAGCCGCAAACTGATTGGCGGGTTTTTTGGGCTCGACCTCGATATTCTCGAGGAAACGCAAGATTCGATTTGGATGCGCTGGACGAACGGGGCAAGCTGCGCGCTGGATTTTGAAAATGCCCGCTCCGTCCTTGCTTATTTGTTTTCACAAAAAAAACCGGAAAAAATCTGGCTTCCTTCCTATATCTGCTCCGAAGCCGCTCCCCCCGGTTTTTCTTACGAATTTTATCCGGCGGACCCTCTGCACGGCGTTGATCTCGAATTCCTTTCCCGCCATGTGGCGGCGGACGATGCTGTTTTGACCATGAATTATTTCGGCCGCACGCCGTCATCAGATGTGCTGGAATTTATCAAATCCCGCCCCGATATTTTATGGGTCGAGGACCGCTGTCATGCGCTTTGGTCGGATGCGCCCGTTTACGGCGATTGGACAGTTTATTCTCCGCGTAAGCTTGCGGGCGTTGCCGATGGCGGGCTGCTGGTCAGTTATCATGACGAAATCCTTGCGCCCGACTACGCGCCGCCGAGTGCTTCCGGCAAAAACCCCGCCCGTATGCGTTATGAGGATAAGGATCAAAGCCATAACGATCTCTGGTATCCCGCCTATCAAAAATCCGAAGCGGGCATGGCGGTTTCCCTGCGTTCGATTTCCGAGGAAAGTCGTAACATACTGCAAAACTTGCCGCTTTTACCGCTTGCTGAGGCAAGAAAGCGCAATGCCGGCGCGCTTTGCGGCTATCTGGCGGGACTGGCGGGAATAAAAATCCTGCCCCTCGGCGATGTGCCCTTTTGCGTGCCCGTTTTTCTGGAGGGCGCGGATGCCGCGGAAATCGCCGCTGACATGGCGCGCGGCGGCGTTTTTTGCGCGCGGCACTGGGCGAACCCTGCCGCTTCCGCCGAGATATCCCCGCAAAGCCATGATCTGGCAAGAAAATTGCTTAGTTTACCCTGCGATCACCGCTATGATGAACGGGACATGAAAATTGTGGCAGATACGCTCAAAAACGCGCTGTCTGCCCTGAAATAAAGAAAGAAATTATGCAGCTTCAACGCTCCGCCGATCTTTTCGCCGCTTCGGATATTTCCACCTTGCTGGATCAACAGAAATTATCCGGCATGCTGGCGGTAAAAGATTGGGACGGGTGCTGGAATTACCTTACAAATGTTATAGACCGCATCCGCAAAAGCGATCCGCTGAATAATCAGATTTTTGCGGAATCCTCCACGTCTCAGGGCATCGAAAAAATTCATGAATTTGTTTCTCTGTTTGGAAAAATTTTTATCACCCTCGCTTTAAATGACGAGGTCACGATCTCGGATAAAAGCTATTACGCCGTGCTGCATAACCACGCGCGCATTCATGCTCTGCTTTACATCATGGGTCTGGAAAGCACCGATGCGCAAGTGGGCGAGCTTCTGGCGCGGAATAAAAAGCTTTCGCCGGATCAACAGAAAAAGCTCTGCCTTCTGCTCGGTCTTGGCACCTCGCTTGATATCGTCAAAGTTCTGGGCCGTGTGGCCGTTAAATACCGCGCGCCCGCGCTTAGTATTTACTGGGCGCATCCCTTCAACTTTTTTACTAATCAGGAAAATAACAAGATAAAGCTTTTTGCCTTTCGTGACGATCTACAGAAGGCCGATCTGGCGCCCGAAATTATCAGCGCGCTGAACCTTCCCTATTTCGCCATCAGCAATATCGGTTACGAAGACAAGCATGTGATTAAGCGCAGCATCAATACCCTTGTGCGCAAGTTTCTTAAAAGTAACCGCGCTTTTGTAATGCGCAGTCTTGATAAGGCAAAAATCCCGACTGCCGCACAAATTTCCGCACGTAAAAAACCCGTTATGCTCGTTTCCGCCGAGCAATTTTCTTCCAGTCATGCAATGTACCGTTCCTGGGGGCGGTTGCTTGCCACGCTCAAGGATTATTTCGAGGTTCATTTGATGCTCACGGGCGGCGTGGTCGAGGAAGAGGTGAAAAGGGATTACGAAAGCTGTTATGTGGTGGATTTCGAAAATCTGGGTCAGATGTTCTTGCATATCGAATACATGAAACCGGATGTGATTTTCATGCCCTCAGCCGGAATGGATATGAACAATATCATGCTGGCCAATATGCGCTGCGCCCCGCTGCAGATTATGGCGCTGGGCCATCCTGCCACAACATTGAGCAACCATGTCGATTTCGTGATCGGGCAAAAGGATCTTTATGACGAGTGCGCTTTTGACGGCGGGAAATATATTGCCGATCCGTCTCCGTTCGAATTCCACCCCCGCGCCTATATCGAAAAACTCGATCTTTCACCGCCCAAGGACACCGCGCCGAAAAAGGAGGTTCATGTCGGGATTGTGGGGGCCGTGCCTAAAATCTCCGCCGGATTTTTTAAAGTGCTGGAGGAAATTTACGCCGAAGCGCACTTCGACATCACCTTTACCTTTCTGACCAACAGCCGGGGTATTGAAGCGCTCGCCCTTAAACTTTTCATTCTTAAAAAATTTCCCAAAGCGCGCATATACGGCTATCAGCCTTATGAGCGTTATTTCGAGCGGCTGATGGAGGTCGATATCGTCCTTAACCAATTCCCTTTCGGCCACACCAATACGCTGGTCGATATGCTGTTGGCCGGAAAGCCGAGCATCAGCCTTGACGGGCCGGAGCCGCACAGTAAGGCAATGGGTGTGGTGCTGCGGGATGTTAATCTGGAGAAGGAATTTCTAACCAGCACGGAAGAAGAATACAAAAAGCGGTTTTTCGAACTGGCGGAAGATATCCGCAATGGCAAACGGAATTTCTTTAACCCCAAGGCGGTCTATGAGAAACTGTTTGCAAAGAACGAAGGACAAAGCTTCGGCGCGTTTATGAATCAGGTCTATAAAAATCAGGATGAATTAAAAGCCTCCGGCGATTTGTTCCTTGAATTACCTCCGCTGGAAAAAGAGTGAAATCATGGAAGATTTTGATCAAAGAATAAAAGAAAAGGGGTGGGCCAAATTCGACGCCGCTTTGCCGCCCGCGCGCATAGATGCCATCCGCACCTCGCTGGATAAGGTGTATGACACACAGCGCGAGCTTCAGATTAAAAACGGCGTGGCCGGCAATCTGGGCGGTATCGTGCACTGCGTTCTGGGTTTTGAAGACGCTCTTGACGAATTTCTAGCCGATCTTCCGCTCTATGATTATATTTCCCGCTATTTTGCTAAGCCCTTTATTCTGAATAATTACGGCGGGGTTATCAATTTTCCGGGCCAGGAATCATATGTGCGCAACCCCCACCGCGATGTGCGTGATTTCACCTATGATCTGCGCCTGATGATGAACATGCTGGTGATGGTCGATGATTTTACCATTGAAAACGGCGCCACTCATGTGCTGGAAGGCTCGCATAACGTGTTTAGCCCCGATGAAAAAGAAATTTTTGATGACCGCTCCATCCAGCTTACGGGCAAGGCGGGTGATATTATTCTGTGGGACAGCAACCTTTTACATGCTGCCGGACATAACAAAACCGACAAGACTCGCCGCGCGCTGACGCTGTGTTTTTCACGCCCCTATATAAAACCCTCCATCGATTTTTTAACGGCCGTGCCGCCGGATTTTCTTAAAAGCCAAAGCGAATTCGTTCAAATTCTGCTCGGTCGCGATGCACGTCCCGCGCGCGATTTAAACGAATTTTATCAACCACCGGAAAACCGGTCTTACAAGATGCGATAGGAAACGACATGCCTGAAAATGCTTTTGACGGCGCGAAAGAGCGGGCGGCGCTCGATAAATTCTCGCAAAGCTATAACGCCGAAGCACCCTTCGATATAAAGATGCGCGATTACATGATGCGCTCAATCTCGCCTTACCTGCGCCCCGGCAACTGCCTCCAACTTGGCTGCGGTCATGGGGAACAAACACTTATTTTCGCGCAGCATTTTGATGCCGTAACCGTGATCGAGGGAGCGGCGGATTTTATCGCCCATACGAAAAAAGAGGCTGCCGCGCAAAACATCACCAATATTGAATTCGCTCATACGCTGGCCGAAGAATTCGATACCGATAAAAAATTTGGCAATATCATTCTATCGCATGTCCTTGAACACGTGCATGACGATGTGGGTGTTCTGTCGCATCTTTCCCGCTTTCTTGCGCCGGGCGGACGTGTATTTGTTATTGTGCCCAACGCGGGCGCGGCTTCGCGGCTGATCGCGGTGAAAATGGGGATTCTTGAAAACAGCGAAAGCCTTAGCAAAGCTGACCTCAATGCGGGTCACCGGCGCATGTATCACCTTGATAAACTTTGCGATGTGATGCGTCGGGCGGGGCTTGGAATAGAGCATTCCGGCGGCATATTCTTCAAACCGCTGGCCAATTTCCAGTTCGATGCGCTGATGGGCGGAGATCTTATTTCTGATGAATTTATGGAAGGATGTTATGAGCTCGGCAAGGAACATCCAACGTTTTGCGCCTCTATTTTCGCCGTTGCCGAAAAGCCTTGAATGCCCGTAGCAGCAAGGGATTAAAGCGTTCTTAAATGCCGGGGGTTGTGATATGATTCTATAAAGGCCCCCTGCGTTTCTAATTTTCAATAATAACGATTAGCGGTAAACATGACCAAGTCCGGCAAGTTTCTGTATTTTTTTTTCCGTTTTTTATATTGTGCGGCATCATGGCGGCTTTATCGCCTTCCAAGGCGCAAACTCCACAAATTACATATACTATCACTCCTTCCCACGTGTATCAGTCAACGGAAGAATTTCGTCTTCAGCTTGAAAACCTAGGTCTGATTGATAACAGCATATATGAAAGCGCCCAGCCCGACAGGGCTTTACGGCACCCGCGCCACGTGATTCAGAAGGTGAGGGAATGTCATACCATTCTTTCTAAAATTTTGCTGGCCAGGGGCTTGGAGCTCGAACCTGTACCCGGCCTTTTTTCTTCGCGGGAAATTCGTCCTGCTGATGTCAGAAACGGGGTTCAACATTTACTGAAAGATGTGGAAAAACTTGGTGAAAAAACTTCTGAACCGGTGCCGTATGTGGAAGGGAAGCTGCCGGGTGATGTCTATAACAATCTCAAACGTATATGCGAAGCCGTGAATGTAGAAACTGTGGCATCCGATGTTTATCAAGTTGTACTCGCGGTGCTGAAAAACTGGAATATACCCCAAAGAGATTCAGAAAAAAGGCGGAGAGAATTTTCACAGCCTTGGTATACTCTATGCGGAGTTGCAGAATATGTTTTCCAAGGTCGAGGGTAATCTTCTTACCGAGTTGGAGAAGGCAAGGGCGATATGAAGCTAAGAGGCAGACAATCATATGTAATGGGGTATCAATACATACGAATAAGCATGCTATGGGATGTGCCTAGGGTTAATATCCGCGGTTACGATAACTAACTTTTTCTTGTAGACCACATTAGAAAAACGAGTTGCTTTGCGACCTGCTTTTTTTATGAGGCACGGGAACTAAAAACAGGGTAATTTGTTTGCGCGTATGATGATTGCGCGGAGACGTAACGGCTTTTCATGGAAAATGACGGGCTTGAAGCGGCTTTAAGGCTCCATCGAGGGGATGTGTTGAAACTATCAAAGAGGAAAGGATTAGCGCTATGAAGTGGGTTGTTTACGGTCTGACAAGTTTGTTTATTTTACTGGTTATTGCGGGGGCGGCGGTTGCTTTTATGCTCGCAACGCTTGATCCCAATGACTACAAGGGAAAAATCGCCAATATCGTTCAGGAAAATACGGGACGTGTGCTTACGCTGGACGGGCCTGTAGAGCTTACTTATTTCCCTGTTTTCGGTTTTACAGTTCGTCAGGCCAGTCTTGGCAATCCTCCAGAATTCGGCGGCGGTGAATTTGCCGCGATTGAGGAATTGCGCGCAGGCGTGAAAATTATTCCCCTTTTTAGCGGTGCGGTAGAGCTTGATTCCATCCATGCTGTGAAACCCAAAATCAACATGATCCGTCTTGCTAATGGGCACACCAATATGGAGTTCAGCCCTTCCGGCGGGGCCGCGCAAAACGAACAAAGTCCGGATGAAAAAAAAGGCTCCGGCTTTGCTTTAAGTACAGGTCAAATAGAGATTTCAGAAGCGACCGTGGTTTATACGGATAGAGCAACGGGCAAAACCGTGACGATGGATTCTTTGAATTCCTCTTTGTCCTCTTTTGCGTTTGCAAGATACTCTTCCATGGATATGGACGCTGTTTTGAAAACGGACGCTGCGCAGATTGATATGAATGTTACGGCAGATGTTGCTTTCAACAATGGAATCTCGCAAGTGACGGTTAAAAATTTCGCGGGCAATTTTGACATTCAAAATGCCAACATATCCCAAAATATAAAAGTGAGCGCTAAAAGTGACAGCATTTTGGCCGATCTTAAAGCCCAGCAAGCGCAGGTCGAGAAGGGACGTATCAACTGGGAGGATACTTCTATTGAAACGACAGGAACTTTTGGTTGGGGTGCACGCAAGAACGCACAATTCACGCTGGTTGCCGATACGATCAATATAGATAACATTATCGCGACGATGGGTTCCAAGGCTGAAGCGAAGAGCGAGGATAACACGGTCGTTCGCACGACCGAAGCTGCTGAGCTTCCCGTGGACATGCTGCGTAATCTTTCGGCTGACGGTACGATCAATATCGGTACGCTTAAGGCATTCGGCCTGACCATGAGCGATATGGAAGCCAGAGTGAACGGTAATAACGGCGTAATCAATTTCAATCCCGTAAAGCTCTCCCTTTATGGCGGCAATGTCTTGGCGGTCGGGCAGATTGATGCCACCGGTAACGTGCTTCGCGGTACTGAGAAGGGGAACATTCAGGGCATCAGAATCGGTGACATGCTGAAGGACGTCATGGGCGAAGCCTATGTCAGCGGTATTGCCTCAGCGAATTACGACCTTAACTTTGCGGGTAATACCGTTCCGGCCATCTTGTCGCGTCTAGGAGGTAACGCCTCTCTCGAGGTTGAAGAAGGCAGTGTCAATCAATGGCAGCTCTCCCAGCGCATCAATCAGGCTATCACATTTTTTGAAACCAAACGCCTTGATGAAAACGCGGCGCAGGATTTCCGCTTCACCAGTATGAAAGGAAGTATGCAGGGTCAAAACGGTGTCTTCCGCAATTCCGATTTCGTGGTCATTGGTCCCAAGAGCCATGGTTTAGGTCAGGGTGTGGTTAATCTGGCTAACAAGACAGTAGACTATACGATACGTATCGGATTGGGTGATGAGCCGGCAGAATTCGCTAATGCTGACCATCTTCCCGTTACCATGAACGGCCCCTTTTCTGCGCCGCGCTACGGTATAGACGTTCAGGCGCTGATCCGCGAGCAGGCGGGCGAGAAGATCGAGGAGAAGAAGCAGGAGTTGATCGGCAAGGCGCTGGACAAGCTCGGTCTCCAGCCCCAGCAGCAGGAAGCTTCTCCTGAAGCTCAGGAACCTGCCTCCGGCGTTGATGCAGGGTCTGAAGCCCGTAAAGTACTTGAAAACCTCTTGGAAGGCACAAGGTAAAAAAAGAGGAGAAAATACCTTGCGTCATGCCGATGATAATAAAGGGATAGAAAAAAGCAGACACAACTTTCGTGTCTGCTTTGTTTTTATATCGGTACGTCGATCAAAATAATTTCGGAATCGACCAGTGCTTTGAAGGTCACGGAGTCCTGATCCGTAATTTCCACGCCGTCACCCTTGCGTAAAATTTCGCCAAGGATTTCAATCTCGCCACCCGAAATCAGCATATAGGCCTGATCATGGATGGGTTGGGTGATTTCCCGTCCTGCTTCTACAAGACCGCCGGAGATTGAGGCATTCTGGTGAATAAACAGCGCGCCTTTATCTTTATCCTCTTTACGACCGGAGACGAGAAGCGGGAGTGAGCCTTCCGCCTTGCGGTTGGAAAACGCGGCGCTTTCCCAGCGTGGCTCTACACCTTTTTTGTCGGGGTAGATCCAGATCTGGTAGAGCGTGGTATCTTCGTTTTCCAAATTAAATTCGGAGTGGAAAATACCGCTTCCTGCGCTCATCACCTGAACGTTTCCGGCTTCCGTGCGGCCTTCATTACCGCGGGAATCCTTGTGGGTAATCGCGCCGCAGCGAACGAATGTAATAATCTCCATATCACGGTGCTGATGCATATCGAACCCACTGCCCGCCTTGACGGTATCGTCGTTAATCACACGCAGTTTGCCGAAATTCACCCGGCGCGGGTTGTTATACTCCGCAAAGCTGAAGTGATATTTCGCGTTCAGCCAGCCTAGATTCGCACGGCCTAATGTTTCTAATGGATATACTGTAATCACTGATTTTGCTCCTTATATCAGCTTGTTGACAGGGTAATGATATAGGTTTGGAAATTGCTATTTCAAACCTACGACTTATGGGGGAAATTTCATTAAATTTTCGGAACTACCATCGTTCTCACTCATTGGCTTAATGCAGCAGGGATGTCGTTTTTTATAAATGACTGAGAAACACTCTTAGAACCTGAACCGGGTAATACTGGCGAAATAGAGTCTATATAGGGGAGATCTGGCCTTATTTCTATTACAGCAAACCAGTCTCTAATTACTTTTTAAGAATCACTCAATTGTGATCTAAATTTGATAAATTTTAAAATTTCTTTCGATGGTGATTATTCTCTGTTTGAGAATCCTATTAGTAGAGAAAGTATTTTACTTTTACTTTTTCTTTTTAGGACGCTACCCGGCTTAGGTTGGTTAGGCTTGGCTTTTCTTTTATAGCGCCTGTGCTAAAACTCAGGTTAACAGGTCCGATTTCCATACCGAAACCGTCCGTGTTGATCATCGTCTGGTGCAGGAAGGTAAGTGCCTCGCTAAAGGCGTCGAAAATGTTCATTCCGCGCGCCAGATATACAGTAAGCGAGGAAGACAGAACGTTTCCTGCGCCCAGTGTGTGAGGTGTTTTCACCGTTTCCTGTTCAAAAATCCGCTCCCCGTCGACCGCGGCCACGAAATATAATTCCCGATCACCTTCAAGTTGACGGCCTTTTAAAACGACGTTTTCAACACCCAACGTGCGCATCATGTCCGCTGCATGGCGCATATCGTCGATATGAAGAATGTTCATCACGCCCAGTGCTTCCGCTTCCGTCAGGTTTGGAGTCAGAGCGGTTGTATGAATATATATATCGCGCTTCAGCGCCGCTATATCCTCGTTGTCCATCAGAAGTTTTCCTGAACGTGAAACGATGCACGGATCAACGACAACCGGAATTTTATGCGCTTTTAAATCCTCAAGAACATGCGCCACGAGCTTAATGACTTCTTTATTGCGCAGGAATCCGATTTTTACTCCATCCACCCTGACGTCCTGTAAAACCGACTTGATCTGCTCCACCACCAGCGCGGGCGTAATATCCTTGATGGATAAAATTTCATGGGCTTTGTGCGTGGTAAGCGCGGTTATGGCCGTCATGGCGTGCCCCCCCAGGGCCATGATGGTTTTGGTGTCGCCCTGTATGCCGGTCGCACCCAGAGAATCCGATTCTCCGATCACAAGGATACGCTTAATTCCATCGGATTTTTTAGGCAGAACATCCTTTTTCATTTGTTTATCTTCCACTATGGGCTTCCTGTTCTTGTAACCGCTTCCAAGGGCTGGTTGCTGGAAAAACTCACAGACTGGACTGAGAGATCTTGATCGTTTTTGATCGTATAAAGGCCGGGGCTGTCATGCACGTGTTTCAGCTCTGGGCATAAACCCATGACGCTTTCCGCACCGCCAAGGAATAGAAAGCCGTCGGGCGCCAACTTCTTTATTATGTTGGACAAGATTTTCTTTTTCGTGGCCTCGTCGAAATAGATAAGGACATTGCGGCAAAGGATAATGTCGAATTTTGGTAGTGCGTCCATGCTCTCCAGAAGGTTGAAGTTTTTGAAATTGACCATCTTGCGGATTTTTTCATTGATCCGCCATTTTTGCCCGTCTTGCTCGAAATGTTTCATGAGCATCTGGATCGGCAGTCCACGCTGAACCTCGAACTGGTTATATTCTGCGGTTCTTGCTTGTGCCAGCGCAATATCCGATAAATCTGTGGCCAAGATGTTGATCGCCCAGTTGCTTAGTTGCGGGAAATTATCGGCGATGGTCATGGCGATGGAATAGGGCTCCTGACCTGTGGAACAGGCCGCAGACCATATCCGCAGAGATTTCATATTTTCCCGCGCCGTTACCATGGTCGGCATGACGTTGGTGGTAAGCTGCCGGAACGGGCGCTCGTCTCGGAAGAACAGCGTTTCGTTCGTCATCATCGCGTCGATGACGTCCTTTTGAATGACCGGATTGGCGGTACTGCGTAAACTTTGCGTCATGGCCGCCAAATCAGCAAAGCCGTGTTTTTTTGCAACCGGGGTAAGTCGGGAATCCAGCAAATATATTTTGGCCTCCGTAATCGCAAGGCCGGAATTTTTATAAAGGAAATCCTTATAGTACGAAAAATTTTCCGGCTTCATACGGACAAGGCCCTTCCTTGCAGGCTCTGCCTTACCGCTTCGGCGATTTTTTCAAGCGGCAAAACTGCGTTACAAACTCCCATCTTGGCCACCGCGCCGGGCATACCCCATACGACCGAGGTTGCTTCGTCCTGTGCTATAATCCGTCCGCCCTTTTCAGCTAGGGTCGCGCAGGCCTGTGATCCGTCCTGTCCCATTCCGGTTAGGATGACGGTGAGAATCTTGCCGCCGTGAATATCCATCAGGCTGCGGATCATCGGATTGACGGAGGGGCGGCAGAAATTTTCCGGCGGGTCTTGGTTCAAGCGGATCACTGTATCATTGCCCAGTTTTCTAAATCCCATGTGGTAATCGCCGGGTGCGACGTAAGCCTGCCCGGGTTTCAGGATTTCCCCCTCTTTTCCCTCGCTGCACGGAACGCCGCAATTCTGCGTGATGTGCTGGGCCAACATGGCGGTAAAAATTTTGGGCATATGCTGGGTAATGACGATTGGAACGCTTAACCCCTTCAGGTCTTTCAAAACCTCCATGAGTGCCTTTGGCCCGCCTGTGGAACTGCCCAGAGCGAGAACCTTGGGAATGAAAATCAACTTGTCCTGACGCAGGCCTACGGGCGTTTTCGTTTGCGTCTGGGTTTGCGATTGTGCTTTTGCTGCACTTCTGGCCGCCAGGGTGCGTACAACCTTGACCAATTCCTTCTGGAATTCATGCGCGGTCAGGATGGCGTCTCCACCCGGTTTCAAAATGCACTCTGCCGCGCCTAGCGCCAGTGCACGGAGGCTGATATCGGCGCCGTGCGCCGACAGGGTCGAGCAGATCAGAACGGGGAGCTGCGGCTTTTCCTTGAGCATCAGCGGTAGGGCGGTAATGCCGTCCATGACGGGCATTTCAAGATCGAGAATGACGACGTCGGGGTTAAGGCTGGCGACGCTTTTAACGCCCAGTTCCCCGTTTTCGGCCATGCCGACGACCTTCATGTCAATTTCGGCGCTGATAATACGTGATATGACGGAACGCATTACAGCGGAGTCGTCAACGATCAGGACTTTAATGGATTGTGCTTCAGTCATATATACCCATACTCAATTATTGCAATATACCAAGCTGGACCAGTTTTGATTCCACGACGCTTTTATCAAATGGCTTCATAATATATTCGTTGGCACCGGCCTCTATGCCGTT
The DNA here is from genome assembly GCA_964467925.1 of uncultured Pseudobdellovibrionaceae bacterium. GTDB lineage: Bacteria > Pseudomonadota > Alphaproteobacteria > Micavibrionales > Micavibrionaceae > CAYXSX01. Next base: position 45,933 of record CAYXSX010000008.1, on the reverse strand, counting down.
CTTGATGAATTCCATTGTGTTTTCCGTGGTACAGAACACGACCTGGGGAATATTCCCGTTCTCCAGTGCGCGCAGCATTTTCAGAAATTCAAGTCCGTTAACGTTGGGCATGTTCCAGTCGAGCATGATCAACTCGGGCATCCGGCTTTGGCAGATTTCCAAGGCCTGTTTGCCGTCTTCTGCTTCCTCGCAATCGAACGAAAAATCCTCAAGGATACGGCAAATGATTTTCCGTACGGTTTGACTGTCATCCACTACAAGACATTTTTTCATTGTACCCCCTAGTCTTTGGAAGGCCTTTCGGCGGCTTTTTTAAGTAATTGTTCGACACTTAAAATAATGAGTATTTTATTTTCCAGTTTGTATATTCCGTCAGATACACTGCGCCATTCAGGATCAAGTGTGGCGGGTGGTGGCTCGAAAGTATCGCGGGAAAGAGGCAGAACATCACCGACACTATCGATCATGAGACTAAAAAGTTCACCGTTGCGGTCGACGACGACGCTCATATGTGATTGATCTTTTCCCCGTTCCGGCTGGTTGAGGCAGCGGCGTACGTCAATGGCGGTGACTATACGTCCGCGCAAATTCATGACCCCGGCCACTGCTGGCGGAGACTGGGGCGTGCGGGTTATTTTCTGCGGTCCTAGAACGTCGTTTACTTGGAGTACCGAAACGCCGAAAAGTTGTCCAGCCAAAGTAAAAGTGAGTAGTGTATCGCCTAAAGCAGCTTTGGTTTGGCTTGCTGTCTTGGTCATGCGGCTTCTCCTGACAAGAGTACATCGTTCTTGCCTACGATTGATGATCGGTCAAAGGAAAGGTTGATAATATCCGTTGTCTTGTTCTGGATGATCGCGCTGCCTTCCAGTGCTCCGTCCGATTTGATCTGGTAATCGCCCTTATGCGTGGTGATGTCGAGAATCTCATCAACCACAAGACCGACCATGCCTTGACCGGTCTTGAAAACGATAACCGGTTTTCTTCCTTTGGAGGGCAGGCGCATTTGTGGGTCGCAAAGATGAAGCGGCATGAGCGTATCGACATATTGTACTACGCGTTTGCCGCCGGCATATTCGACGTTCTCCAGATCGACTTCCTCAAGGCGGGCGACATGCTCCAGCGGCACGGCCTTCAGGCTGTCGTTACCTGCGGTAAACAGCAGCATGGAAGTTTCATCTGCGGCCATTCCTTCATGCTCGCCCTCTTTTTCCCTCTCCTGCGTCATGGTTCCTTTGCCAGTACCGCTGAAGGATTTCAAGATCACGGCGGAATCAAGTATCATGATGACCTGACCGTCGCCCATAATGGTATTCCCGGAGAAATAGGTCTGGTCGCTCAGAAGACTATTTACTGGTTTAACAACAATCTCTTCCGTGTCGAAAACCTGATCGACGATCAGGCCGAAACTTTCAGATCCCACTTTTACCACTGCGATATAACGCAATTGTGTTGGATTATGATCTGCCTCAAACCCCAAAAGAGTTTTGAGACAGATCAGGGGCAGAATTCTTTCTCTTAAACGAAAAACAGGAGTATCGTTAACGGTTTCAATCTGGTTGGAGCCGCTTCCGGTCACCATCAAAAGCTCGGTTACATCGAGTTGCGGGATGGCAAAACGCTCGTTTCCGATACCGACAATCAGCGAGGAAATGATGGCAAGTGTCAGCGGGATCTTGATGGTAAAGGTCGTTCCTTTGCCTTCAATAGAATCCATTTCGATGGAGCCGCCGATCTTCTCGATATTCGTGCGCACCACGTCCATACCCACGCCTCGGCCCGATACCGATGTAACGGTTTCCGCAGTCGAAAATCCGGCATGAAAAATATGTTGTTGAATCTGCTGCTCAGACATGGCAGCGACTTCTGCCTCGCTCGCCAGATTATTATTGATGATCTTTTGCCGGATTTTGGCGAGTGATAGCCCGCGTCCGTCGTCGGAAATCTCTATCAGGATATAGCCGCCCTCATGATAAGAATTTAAAACGATACGTCCCGCTTCTGATTTGCCTGCAGCGGTGCGCTCGGCAGGTTTTTCGATGCCGTGGTCGGCAGAATTTCTGACCATATGGGTAAGGGGGTCTTTGATCATCTCCAGGACCTGTCGGTCCAACTCTGTTTCCTGACCCAGCATTTCCAATTCGATTTTTTTACCTAGGTCGTTGGCGATATCACGCACAATACGGGGCAGTTTCGACCACGCATTGCCTACGGGTTGCATGCGGGTTTTCATGACTCCCTCCTGGAGGTCCGAAACGATATGGTTCAGGCGCTGAACAGGGCCGGACATTTCGTCATGCTCTTTCTGGGTGCGCGCGACTTGCAAAATCTGGTTGCGGGTCAACACCAACTCGCCTACAAGAGTCATAAGATCTTCCAGAACATCCACGCTGACTCGTAATGTTTGGTTTACAGGGGTTGGCTCGCCGTGTGTGGTTTTTAAAGAATCTGCGGAAGCCGCGTGTTTTGTTTCGTTTCGCGGCACAGTCGCAGTCTCTTCCACAAAGGCCTCCTCCTCTACAGCTTCTGACTCTTCTTCTGTCCCCGCCAAGTCTGCCATCTCAGGCTCTTCAGCGGCTTCTTCCAGCGCTGCTGGCATTGCAGCTTCTCCATCGCAAGCGGCGGCAAGCCGTCCGATCAAATCACTGTCATCGCCTTCGGGTTCTTTGCCGGTTTGTTCCAGAATCTCGATAATGACTTTGATCGTATCGATCGCTTCCAGGATGAGGGAAACGTAATCCGGGTTGGGTTGCAATTTGTTGTCCCGAAACAGGCCAAGCAGATCTTCCGCTTTATGCGCTACGGAACCAAGGCGGGGAAGACCGAGGAAACCGCTGGTGCCCTTGATGGTGTGCATGACGCGGAAAATCTCGGATAGGAGTTCCTTATCATTGGGGTTTTGTTCGAGTTGTACAAGGGCGACGTCAAGCTCATTAAGGCTATCATTCGTTTCAGCAAGAAACTCCGGTATCAGGTCGTCCATGAATTTTTCCTTTATCTAGTTGCCGTCAAATTCATCCAGTAATTTATCAATGTCCCCTTGTGTCAGTGCGTTATGTGCCAGCCCCGGTCCGTTGAGCAGTGAAACCACATGGCCGCTTTCCCCTGCCGCGTCGCCTTTTTTCTGTGCTTCGCCGCCTTTTAGAAGTTTAAGAATAGAGGCCGTTTTAGAGTCAATTTCCTTAAGGTAGCCGGTAACCTTCTTGATCCTCTGGCCGGTAATGTCCTGAAATGTGCAGGCCTCAAAAATAGAGACGATGTATTTTTCGACTTTCTCGAATAATTCAGGCCGTTCGCTCTTTAGTACTCCCAAAATCTCCTCACAGGACTCCATGATAGTGTGCGTGGCTTCTTCCGTTGCTTCGATCACAGCGAAAAGCTCGTCCGTGGCATCGGGAATGTGGGCCTCGCTGATATCATGGATGTTGCTGGTATGGAGTTGACTCCCCAAGTTTTCGATGATCGTGCGAAGTTCCGCAAGCTCTGTGGTAAGTAGGACCGGGATTTCCTCGGACTGCGCATTTATTTTTCCCAGCACCGAGTTGATAATCCCGACAATCTGGTCTCTTCCATACGATTCTTGGTCTGCCATTATGCTTCTATCCCGCCCATGACTGTGCTGATTTTTTGTTTTAACGTATCGGCGTTAAAGGGTTTGACAATGTAGTTGTTCACCCCTGCCGATTTGGCGGCGATAATATTCTCGGTCTTGCTTTCCGCTGTCACCATGATGAAAGGAACGTTGTTGTTCGCTTCTCTCAGTGATTTGAGGAAATCCAGACCGGTCATGATCTCCATATTCCAGTCTGATATGACGAGGTCGTAGTGTTTTTTTTCTGTCATATCCAAAGCCATTTTTCCATCCGTTGCCTCGTCGATATTTCTGAAGCCGATCTGGTTGAGGAGGTTTCTGATCACGCGAAGCATTGTTTTGTAATCGTCGACGATCAGGACGCTTGCTGTAGAAGCTTGGATAGTCATTTCTCTTCTCCTTTTACTTTTTACTTTTTACTTTTTACGAACTAGCGGGCGAGGGATTCTGCCGCTTTCTTCGTTTTCTCAGTGGCCTCTTCCGCGACTTTTACGGCCTTGGAAATTTCACCGATATTGGCGGTAATGCTGTTCACGGCGGTGGACGCTTCCTGCATGTTGGTAGACATTTCCCCGGCCACGGCGCTTTGCTCTTCGACCGCGCTTGCCGTGTTTGTCACGTATTCGCGCACGGAACCGATTGAGGTTTTAATTGAGGCCAGCGCGCTGACAACGTTCTCGGAAACACCCTGCATCCGCTGAATTTCCTTGGAAATCTCGTCTGTGGCTTCCGTGGCCTGACGCGACAGATTTTTAACCTCTGACGCCACGACCGCGAAACCTTTACCGGCTTCGCCTGCGCGGGCAGATTCGATGGTGGCGTTGAGGGCGAGAAGGTTGATCTGCCCCGCGATATTCTGGATCAGCTCGACCACGCCGCCCATGGCCTGCGCTGCTTCGCTAAGCTCCTGCGTTGCCTTGTCGGCCGCTTCCGTATCGGCGAAGGCGCTTTCGGCTGCGGTTCTGGATTTGGCCATGCTCTCGGCAATTTCCTTGACCGAGGCGCTAAGCTCTTCCGCGCCGGAGGCAACAGCCTGAACGTTATGAGAGGTTTCCTCGGCTGCCGTGGCGCCGCTGACGGCTTGCTGGTTTGCCGTGCCGATAGCTCTTCCGATTTCACCGACATTGTCCTCCACCAGTTTTTTGACATTGCCTATCATCTCGATCTGCTCGGTGATATTGGTGGCGTATTTTACTACCTTAAAAGGCTTCCCGTTTATATCCATGATGGGGTTGTAAGACGCCTCAATCCACACTACTTTTCCGCCCTTGCCCAAGCGTTTGTATTGCGCTGCCTGGAATTCACCTTTGCGAAGCTTTTCCCAGAATTCCTTGTAATTCGCGCTTGCGGCATAGTCTGGTTCGGCGAACATGCTGTGATGCTTACCCTTGATTTCGGATAATTCATATCCCATGGTTTTGCAGAAAGGCTCGTTGGCTGTAATGATTGTGCCATCCATTTCGAATTCGATTACTGCGAAAGATTTCTTAATGGCTGCTACTTGGCCTGCATTGTCGAGTGCTTCAGAGTTGCTCCATTCGACGACAGTACCGATGCGCTTGCCATCCATATCCTGCAAGGGGCTTGCCGCCAAGCCGAAAAGACGACCGCCAACCCTAATGTTGGTTTTATAGCCGACAGGAAGCTTGTCGAGCATGCCTCTTTGATGGGCTGGATTTTTATGAAAAATATCTATATTCTGGCCGATCAGTTTATTCGTACTAAAGTGTGGGAGGTCGTTTTGAATGTCCTTTTCTGCTTCTTTCAGGAAATCAAGCAGGTTTTTGTTAATATAGAGAATGTTATGGTTTTCGTCGGCAATCATGACGTTTGAGCACAGAAGGTCTAAAGCGGCGACTTTACGCTCGCCTAGCTTTTCTCCGGATCTTTTAGGTGTAGAAGGGGCTAGAAAATCAAACATGACAGGGGTTCCTTCCTCTGGTTTTAACGTGTATAAAACAGCATCTATTTACTATTATACCCGAGTATGATTGCTTTATTATTTCCCAATTATTACAATTGGGTTACAAGTGAGGGATAATCGTGCCGGAGCAAAGAAATACACAATTTGAAAAGGCTTCAGTTTTCATACTGGAGGACAGTAAGACGCTTTGCGAGATGATGCGTGAAAGCTTTATCGAGCATGGTTATAGCGTAACCAGCGCGGGTACGGTGTCAAAATTTCGTCAGATATTTATTGAAACAAAGCCTGATCTTTTCCTTCTTGATCTCATCCTGCCGGACGGAGATGGTTTAAGCCTGATTAAAGAAATTCGCAATCACACTGATGCTCCTGTCATTGTTATTAGCGGGAAGAATGAAATGGTGGACAAGGTTGTCGGATTGGAAATGGGCGCCGACGATTATCTCGGGAAGCCTATTGAGATCAAAGAAGTTTTGGCAAGGGTGAAAGCCCATATTCGGCGTTATCGAGCTATGAAAGAGAGTGCAAATGATCATGATGCACCCTCTGGTAAGACTTTTGCGACAAAAATAAAATTTGATAAATGGGTATTAAACCGTCACAAATTCCAGGCATTTGACGGAAATGGTACCAGCGCCAATCTTACAGCCAAGGAATACCGTCTTCTTGAAACCCTCGTATTGGGTGAGGGGCGCGTGCTTTCGCGGGAACAATTGCTTGATATCGCCCGTGACGGTGATCACAACACCACAGACCGTGCGGTGGATGTCCAGATTATGCGTATTCGCAAAAAACTGAGCCGCAACGCCGCTTCTTCAGAGATCATTGAGTCCGTCCGCGGAGTGGGCTATACGCTGGCTGTAAAAACTGAAATAGCCGAATAACGTCTATCATTCTTTTGCAATAATCTCTTCCAGAAGGGCTTCCAGTTCCTTAAAAGATCCCTGTACTCTTGTAAAAATCTTTGTCACTTCTCGCAGGTCGCTTTGTGAGGCTGCGCTTTCAATTTCCTGCATCTGAGATTCCAAAATAACGGCTCCTATTTGCGCACTAGCACTTTTTAAGGAATGAGAGGCGTACTCGGCGCCTTTAGGGTCATGTTCCGCAATCGCTTGTTCCAGCTTTTCAAGAAGCTCCTGTGCCTCGCTTTTATAAGTTTCCAAAATCCTTAAAAATCTGTCGCCCGTAATTTTTCTAAGCTTCTGCAAAATTTCCTTATCTATGATCTCTGTACTTTCCTGCTCCGTTTTTTTCTCGCTTGGAAATATCCGGCCTAAAAGTTCATCCAGATCATCGTTCTTGATCGGCTTGCTGATATAATCGTTCATGCCTGCCTCCAGACATTGATCCCGGTCTGATTTAAAAGCCTTGGCACTGACCGCGGCAATCGGAATATCCTTCATTTTTAATTCATTTCTGATTTTCCTTGTGGCTTCATATCCGTCCATAATCGGCATCTGGCAGTCCATCAGGATAAGATCGACCTTTTCTTTCAGGAGTTTTTCAATAGCCACTTCGCCGTTCTCGGCCTTAAGAATTTCGAAACCTCTCTTCTCAAACATTGTGCCGATTACTTCTTGATTGAGCATCGTGTCTTCTACTAAGAGTATTCTCAGACCTTGATAATTCCGCTTTTCTTTCAGCCCTATAGCTCCATTCTCTGCATTCTTGCTTACGGGCAGTGTCAGTTCGAAATAAAATTCGGAGCCTTTGTCCGGTTCGCTTTTAACCTTTAGAGTGCTGCCCATCAGCTTGACGATCTGCCTACATATGCTCAGACCCAGACCCGTACCGCCGTATTTGCGTGCCGTGGATGTATCTGCTTGCTGGAATTTATTAAAAATAAGTTTTTGCTTGTCTTTCGGAATTCCGATACCCGTATCCTTTACGCAGATGAATAACGTCGCCTCTGTTTCGGAAATTCTTATAGGATTTACAGATAGGATGATATGGCCCTCATTGGTAAATTTAATGGCGTTCCCGCAAAGATTAAACAGAACTTGACGGATTTTTCCGGGATCACCTATAAATATTTTGGGTGCGTTTCCGGCATATTCCAACCTTAGATCGACGCTTTTTTCCGAGGCCTTTGATACAAAAGTCTGATGAACCTTCTCGCACAGTTCATGCAAATTAAAGGAAACATTTTCCAGCTTTACCTGCCCGGATTCGATTTTGGAGAAGTCCAGAATGTCATCTATAATTTGCAAAAGGAAGTCTGCCGAATGGGCGATCGTATCCACGTAGTAGCGAGTGGTTTTATTCAACTTCATATCATCCAGCAACTGCGTCATGCCGATAATGGCGGTCATGGGTGTTCTGATTTCATGGCTCATATTGGCAAGGAAATCGCTCTTTGTCTGGCTTGCGGCTTCCGCCTGCTTTTGCGCTTTTTCCAGTTCAAGTCTCTTTTGTTGAAGTTCCTTGGTGCGTTCATAGACAATTTGTTCGATCTCGGCGGTTCTTCCGGTGGCCATAAGAAGAAAAGTTCCAAGAAGTCCTGTAAAGAAAACGCCTCCTGCCAATGTTATCCAGATTGCCCAATTCTTGTTGGCAATAATATAGAAAAAAGGACTATAAGCCCTGATTTCCCAGATCCGGTCATAAACGTCCAGGGTAAAATTTCTTGTGAAACTAGATTTGGCTGGAAGTGAAACATCTTTTTTTGCCGAGCCGGTGGAAGAACTGAAAAGCATTTCAGGCTGCTCAGGTTCGGTTTTATCAATAATTTCGATTTCCAGGCCTTTCGAATGCCAGGGCCAGATGAGGGGTTCGAGAATATCCTTAAACCTGTACGCCCCGACAACATAACCTTGCAGGTTTTCAAGCCGTTCTTGTTCGTTTTTGGGATTAAAATCTTTTTTATAAATTGGGATGTTTACCAGTACGCCGAATTGATCGGCTTCCGTTTCAGAAAAAAAGCGGATGCGGCGTGTTGCGATTCCATGTCCGGTCTTTGCGGCGCGCATCAGTGCATCGTGGCGCTTTTTTTCCATCCCCAGATCTTGTCCCATACGGTGATGGTAGGAGGCTGTGAAAGGCTCCATAAAATAGGCCGGAAAATATTGATCACGCGGTCCGGCTTTGACCAGTTCGTTGTTTTCGTCCCGTTCCTTGATATAGAAGTTCGGAAAACCTTCTGAGCGAACTTTTTGTTCGAAACCTTTGCGTTCGTCTGCGGTGATATAAGGCACCCAGACCATGCCTTTAATACCTTTATGCCGCGACAGAGAATCGCTTACAAAAGTTGAAAATTCGTCTCTGTTTATTACGTTGAAAGATTTATAAAAACTTTCCAACGCCTCGAGTTCCTGCCAATAACTCAAAAATTCTTTCTTAATGTGTTCTGCGGCAAGGATGGCGTTATTTTCAAAGACAGCTTTGGCTCGCTTGTCTTCCCATTTTAATCCAAGGATGAAAAGATGGATGACGATCGAGAATATTACGAGCATAGGGACGGCGACATACACTTTGCGTGCTTTATTTACGGCGTCGTTTAGCAGCAACATAATGACCGGACTAAAAACCATAATGCCGAGCACGTCACCCGTATACCATGTCCACCATGAAAACAGGCTATTGCTAAGCGGTATGGTTTTTGTCAATAGAAGCGTAGAGATACCCCAGCTTGCGGATACAAGCCCGCTGATGATGGCTCCAAGCATAAGGAATTTTAGAATATTCCTGGTCTTTTCAAGCCTGTCGTTCGTTCCAATGAAACGCCGCATCAGGAAGGTGCCTAGCCATGCCTGCAAGGTTGCGCCCGTGCCGATGGAAAGCGCATTTATCAGATGAGTTATGACTACATCGTTCCAGTTTTCCGGGCTGTAATAGGTCAGGAAATTCAGCACGGCAGAGCCGATAAAAACGCCGGGTAAAAGCCGGTAGCCGTAATGATAGATAAAGGCGAGTGCGATTCCCGATGCCGGCCAGAATACGGTGGCGTAGCCCGGAGGAATGGCGAGCAACAGTCCCAGCCTCCCCGCAAGAAAATACCAGCAGGCCAGGCAGGCTATTTTGACAAAGTTCTTTATAGCTAAATGGTAGAGATCTGGCATATGCCCTGATTTCGGTCATGTTTCACGTGAAACTGACTTTATCTATCTGATTTAAAAACGAAATTCTTAGAATCGGTAGGATACTCCAACTCCAAGAATAACGGGGTCAAGATCAACGCTATCGGCGTCAAGATGTGTGCTGCCTGAATCTACATCGACATCCACGTCAAGATTGATGTATTTCGCGTCCGCGTTAACGCCCCAGTTATCGTTCAGCCAGTAATCAAAACCGGCCTGAATCGCGTAACCGACGCCCCCATCGACATCCAGATTGTCGAACCCGGCGCCGTCATCCTCGCCGTAAAACAGGGAATAGTTAAGCCCGGCGCCGACATAGGGGCTGAATTTATTTTCCGGCGTAAAATGATATTGCACAGTCAGGGTGGGTGGCAGGATCCACGCATCGCCCAAAACAAGGTTTCCTGCTGTGACCGTATGCTTTGACGTTGCCGCAATCAGCTCAGCTGCTATATTCTTCGTGTAACGTCTACTTCCGGGGTGATAGACGCATCTACATCTGTTTTCAGGCCGTTTTGCGCGACTGTACCATCACCGTCGGCGTTAACGTCGATCGCCCGTATGCGAAGCTGGAAACGTTCCTTGGCAAGCCAGTCTGACCCTTCCTGCGCCATTGCGGCGCTTGTGACACCTGTAAGGGCCATAGTGGTTAGCATAAGCAGCTTTAATTTTTTTGACATGATTTTTGGTCCTCTCAACCGCATCTGTATTTAATCACGGTATGAGAGTAAGCGGCTTTGCGCGGGAAAAAATTGACACAAGTCAATTTGCTGCCGCTTTAGGCGATTTTTTTCAGCTCGCCCATAAAGATTTTCATCTTGGCGAGCAGGGCTTCGACCTGATCCTTGGACTGGGTGGAAAGATTGGCGCTTCCGTCTTTAACCCGGCGGCTGATGTCATCGACCTGTTGCACGTTTTTACCAAGGTCGTGAATGTTAGAGGAAACCGATTGCGTTGCGCTAGAGGCTCGCTCCGCGTTCACGGCGATTTCCTTGGAGGCGGCGTTTTGCTGTTCTACCGCAGCAGCAACGACGTTACACGCCTCGGAAATATCAGAAACGATTTTGCCTATGTCCTCAAAGGAGGAAACAGCATTTCCTGTCGCGCTTTGCACTTCGGTGATATGCGATCTGATTTCTTCCGTCGCTTTGGCGGTCTGGGAGGCCAGAGCCTTGACCTCCGTGGCGACGACGGCAAATCCCTTACCGGCATCTCCGGCGCGCGCCGCCTCTATGGTTGCGTTCAGAGCGAGCAGGTTCGTCTGCTCCGCGATTTCCTGAATAAGCGAAATCACTTCGCTGATGCTCTTGGCGGTTTCGGCGAGCGCCTGTACGACGCTTCCGGCATCGTTGGCCATGGAAACGGCCTCGTTTGAAATACTGGCGGTTTTTGTAATTTGTGTGCTGATTTCCGCGATGGAAGCCGACATTTCTTCCGCCGCCGCAGAAATCGATTGCGAGCTTAAAGAGGTCTGGTTGGAATTGTCGATAGCCTTTTCCGTTTCGCTTCTGGCTTGCGATACGCTGGATTGCATCACGGTCGTGCTTTCCTCCAGACTTAAAACGGTCGAGTTGATCTGGCTCATGACATTGATCAGCGAGGTATCGACATCATTGGCGATCGCGGTAAAGCCGTTCATTTTATCCGCCACGTTCTGGGTCGCGTTGTTGATGATCCGCGCACCGTTTAAAAGGCCGCCCTGCAATCCCGCCTCAAGGATACGGCGGAAATACTGATTGCGGCTGACATGCTCCATCGCGGCGGTGGATTCGCGCACGAAGGCGTCCATGCAATCCGTCATTTCGTTGATCGACCAGAGCAGTTCGGAGATTTCTCCATCACGCGGAATATGCGTCAGGCGGGTTTCAAAGTCTCCCTTCTCCAGCTTTTTGCACACTGCGGTGGCCTTCCTGATGTTGCGCTGGGCCTTATGAATGTTGTAAAAGCCGAGCGCCGTAAAAGCACAGACCGCCGCAGCGCCCGGCACCGGAAAAAAAGGGCATGCTAAGGCCGAGCCCATAGTTAATGCGGCGAATATTTTGGCCTTAGACAGAGAAGATAAGTTCATCATAACCCATACCTTTCTGCTCCAGAAGGGAAAGCAGCATATTGTAGCCCGCCATCATTCCCTCTTTCCGGTTGGGATGCTTTTGTTCTTCCTTCAGCAGGGATTGATAGAGCGGGATGATAGTCTGATCCAGCGTCTGGCGGTTGGGGACGCGGCGGTTGGAATGATAGCCCGTCAGGGCTCCGCTCGCATCGAAGCTCGGCGTCACATGCGCGAAAACCCAGTAATGGTCGCCGTTTGCCGCAAGGTTGATCACGTAGGCGAAAATTTCTTTCCGGCTTTCAATCGTATCCCACAAAAGCTTGAAGACGCAGCGCGGCATTTGCGGATGGCGCAGTATGCTGTGCGGCGCGCCGATCAGATCCTTTTCCCTGTATCCGGACAGATCAATGAATACGCGGTTGGCGTAGGTGATGTGCCCTTTCAGGTTGGTCTTGCTTACAATAATTTCATTAGCGTTAAACGTCCGTTCTACACCAGTTAGGGTCGGTTCTTTCACCTTTTTATCTTAGCATAAATGGGGTTGTGTCTGCTTGACTTTGGTCAATTTTCGTCCTCATCCAGAAGGATACGGTTGGCGGCCCCGCCCATATCTTCGTATTGCCCGGATTTCATGGACCATATAAATGCTGCCAAGCCTATAAGGCCCAGACATAAGGCGGCGGGGATGAGATAGACCAGAATGCTCATAGATTCGATTTTAACCTGAAAGAGTTCGCGATGACAATAAGAGATGAACCGGCCATGGCAATGGCGGCGATCAGGGGTGTGACCAGCCCGGCAAAGGCCAGCGGAATGGCGACGGCGTTATAGAGAACGGCCAGCGCGAAATTGAGCTTTACCAGCTTTTGCGCCTTCACGGCGATGTGGTACGTGAGGGCGACTGGCGCAAGGGCCTCGCCCATAAACACGATATCTGCCGCGTTTCGGGCCATATCTATCGCCGTACCTGGGGCTATGGAAATATCGGCGCTGGCAAGCACGGGCGCGTCGTTAAGTCCGTCGCCGACCATCAGAACCTTGTGTCCTTGCGATTTCAGTTCCTGCAAGACGTTGTATTTATCGACCGGCGTTTGTTCGGCATAGAGTGTTTTGATCCCTGCCTCCGTGGCGATATTTTCTGCCGCGGCCTTGCGGTCACCGGACAGAAGGATCGTATCCAACCCACGATTTTGCAATCCGGCGATCGTAGTTTTTGCATCGCCGCGCAGCTTGTCCTCGAAGTGGAATGCGGCGGTTGCGGCTTCATCCACGGTTAGAAAGACGCGAATGCCTTCTATTCCGTCATCTTCTATACCGCACCATGTTGCGTTGCCGAGCTTGATTTCTCTGCCTTCGAAATTCGCCTTCAGACCCTTGCCCGCATGCTCCTGAATATCGGTAAGGGAAAGAAGATCGCCGTCAAACCCCTTCCGCAGGGCAATAGAAAGCGGATGGCGGCTATGCGCGGCCAGAGAAGCGGCGAGGCGTAAATCGGCTTGATTATAGTTTCCGGTGAGGCTCGGCTTACCAAGGGTCAACGTGCCGGTTTTGTCGAATAAAATCGTGTCGATCCTGGCCAGCCGCTCGAGCGCGTCGCCGGATTTTACAAGAACGCCGCGCTTCATCAAAATTCCTGAGGCCAGAACCTGCACCACCGGCACAGCCAGACCCAGAGCGCAGGGGCAGGTGATGATCAGCACAGTGATCGCGGTCATGAGCGCGTCCTGCCAAGCCGCGCCCCAAAGTCCCCACCACAGGGCAAAGGCCAGCAGAGCGAAAAGATGAACTACAGGCGTATAAAGCCGCGCGGCTTTATCGGCAAGGCGGATGTACTGGGCCTGCGCCTGCTCCGCGCTTTCGATCAGGCGTACGACGTCGGCAAGCAGAGAGCCTTCGCCCGCCTTGGTTACCTTGATTTGCAGCGGTGTGGACAGATTGAGCGTTCCGGCATACACTCTGTCGCCTTTTTTAACGCTGGCGGGCAGCGTTTCCCCGGTCACGAGGGAGATATCCACCGTGCCTTGACCTTTAGTGATCGTGCCGTCGGCGGGAATAGTTTCGCCCGCCGCGACCAGAACCTCCATTCCTGCACCAAGATCGCGGATGAAAATGCGCCGGGTCTTGCCGTTCTTCAGCACGGTGGCAAAACCGCTCAAAGTCTGCATCAAATCGCTTGCGGCACTTTTGGCGTTGCGCCGGACACGGAAATCGAGATACCGCCCAATGAGCAGGAAGAACATAAGCATGACGGCGGAATCGAAATAGGCGTGTTCGCCGTGATTCAGGATTTCAAAAACGCTCATGGCGCTGGCAAGAATCATCGCGACGGAAATCGGCACGTCCATATTCGTGTTGCGGTTTTTCAGCGCCGCCCATGCCGAATTGAAAAAGGGTTTTCCCGAGAACACAATCGCGGGAATGGCGATCAACGCGGAAACCCAGTGCAGAAGCTCGCGCGTGGCCACGCCCATCGTCACTGCATCAGTTGTCCAAAGCCCGACGGAAAGCAGCATGATATTGCCCATTGCAAAACCCGCCACGCCAAGGCGGAGCAGCAGATCGGTGTTTTCATCTTCAGCCGCGCTCTGGCGTGTGTCGAGGTTATAGGGGTGAACAGTGTAGCCCAGCGCCTCTATTTTCTGCGCGAAATCATTGGCAAGGGCGGGAGGGCCGTCCCATTCCGCACCTAGCCGCCCGGTAGAAAAATTCAGCCGCGCGTGTTTGATGTGCGGGTCGCCCAGAAGAGCGGATTCGATTTTCTGGATACAGGCCGCACAATGCGCGCCGCCGACAAGGAAGGAAACGGCCTGAAGCCCGTCAGGGTTTTGCCGTACCAGCCCTTCATATCCGGTTTCATTTTTCATGGCGCTTTTTCGCTTCGGCCAGAATGTCGTTATAGCGCAGGCCCTGTTCATAGGCGTTTTCGGAAACGACGCCCGTGTTGGTCGAAAGTGCCTTGTAAACGAAGAAGGCATCTACGCTGGCAAAGATCACGAAAAAGCCGAACAGGATAAGGAAAAATCTGCGGCCATCTTTTTTTGATTGTGTGGCTTGGTCGCTCATCCGCGGGGCCTTTCCGATATAAACATGGTTTCGTGCTGTGTTTCATATCCGCTGTCCAGATCGCGCACGTTGAAACGGATTTCTTTCGGGTCTTGCGGGCTGAGCGGCGCGTGCACGAAAATGCGGAACTGCCCCACGCTGTTGGCGGGGACGAAGATTTTTTCCGCACTCATTTCACCCGCGCCGCCGACGTCGATTTTCGCATCCGGCAATTCCGCGACGCTTAGATGATAGGTTCCAGGCTCATGCGTTTTGTTGAGAATTTTAATATTATAGCCGTTGCGGATTTCACCGGTCGAAAGCTGGACGAAAAGGGGATTGCGGTCGTGCAGGACGTTCATCTCCACCGGCGGGCGGCTTAGAAGCGCAAAAAGCATCAGCCCGCCGACTGCGGCAAGGACACAGGCGTAATAAATCGTGCGCGGGCGCATAAGGTGCAGCGCGCCCATCTTGCCTGTGGTTTTTTCCTCCAGCCTGCGCTCGGTATCGTAGCGGATGAGCCCCTTGGGCAGATCGATTTTCGTCATGATGTCGTCGCAGGCATCGACGCAAAGGCCGCAGGCGATGCATTCCATCTGCAGCCCCTCGCGGATGTCGATGCCCATGGGGCAGACCTGAACGCAGGCGGTGCAGTCGATACAATGGCCACGACCTTCCCAGCTATCGCCTTTTTTGTGGCTGCCGCGCGGTTCGCCGCGGGCGGTGTCGTATCCGATAATCAGAGTATCCTTGTCGAACATCGCGGACTGAAACCGCGCATAGGGGCACATATAGGTGCAGACCTGTTCGCGCGCGAACCCCGCCATCAGATAGGTCATAAAGGTAAGCCCGCCGATAAATCCCAGCACGGTGGGAGAGACGTTGAGTTCGAAAAAGCTTTTGACCAGTGTGGGCGCGTCGTTGAAATACAGCACGAAGGAGCCCGCCGTGCACCATGCGATGACAAGCCAGATGGCGTGAGTGATCGCCATTTTATAGATTTTTTCCCATGTCCACGGCCCCTCGCGCAGTCTTTTGCGCTTGGTGCGGTCGCCCTGCACGATGCGTTCGACCCAGACAAACAAGTCCGTCCACACCGTCTGGAAGCATAAATAACCGCACCACACACGACCGAACAGCGCCGTGATAAAGAATAGTCCGATAGCGGCGAAGATCAGAATGCCGGTGAGGATGTAAACCTCCTGCGGCCATATCTCGATCCAGAACCAGTAGGCGCGACCGTGGGCAAGGTCGATCAGCACCGCCTGATCGGGGAGGTACGGTCCGCGATCCCAGCGGATGAAGGGCACGAGATAGTAAATGGCGAGGCATACCACCATCGCCACCCATTTCAGGTTCCGGTACCTGCCTGAAACCCGCTTGGGATATATGCGTTCCTGCTTTTTAAAAAGCTGGATGTCACTGGTCATTCTCCGCTTCCTTTGCTTGCACCTTGGGCGCTTCTTTTGCCGTCGCCTTTTTCAGGGCGGGCGCTTCACCGCCGCCAAGCTCGTGCACGTAAATGACAAGCTGGCGGATGGTGTTTTCGTCGAGGCGGTCTTTCCACGCGGGCATCATGCCTGCGCGCGCGTTATAGATGCTTTCGAATATGTCGGCCCGCGTGCCACCGTAAAGCCAAATGGAATCGGTCAAGTTGGGTGCGCCGACATTCCGGTCGCCCTTGCCGCTTGCGCCGTGGCAGGAGGCGCAGTTTTCCTGAAAGATTTTATGGCCGGGCAGGGCCTGCAGGTTTTCGCCGCCGCCCAGAACCATTACGTAATCGACGACCTGATTGATTTCTTCGCGCTTGAGCAGTCCCTCTTTGCCGAATGCGGGCATCTGGGAAATACGGGTATCGTAATCGTTCTGAACCCGCACGCCGTGTTTGAGCGTGGTGTGGATATCGTCGATGCGGCCGCCCCACAGCCAGTCGTCGTCGTTTAAATTGGGAAAGCCTTTGCCGCCTGCGCCGCCGCTACCATGGCACTGAGCGCAGTTTTCCTTGAATGCCGCCGCACCGCCGGCTATGGCGAAAGCGTAAAGGGCTGGGTCGTTCAAGATTTCTTCGAAAGAAGATTTTTCGAAGTTTTCGAGATAGGTTTTTTGCCTCTCTACGATTTCATTCTGCGATGCTTCGAGTTCCTTGAACTGCGTGTAACCGCCCGTACCTTTCGTTGCACCGCCGGGGATGGGCCATGACGGATAGACGATGAAATACCAGAAAGACCAGATGCAGGTGATCAGGAAAACCCATACCCACCAGCGCGGCAGGGGATTGTTGAGCTCTTTCAGCCCGTCCCATTCATGGCCGGTGGTTTCAACGCCGGAAAGCTCGTCTATCTCATTTTTCTTTTTGTCTTCTTCGTTCATAACTTGTCATCCTCCAGCGGTATATTTCCGTGTTCCTTGAATTTCTCTTTCATTCCGGGTCGCAGCACCCATATCAAAAGCGCCGCGAAAAACGTGACGAATATCAGCAGGCCCGCAAGGCCCAGCATGGGATCGGCAAAGGCTTCTTTCATTGACCAACCCCTGTGTTTTTGGCGTTCATTTCATCTTCGACTTCCTTCGCCGCCTGGAAATCCACCATCGTGCCGAGCACCTGAAGATAGGCGATCAGCGCATCCATTTCGGAGATCAACTCCGGCTGGCCGTCGAAATCGCGGGCCGCGACTTTCTCGCCGTATCTTTCTGTAAGCCCGGACGTATCGGCGCGGGGTTCGCCCGTCGCTTGTTTTGCGGCATCCTTTGCAGCGTTCTCAATCATCTCGATGCTATAGGGAACGCCTACGGCCTTAAGCGCCTTAAGGTGATCGCCCAGATCATAGAGTTTGGCGCCGTTATGCATCAGGAAGCTGTAGCTCGGCATGATCGATTCCGGCACGACGGAGCGCGGGTCAACCATATGCGCCACATGCCATTCATCGGAATATTTTTTGCCCACGCGCGCCAGATCAGGCCCGGTGCGTTTGGAACCCCATTGGAACGGGTGGTCGTACATGCTTTCGGCGGCAAGGGAGTAGTGGCCGTAGCGCGCGACCTCGTCACGTAACGGGCGGATCTGTTGCGAGTGGCAATTATAACAGCCCTCACGTAGGTAAATGTTATAGCCCGCAAGCTCGAGAGGGGTATAGGGCCGCACGCCTTCCACAGGTTCGATGACCGTTTCGGCGCGGAAAAGAGGAATGATCTCGATAATCCCGCCGATCAGCACTGTCATGATAATCGCGATCAGCAAAACGACCGAGTTTTTTTCCAGGAATTCGTGTTTCTTTAAGGGGTTCATTTATTGCGGGCTCCTTGCATTATTCTGCCGCTACGGCAGACGAGGCCTGCCCGGCTTTTGTGTTTACGGCAGTTCTGGGATTACCATCTTTATCGACTTCGGCGGATGCGACATCACCCTTGATCGTGCGGTAGAAGTTGTAGCACATGATCAGCGCGCCGCTCAAGTAAAGCAGGCCGCCCAGAGCGCGGATGAGATAGTATGGATGCATGGCCGCGACTGTTTCCACGAATGAGTAGTTCAGGAAACCAAGCTCGTTATAGGAGCGCCACATCAGGCCCTGCATGATGCCGGAAACCCACATCGCGGTGATGTAAAGCACGATGCCCAGCGTGGCCACCCACAGGTGCAGGCGCACGAGTTTCAGGGAATAGACTTCCTCGCGGTTCCAGAGTTTGGGAACAAGGTAATAGAGACATCCGAAGGTGATGAACCCGACCCAACCCAGTGCGCCGGAATGCACGTGACCGATCGTCCAGTCCGTATAGTGGGACAGGGAATTGACGGCGCGGATCGACATAAGCGGCCCTTCGAAAGTGCTCATCCCGTAGAAGGCGAGAGAAACGATCATAAACTGGAGCACCGGGTCTTTGCGCAGTTTGTGCCACGCGCCGGAGAGCGTCATCATGCCGTTGATCATGCCGCCCCAGCTCGGCATCCAGAGCATGATGGAAAAGGTCATGCCCAGCGTCTGGGCCCAGTCGGGCAGAGCGGTGTAGTGCAAATGGTGCGGCCCCGCCCAGATATAGATGAAAATCAGCGACCAGAAGTGTACTATGGACAGACGGTAGGAATAAACCGGGCGTTCGGCCCGCTTGGGCACGAAGTAATACATCATGCCGAGGAACCCGGCGGTCAGGAAAAACCCGACGGCATTATGGCCGTACCACCACTGGATCATTGCGCTTTGTACGCCTGCGGGGACGGAGTAGCTTTTGGCGAAACGAAAATCTACGGGCAGGCTGAGGTTGTTGCCAAGGTGCAGAACCGCGACCGTGATAATGAACGCGAGGAAGAACCAGTTGGCGACGTATAAATGAGGCTCTTTACGTTTGATGACGGTCATCATGTAAACGAGCAGGTAGGAAACCCATACAATGGTTAGCCAGATATCAGCATACCATTCCGGCTCGGCGTATTCCTTGGCTTGCGTAACGCCCAGAACGTAGCCCAGCCCTGCCATGGCGATAAAAAGCTGATAGCCCCAGAAGGTGAAATTCGCCCATTTATCGCCCCACAGCCGGACGCGGCAGGTGCGCTGCACCACGTAATAGCTGGTGGCGAAAAGCGCGTTGCCGCCAAAGGCGAAAATCACCGCCGAGGTGTGCAGCGGGCGCAACCGACCGAAGGTAAGATACGGCTCTAAGTTAAGGTCGGGGAACGCCATTTGCAGGGCGATCACAACGCCGACCAGCATACCCACCACGCCCCAGAAACAGGTGGCGAGGGTAAAGAGCCTTATGATGTCGTAATTATACTCGAGTTTATCGGTTGCAATTAGCGCGTTCATCTATTGATTTCCTTTTTATATTAAAACCATTCCGGCCAGAGCGAAGAGCCAGAGGCCGCTCCAGACCATCATTCCTTGCGTTACCCTTTTCATTGCCCGCGGGTATTTTGCTTGCAGCGCTCGCCCTCCCAGCGCGGTGGCGATCAGCGCCGGCATCGTTCCCGCGCCGAAGGCCGCCATAGCGAGCCCGGCCTGAAAAGAGCTGGGCGCTGTGGAGGCGGCGAGCAAAGCAGACAAGACGAGGCCGCAGGGCATAAAGCCGAGCAGCAGTCCGAGGGAATATTGTTTAAGCGCGCTTTTACGCCCGGAAATTTTTGTGACCGCGCCGGACAGGATGCGGTAGGGAACCCCGACCTTGATGCGTGCGGCCCAGGGGAAGATGCGGGCTGCGACCGGAAAGGCGCTGATCAGAAAGATTATCCCCGCCAGTATCAGCATGGGCGCAATAACGAATCCCCTTATGGGTAGAAACAAAAAGGCGATGTTCAGGACGCCCGATAAAAACGCGGCCATAAGTGCATACGTGGTGATGCGACCCGCATGATAGGGGATTAAAAGGGAATCGCGCATTCTTGTCAGACTGTCCGTTTGGGACAGGACAAACGGCCCGCACATGAAAGAACAATGGCCCAGTCCGCCCACCAGCCCGGCGAAAAACATGCTTAAGGGGAGTCCGTGCGAAACGGTAATCCCGTGCAAACAGCCGCTGAGCGAGGATAAAAATTCTATGGGCATCATTTATGTGTTTAGCTGGTTTTAATATACTTACCCGTTATTATCGTAAGACTGGTGTGTATACACCTTGACTAATGTCAATTTGGGGTTACAAAACAAAACCGTTATGAATGAAGCCGATAAAATTTCAGAAAGGCTGAAGCGCAAATCCCTGTTCCGGGTTTGCGGGGACGGTTTTATCGACAAGCTCGCCTCGGATTCGCGCATTCAAAAAGTGGATAAGGGCAAGATTCTCTTTTTAACTCACGACCCCGCAACACGGTTTTTTATTATTCTGCAAGGCTGGGTCAAGCTTTACCGTGAGACGCTGGACGGAACGCAGGCTGTGGTGGATACGTTGACCGCCGGTCATATGTTCGGCGAGACCAGTATTTTCGAGGATGATATTTATTCCTGCAGCGCCGAGGCGATAGAACCTCTGGAATATATTTCCATGCCGCTAGGGTTGCTCAAGGCGGAGATTGAAAGTAATTCGAAATTCGCCTTGAAAATGCTTTCTTCCATGGCCAATTACCGCCGCCAGCAGGATCAGGAGCTGGAGCACCGCACATTACAAAACGCGCCGCAGCGTATCGGATGTTTTCTTTTGCGGCTCACGGATCAGAACGCGCAAGGCCCGATCAGCATTCATCTTCCTTACGATAAAACGGTGGTCGCCTCGCGCCTCGGCATGCAACCGGAGACGTTTTCCCGCGCGCTGGCAAAACTGCGCGATGCAACCGGGATCAGGATTTCCGGCTCGACGATTAATGTAGATAATTTGGAACAGCTTTCGGATTTTTCCTGCTCGGCGTGTTCATCCGAATTTCCCTGCAACGATTTAAAGGAAGGATAGCAACAAACCTTATTCTTGGGTTTCTGTATTATATAGCCATTCCCAGTCTATCCGCGCCGGGTTATCTATGTAGGCCTGCGGATTTTTAACCACCGCCTCAAGATAACTGCGCGCCACATGCCATTGTTTGTTACAGCGGCAGCCTTCGCAAACCTCTTCACATGATTCTTTGGGCTCTCCGGTGATTTTATCTTTCTCGATACCGATGACGAAAGACGCCCTAGGCAGGTTCTCGACGATGCAGACCTCCACCTTGCTGGCTGTGGTTGCGTGCTCGCGCGCCGCGCCCAGAATCTGCTTGAACGGGAAGCGCTCTCTGTTAGCGTCTAGCGCCTCATTGCAGACTTCCAGATATTTTTGAAACAGATCGCTATTATCCATTAACACAGTATGCTTGCTTTAAAAGAGCTTGAAATTGACTTTCATCAATTACGTTCGCTCTGAAGGCGGCTACATATTCAGACATGATGAAAATGATGAACCTTAAGGCGCTCAAATTTAAAAAACCGGCTAAAAATCTGTTCTGGGCGTGGATCGCTTATCAGACGGTCAAGGGCACGCTTACCACCTCGCTGATCTGGATTCCCCTGTTTTGGGCGTGGCTGCATTAAAGATATATAAAGAGCGAGCAAGTGCTCAGGCGGATTAATTTGGCCTTATAAAGAGCACTGGTGAATGACGAGCGGGATTCTGAAAGTGGCAGGGGCAGCAGGACTTGAACCCGCGACCTACGGTTTTGGAGACCGTCGCTCTACCAGCTGAGCTATACCCCTTTATCAAATAATATCAATAACTTAAAAGAAATTGATAATCTTCGTCAAATTAAGAAAGTGACATATAGGTGACAAATTGTCCGGATATGTGGCTCTCAAATTCACTTCGATTGCCCATGTTCTACACTAAAAACTGCTTTTTTGTAAACCGATAAGACAGTTGTTTTTATATATAAAACGACTTTCCCGAAGTGGGGGGAGGAAAAACAGGGGGAGGTCTATTAGTGAGTATAAGGTAGCCAGAAAATTTTGATGTATTATTATAGCTAATCCTATAGCTTATTGTCGGCTACCTTTAAATAAGTTGAATGCTATAAGCGAGGCGGCTTAGAGATATTTTTTCAATGCGGCGTCTTTGGTCGCTGGAATTTTTGCGAGTTTTTCCTGTAAATCAGCAATCTGCGCCTCGGCTTTCTCAATCTCGGCAATAATTTGCGTTTGTTCTTTATAAGACGGCAAGGGGATTTTAATTCCTTTAATTCTGTCTGAGGAGGCCCTTTTCGATCTTGAAAATCCTATTCGTTTGCCTTCCATCAAAAGGGCATAGGCCAGATATCTTTCATGAACAACATCAGGCTGCCTTACCCTTAAAACGCCGCAGTGATCGGTAGGATAAAATGGCGTATTTTCGGGAATAGTATTGACCATCCAATCTCCATCAATTCCCCATGTCACGGACATAGTGTCAAAATCTGTCATGAGTAAGTCATTGGTGCGACCAAAGGCTTCAAAAACATTGGCGCTGTAAACAGGATATTTACCATCCGGAATCAACTGGCTTTTAAGAACCCGCTGCCCGATGGATACGTGGAATAAATCATCATCGCCAAGCCGGGCTGATTGATCGGCTTTTTTGTGCAAGACATTTAGCTTGTCTTCAATAGACGTTTTCAAGCTTTCAATCTGATTTTCGGCTTTTGATTCTTCCTTTTCAATTTTTTCAACCTCCGAAATGATTTTTTTCTGCACGTCCATGGGAGGAATAGGGATTTTGATTAAATCAAATGTCTTGATTGTAATCGCACCAAAAATGGCTCCGTATGAATTATCTTTAAGCTGCTCAATAGCAAGTTTTAGAGCAAAATAGAGATAATCATTTGTAATTTCTTCTTTGCCTCTTAAGCCGTAACAGGATTGATTGAAAGTCATGGGTACAGTTAACTGCCCCATGGCTCCAACGGTCCCACGAGCAGATATTATTATATCCCCTTTGTTTAGATATTTTGTGCTGCTCTTTTCCAAGCCTTTTTTAGTAATTTTTTTAGTGCTTTTATGCACATATCGCGCACCGCTATTGAAATCCTCAATAGATAACCACGGTATATCACCGTCCCAATAATCTGGGTTTTTTGTGTCCGGGGTTCCGCCACTAATAATTTCAGCGACTTCTAGCAATTTCGCCAGTGGCCACTTACTCTCAATCTTTACTTTTTTTTTAGCGGCGAGAGAGATTGTTTTGTCGAATAAATCGCGGTCGAAGGTCATCATGTCGATGAGGTCGTGGCGTGAGATATTACCCTTCAGGCTTTCATCAATCTCGGTTTTGAAATCGCCGGTGAAGGCTTTGTACAAATACGTACTGGCTTTTTCAGGGTTATCAAAGCGGGCAGGATCAAAAAGCTTTGTGCATTCATCAATCGTTTTACCGCGCTGGATCGGGTGAATGCCTTCATTGCCGCGACGGTTGCTGAATTCATAGCCTAAAAATTCTTTTTCCTCTTTCTTTTCGCCGCTTTTGACAACGACCACTTGCTGCCCCCAGGCGAGGATGAAATAGGAAACCTTTTCAGCTTCGCGCGCCAAGAGAATATCCAGAAAAGCCTCTTCGTCTTTAGCTTTGATTTTCTTTTTGTAATCCTTGAAAAGTTCGTGACTTTGCACGGCTTTATTGGGTGATTTGGCCAGCAGCGTCCAGTAATCCTCAAGACTTAAACCGTCCCAGACATGTTCAACATATTTATGAAGAGGCGCCTGCACATGATTGATCGTTACATCCTTTTGCGCATCAAAGGATTTTTGCACGTTGCTCAGCGTGTTGTTATAGGCGTAATTATCGCGTCTGCGTAAAAATAGCGTGACTGTGTTGGTGCCGGTGGCCATGAAGGTATTATTGCCCAGCTCGGCAATGCCCACAATTTCGAAATATTTGAAAATGATCTCTCTGGCTTTGGTGTAAATGCCGGTATTGCTCAAAATACTGCTGGGCAGAATAATTCCTGCAAGACCGCCTTCCCTTAAAAGCTGTTTTGTGCGCTCAATAAATAGGCATTCAATCTCACTACTCTGATCTGTCAAAGCGTTGTAAAGTTCAAAATCCTTATCCCCATAATATTTGCTTGCATTATTTTTAAATGCCGAAACAGAATAGGGAGGGTTGGAAATGACAATATCAAATTGCCTGTTTTCCTGATGATTGTCTTTGTCTGTTTTTTGCAACAAGCCTTTATAATCGGACGTTTTATCAAAATCAGCCAAGCCATCGCTGTGGATGATTTGTGCCAGACCATCGCCATGCAGGTAACAGCCTACCTTGCCAACTTTCACAAGACGGTAGTCTTTCTCAATGCCGTACACGTAATCATAAGCCCAATCAAAATGATCTGTTTTCCACGTTTTGATCTTTTTGGCGGTGTCTGCAATATACGCATTAGGGTCAATGTCATTCAAAATGTTCTGAATTTCGTGCATACCTTCGGTAATGAAATGTCCGCTGCCAGCGGCATAGTCAATAATGGTTGGTAGATAGTTGCCTTTCTCACCCTTTTCCAGCTTGTTTTTAACAATTACATCAAGCGGTAGGCTTTTAATAATGAATTGCGCAATAGGGACAGGCGTGAAAAATTGACCGGATTCCTGTTTCAGACCGGTGGTCAGCAACATCTCAAAGAAGTCGCTTAAATATTGCTGTTTCTTGGTGTAGCGGATTTTGTAGCCTTGAAGAAGCTCAACGACCTCTTTGACGACTTTGGCATTGTCTTCGAAAGATTCGTCGTCGTACACTTCCTTAAAGGCGAATTCATTATTCTTTTTGAGCCTGATTTCGACAAGCTCGTCGAGCAGTTGTTTACGGATTTCTTGTCCCAAGTTGCCGTATTTTTTCTCGAACTCAGCATCGGAAATGTCGGTGACATCCTTGTCC
This sequence comes from uncultured Pseudobdellovibrionaceae bacterium, assembly GCA_964467925.1. GTDB lineage: Bacteria > Pseudomonadota > Alphaproteobacteria > Micavibrionales > Micavibrionaceae > CAYXSX01. The sequence goes on along the minus strand of CAYXSX010000008.1, from coordinate 20,974 downwards.
AAAAAAGCTTTCATGCCTTTCTTGTAGAGATCGGTAAGGCGTTTTTGGAATCTGACATCATCATCTTGAGGATATGATACACCTTCATAGGTGTAACCTGTATAAAACCATTGAAAGGCAAGTTCCTCATCATCTTTGGTATGCCATTCATCATAAATCTTGCACAAAAACAGCGTAAAAATTTTATTGAACGCATTAGGCTTATCGGACACGACATTGTGACGCAGAATTTCTAGAAACTGGTTGAAAATAAAACTGCTATCTTTTTGAGAGATTTCGCTCAGTGATTTTGGCGTAAGCGCTTTACTTTCAAAATCATAGGGTTTTACCCACTCATCGAAAACACCGTTGTTTTTCGTGAGCTTGTTCCAGCGATCATGAAGGTCGCTTACATTGCTTGTTTGGCGGTAACCGTCTTCAATCTTTACGATTTCATTTTGATAATGGAGTTTGCCTTTGCTGTCACAGTTGGAGGCATAGAGCATAAGAATGTCAGCGTTTTTATCCTGCTGAAAATAGGTAAAGAGCTGGCCGCCGTCTTTCTGAATGCGCTTGAACGCCTTATCGAACTCAACTCCGGATGTTTTGCATTCGATCATCAAATGCGCGTTTCCATTGTCACGCGTCACAAGAATATCAAGCTTGCCGCTTGTGCCGTGCCCCGTTGGCCACTTCTGTTCAAGAATAATATTTTCGGGTTTATAGCCCTTTCCCAAAAGCCGGTTCACACACTCCAAAACGACGAAGTTTTCTTCGGCCTTAAAATTGCAGGTAGTTTTGTCCTGAACTCGAATCTTTTTACCGTAATCAATTTTTTCAGCCTGAATATCAACCTTAATTTTATAATTGCTATGATTGGGGTAAGCCTTAACCCACGCCTCGACTGAGCCGTCATTTATGGCGAAGCCTAAGGCTTTGAGCAATGTTATTATGTTAGAGTTCTTAACCATTATTATACGGGAGATTTCTAAGCTTTTGAAATAAGCGCCTCTGTAAATTGTAGCCGATTAGGTGAAAATTAAAAGGTGTATTCCACTACATCATCTATACATCAAATTATACATTTTGATACATCTGACAGCTTGAGCAATGTATTTTTCACTTTTCCAATATCCCGCGCCGTCTGAATCCGTATTATTCACAAGCGCTTTTATTCTGCGCCCCTGACAGGAATTAAATGTATTTTTATGCGCCGAGCCTTGTGTGTAAAAGAAATACATCAACCATCAAATGGTGTTCATAGTCATTGAGAGGCTGGCCTGCGTTTAATTTGTCCACGGTACTAAGCTCCCCTTCATTTGAAAAATCCCCGTCACCTAAAACATCAAGAGCAAGCTCTAGCAATTCTCCCGTAAGAGGCTCATCTTGATTAAGGCGGCGTTTAATATGGCCGCATTGAGCGCTAATTTTTCTCTTTCGGGCAATTTCTTCAGGGGTAGGCTCTCGATAATTTGGATCAATGATCTCTAGAACGCCATCTTCTCTCAAGACAACATCGAATGGCTTTTTGGATTTTTGGTGCATGGTTGTTTCCTCCTTCCCTTAAGATTAAGGCGCATCCGAACCGATAACCAATAAATTTTTGGATATTGATGCTTACTGTGCTGAGTGACACCACTGTGGATAAATAAGGGGCATTTGGTGTAGGGTTTAGAATTATGGTAATCTATAGTAAGGTTGGTTATAGAGCGCGATGTGCGTTCAGCCACAAAAGTAGGGAAATCGAGAGGAGAACCCTTGATGACATACGAAACAAATAAACAATCAGACCGTTACCTAGCAGACAAAGACGTGGCCGCAATTCTAAGCGTGTCTCCCGCATGGCTAAGAAAGCAGCGCTATCTGCGTAGAAACGGAATGGAACACATTCTCGGAATTGACCCAATATATCTGGGCAGGTCGCCACGGTATCGAGAGTCAGAAATTATAAAGTGGTCGGAGAGCCTTTAAGCTTTCTAGATTCAATAAAAGATAACCGCCCAATATTCAGGGCGGAGAAAGGAATTTATATACATAACTATGAACTATAGTACCATAAGTGTTGAAGAAACACCAAAAAAACAAAACGAAAACCGCCTCTTAAAGGCAGCGCTGGAATACGCCGCACAGGGAATTTCCGTCTTCCCTTTAATACCCAGAAGTAAGAAGCCGCTAACGGAAAACGGCTTTAAGGATGCCTCCAAAGATTTTGAACAGATAAGGGCGTGGTGGGGAAAAAATCCAGATGCCAACATCGGAATCCCAACAGGGAAAGTAAACGACCTGTTTGTTGTTGATATTGATGGCGTGTGCCCGGAAAGCTTTCCTGCATTACCACCAACTGTGACAGTCAGAACCAAGAAAGGGCTGCACTATTACTACAAATATCCCGAAGGGCACGAAATCAAAAGCAGAACAAAACTGCAAGGACTGGACATAGACGTGCGTGGTGAGGGTGGCTATATCGTGGCTCCCCCATCTGTTCACCCGGAAGGAGGACGCTATGAATTTATCGTTTAGCGAAGCTCCGCTTGATTTAATTCAGTTTGTCTGTCCCAAACCCCGGCAATTGACCCTTGAACGTGATTTTTCACATCTTCCAACCTGTTCTTATGAAGATGTGCAGGAAATGCTCGCTCATCTTGACCCAGATATGCCTTACGAGGAATGGGTTCATGTTGGAATGGCCCTGCATGAGGGTGGGTATGATTTTGAACTGTGGAATGAATGGAGCAGCCACGGCAGTAAATACGTTGCGGGAGAATGTGCGTCTAAATGGCGAAGTTTCAACGGTGCTGGTGGCATTACAATGGGAACGCTCCTACACATGGCGAAAGATGCCGGATACGAGAATCCCGCACCACTCGCTCTTAAAAAAAACTTTGAAATCCCGGTTTATCATTGGTCGGAGTTACAAGCTCTGCCCAAGCGTCAATACCTTGTAAAAGGATTATTGGAACAGGGAGCGATGAGTGTAGTGTACGGAGCAAGCAACTCTGGGAAAACCTTCTTCGCACTTGATATTGCTTGTCATATCGCTTTAGGGCGTGAGTGGTGCGAGAATAGAACCCGAAAAGGAACTGTTGTGTATATCGCTGCGGAAGGTGGTCTTGGCATTTCAGAGCGTCTGGAAGCTTTTCGCAGACATCACCAGTTGGGGAGCTTTGGGGATGTGTATGTCATTCCGACAAATGTTTGTCTGTGCAAGCAGGATTCCGCCCATGAAGCCCTTCTCCATCGTCTTTCGGAACTGGACGACATTAAACTGATTGTCGTGGACACCCTAGCCAGAGCAATGGGGAGTGGGGATGAGAATAGCTCCAGTGACATGGGGTCTTTGATCAAGAACTGCGACATCATCCGTCACCAGACCAAAGCCCACCTTATGATTGTTCACCATTCCGGCAAGGATGAGAACCGTGGGGCGCGAGGTCACAGCTCGCTTAAAGCTGCGATTGACACGGAAATCCGCGTTATCCAGCAAGAGGGCATTATCAGTGCTGAAGTGAAAAAACAGCGTGAAGGACAAACAGGGCTGAAATACAGCTTCGATTTGAAATCCTACGAAGTGGACAGGGACGAGGACGGAGACATGATTTCTTCCTGTGCCTTGGAACGAACGGCCAATATTCTCCAGCCAACGAGTTTAAGCGGCCAAGCCTACGAAGCTCTTGAGATTTTGAAGACCCTCATTGCTGAACGTGGCTTTGATTACCTCCCTGACCCGGACATAGAAACACAAACCTGTGTCCGTATCGAGGACTTCAAGGAGCGTTTCATAAAATCTGGCGTGTCTGGAACGGACAACCCGGACAGCCTCAACAGAACCTTCAATCGCCAAAAAAATACCCTCAAGGAAAAAGGGCATATCGGCGAATGGGACGGTTATATCTGGCTTTCTAACGATGAAGACGTAACCGGCGAGATGTTTGACGAATAGGACGGACAGGACTTTCCCTATAGGGGTGTCTTGTCTGTCCTGAGCATTAAGAAAGGACAATCAAATGCAAAGTGTAAAAGACCTGATACAGGAAAAGCATAATCTAGAAAAACAAGTCTATATGCAGGGCGACAAAATCATCATTGATGTGTGTTACAAATACCCCATTGATGTTGCTGAGTGTGGTACGCATGAGAGGCTTCTTGGCTGGGCGCATCATCTTTGTGAGAAAAACTGGATGAGTCCCCCTGTTTTGAGGCGTTTTATGGCTCTTGCCGCCCGTCATCACGGCTTGGAATTAAGATAAGGATTATGGGGCAGTCGAGTATGCTGCTCCCCTTTTTTCTATAGCTCCTTGGCTTTCATCAGCGATTTTAAAATATCCATCAATTCTTGCTGCTTGGGTAAAAGCTCCATGCAGACATTCATTGTTTTTTGCAGATAGGGCGTGTCGCTTTTTACGTTCGTTCGCCAATATTGCTTTTCTTCCTTGAGCGCTTGTGCAAGATCGTTCTCAAAAAGGTTGCTCTTGAAATAGGAAGTATCTTCCGGCGCTGTATAGGCCAGATTAAGGTATGACACGCTTGATAGAAGAGTTTCATAAGCGAATTGCCCAATCTTGTCCTGCCAAGGTGAGGCATTTTCTTGAGTCTCGCCTGCTACGTAATATAGGGCCGAACATTCAAAAGACCGTGTTGCCTTCTCTGCAAAATCCGCCCGTGTGCCATATTCCTCGAATAAACGGTCTTCGGCTTCCTTTTTTTTCTGGTTGGATTCTTCCCGTTCAATCTTGCCGTTCTGGTAATCTGTCGCGGTTTGGATTTGGGCGGCGTAATATTCTCTGAATAGCTCTGGGAACATGGCATGAGGGATGAGATTTTTTTCTGCCTCACGCTTTCTACACTCATACAGGGAAATCGCCTTTTCTCTTGGTATGCGCTCTTGTTCTCCTACCACGCTTTTATAGCAACGCTCGGATTCAGGCATAAAGGCATCCACGGCCTGTAAATCCTTCTGCGAGGCTTCATTCCAGTTTAGATATTTTTGTGTAAGTGGCGTTTCCTCTGCAAAGGCAGGCAAAATAATCAAGGCGGCTAAAAATAGTAGGAATAGCAGAATAGCAATTTTCATATTGCTACCACACTTTTTTTGTTCCGTCGGTTTCGCTTCTTAATTTTTATAAGGGAATCGGTCAGGGTAAGAGTGTGCCCCGTTATTGATTGTGTTCTCTCATCATAATATTTCCAAGATGAGCACCATTTTTGGATGATGAACCCTTTATAGTAATAGATGCCGGAAGCTATTTTCTGTACCGAGTGTGCTGCCAGTATTGTTTTGATTGGAGGTTTTTTCTTTGTTTTAGCTTTCATGTTTCCCCCTGATCGTAAACGTATGCCTTTCGCCCTTTTTCAAGTGTCGGAACGTCAGGATTTTCAGTGGGAGGAGAAATATTACGAATGCTTAACTCTCTTTCTCGTCTCCAATCCATATATTCATTAAGGGTCTTGTTTGTTTTCTCCCGATTGCAACCTAAACAAGAGAGAGTGAGATTGTGCGGATAATTGCTCCCGCCGCGAGAAATTGGTGTAAGGTGCTCTACCTCACCCCCGCCAGCTAAGTCCTTGCCGCAAAAACGACAACCATCCGCTAATTCCTTTCTTATTATGTGAATGTCTGCATCCGTATAAAATCCTTGGGCATTTTCTGCCAACGCCTGACGCCTTTTGTTTCGCGCATTAACTGAACGAGGATTTTCAGCCGAGTGCCTAGCTGTAGCTTGCGCCATACATTTGCGACACGAGTTTCTAAAGCCAATAGTAGCACCAGCCTTGCTGTTGTTTTTATATTGTCCAAAAAACTCCCGCGTTTCGGGTTTTTCTATACCACAATCTTTACACTTCTTGGTTTTTACTGACTCTACGCTACTAAGAGAGCCGCAATCAGTATTTGGAATACGAATATTTGAAGAAAATATATCCATACTTATACTTTTATTACGGATTAATTCTGCCTGCAACCTAAAATTCATGCTTTCAGCCCGTGTTTTTAACCTTAATTCGCAAGGAAAATACGGGTATGAAAAAAGATGAATTTACAAAGAAATTTGGCCTTAAAATCAAAAAAATAAGAAAAGCCAATGGCTTATCTCAAGAGGAACTGGCTGAAAAAATAGACAAAACAGTAGACACTGTATCAAGCATTGAACGTGGTTTGTCCTCTCCCCGAATTGAAACCGCGATTGACCTGTCACAAGTCCTCGATGTTCCCCTGCATGAACTGTTTCAAGTTAGCGAATTGCCTGTTACCGATAAGGAGAGAATGGAACTGCTAGAAGAAATCAATGACCTTTTGAAAACGCAAACACCAGAATTGCTCCGCACTTCTTTAGAGCAGATAAAACAGCTTATCGCGTTTGGGGAAAGCACTTCAGAAAAAAGAAAAGACTGATTCAATCTTCCCAAATCATCCGTTCATTGAAAGCTTGCCAGTCCGGGTTTTCTTCTGTGGGGTTGTCCAATTCTTCCGGCAAAACTTCCCCACGTCCATAAATGCTAAAGCGCAAAACGCCACTGGTGAATTGAGAGGCCACCATATTCTCCCCCATCATCATGCCTTGCGGGAAATAAGGTATTTTACGGTCATAAAAATCAACAACCTTCCAGAGGATACGGCGCATATTCTCAATATCGGGCTGGATATAAACCCCTGCCGTAATATCCTTGGCTTTGTGGTTCATCAGGTGCTTTACATCGGCATAGCCCACTCCGAGCGAGTTAAGAACGGTCGCAAAGGTGCGTCTGAGATCGTGGGGTGTTACAACGTCAATTCCTGCCGCGTTACAGATATTGGTCAGGGTCTTTTGAATATCCGTCATATACCCGGATTTTGAATTACCTCTAATCCTAAACACATACTTTGAACCGTCACTATGTTCTTCACGGTAACGAAACAGCGAGTATGTTAAGGGGGTCATTGGGACTGCATGCGGACGTTTGTTTTTCGTGTCTGGGATGGTGAAAATTCTTCTTTCAAAATTCACATTCTTCCATTCCATGCTACGGGCTTCTAAAGAGCGCAGCCCTGTAGTGAGAATAAGCAATATCAGGTCTCTTGCCACTTTCTCGCTATCCCGCACGAATTTGTAACCAATAAAGGCTGAAAGGAATCTGGCTATATCGCGGTTCACTTCGATATGGCTTTGTTTTGTCTTGATTGAATATCTGACTTTCGTATCGGTAACGAGGTGGCAGGGGTTCTCCTTGATAATCTCCATCCCTTTTGCAAACACCATAAGAGCATTGAGAAATCTGTAGGCGTGCTCCGCTTGGGTTGGTCTTTTTTTCTTTTCCTGCATGTACCAGTCTAAAATTTCATGTTTGGTGATGTCGCTTACGCGTGTCTCGAGCCAGTTAGTAAAGCGGTTTGTGGCTAGGTACTTGTAGTCGCGCAGGGTTCTTTGTTTGAGGTCACGTGCTTGATAATAAAGCTCCGTTAGTTCTTTGAGCGTTATCCCTTTATGTAGGTTGGCGCGTTTTTCCTGAAGAGGGTCTATGCCTTGGCGAATTTTGTTTAAAGCTGTGGCGGCGCGTTTTCGTGCTTCGGGCAATTCCATATCCTGAACGTTGCCAAGTTTGTATTTTTTAACGCGACCTGTTCCCCCTAATCTGGCCTCAACCTGATACACGGCTTTGCCACTTGGCGAGACTTTAATTTGGAAGCCTGTTTGTACCGCATCACGCACGAACCAGCTACTATCACCCGCCTTTAAACTACGAAGCGTAGCGTTAGTAATCATCGTTTTTCTGGTCTTGGTTTTTTCGCTCATTCCTGCCCCTTGATTAGGCGACACATAGGTGACAAAATGTCCCTAGGTGACATGAAAGTGACAGGTTTTTATAACATTAAATAGCTGAAAATACAAAGAAAAATAGTTAGACAAGCTGTTTTGGAGACCGTCGCTCTACCAGCTGAGCTATACCCCTATAAGGCCGTTAGACGGGCCTATTCTTACTTTTATTCCGGGAAAATGGCAAGTGCCGTATGGACTCCTTGCTGCAATTCCATTAATTTCCTTATTATTAATTCATCAACGGAAGAAGGACAGGGCGTTTGCGCAAAACAGCTTTACACCAAAAGCATTTGGATCTTGGTGCCAAAATGGGCGAGTTTGCCGGCTATGACATGCCGCTTTATTACGGCCTTGGCGTGATGAAGGAACATTTATGGGTGCGCGAATCCTGCGGGCTTTTTGATGTTTCCCATATGGGGCAAGCGATGCTTAAAGGGGCCGACGGCGGGCGCGAGGCGCTCGATTTTATCCAGAAACTCACCCCTTCCTCTTTCGAAAAACTCGGCCTGCTGCGCACCAAATATTCCGTTCTGACCAACCCGGAAGGCGGCATTATCGACGATCTGATGGTTGCACGCACAGGCGATAACGATTTCCACCTTGTGATCAACGCCGGATGCAAGGACAAGGACATCGCGTGGATCCGCGAAAACCTGCCCGCGAATGTCGATCTGATTTATTTCGACGACTGGGCGCTTCTGGCTCTGCAGGGGCAAAAGGCGGAACAGGTTATGCGCGATGTTGTCGGCATTGATCTATCGGACATGCCTTATATGAGTGTGCGCGCCGCGCTGGATAATACCATGTTCATCAGCCGCCTTGGTTATACCGGTGAAGACGGTTTCGAGATTGCCGTTAAAAACGAAGAGGCTCCCGCGCTGTGGGACAAGCTTGTAGCGCATGATGCGGTTGAGCCGATCGGGCTGGCCGCGCGCGATTCTTTACGTCTCGAGATGGGTTATGCACTTTACGGCCATGACATCGATGCGAAGACCTCTCCGGTCGAGGCCGGAATCGGCTGGGTGATCGGCAAGGACGCTTCCGGTTATTTCGGCGAGGATCGCATTGCCCGCGAACGCGAAGAGGGAACGGCGCGAAAATTTATCGGCGTCAAGCTTACCGATAAGGGCGTGGCGCGCGAGGGCAGTGAAATCAGAAATACAAATGACGAGCCGATCGGAACCCTTACCAGCGGCGGACATTCTCCCACGCTGGGCTACGGTATCGGTATGGGATACGTGAAAGCGGAAGAAGCGCAAGAGGGCGCAAAGATTTTCGTTAATGTGCGCGGTCGCAATATTGCGGCGGAGATAACTGGCCTTCCCCATGTTCAGGCCCGCACGAAATCAACCAAGAAACAGGCAGCTTAAGCAGTAAAAGGAGAAAACAAAAATGGCCGAACTAAAATTTACCAAAGACCACGAAGCGGTATATGTCGATGGCGATACCGCATGGGTTGGAATCACCAAATACGCGCAAGATGCGCTGGGCGATCTGGTCTTTGTCGAGCTGCCCGAAGTGGGCCGCAAGGTCAACAAGGGCCAGGATTTCGCCGTAGTAGAATCGGTGAAAACCGCCGCCGAAGTTTACAGCCCTGTTGACGGCGAAGTGATTGAGGCCAATGACAACATGCCCGATGATCTCGAGATGATTACAAAGCCGCTTTCCGAAGGCGGCTGGATCGCCAAGATTAAAATGAGCAACCCGGCGCAGCTTTCCGAGCTGATGGATGAAGCCGCGTATAACGAATACAAGGACGGTCTGGAGTAAAAAGTTCACTACAGAGATCGCAGAGTGCGCTAGAGAGAATGTCATCCCGAACGTATGTGAGGGATCTCATAAAACCAGATGAGATTTCTCAGGCTAAAGCCTTCGAAAGGACAAATTAGCTAGTCTCTGTTTAGCTCTTGCGCACTCTGTAGTTTTTAAAAAAGGAAACTAAACCATGCGTTACCTGCCCCAAACGAAAGCCGCGCGCGCGGCGATGTTAAAAGAAACCGGTTATAAATCGGTGCGAGATTTATACCGCGACGTTCCGGCCTCGGCCATGGTCGATGGCAAGGTGAACCTGCCCGACCATATGGGCGAGCTGGAGGTTGAGCGTTTGCTGGGCTCGTACGCCAATGAAAACCGCGCGGCCGTCGACGGACCGTTCTTCCTCGGCGCGGGAGCATATTTCCACCATATCCCTTCCAGCGTGGATTACATCATCCAGCGTTCGGAATTCCTGACCGCCTATACGCCGTATCAGCCGGAAATCGCGCAAGGCACGCTTCAGATGATTTTCGAATTCCAGACCTTTATCGCCCAGTTGACGGGTCAGGAAGTCGCCAATGCCTCTATGTATGACGGCGCGACCGCAACGACCGAAGCCGCGTTGATGGCGATGCGCGTGACCAAGCGTAAAAAGATCGCACTCGCCAACGCGCTGCATCCCGATTACCGCGAGGTGCTCAAATCCTATATGTGGAATTTTGATGGCGAGGTTGAAATTTTCGACGGTAAGCCCGATGAAAACACAGCCTGCGTTATCGTTCAAAGCCCTGACTTTTTTGGCGCTCCGCATCAATACGAACCGTATCGTAAATTATGTGACGAAACGGGCGCTTTGCTCATTGTCGTGGTCAATGAAATCGTTTCCCTCGGCCTTTTGCCTGCACCGGAAATGGCCGACATTGTTTGCGGTGAGGCGCAGAGCATCGGTCTGCCCATGAGTTACGGTGGCCCGCATCTGGGCTTTTTCGCCTGCCGCGAGAAATTCCTGCGCCAGATGCCCGGCCGTCTTTGCGGCATGACGGAAGATGCGGACGGCAAGCGCGGCTTCGTGCTGACCCTTTCCACGCGCGAGCAACACATCCGCCGCGACAAGGCGACCAGTAATATATGTACCAACCAAGGGCTCTGCGCGCTGGCGTTCACGGTTCATATGAGCCTGCTTGGCGAGGACGGTTTTAAAAACCTTGCCCGCCTGAACCATGAAGCCGCCTGCAAACTTGCCGACGCGCTCGGCAAAGTGAAGGGCGTTAAAATCATCAACGAAAATTTCTTCAACGAATTCGCAGTGGAACTTTCCAGACCGGCCAAAGATGTGATCGAGAAACTGGCCGCCAAGGGCATCATCGCGGGATACCCGACCGGAGAAAAAACCCTTCTGCTCGCCGCCACGGAAATGACGCGCGACGAGGATATCAAGGCGCTGACAAGCGCACTGCAGGAGGCATTATCATGAGCGCGGAACTGAAAATCGAAAAAGCGGCCAACGCAAACAACAACACCAAGGAGACATCGGCCATGAGCGGCGATCGCGGTCTTATGTATGAAGAAAACCTGCTCTGGGAAAAAGAGCGCAGCGATCATTCCGGCGTCGATTTGCCCAAACCCGCAGGCGTTAAACTTCGCACCGGCGCATCGGCGCGCGGCGACATCGGCCTGCCGCAGGTTTCCGAGCCTCAGGCCCTGCGCCATTTCGTGCGCATGAGCACATGGAATTATTCCATCGATCACGGGTTTTTCCCGCTGGGTTCGTGCACGATGAAACACAATCCGCGCCTGAACGAGAAAATGGCGCGGCTTCCCGGTTTTGCGCATATCCATCCCAAGCAGCCCGAAAGCACGGTGCAGGGCGCGCTGAAACTGATGCACGAGTTGCAAAACTGGCTGGCAGAGCTGACGGGCCTTCCGGGCGTGTGCCTGTCTCCCGCCGCTGGCGCTCATGGAGAACTGGCCGGAATGATGACCATCCGCCGCGCGCATGAGCAAAAGGGCGAGGTGAAACAGCGCCGTATCGTCCTGACGCCCGACAGTTCGCACGGCACGAACCCGGCCACCGCCGTGATCTGCGGTTTCGAGGTACGCAATATTTCCACCAAAGAGACCGGCATGCTGAGCGTCGAGGCGTTCAAGGAAGCGCTCTATGCGACCGACCCCAAGGGCGCGGACGTTGCCGGTATGATGGTGACCAACCCCAATACCTGCGGGCTGTTTGAAAAAGATATTCTGCCGATTGCCGATTTGTTGCATGAGGCGGGCGGTTATTTTTACTGCGATGGAGCAAACTTTAACGCGCTGGTAGGCAATGTACGCCCAGGCGATTTCGGCGTTGATGTGATGCATATCAATTTGCACAAAACATTCTCCACCCCGCATGGTGGTGGCGGTCCGGGTTCCGGCCCCATATGCTGCACCGAGGAGCTGGCGCAGTTCATGCCCGTGCCCACCGTTCTGAAGGAGGGTGATACATACCGCCTTGAAACGGAAGGCGACCGCCCCGAAACTATGGGCCGCCTGAAAGGGTTTCAGGGCCAGTTCGGCATGCATGTCCGCGCGCTGTCTTATATGATGAGCCACGGTGCGGACGGTCTGCGCCAGGTTTCCGAAGACGCGGTTCTGAACGCCAATTACATTCTTGCCAGCCTGAAAGATGACTACCACGCGCCCTTCGCGCATCAGGGGCCGTGCATGCACGAGGCGCTTTTGACCGACAAAACACAGAAAGAGCAAGGCGTGGCCACGCTCGATATCGCCAAGGCGCTGTGTGATAACGGCTTCCACCCGATGACAGTGTATTTCCCGCTCGTCCTGCCCGGAACCATGCTGATCGAGCCGACGGAAACCGAAAGCAAGGATTC
>CAYXSX010000008.1:0-8567 GCA_964467925.1 uncultured Pseudobdellovibrionaceae bacterium | reverse complement strand
CCATGGACCGCTTCATTAATGTCATGAAGGGCTTTGCCGCCGATATCCGCGCGGGTGACGGAGAGAAATTCCACGACTTCCCGCTTTCTACACCGCGTCGTCGCCTTGATGAGGTCAAGGCCGCGCGTAACCCGGTGTTGCGCTGGAAACCGGGTATAAGCATTTGATTTAAAAGCCAGATCAGACTTCCTCATTTCGTTTTCGAATTTCGAGGGGGGAGGGGGCCCCTCTTGCATTTTTTGGAAAATTTCTCCTTTAAAAGCAATGACTTGCGTTTTTTGCGGAGCTGGCTGTATAGAGCGTTTATTCATGCCTTCAAGGTAGCATAAAACGGACTAAAGATACAGGAATTTATTCACAATTATGTTTGGCTGCCGGACAGCTTTTTGAACCGCCAGGGATGCAAAGAACGCTAGAACTGTTTAATTATGCTGCGTTAAGGAGCTTCAATCTCCCGGCTTCCCGGAAACGGCTCAACTGAATAGCGGGTTGTGGCGGTGCGTTCTATTATAACGGGCTCAATTCTCTCTATTGTATCCACAATCTGTCCGTCACGATTTTTCTCATGCAGTGCGTCAACAGCTTTCTTTAAATCACCTTCGATTCTACAAAATACGTGAGGCACTTGATTGGGCCTTTTCAGCCTTTCCACTGCCTTTTTTGTTTCCGGATCGAACGCCTCCGCCATGGTAACGGCAAAGCCATCGCGTCCTAGTTTGCTATATTCAGCGAGATGTATGAGACGCCCTAAATCAACGTTGATGGCATTCATAGGCACGTCTTGAAAATCAATACGCACAACACGGCTTGCCCCTTGCCAGTCTGCGGACATATGAATAGGCATAATTTTTTCTCCCTAGTCTATTTAACTTAATATTTGTTTAGTCATAAAACACATACGCTGTCAAGCTAGCTGGAACTGCGGCTATTCGAGAATGCATAAAAGATCATTTTTCTCTGGCATTTGCCACCGCTTTCCTATAAAAAGGCGTTATTCCCGACCATAATATAAGTGCAAAACGCCCCCGGCGAACACGAGTTATGTTCGGAAGAAACAAGGGAAAGACTTATAAAAATGGCCGAAACCAAGACCAAAAAGACAACGCCAGCCTCGTTTTTCCGCCAGGTCAGAAACGAGCTTAAAAAGATTACATGGCCGTCCCGCAAGGAAACGACCGTCTCCACCATCGCCGTGTTTATCATGGTGATACTGGCGTCGATTTTCCTATATTTCGCCGACCAGATTATCGCGTTTCTAATGCGCCTGATTATGGGGTTCGGTCTTTAGGAATTTGAAGTTTAACGACATTAGATAAGGAAACAAAAAATGTCAGCAGCAGCAGAAAAACAAAGATGGTATGTGCTTCACGTTTATTCCGGTTTTGAAAACCGCGTGGCCGATGCCATTCACGAAAAGGCCGCCAAATTGGGCCTGCAGGATTACGTGGGAGAAATCCTTGTTCCCACCGAAGAAGTTGTCGAGGTCAAGCGCGGCCAGCGTGTTAATGCGGAGCGCAAATTCTTCCCCGGCTACGTGCTGGCGAAGCTTGCGATGCGCGACGAGGTCTGGCACCTGATCAAGGACACCCCCAAGGTGACCGGTTTCCTTGGCGCCGGCGGCAACAAACCCGTGCCGATTTCCGAGAAGGAAGCGCAGCGTATTCTCCAGCAGGTTCAGGAGGGCATCGAGCGTCCGCGTCCCTCCGTTACCTATGACATCGGCGAGGAAGTCAAAGTTACCGAAGGGCCGTTCGCATCCTTCGCCGGTATCGTGGAAGAAGTGGACGAGGAAAAAGGCGTGCTTAAGGTCGCCGTTTCCATTTTCGGTCGCGCCACGCCCGTCGAGCTGGAATACGGCCAGGTAGAAAAAATGTAGATTTCTACATTTATTTAGTATAATAATCTTTTACGAAACTCCCGTTGCCTTGAGGCGTGCGGGAGTTTTTTTGAGCGTGCGCTATAAAAAGGAAGATTAAGAAAATGAGTAAGATTATTGATACATGGTCTACAACCACAGGGAATGGCATAAGCACCGATAATGCAAAGAAACCCATTGCCAGCGACCCCTATTTGGAAATGGTGATGGCTCTCGGTTATGCCGATCTTAGAGATCCGCGGGCTGGAGTGCCGCATTTCCTTCATACTATTCCCTCAAACAGAGAGCTAGAGGGTCCGGGAGCTTTCGAGCCTACAGGTAATAATTAGTTTGAGATAAAGCGAAATTATATTTTTACATAATTATTGACTTTTTGTGATGAAAAAGGTAAAAATACCGCACAATAATTCAAAAGGAATCGCGTAAATGTCACTTCAAAACCTTGATCTTGATTTACATCAGTTGCGCCGCGCGTGGCGTTCTTCATCAGAGCCTTTGATCCATCAGGCTCCTAGGCGCTATGCGGATCTATGGTTTGGCGGCGTCGTCAAGCAAGGCGGGACTTTTTATGCGCTCATGGGCCGTCATGTGAACGGTCATGGCCAGAAACCCGACCTTACCAATGATCCGTTTATCAAGGCTACGGATTACTTCCCTGTCACCGAAACCGATTTGGTCAGTATTATAAACGTTGCCTACGATGATCGCCAGAGTTTCGAAGGTGTAGAAGCTTTCCGCGAGCAGGTGCGGGATGCGGCTGTGGCTCTTTGGGGGGCAATCCACGACGATACGCAAAAAAAAGAGCGAGTGGCATATGGCTATGGCCTGACCAGCGGCTCCAATACGGCACGCGCTCAGACGCAAGAGCCTCGTGAACTTGGTGAAGCGGTGCAACATCTGCTGGCGGCTTAAGCTCCCTTATCTTTCTGACATTTATTTCTTGCATTTCCTATGGCGGGGTTTTATAACCCGCCCCTAGTTGTGGAAGGTTGCCCGCAAAGCAAGACCATGCCGGGGCCGCACCACGAAACTCAATTAACGCTCACTTTGTCGTCCTGACCGAGCGTAAGCGAGTGGAAGGATCTCAAAAGTTTTTGAAGGAGATCCTTCGACTTCGTCCTGCTTCGCCAAGGCTTTCGCAGGACTTCGCTCAGGATGACGATAAGGGCAGAAGGAGAAAAACAATGGCAAAGAAGATCGCAGGTTTTATTAACCTGACAATTATTGGCGGCAGCGCCAATCCGTCCCCGCCGGTCGGTCCCGCTCTGGGTCAGCACGGCGTGAACATCATGGAATTCTGTAAGGCGTTCAACGCCAGAACGGAAGACCAGAAGGGCATTCCCATTCCGGTTGTGATTACCGTGTTCGAGGACCGTTCCTTCGAATTCATCACCAAGACGCCTCCGGCGAGCTACTACCTGAAAAAAGCGGCCAAGCTGCAAAAAGGTTCGGGTACGCCAAGCCGTGAAGTGATCGGCCATGTGCGCAAATCACAAGTCAAGGAAATCGCGGAAGCCAAGATGGTTGACCTTAACGCCAACGACATCGAAGCCGCGATGAAGATTATCGAAGGCTCCGCCCGCTCTATGGGTATCGAAGTGGTGGAAGGATAAGATCATGACAAAAATTTCCAAGAACATGAAAGCCGCATTGTCCAAAGTCGATCGTGAAAAATTCTACGGTCTGGAAGAGGCGCTGAAAATCCTGAAAGATTCTTCAAAGGCGCGCAAATTCGATGAAAGCATCGAGATTGCCATGAACCTGAACATCGACCCGCGTCATGCGGATCAAAACGTTCGCGGCGTGACCAGCCTGCCTCACGGCACTG
Organism: uncultured Pseudobdellovibrionaceae bacterium; assembly: GCA_964467925.1. GTDB lineage: Bacteria > Pseudomonadota > Alphaproteobacteria > Micavibrionales > Micavibrionaceae > CAYXSX01. The sequence goes on along the minus strand of CAYXSX010000008.1, from coordinate 4,863 downwards.
GCGCGACTGTGCGCGTTGCGGTGTTCGCCAAGGACGAAAAAGCCAAGGAAGCGAAAGCGGCTGGGGCGGACATCGTCGGCGCCGAAGATTTGATCGAGAAAATCACAGCCGGTGAGGTAAACTTCGACCGCGCGATTGCCACGCCCGATATGATGGCGCTGGTGGGCCGCGTGGCCAAGGTTCTGGGCCCCAAGGGCCTGATGCCGAACCCCAAGCTCGGCACGGTTACTCCCGACGTGGCGAAAGCCGTGAAGGACGCCAAGGGCGGATCGATCGAATTCCGCGCTGAAAAGGCCGGTATCGTTCACGCCGGCGTGGGCAAAATGTCGTTCGATGAAAAACAGCTGGCCGAAAACGTGCTGGCCTTTATCGACGCGATCAAAAAAGCCCGCCCGACAGGCGCGAAAGGCACATATATCGCCAAAATCTCCATCAGCTCTACCATGGGCCCGGGGATCAAGCTTGATCTGGAAGCTTTGAACCAGCAAGCGGCGTAAATAATGAAGCAGAATACGAAAAGCCCCGCTCAAGCGGGGCTTTTTTGATAGAGTTCGAAATCGTTGAACGCATCTACAACAACACCCGCGGTTTCTCTATTTCTGGGCTCTATTCTATTTAAGCGGTACGCTATAGGGCGTAAATCCTGATCTAACGGAATATGAGGATATTTTTGCATGCGTTCACAAATCTCTATTACGGCGCTGATGAGTTTATAGGGGTCGGGATTTGTGCTATAACTGTGCCTTTGATACGAAAGCGCTGTCTTAAATCTGTTGACCAGCCTTTCATCGTTATCTCTGGGGTCTTCGCCATCTCCGCCGCCGTTATCGTCAAACTGGCGGTAGCAAATTCGTGATTGATTGTGGTTCATTCATCTACTCAGTAGCTATTAAATTACTATTCTTATTTTCTAAAAAGCCAAAACAAATATGTCAACGCCCCTGATTGTAGAAAAAAAACTTGACGGGCCTGTTTTAATTTTATAAGACAGGCCCGCATATTGAGATTAAATATGTCTGTCGGAGACCACAGGGGCGAAGTTACGCGTAAATATCCTGTGTAGATAGAAGGAAGAAAGCCCGCATTAGAGGAGGGCTTATTCTTTTTGTTTTCGGCAGGATGAACCTTTTATCGGGTTCATCTTTTTTTTATTCTGCTCTCACGTCATCCCCGCGGTGAGCGCAGCGAACTTAAACAGCGGGGATCAGGGAAGCGTGCAGCGTAGCTGCACACCTTTATGGATCCCGTTTGTGCGAACTCGGCCCTGGCGGGCCTCGTGCCAACGGGATGACAACAAGAGAAGATTAGGAGAAGCCGCGATGGGTATGAACCGCGCTGAAAAAGAACAAGAAATAAAAGAGCTGAACGAGCGCTTTGCCAATGACGAGTTGATCGTTGTTGCGCATTATTCCGGCCTGACCGTTAAGCAAATGTCCGAGCTGCGCGCGGGTCTTCGTGAAGAGGGTGCGACTTTCAAGGTGACCAAAAACACGCTGGCGAAACTGGCGGTCAAGGGCACAGCTTATGAGGGCATCGCCGACATGTTCGCAGGCCCGACAGGTATTGCAAGCTCCGCCGACCCGGTTGCGGCGGCCAAAGCAGCGCAAAAATTCGCCAAGGCGAATGAAAACTTTAAAATTATCGGCGGCGCTATGGGCGTTACAGTTCTGGACGCTGCCGGTGTAGAGGCTCTGTCCAAATTGCCGAGCCTTGATGAAATTCGCTCTAAACTTGTCGGCCTGCTTCAGGCTCCTGCCACGAAACTGGCCGGTGTTCTGCAGGCTCCCGCGCGTAATCTGGTCGGTGTTACGGCCGCTTACGGGGCCAAAGGCGAATAATTGGTTTTTTAAATTAAGCACTACATATAAAGGAGAAATATTATGGCTGCTAATCTGGAAAAAATCGTTGAAGATCTCTCTGCACTGAGCGTTCTTGAAGCTGCTGAGCTTTCAAAGCTTCTTGAAGAAAAGTGGGGTGTTACTGCCGCTGCTGCCGCTCCGGTTGCTGTTGCCGCTGCCGGCGGTGCTGCTCCCGCTGCTGCGGAAGAGAAAGACTCTTTCGATGTTATTCTTGAAAATGCCGGTGGTAACAAAATCGCCGTTATTAAAGAAGTTCGCGCAATCACCGGTCTGGGCCTGAAAGAAGCCAAGGACCTGGTTGAAGCCGGCGGCAAAGCCGTTAAAGAAGGCGCCGCGAAAGCCGAAGCTGAAGAAATGAAGAAAAAGCTTGAGGAAGCCGGCGCGACCGTCGCTCTTAAGTGATATCCGTCAGGATGTCATCCCCGCGGAGCGGCGTAAGCCGCACTTAGACGGCGGGGATCCATATGTGAGCGGCTTTGCCGCTCGCTTTATGGACCCCGGATGTTTAACCCTGCTTCGCAGGGCTCCGGGGTGACGGATTTGGGGTAATTTCCGCGTGACTTTACAGTCTCGGGAATGCCCCGCTTCTCTTTTTACGCGTATGGCCCTTGACAAGAGCTGGTCATTGGTCCATATAACAGCAAAATTTTCGGGTATGACGTGAGCCGGTATTGCCAAAAACCGAGACATAATTTTTAGTTTTTATCGCTCCAACCTTTAGGGCACCTAAAGGCTGTGGGCGGTTTTCGCGCTTGTGAATGGGTTTTTATACTGATCCGGGCGCGTATTTGAAGCATTAAACACATAAATAAAGGGCCGTTCATCATGTGTGCAGCAAAAGCAGCGAATAAAGAAAAATCCATTCCACCCGCCAATAATATCGAAAGCTTCACAGGCCGCAAACGGGTGCGCCGCAGTTTCGGCAAGATCGAGGAAGTCGCCCAGATGCCGAACCTGATCGAGGTTCAGCGCCGTTCTTACGAACATTTCCTTCAGGCCGATATTCCCGCCGCGGACCGTAATATGCAGGGTCTGCACGAAGTTTTGACTTCCGTTTTCCCGATCAAGGATTTCTCCGACCGTGCCGAGATCGATTACGTTTCTTACGAACTGGAAGAGCCCAAATACGACGTTGATGAATGTCAACAGCGCGGCATGACCTTTGCTGCGCCTTTGCGTGTTACTCTTCGTTTGTCCGTGTTCGATATTGACGAGGATTCCGGTCTGCGCTCCATCCGCGACATTAAGGAGCAAGATGTATACATGGTCGACATGCCGCTGATGACCAAGAACGGTACGTTCGTGGTCAACGGCACAGAGCGCGTGATCGTATCCCAGATGCACCGTTCCCCCGGCGTGTTTTTCGATCATGACGGCGGCAAGACCCACGCCTCCGGTAAATATCTCTTCTCTTCCCGCGTTATTCCCTATCGCGGTTCATGGCTGGACTTTGAATTTGACGCGAAAGACCATATGTATGTGCGTATCGACCGCCGCCGCAAGCTGCCGCTCACGACTATGCTGCGCGCGCTGGACAGCGCGGAGACAGCCGCTTACCGCGCCGAATGCATCGCAAATGACGAGGATGTCGATCCGCTGATGGTTCAGGGCATGTCCAACGAGGAAATCCTCTCCACGTTCTATGACACTATCGAGTATACCCAGGACAAAAAAGGCTGGAAGACCGCGTTTAACGGCGAGCGTCTGCGCGGCGTAAAGCTTGCACATGACCTTATTGATGCCAAAACCGGCAAGGTAGCCGCCGAAGAAGGCACAAAAATCACTCCTCGCAAGGCTAAGCAACTGGCAGAAGAGGGTCTGAAGGAAATTCTGGTTTCCGACGACCAGCTGATCGGCCAATATCTGGCCTCCGATCTGTTTGACGGGGAAACCGGACAGGTTGCCTTCGAAGCGGGTCACGAAATTATCGCCGAAGATCTGGAAGCGATTTCCGGCATGAAAATCACCACCATTCCAGTTCTGGCGATCGACCATGTGAACGTTGGGCCTTATGTTCGTAACACGATGCTGATCGATAAATGCGATACGCGTGAAGAAGCGCTGATCGATATTTACCGCGTAATGCGCCCCGGCGAGCCCCCGACGGTTGATTCCGCCGAAGCGCTGTTTAACTCGCTCTTCTTCGATGCGGAGCGTTACGACCTCTCTCCCGTGGGCCGCGTGAAAATGAACGCGCGTCTTGATCTGAATGCTGACGACCAGTTCCGCATTCTTTCCAAAGAAGACATTCTGGCGATCCTGAAATACCTGCACGGTCTGAAAGACGGCGTGGGCGAGGTTGACGACATCGACAACCTTGGTAACCGCCGCGTTCGTTCCGTTGGCGAGCTGATGGAAAATCAGGTTCGTATCGGCCTTCTTCGTATGGAGCGCGCGATCCGCGAGCGTATGTCATCTGTCGAGATCGACACATATATGCCGCACGATCTGATCAACTCCAAGCCGGCGCAGGCCGCTGTGCGTGAGTTCTTCGGCTCATCACAGCTGTCCCAGTTTATGGACCAGACCAACCCGCTGTCCGAGATTACGCACAAGCGCCGCTTGTCCGCTCTGGGCCCCGGCGGTCTGACACGCGAGCGCGCCGGTTTTGAGGTGCGCGACGTGCACCCGACACATTATGGCCGTATCTGCCCGATTGAAACGCCGGAAGGTCCGAATATCGGTCTGATCAACTCTTTGGCGACATTTGCCCGCGTGAACCAGTACGGCTTTATCGAGAGCCCGTACCGCCGCGTTAATAACGGCAAGGTAACGGACGAAGTGGTTTACATGTCCGCTATGGAAGAAGCCAAATACACGATTGCGCAGGCCAATGCGGGTCTGGACAAGAGCGGCAAGTTTACGGCCGACCTCGTACAGTGCCGTCAGGCCGGTGAAAACATCATGTCCGCACCGGAAAGCATCGAATTTATCGACGTATCGCCGAAGCAGATGGTGTCCGTTGCCGCATCGCTGATCCCGTTCCTTGAGAACGACGATGCGA
>CAYXSX010000007.1:0-75881 GCA_964467925.1 uncultured Pseudobdellovibrionaceae bacterium | reverse complement strand
GCAGCCCAAGAGGGGCGTGATGGTGGAGATTTTGTTCACGACCGTTCCGGAAAGCGCAAGGCGGGAGATATCGGCTATGCCGTGTCGCGCGGCGGCGATGTGGTGGGCGAACATGACGTGACGTTTTTTGCGGAAGGGGAACGCATCACCCTATCGCACAAGGCCACCAACCGCGCGCTGTTCGCCCGCGGCGCCCTTCGCGCCGCCCAATGGCTGGCCGGACAAAAGAGCGGCCTTTATTCCATGAAAGATGTTTTGGGGCTTTAAGCCAAGCTACTCAAGGCCATACCTTCGCGGCCTATCTCCCCATCAAAACGGTTATCATTTTCACCGCGAAGAGTGTTTTGCGTTTGCACGTTTGCCTCTCGGCTTAGCAACGCGCCCCTCTGGTTCATGAAAATCGTCGCAGGAGTTTCTTTCACAAGACCGTCGGAAAACTGTAACTTCAACATTTCTCTCGGCACGCTTTCGCGCCATACGGCAGTCATCTCTGCGGCAGAATTCCATCTTTCGTAATCGAAAAACCGCTTCAGCGAGTCAGCGACAATCCTGCCCTCCTCCCCGCTTACAATTATCGTGTTGGGCCGCAGCTTGCCGCCCGGCGTTCTTAGCTCTTTATCTTTCAGGTTGAGGCGGTGATACAAATCACGGAAATACCCTTTAAAAAGCTCCGGCTCATCCGGGGCAGGTATATGTTCCGCAGCGCGCTGTAAGGATTCCAGGCAAATGCTCGAAGTTTCAGGCCCGCCCACCCCAGCTTCACGATTGCGTCGAAAAATGCTCCGAAGATTAAAACCCTTAAACAATACCAACCTCTCTTTTTCTTAAAACTTACAAAAAAGGTTAGCATAAAATATTTATTATGTAAAATTTATAGGCAGAATAAACCCTAAACACCTGATTCCAAACGAAGAATTTTTTCCTTAATTTCCGGCCCCCAGCCATAGTTTCCCACGCCGCCGGATTTCGGCAATACGCGGTGACAGGGAATAATCAGGGATACAGGGTTCTCTCCCACTGCGCTACCCACCGCGCGCACAGCCTTGGGACGACCGATATCGTTGGCAATATCGCTATAGGTCTTGGGCTGGCCGCGCTTGATCGCAAGCAACGCCTTCCAGACATCCATCTGGAATTTCGTCCCCTCGATATCCAGCGCTATTTCACTTAAACGCTCCTCTTCCCATGCCTTCATAACCTCGGCGGCGACAGGCTCTATCGCCGCATCGTCGCGGGTAAACGCCGCGCCGCGGTAAAAGGCCTTCATGCGCTCTTCTGCGCCGCCCTTATATCCGCCTCCGACCCAGCCGAGCCAGCAAAGCCCCTTTTCCGTCTTGGCGATAACCAACTCCCCCACCAGAGTATCTGCAATGCCGTATGTAATTTTTTTCATGACTTGTACCCCTTAAGCCCGTATGAATCATGGAATGAATAAAGCCAGCGTACATGAATTTTTCGCCCGCCTGCAAGCTATAAACCCGGAGCCCAAAAGCGAGCTTGAATGGACCAACCCCTATACGTTGCTGGTCGCCGTTACCCTGTCTGCGCAAGCCACGGATGTCGGAGTGAACAAGGCAACCAAGGCGCTTTTCGAAGTTGTTTCGACCCCGCAGGACATGCTGGACCTCGGGCTCGAAGGATTGAAAGAACACATCAAAACCATCGGGCTTTATAACACCAAGGCGAAAAACGTTATGGCGGCGGCGGAAATCCTCGTGCACGATTACAGCGGAGAAATTCCGGCCACGCGCGAGGAACTGGTCAAGCTTCCCGGCGTCGGACGCAAAACCGCCAACGTGGTTTTGAACGTCGCCTTCGGTCAGCACACCATGGCCGTGGACACGCATATCCACCGCGTTGCCAACCGCACCGGCATGGTCAAAACCAAAACGCCGGACCAGACAGAACTTGCGCTCTTAAAAGTCGTGCCGGACAAGTTTATGCTCTACGCCCATCACTGGCTGATCCTGCATGGGCGCTATATCTGCAAGGCCCGCAAACCGGAATGCGCGGTGTGTGTGGTCGCCGATCTTTGTGAATATAAGTATAAGATGGTTTAAAGGCCTCTTCTTTAGCCGCAAAATAACAAAGGGCCGGAAAATCCGGCCCTTTGTTATCGTATTTAAACGATTGTTGAGTTTTTATTTTACGCTTTTGCGGCGACAAACAGGCTGCCCTCGGCATTGGCGGCATTTTGCTTGCTGCCGGTTTGTTTTGCTTTCGCCATTTGTGAAGCCTGACGACCCGCCTGCACTTTCTCTGCAGGTTGGGACTGTCTGTTTTGCTCGCGCACAGGGGTAATGCGACCGTCAAGAACAGCACCCGCCTCGACTTCAAGTTCTTTATAGGAGATGGAACCGGTGATCACGCCGCCGGAACGGATGGTCAAACGGCCATGAACGATAATCTCGCCTTCGAAACGACCGGCAACTGTGGCTTCTTCGATTTCTACGCTGCCGAAGAATGTACCGGATTCTGCAATATCCAGAACGCTCGCACCTTTAAGGGCGGCCTCGACGGTGCCTTCAACAACCAGATGGTCGCAAGAATCGATCTCGCCGGACATGTTGATACCGACGCCAACAGTCAGAGTGCGGCCGGCGGAAACATCGATGTCACGGGCTTGTCTTTCGGAAGCGACCGGAGCGCTTGGCGCTACGGGAGCAACCGGAGCTGTAGGTGCAGTGTAACCGGTGTAACCTGAGGGGATTTGCGCTGCGCGCTGCTGATAACCGGCGGGTGCGCCGTATTGGGTTTCTTGTTCTTCAGCGGCTTCTTCGGTCCGGCTCTGCACTAGGGTATTCATGGAGGTGTCTTCCTTTTCGTTTTGTGATGTTTCTTCTTCGTCGTCTTGTGAACTCAGCGTGTCTTGCTCAAGCGTTTCCTGTTCATCGTCCTGGTCGGTTTCGCTTTCGGCGGTCTCTTCTTCCAAAGCCTGTTCATCGATGGAACTTGTCTCGTCCTGCTCTTCTTGAGCCTCGATTTGTTGTTGTTTGTATTTTTCCTGCTCGGAAGTTTCTGATTTTACACGGTGAAACATAGGCGCAACCTCTCTAAGTTATTTATTTTCAGCTTCTTACAGACTGCTCCTGAGAGCAAAAAGCAAGACGCCTGAAATCATCATTGGTAATGCTTGATATGGTGGGAAGCTAACACGGGTTTTTGAGACGGGCAAGTCCTCTTAATACGTTTTCCTCAAAAAAATGAGGAAAATTTTACAGGCCATTGTTTCTATTTATTTTTATTTTCGCCTCATGTAAGTTGTTAATATATTTTGGAAAATTGACTTGCGACGCTTTCCTCCTACCCCCTAACAAACCATGCAAAACGGGCCGGAGCGGCGCGAATCCACTCTGTTTTCACGAAACAAAACCAACCTGAAAATCAGTGAAAATGGTCGTAAATTTTCTGCGCGAGCGCACGAGAAACACCCTCGATCCTCGCCAGATCTTCCGCGCTTGCCTGAGCCACCGCCTTGGCCGATCCGTAATAGGCGAGAAGAGCCTTTTTACGCTTTGCCCCGATACCCTCGATCTGATCGAGAGGAGAAGATGAAATCGCCTTTTCACGGCGCGCTCTGTGGGTTCCAATTGCGAAACGATGCGCTTCGTCTCGTAATCTTTGAAGGTAATGCAGAACCGCGTCATCGAACGGAAGCTGGAATTCTTTCAGGCCCGCGCCATCTGCTCGCGCGATAAAAAATCTCTCGCGCCCCGCATCGCGGTCCTCACCCTTGGCGATAGCAACCAGCGTGACGTCGTCGAGCACGCCGCACTCCTCCAACACCTCGCGCGCGGCGCTGTACTGCCCCTTACCGCCGTCGATAAGCAAAAGGTCAGGCCAATCCTCCCCGCCTATCTCGACATTCTCTTTCAACGCCCTTTGGAACCGGCGGCCCAGCACCTCGCGCATCATGGCGTAATCATCCGCCGCCTGCGCGCTCTTGATGTTAAACTTGCGATAGGCGTTCTTGCGGAAGCCTTCAACACCCGCCACGATCATCGCGCCCACCATATGCGTGCCGGAGATATGCGAGTTATCGTAAACCTCGATGCGCTTGGGCGGCTCGTCCATGCCGAAAATTTCCGCCACGCCGGAAAGCAAGCGTCCCTGCCCCGCCCGTTCGCTGATATGTTGTTTCAACCCCTGCCCTGCATTGCGCAAGGCGAATTCCAACAATCTCTGGCGCTTGCCGCGCCGGGGCTTGATAATCTCCACCTTATGTTTGACCTTCTGCGCCAGCGCCTCCTCCAGCAAAGCCCAATCCTCGATGTCATGGGAAATAATCACCTCGCGCGGTACGGGTTTGTTCTCGTAAAACTGCGCCAGAAACGCGGCCAGTATCGCGCCCGGCGCTTCCTCCGCATCATGACGTGGGAAATAGGAGCGGTTGCCGTAGTTACGCCCGGCGCGGAAAAAGAATACCTGAACACAGCTTTTGCCTGCTTCCTGCGCCAGTGCGACCACGTCCGCATTTTCGATGCCTTCGATATTAATGTCCTGCCGCGCCTGCACCGCGCTAAGCGCTTTAATCCGGTCGCGGAGCACGGCGGCCTCTTCATAATCCTGCGCCGCGCTGGCCCTGCTCATGGCCTCCGCCAACCGTTTCTGGATGGCGGCGCTCTTCCCCTGTAGAAACGCCCGCGCTTCCTCCACCTGCTCGGCGTATTCTTCTTTACTCACCTTACCCACGCACGGCGCAGTGCAACGTTTGATATGATATTGCAGGCAAGGACGCGATCGCGCCGAAAAATAACTGTCGGTGCAGTTGCGCATCATGAACACACGCTGAAGCATGGCGATTGTCCGGTTCACATCGCCCGCCCCGGCGAAGGGACCGAAATATTCCCCTTTGCGTTTTTTCGCCCCGCGGTGCTTGGTCACCAAGGGGAAATCATGATCGCCTGTAATGAGGATATAGGGGAAGGATTTATCGTCGCGCAGCAATACGTTATAGCGCGGTTTTAATTTTTTAATGAGGTTGGATTCCAGCAGCAAAGCTTCGGCTTCGGTCTTTGTATGGACGAATTCCATACTGCGCGTTTGCGCCACCATGCGCTGGATCCGCACGGGCAATCGGTCGAAATGCGTATAGGACGCCACGCGTTTTTTCAACGCCCGTGCCTTGCCGACATATAGAACTTCGCCCTTCTCACTCAGCATGCGGTATACGCCGGGCGTGGCCGGAAGCTTGCACACACACTGCTGTATGGTTTTGACTCCGTCCTCGAACGAGGCAGTAATATCGGAGGATGAACTTTCGGACATGGCTATAATTTACGGGCATTGCGGGGCGGTTTCAATGCCCATCTCATTCGCGTTAAAAAGCCACCTGATCAAGGCTGCGTATGACATAAGCCATTTTTTGTCTTGACAAAACTTCCAATATATCAACTATTGATTGCAAGGCTCTCTTACCGAACAACCCAAAGCCAAAAGAGGTTGAATCAAAATGCAAATCAAGAGGCCCCAGAGTAACCGGGCGTGAGTCATTTTTTCGCTCAATTACTTGCAATATATCAATTAAAAACAATTAGGGATTTGAAATGAAAGTAATAAAACTACGCTGCACTATCACTGACGCTGTATTATACCAGGGACGTTTCGAAAACGCCGCGCGCTGCCTGGAACAGGCTGTAAAAGACCGCGCCGACATAAAGAATGTCAGCCTGAAGAATATGGATTTAACATGCGCCGCGCTGGACGAGGCCATGTTTCATATGGCCGATTTCACAGGCGCAAACCTCACCGGCGCCAATCTGTCGGAGGCAAATTTCACAGATTGCCGCTTTCTCAGCACTGCGCTTTACAACACATGCTTCAGCCATTCCCGTTTCCGGCGCTGCAGGTTCGAGGGGGCCTCTTTCGGCGGCACAGATGTTACAGGCGCGTGGCTGGAGGATTGCCGTTTCTCCACCCTCTCCTGCTTCTCGCTCGATTTCGTTCAGGCCGTCACAATGCGCGGCACGTCTTTTATCGGGACGTCCGGGGAAGCATATCCCATGACGCGCCCTCCCCTCGTGGTCAGAGGGGCGCAAATGGGCCCGGTTTCGCTTCTGGACCGTCACGTAAAAATAGGAGCGAGGGTTATGCCGATCCATGCCTGCGCCGAGCATCTTCAACTGGTAAAAGGGATCGAAAAATTGCAAAAAATGAAAATGATTGCGGCTTGAATTTTATGGCCGCAGGATTGAATTTTTTATTGACTGCGATTGTGTGTTTATTGTAAAAGGATGCAATATTATGTATAAAAGCAACGAAGGAACCGCCACGTGCGGCTAGCCTTTGCGGGGATTGTTATGAGACTGTATGTAAGGTGTGGCAACGCTTTTGCCTGTCATGCGGAATTTTCGAAAGACCTTGGCATATTTCCCTTGTGGGAAATAAACATTTGCAAAGGTGAAACTATTTTTGATATTCCGTTTGGGCAAATCATTTATACGCCGCGCAAACAATTAATGCGGGAAACAGGACTGCCCCTTGATGACAAAGGACACAAACAAGGAAATCTGCAAATTTCTGACGCTGCTTCGCGCGCTACAGAAAATTGACGTTGAGTTCCCGTTGCAATACGCCATCTGTTTTGCGGAAATCTCGCTGGATGAGGGCCTGTCCCTGACCCAGCTTGCCGAGCGCACGAATATGGCGATCTCCACTGTTTCGCGCATTATCGGCGCACTTTCGGACGCGCGGCAAAAGGGCCAGCCCTTCGGCCTCATTGAGGTGCAAATCTCCCGTCAGGAACGCCGCCGCAAGGAACTCTACCTCAGCCCCAAGGGCCGCCAGCTTATCAACACCCTCGCCGGTCTGATGGTATAACGCGTCCCTTACGGGATTTCAGCGATTGCATCGCGGTCGCAACTCTGTATATTTCCAGATGGTTATTTTAACTTTCGCCTTGTCATTCTTGAACAAACGAGGTGAAATTTTAGAGCAAAGATTTTTTAGTCTGGCTTAGGAACGAGGAGCGAAGCGTAGAAAAACTACGTGAGCGACGCAGTGACGCGAGACAGGCTAAAAAAGCGAAGCTCTAAGGGCCCGTGGCGGAATGGTAGACGCTGCAGACTTAAAATCTGTTGTCCGTAAGGACGTGCCGGTTCAAGTCCGGCCGGGCCCACCATTAGGTTTTCTATGAGCGCCAGCGAATTAGAAAACATTATGCCACGCTGTAGCGCCGATAAGGCGCGTAAGCGGGCCCATCGTTAGCGAGGCAAAGCCGAGCTTAAGAAAATTGAGTGCCCGGCGAAGCCGATAGGCGAAGACGGGCTTATAACCGGACAATGCGCCTTCAAATAAAGTAAAACATCATGGCTCAAAATAAAAAAATTAACTAAGAAGCAAACAGAAGAAAACGAAGCCGCCGTAAAATCTTTTTCAGAAGAAATTCAAGATGCATACGCAAAATTTGAATTTTTTGAATCTGTGTCTTCACACAGAGAAGAGCGTCTTCTAAGAGTTCGTTCTGCGTTTGACGCCATGCTACTTGGGAGTAAATCACACACGATAATTAACGGCGCCGCACTACTTGCAATCCCAGCCTTCGCCGATCTTTATAAAATATCCAACCAAGACTCCCAAACAACCGCATTATTTTTCATAGCTGGATTAGCGCTCTCTTTAATTTCAATTTTAGTAGCATCAATTAGCGAGGAAACAGGAGGACTATCAGCTTATGAGCAGACGGTCGAAAGATTAGAACAAAACATCACACCTGTTATAGACAAGTACGAAAAACTGCTCACACCCGAAGGCAAAAAAGCATATAAAAACACCACAAAAAGCTTAGATAACACTCAGCCTAACCGTATCACAAAAAACAACTTGAGCTTGCTTGATACCCAATGGATTCTTAAATTTGTTTGTTTGCTACTGATAGAGTTATCCCTTGCTGCTTTTATTGGTGGTTGTTTATATATGATCGCGAAGTCAAATGTCATACCCGACCAGAATAAAACGGCTGTTACAAGCATACCGATACCCTAAACCATCCCCCGCACCTCACCCACCGCTCTCACCAGAACCTCTGCATCCACCCCGCGCAAGACAACGTTCACGCTGTGCTTGCCCTCTTTGAACTGCGGGTAGCTGCCGATATCGATATCGGGATACTTTGCCTGAATCTCCCCCAGCGCCTTGGCGATCACGCTTTCGGCACAGTCACAGGTCACGATTTCGGAAAGCACGGGCGCGCCGCCCGCCAGCGTGGGCAGGATACCGTCCAGCATGCCCTGCATGATCTTGGGCACGCCCGCCATCACATAGACATTCCCGATATGAAAGCCCGGCGCGCCGGAAACGGGGTTATGGATGAGCGCGCCGCCGACTGGAATTTCGCTCATCTTCAGGCGCGGTTCGGTCAGCTCGGCCTCGCTGCCGTAATGGGCCAGCAGAACCTGCCGCGCTTGCGCGTTCCGCTCCAACGCCACGCCGAACGCCTTGGCCACGGCGGCGGCGGTAATATCGTCATGAGTGGGGCCGATGCCGCCGGTGGTAAAGACGTAATCGTTTTCGGCGCGCAGGGCATCCAGCGCCGCGATAATGCGCCCCTCCACATCCGGCACCACGCGAACCTCATTCAAACGCACGCCGCGCTCGTTCAATTTTTCGGCAATATAGGGGGTGTTTTTATCATGCGTGCGGCCCGACAATATCTCATTGCCGATGATCAAAAGCCCTGCGGTGTAGATTTTGTCGCCCATATCCCCTATATATGACGCCATGAAAGAGAAAACAATGTCGCAAGCGCCCATATACACCGCCGAAGGGATCGAGCTGCACCAAAACCCTGATGCTTTCGAGGGCATGCGCAAGGCGGGTGCGCTGGCGGCCTCCGTGCTGGACATGATTACCGATCATGTGAATGTGGGCGTAACGACCGAGGAACTCGACCGCCTGTGTCATAAATATATCACCGAGCGCGGCGCCATTCCCGCTCCGCTGGAATATAAGGGTTTTCCCAAATCTATCTGCACCTCCATCAACCACGTGGTGTGCCACGGCATTCCGGAAGACCGCAAACTGCGCGACGGCGATATCGTGAACATTGACGTGACCGTGATCCTTAACGGCTGGCACGGCGATACGTCGCGTATGTATCTGGTCGGCGATAAAGTGCCAATCAAGGCCAGAAGACTGGTCGATGTTACCTATGATGCCATGATGGCGGGGATTGAGGCGGTAAAACCCGGCGCAACGCTGGGCGATGTCGGCCATGCGATCCAGCAAGTGGCGGAGGCCGAGCGCTTTTCCGTCGTACGCGATTTTTGCGGGCACGGTTTGGGCCGCGTGTTCCACGCCCCGCCTTCCGTTCTGCATGTCGGCATACCCGGTCAGGGCACAGTGCTGGAACCCGGCATGTTCTTTACCATCGAGCCGATGATCAATACGGGCGATTACCGCACGAAGGTGCTCGCCGACGGATGGACGGCGGTAACGCGCGACCGCGGCCTTTCAGCCCAGTTCGAGCATTCCCTAACCGTCACTGAAGACGGCTTTGAAATTTTTACATTATCGCCTAAGGGTTATACGAAACCGCCGTATAAATAAGGCCTAGATCTTTTCCAGGCCGGCTTCTTCGCGTGCTGTTTGCGCTTTGGCTGTCATTTCCGCACTAATGACCGCCGACATGGCGTCGCCTACTCTTTTGATTCCAGTTGAGAAATCTACGTCCATAGTTAGTCCCTTCCCTAAGTTTTTGTACCCAATAGTTAATTATACTCCGGCAATTATGAAGAATTGGTTGACGCGTGCCGCCTTCGTAAAGAAAAGCTTTGCACAAAACCGGACCGCGCATTAAATATGCATTATGCCGCTTGCCGCCAAACAGACCGAAACACCTCACTATCACGGCCACCGCGACCGCCTGCGCGCCCGGTTTGCCGATAACGGCCCAGACTCCCTGCAAGACTATGAAATACTTGAATTAATTTTATTCCCGCTCATCCCCCGGCGTGACGTAAAACCGCTGGCGAAAGACCTTTTGACGCGTTTCGGCTCCCTGCCCGAACTTATGGCCGCTCCCGCCGAACAGCTTATGAAGGTCGAGGGTATCAGCGAAAACACCGCCCTTGCGCTCAAGGCTATAACCGCCCTGTCCCACCGCGCGATGAAACAGGAATTGAAGGCCAAACCGCTGCTTAATAACTGGACGCGGCTTATGGATTATTGCCATTCGACCATGGCACACGAAACAAAAGAACATTTTCGGATTTTGTTTTTGAACAAAAAGAACGAGATGATCGCCGATGAAATTCAGGGCTCCGGCACGGTGGACCATACTCCCGCCTATCCCCGCGAAATTATGAAACGCGCGCTGGAAATCGGGGCGACCGCCATGATCCTGCTGCACAACCACCCCAGCGGCGATTCCACACCTTCTCAGACTGATATAGACATGACCAGGGCTATCATCCGCGCGGCAGAGACGTTTAATATCGTGATCCACGACCATATTATTATCAGCCGCAACGGATATACTAGCTTTAAGAATCTGGGCCTGATATAAGACATCCACATCCCATATTAAGGAGAACAATTTAAGGAGAACAATCATGCGCTTGCTAATCGCCCTTGCCGTAGCATTAACCCTTGCCGCCCCGGCTCTCGCGCAAGATACGATGATTGAAGGAACCGTAAACGAAGAGGTCCGTGACATCCGTGAGCGTCAGAAAGAACGGCTCAAGGAAATGCGCGAACGCCGCAAGGAAAATATCGAAAACCTTGAAGACAAACGCGAGGAAATCCGTGACGATCTGGAACAGCAGCGTGAAGAGGCCCGCGAGGAAAACGCAGATACGCTTGAGGAGTTTCAGGAACAGCGCCACCGCAAACGTCAGGAAATTATGGAGAACAACCGTAAATTCAGAAAAAAGCAGCAAGAACAGCGCGAAGAAATAATCGACAATGCCCGTAAAAATCAGGCTGAACGCATGGAAGAACGCATCGAACAGCGTAAAAAGATCCTTGAAAACCACGAACGCTCTCTCGAACAACAACAGGAAGACCGCCGCAACCTTCTGAATAAATCCCGCTAAAGCTGGGCTTGATCTGTTGCGGCCAAAACAAAGCGACAAAACAATTAAATTGACATAACTAAAAATATTTTGTTATAAACGGTCTTTAAAACCGTCAAGCAGGATTTTTAGAACATGCGCTTTTCAGAACCACAGATATTGGCCGCCGCCAATCTGTTTGCGGAACTCCTGGTTTCAAAGCACTCACACATCAGTCTGATGACCGAATGGCAAAAAGGCGCACAACTCTACTCCGGCGACCGCAAGGCTATATTACAAGTCGAGACCGCAGAAAACATGGAAACTGCTTATACAGCGGCAGGACGTTTAAGGCAAATCCTTGTTGGTGAACACAGCTTCCACAGTATTGTTTCAGAAATAGCGGTGCAATTACATGAATCATCGCGGCTCGGCGCTATCCATGCCAGCAATGGCGCAGGGGAATACTACAGGAACTCACAGCAAGCCTTTCTGGAATTACGCACGACCTCTCGCGGTCAGCATTCATGGGAAGTCTCAATTGCTCTAGAAAACATCGAAACACCTTTTCCCTATGGCCAAACACCGCGAATTAATATCTGCCTGTACGATGACGGCAGCATCGAGCTATGGGACAGGGAAAGCGACTGTGTTTATAGTATCCCCTATGATTTAGGACCCGCCCTGCCCCATATCCGGCAGGAAGAGGCCAATACACGTCTCTTATCACCAGAACAGCTAAAAGCTGTTCCCCGCATAGAGCAGCGGCACTTCTGCCGTTCAGGTAAAATTCTTTATAATACCGTTGGCGAAAGTGACAGCTTCCCGGAGATAAAAGAAGGAGTACCAACAGGCAAACGTTTCAACGTTAGCGAGACATTATTCCCCGGTGATCGTCCACCTTACTATATTTTACTGGAACAAGACGAATACGATCCAGCTCTCCTAACCCCCGCAGAATTTGATTGTTCAAAAGGTCACATTAAGGGCGTTCATAGATTGGATTCCCGCAATTTAAGAGACATAAGAGGCATTTCAAGGCATTTTCTTAAGAGGGGTATCAGATTTGAACATACTAATCCTGACCAAAATATAAACCACGGATTCCTTATGCACAAACCGTTTCTCTATGTCCGCGTTGCACAGCCTATCCTCCTTGGCTATGGCGGCACACGCAAAAAAATAAATGAGGGAGACTGGATTAATCTGGATTTTGGGGAAAGAGGAACAGGAGCTGAAGACAGATCTTTGGTCGCATTAAATCACTACACCCACGAAGAAATGCTACAGATGACGCACAGCGGTGAACTGATCGCCTGCGATGAAACAGGCGCGCCTGTCATATGGCCGCCCCAACCGGTCGAAAACCTAGATTGTGAACCTCATTCATAATCATTCTTAGGCTTGATCCCTCCCCGATACTGTGTAAACTCGCGCTCATAACATAAAACGTCCCGGAGGCAGAGTTGATACCCCGCTATTCCCGGCCCGAAATGGCCGATATTTTCGAACAGGAAAACAAATTCCGCATCTGGCTGGAGGTCGAAACCCTTGCCTTGGAAAAAATGGTGGAAATGGGCGTGGTTCCCAAAAGCGCGGCCAAAGCCCTGCGCGAAAAAGGCGATTTCGATGTGGCGCGCATCAATGAAATCGAAGCGGAAGTCAAACATGACGTTATCGCCTTCCTGACCTCCGTTGCCGAATTTGTGGGCGAGGAAAGTCGTTACGTCCATCAGGGTATGACAAGCTCTGACGTGATCGACACCTCCTTCGCCGTGATGCTGACCCAGGCTGCCGATCTTATTATCGCCGATCTGGACAAAGTGCTTGCCGCGCTGAAAAAACGCGCTCTTGAGCATAAAGATACGCTGTGCATCGGCCGCTCCCACGGCATTCACGGGGAGCCCACCACATTCGGCCTAAAACTCGCCGGGCATTATGCCGCGTTCAAACGCGCGAAAGAACGCATGATCCGCGCAAAAGAAGAAGTCTCCACCATCACCATTTCCGGCGCGGTCGGTACATACGCCACAGCAGAACCGGAAATTGAAGCTTATGTGGCCAAAAAGCTCGACCTTAAACCCGAAACCGTGGCAACGCAAGTGATCCCGCGCGACCGTCACGCGATGTTCTTTGCCACGCTGGGCGTGATTGCCTCTTCCATTGAAAATATCGCCGTAGAAATCCGACACCTGCAACGCACCGAAGTGCGCGAAGCCGAGGAATATTTCGATCCGAAGCAAAAGGGATCCTCCGCCATGCCGCATAAGCGCAACCCGATCGGGTCTGAAAACCTGACCGGACAGGCCCGCATCATCCGCGCCGCCGTGGTTCCGGCGCTGGAAAATGTCGCGCTGTGGCATGAACGCGATATTTCCCACTCCGCCGTGGAACGCACGATCCTCCCTGATGCGCTCATTTCAGCAGATTACGCGCTAAACCGATTAGCCGGGATCGTCGAAAAGCTTCTCGTTTACCCTGAGCGTATGATGCATAACCTTGAGATGACAGGCGGGCTGGTCTTCTCCCAGCGCACCATGCTAGCCCTGACCCAGGCCGGGATTTTACGCGAAGACGCCTACCGCATAGTCCAACGTAACGCGATGAAGGTCTGGGAAGACCGCAGCAGCGGAAAAGGCTCTCTCACCTTGCGCGATGCAATTGAGAATGACCCGCAAGTCACTGAAAAACTTGACAAAGCTACGATTGATACTATCTTTAGCTACGAAGCCTATACGAAAAATATCGACGCGATTATCGACCGCGCCCTTAAATAATATCTGAAGTAGAAAAAGGAGAAAGCCCATGAAAGGCGATAAAAAAGTCATCGAATATCTGAATTCAGCCCTGAAAAAGGAACTTGGCGCGATCAACCAGTATTTCCTTCATGCCCGCATTCTGGATGACTGGGGCGTTACCAAGCTGGGCAAACATGAATACAACGAATCCATCGAGGAAATGCGCCATGCCGATAAACTAATCCAGCGCATTCTGTTCCTTGAGGGCCTGCCCAATCTTCAGGAAGTGGCCAAGCTTTACATTGGTGAAAGCGTGAAAGAAATCCTTGAATGCGACCTGAAAATCGAGATTGAGGGCGTAAAGAATTACAAGGAAGCCGTAGCCTATGCCCGCGAGATCGGCGATTTCGTGTCCGAAGATTTGTTCAAGGAAATCCTGCATGACGAGGAAAGCCACGTTGACTATCTGGAAACGCAGCTTGAGCTCTTTGAGCAAATCGGTGAACAGAATTACATTCAGCTCAATTCCCAAAGCCCACTGGACAGCGAGGGCGGCGAATAGACGCTCTACCCTATCTTAAAAACTTAAGCGCTTTCCTGCTTTGCGGGAGGGTTAATTTTACTACCGTTAAGATACCAGCTTTGCGCAATAACCTCGCCTGTAATGGAATCCCAGCTTTGCAACGCCGGACCTTCGGTGTTGTGAAGCTTGCCCTTGGAATACCACTTTTCGGAAATAATCTGGCCGGTCAATGAATTGTAGTCGATAATTGCGGGCGCCCCTTCTCTATGAAACCCGTAAAAGCTGTGATGCCAAGTAACCGAGTAAAGCCGTCCCAGCCGGTTTTTATGCCGGATATTTTGATAACAGCTTCCATCAATCTGAACATGTTCTTCGATGAAACCTGTGACTTCCAGACAGGGCTTTAGAAATGGTCTTTGCAAGGCGTCCAGATACAATGTGCCTTTAATGCGTAAATTGCGCGGGCATTTGAAGTCTGGAACATTACGAATATCCAGCTTGCCTATTACTTCAAAATCATCTGGAAGCTCTTCAATTTTGTATAAAACCCCATCTTTAAAAACACAGCCAGGAAACGCCATATCGTATAGCCCCAGCTTGCGGCGCTTTATAAAATCCGAAATGTAGGGCAGATACTTTTCCACCGGTGTCCGATTCTGCTTTCCTTTGCACTGATAAATAAGCTTGCTTTCCTTATTTACCTCCATCGTCACATGAGGCTGGTTTTCAGGGTCTCTCAGGGAATAAATAACAATGTCATGGGGATTATAGCTTTGGTTAGAATCGCTGCCGTAATCTCCGGACACTCCCAGCACATCATCATATCCGCCATCCGCAAGACAATGCTGCATCAGGTACGATTCACGCGCGGCTCCGATTTTGTTCAAAATTTGAACAATCTTATAACCATCTTCAAAGACCATCACGATGGATATATCGCCTTCATTAAGCTCCGTTAGAAAAGCTGAATTGATATCTATAACGCTTTTATGCTTCTGGCGCTGTTGGCGACCGTCTTTCTCTGCTTCTTTCAAAGCTTGTTCTAGCGTAGCAATTTTCAACAGCTTTAAAGGCCGCCCTTGTTGGTCTACATGAGATAGCCAGGGCGCTTCGCGTTGAATACTCGCCTGTATCCAGTCTTTGATATGTTCAACTTTTTGGCGTAAATCGTCATCGGGCTCAAAAACATGAAATGTTTTCTGTCCCCATTGCTGCCTAAGCCAGTCCGGCGGATTGTCCGGTAACTCTTCGAGCCGCCGTAAATAACGGCTATCCTTCCGAAAGGCTTTTTCCAGAGCAAGGGAGAGGTATTCTTTTATCTTTTTTGAATCATTAGAATGTGCGGAAACGGAGTCAAAAAATTCGGTTATCTTGCCTAAATTGACGATGTTGCTGGCGCTTTCGTTCGCGTTATCCGGCACTAACCCTCCTTATACCACATCCATTCTCCATAATTATTCCAGAATTTTTATGTAACTGTCAAACTTTGTAAAACAACCCAAGAATACGAATGGGTTACAGTTAAACTGCACCTCTTACTCGTCATTAAGAACCTAAGGATACGTCGATCCGGCTTAATCTATATGATTTTTACTGCGATATCGACGGCAGGCCTCATATAACTCCTGCTTAAGGACTTGCGCCTCTTTTTCCGTTGTCCCCTCGTCGTGAGAATTCACCAGGTACGCCAGTGTTTTCTGATGCCCCTCGACAAGGTCGATCACGTCCTTGTCGAACTCGCTGGTTAGCTCCAGAAACTCCAGCATGATCGCCGTCAAATCGGCTATCACGTCATACCCGAACGTCGATGCAGTGGCTTTCAGATGCACTACCACCTTGACCAGTTCCGACACGAATTGCTGGTAATCGCCGCCTGTTCTGGCCTTGTTCACCAATTGGCCTATATATTCAATACGCTCGGCGGCAAAGGGGCGGTATTCCGCTTCCTGCACCGCCTGCTTCGCATCCTCTATTTTCCGCTGGTCCAGCTTGCCGTATCCGCTTTTTCCTTGAAGTGTGCGAGATGCTTTATAAACCGTAGTACCGCTGAAACTGATCCTGGGGTTTGTTTTTTCGCTCATACGGCCTCCTGCGGCGGGTCTTGGTTTTCCGGTTCTTCCCTGAATTCAGACATACCGCGGCGCACAGGACCGCAATATTCGTCGCTTTCAATAAAATCGGTCGGAAAGTTGATAATACGCTCCAGACTTTCCACCAGCTTTTCAATATCAAAGGGCTGCACGATATAGCTGTTGACCCCTGAATCCGCGGCCATCTTGACCCTGTGCAAAGAGCCGTAGCCCGTAACCATGATGATGGGAACCAGCCGATTAGGTGATAAAGGATGGCGACGGATGGTATTGATCAACTCCACCCCGCTTACCGACCCAAGATCCCAGTCCGTCAACACAATATCCGGTAACATAAAGCGAAAGGTTTCAAACGCGGCCTGACCGTCCTCGGCTGTTGCGATCTTGCCAAACCCGAGCTGTTCGAGGCACGTGCGCATAGTATCGTTCATGAATTCATGATCCTGAACGACGAGAATAGAAAGATTCCTGAAACTCAAACCCTGCATAAACGCCCGACCCACGCACCTCTTCAGCAATACCAAAGACAGCGCCTTTTTTTATAACTTATATTTTGAGCAAATGCCGCTTCCCGACCCTGTATTTTATTTTACTATAATTTTACATAACTAACAACAGTCTTGTACTTATTTCTCTTCATTATTGAGGGCAAAAAGACGCTGCAAGTGCGAATGACTTGCAATTACACTCCGCAAATGATAATCATTATTAAGAATTCAACGAATCGAGATACGGCTTTCCCATGTTCATATGTCTTTGCAACCCGTTCAGCGATAAAACCGTCAAGAAACACCTTGAGGGTAAAAAGGGCTCGAAAGCCAGCGTGGCCGAAACCTATACAAGCTGTTCTGGCGGGGAAAAGCCCAATTGCTGCCAGTGCCTGCAAACGCTCAAGGAAATCGTGCGGGAACATAACACTTCCTCAACTTCCGCCGCTTAATGTATTCCTGCCTCTGCCGCCCTCTTTCCGACACGGAGCTTAAAGGTCACGCACTCAAACCCGGCAACCTTTGCAAAAACTTTGCCGCTCTATCAGAGGAAATAACCGGCCTAGCCATGCAATGCGGAAAATGTGAAGAAGCCGGAGACGAAACTCTCGACGAACTGCGCGCATCACTTTCGAAACTTGAATCGGCTGGCATCGAAGAACCCGCATAAGCCCCCCCTTGCATTCACCCGCCCCCTGTGGCAGGTATGTCGCTACTATCTTATCTTAAAAGGAAACACACATGTTTAAATACGGTCTGCTATTAATAGGGAGTTTATTCATCATGGGCACAACGACAGCCACAAAAGCCGAGGCGGCGCAAACACTTGAAATGGAGGTATCCACCGGCGGCACCGTTGTTATTGAGCTCAAACCCGAAGCGGCCCCGAAACATGTGGCCCGCGTGACCGAACTGGCCCAAGAAGGCTTCTATGACGGCATTATCTTCCACCGCGTGATTGACGGTTTCATGGCCCAAACGGGCGACCCGACAGGCACAGGTATGGGCGGCTCCGACAAGCCTGACCTCCCGGCAGAGTTTAACGAAGAAACCTTCACACGCGGCACAGTCGGCGCGGCGCGCTCCGCCCGTCCGGACAGCGCAAACTCCCAATTCTTTATCTGCTTCGATGACTGCAGCTTCCTCGACGGCCAATACACCGTCTGGGGTCAGGTTATCTCCGGCATGGAATATGTGGATGCCATAGCCAAGGGTGAACCCCCGGCAGATCCCGACAAGATCGTAAAAATGACTGTCGGCACGACCGCGGAGTAACAGAAAGGGCAAACCCGAATATGCCCACTATTCCGCTTTATCAAATAGACGCCTTCACCGACGCGGTATTTAGCGGCAATCCCGCCGCCGTTTGCCCGCTGAAGGAATGGCTGCCCGATGAAACCTTGCGTAAAATCGCGCAGGAAAATAACCTCTCGGAAACCGCATTCTTTATGCGCAACGATGACGGCTCCTATCACTTACGTTGGTTTACTCCTACAGTGGAGGTCAAGCTGTGCGGCCATGCTACTCTTGCCACGGCTTACACCCTGTTCGAGTTACTCGGCCATAAGGGCGATAAAATAACCTTTACCGGCCTGTCCGGCGATCTGCACATTACAAAAAACGCCCAAGGCTACACCATGAACTTCCCGGCATGGAAGCGGGAAAAGGCGGATGTGCCGGACATTATATCCCGCGCGCTGGGCAAGACACCGCGCGAATTTTACTTCGGCTATGACGCTATCGCCGTCTATGACGATCCGCAAGACATCCGAGCCATGAAGCCCGATTTCAAACTTCTGGCGGAATTCAGCGAGATACGCGGTGTGCTCGCCACAGCGCCCGGCGACAAGGATTACGATTTCATCTCCCGCGCTTTCTTCCCCCAAATCGGTCTGGAAGAAGACCCCGTCACCGGATCGGCCCACTGCATTCTTACCCCCTATTGGGCGGAACGTTTGGGCAAAACTAGGTTCAAAGCGCATCAGGCTTCCGCGCGCGGTGGCGACTTGTTCCTCGAATTAAAGGGCGACCGTGTCGACATTACCGGAACGGCAGCGCTTTACATGAAAGGCGAAATATATGTTTGATCCCGACTGGTGGCGCGGCGCGGTGATCTACCAGATTTATCCGCGCAGCTTCCTAGATACGAAGAATTCAGGAATCGGCGACCTTGCGGGAATCACGCAAAAACTTCCCTATATCGCGCAGCTTGGCGTGGACGGCATCTGGATATCGCCCTTCTTCAAATCGCCGATGAAAGACTTCGGCTATGACGTATCGGACTACCGCGACATCGACCCGATGTTCGGCACGCTGGCCGATTTTGATGCACTGTTGGAAAAAGCGCATGAACTCGGCCTGAAGATCATCATCGATCTTGTGCTATCCCACACATCGAACCAACATCCTTGGTTCCTCGACCCTGATAAAAAGGACTGGTATGTCTGGGCAACCGAAAAACCCGACGGCCAACTTCCGAATAACTGGGTTTCCGTTTTCGGCGGCGTGGCGTGGGAATGGGATAACCGTTACGGGCAATATTACTTGCATAACTTCCTCAAGGAACAGCCGGACCTTAACTATCCCAACCCCGAAGTGCAGGAAGAGGCGCTCAATATCTGCCGTTTCTGGCTAGAGCGCGGTGTGGATGGCTTCCGCCTTGATGTCATCAATTTCCTGTTTCATGACGAGGAACTTCGTGATAATCCGCCGCGCGCTCCCGAGCTTGGCGCGGCGACGCAGTTCGAAGGCCAAGACCCCTATTCCACCCAGACGCATATCTTCGATAAATCGCGGCCAGAGAACCTTGTTTTCCTTACGCGGCTTCGCGCGTTGCTGGACGAATACGGCGCAATGAGCGTGGGCGAAATCGGCGACGACCACCCTTACGAACGCAGCCATGAATACACCGCCGGAGATAAATACCTGCACACCGCCTATAACACGCACATGATGGGCGGCACGCGCAAACATTTATCGGCCTCCACAATCCGCGAACCAATCGAGGAATTCCGCAAACTCTCGGGAGAGGCCGAAGCAAGCTGGCCGAGCTGGGCGTTTTCCAACCACGACGTGGTGCGCGCGGCCTCCCGCTGGCTTCCAGACAGTGACGGGTTTTCGCACGACCCTGATTTTTCAAAGATGCTGATCGCTTTATTGGGTTGCCTCTACGGCACAGTGTTTTTGTATCAGGGCGAAGAACTCGGCCTGCCAGAGGCACGCATTCCTTTCGAGGCCATCAAGGACCCGTGGGGCATTCACACATGGCCGGAATGGCAAGGGCGCGACGGCTGCCGCACGCCGATCCCTTGGAGCGCGATACCACCATCAAAAAGCTGGCTTCCGATGCCGGAAGAGCATTTCCGCCTGAATGCCGAGGATCAGGAAAAGCAGGCAGGCTCTGTTCTCCATTTTACGCGGGCTTTCCTGAAATGGCGCAAGGAACAGATCGCTCTTTGGCGCGGTGACATTCGCTTTATCAATACGAATGACGATCATTTACTCGCCTTTGAACGCATTAAAGGCGATAAAACCGTACTTTGCGTGTTTAATTTTTCACAGGATGAAAAAAATTACGGCGATATGAAACTAGCGCCTTTCGGCTTTCATATGGACGGGTTTAACGCCGATTAATCTTCTTCAAGCTCCAGAGCCAACCCGCCATCTTCCGGCGGTTCTTTCAGGCTCGGTGCCGTATCGCTCTTGCTAGCGCTAGCTTCTGCCTCGGCCATCAAGCGCTGGCTTTCTCCGTCGGCAAGCTCCAGAACACCCGCCACTTCCAGCAACCTGTCCATAGTCTTGTTCAACTTATCAAGGTCATCTAATGCGTCGGGTGTATCGATCCTTAGCAACGTGTCGGGCCCGTTAAAAATGAAAATGACCCAGACATTTTTGGTTTTCATGAGCTTTATCAGCGCCGCCAGACGTTCCTTGGTCAGATATGCCTTGAGGAAACGGGCGTTATGCGACATAGCGATATATTCCTTATCCCATGTCTTGGTTTTGGGTTTGTACTCCTGAGAATACCCACGCCCTTGAATAAGGGTCACCATATCTCCGCTGCCCACTGCGCCGCCGACAGGCATCGCACTTTTAAGGACGATCTCGATCGCACTCATTTTGCGGGTTGTGCGTGATTGCTCGCTGCCATGCTCGGCGGTAAACAGGGCGATACTGTAATCACGTATCACGCCCGTGATTTCAGGCGACAGCAGGAACCCTCTTACCTTGAAACGTAAGTTGCGCTGACGGGCGAACTCGCGCCATGTGCTTTTCTGACGGGCCAGTATAAACGCCGTCCAGCCCAGAAACCCCAGCAAAGCGATGGACAGTAAAGCCCAGATAAACACTCCTAATGACAACAACGCCCCCTTAAAAAGATCAGGTTTCCTTATTTTAAGTTTAACGCTTTTGGCGCGAATTGACCACTGGCTGAATTTGTTTTGCTTTTTTGTCCTCACACCATAAAATGGAAGCCTAACGACTGAGTAAACGCACATGATCACGATCGAACAATGCCGCGCCGCCAGAGGCCTTCTCGGCTGGACACAACAGGACCTTGCCAACGCATCGGGCCTGTCCAAAACCGCAATCAACAACTTCGAAAAACGCCATTCCGACATCAAGGCTGAATCCTTGCGCGCCATCCGCCTCGCCTTTGAAACCGCAGGCATCGAGTTTCAGAGCGATAACGGTCTAAGGCAACGTAAGAAACAGGTTGAAGTTTTACACGGTTCCGAAGGATTTACCCGTCTGGGCGATGACATCATCCAGACACTGACCGAGCAAGACGGCGAACTTATCATGCTTTGCGCTCGACCTCTCACGCCAGAGACGCAAACCCTGCGCAAAAGGCTGGAGAGTGAGAACATAACCCTTCGCGCCTTACAAACAGATGGCATTACAACCTTTATCTACGGTTCCAAGCTTGCACTACAGATGCGTGACGGCGCGATGATCGTGATTATCGACAGCCCAAGCGCCAGCGATGCGGAGCGAGAACGACTTACCGCCGCCAACGCGCCTAAAAGCCGCAGCGCCTGATATATCCTAAAATGAACGGTAATTACTTACGCTGCGCCTTGTCGAAAATCTCGCGCAAATCCTCAACCACAGCCGGAGAATAGTCGCGTTTGACGCTGACGATGTTCAGATCCTCCGGCGGCGCGAGTTTGGCGCGCACATACATAACGCCAGAACCGGCAGTGCGCTGATTTCCATAGGGAAAAACATCGGTCGTACGCACCATTTCCCAACCTTCGCCGCAACCGGCAATCAGTAAGGGCGCGGCAAGAACGGCATATTTCAGAAATCTGGAGATCATAGGGCTCCCCCCCTCTTTAAAAGGCGCAAAAAAAATGCCGAAACAACTGCCACAACAATAGCGCGAATTAACCCGCCGGGCAAGAGCGAGGATCATTCTTGCCAATACGGTAAAGCACGAAGCGCCCGAGCGGATGATCGTGGCGCATGCCGGGATAATCGAAATCGCCTTTTTTATCGCGGCTCATGCCTATTTTCTCCATCACGCCGATGGAGCGCGTATTGTCATGCACGGTGAAGGAAACGATTTCCTTCAAGCCCAGATCGCCAAAAGCATGATCGAGCACGCCGCAGGCGGCCTCCTGACAATAACCTTGCCCCCAGAATTCATAGTCCAGCCGCCATGCAATCTCCACCGCCGGCGTAAACGGCGCCTCGAACGGCACCTTACGCAAACCCACAAAGCCCATGAAATCGTTGCTATCCTTATTCTCTGCCGCGTACAAACCATAGCCGTGCGCCTTGAAATGCGCATTAAAACGATCAACCAGATCGTTGCTCTGCTTCTCGGTCAGGGAACGCGGAAGATATTCCATGATCACCGGATCGCCGTTCATACGGGCGAAAGGCGCGCGGTCGGATTCTTTCCATTCGCGCAGGATCATACGGGGGGTTTCGATATGGATGGTGGTTTTTTCACTCATGGTGAGATGACTATAGCGGGATAAACAGGCTCTGCAAGGGGACAAAGAAAAACTATCCCCGCCTGCCTTACCCGGCACCCTCGCTCTTCTTTGTAGACTGGACCGTTTTGCCCTATGATGATCCCATGAATCGTTTTGCCCTCTTTGCGACCATATTCCTGTGCATTTATGTCAACCCGGCCCGCGCGGACGAGCGCGAAGTGCGGGAGCTTGAAATCTCCCGCCCCGGCGATCTGGAGATGGGTTGCGGCGCGCTGTCGAAAGAGGCATCTCTGATGCGCGACATCATCACGGTGACGCAGGACATCAAGGACGATCGGCATATGAACGACCGCGGCATCACGGCGATGGGCGCGGTGGGCTCGCTTCTGGTGGGCACGGCCACGGGCGGTATCGGGCTGGCGGCGGCAGGACTGCTCGCGACCGAGGTTAACGACTCGGGCAGCGAACAGGCCGAAAGCGTGCAGGATATCGCGGCCCAGCGCCGCGCCTTTATGATCGGCATCTATAACGCCAAGGGATGCGAGGGGCCGATCGAGCACACGATGCGCGAAAAACCGCTGAACTTCGCGCAAATCGAGCCCGCTTCGGGCGGACAAGGCGAACAGCGCGTGGCCGAAAACGAACCCGCCTATAATCGGTAACCGGGGCGAAAACCCGGAAAAACAGGCAAAAAACCAAGCATAATTCCCTGATATTAAAGCGGAATTAGAGTTACTCATTTCGTTTTCCGTTTTTGAGGGGGAGGGGGAGACCTCATTTTGACATAAGAAAAAAAAGCGAGGAAGACGCGGCAACGAAGCACCGCCCCGCTCCGCCGTCTTTCCTATCTCCCTTGTTTCCACATCGTAAAACATGGAAAAATTATAGGACTTTATTCTTATTTTGTCAAGAAATCTAAGCCACCGTCTTCAATAACTGTCCTCGTTTGCATTAACAGTATTTTAGCAAATGAGTGTCAGAATACCTTCAAAGGAGGCGAAGACAAATTATGAGTGATGACCCAGCCGCTGTACTTATAGCTTTGATGTTAGGGGCGGCCCTGAATGGGGGCCCAAAGAATGCCATCGACCGAACAAAGGCTCAGGATTATTTAAAAAGCTGGGCAAATAACAGACTTGAACTATTTGAAGCAAACGGTCGTAATTACGACGTTCTTCCTAAAGAAGCTCCTTTTACGCCCGAACAGACACAAGCATGTAACAAAGCAGAAGCCTTCGTAGGTATTTCGGCAAACGGGGTTTTTTTAGCCCGCGCCGATTTACGCGGTCATAATTTCCGCTCCGGCAACTGGGATGCAAACATTAATACAAAACTCCGAAACGCCGATTTCACACAAGCCGATCTGTCAGGAGCCAATTTAAGCTATGTGTCTTTTGACAATGCCAAGTTTCAAGGAGCAAACTTAAAAGGCGCAAATCTTACCGAGGCATATTTAGCAAACGCAGATCTCTCAGACGTGGATTTTACAGGGGCAAATGTTGAAGACGCATGGTTTCCCCTCTCTGTACTATTAAACCCCACATTTAAAACAGTTCAAAACCGCGACGAAGCTCTATATACAACCCCAGAGGGTGCCATCGTAATGCAAGTTGCCTGGAACGACAAAGACCAACCCGTAATTGATGACGGTTTACTGGCAAAATACTGGTGGGCTTCGGCACCTGGTTGGTACGGCTCTGAACAAGGACACATTACGTTTGGGGAAACAGAAGTCTGGAAACAATTGCAAGCACAACAACAGTTGTCGGCACCTTCTCCAGATGCACCCCAGCTTAAGCCTTTTTAGAAGAGGACACAGCACCTGTCTGGGGGACCCTACCCCCCAACCTCGCGTTTTCGAGCTTATTGATTTCATCGCGCAGGCGGGCGGCGTCTTCGAATTCCAGATTCTCCGCATGTTTGAGCATTTGTTTTTTCAGGCGCTCGACCTGTTTGGCCATAGCTCCTTTTCCCACATCGTAAATCATGAGAAATTATAGGATTTTATTCTTAGTTTGTCAAGATTTTAGTAATTATAACGCCAGTCATCGGCAGGCGCTTGAGGGCCATGATCCTGCTCGCGCTCTACCTCAGGAGCATGAGGCTGCGGCGCATAAAGAGGAATCTGCGCCGGAACTTCGGGACTTTTGCGTCTTTCATCCCATTCAATAACATGCGGCGGCGGCACGCGCACCCCCGCAAACACAGCCCCTAAACGTTCCCCTGACTTCATAGACATTTTTCCGTGGTTGTCATACCCCCCGATTAGATCAGATTCTGTAAAAAAAAGTCAATTTTTTTCGATTAAAACCCACTCTCGCCTTAATAATACATAAAAAGCTTGAAATTATTATGTTTTATGGTAAAAAAATTCAATGGAGCAAAAATTAAGAACACATAGAGTAAGCCAGTTTTTAGGGCTACTGCCTTCCGTACAAGAGGGGGCGGTTGCGAACTTTGGCATAGCGCACACATTGCGCTGGGTGTCAGAAAAAACGGGTTATACTTTCACTGATCAAGAGCGTTCAGAACCCGCCTTTCTGGTGCAAAAGCCAAATTTTTCCATTGAAGCCATCAGCCTGAGTGCGGAAGGGCAAGGACACCTCTGGATGCTTCAATTTAAACATCCCGACAGCAAAATAAAAACTCGAGAATGGGTAACGGAAATAGCCATAGGAACCAACGCCGATCAAAAAACCCATTTCGGTGTCCGCCTCAATTATAGAGACACCACAGCTATCGTGCAAAATAATATTTTCAGTGTCCCCGGCGTTCTAAGAAAAATCACCGAAGTCCCGGGCCTAAATATGGATGGCGTCAGTATTTCCCCTAAACCGCGGGAAATCAATGATTACGAGGACTTAGAATCTTTCTTTACTTTGGCTGAGCTTCCCAACAGAACACTGCCGATTGTCATGGTTACAGAAAGCTACGATGATGGCTATATTCTGAATGCCGAAAACCTTGCCTTCAGACTTGAAGGGGTGGCGCATGTTTTCAAAATTCCACATGGTTTCACGTTTCCTATAACCGACAAATGGGGACGCCCTAGTTCGGCTTATGGTGGGGCGGCAAGAATATTGGTTCCGTCAAAAGACATCATTGCAGCCGGTGAAAACAGGGAGCACCAGCTATTCCTCCCTAGCCCGAACGGACATCAAAATACTAGAGCGATAGAAACCCAGATCATTCAGCATGCCTTCAAGGCGAATTTGGCGCGCTTAATTCCTGAAAAAGAATTTCCTTCCTTTGCGTCCTTGAAAAAAGTCTTTTATTACCAAGCGACACGAAGTTTACAGGAGGAGCGCGCAGCAAAATCACGCCAAGTAAGAGAGACTGACACCACCGTACCACCTGCCGTGCCCGTAGAAACCATTCTGGCAGAAAGAGAAGCCAGTCTGGAGCGCGAGCGTAAAATGCTCGAGAAATTGAGAGCGGCGTCCGAAGAAGAGGTCCGGACTGCCCTTTCGATGGCTGAAGAAGTGGAAGCTAACTTAAGAGCGGCAGAAGCAGAAAATAAAACGCTTTTAGATCAAGTCGCCGCAATGACGGCAGAGCTTGATGCCTTGAAGAACGCCAAGCCTGTGGTTACACGTGCCGAGATAAGCAGTCTTTTCCCGCCGCTTTCTGAAGTGCAACGATGGGCGCAAGAGGCCTTCCCGGAAGAATTGCTGATCACACGGCGCGCAGCGAAGGCGGCACTTGGCTCGGTATACGCCGATCCGGATCTTGTTTACAAAGCGCTGATCTTACTGGCACGCCAAAAGCGTAACATGCTTATTTATACTGAGCTAACCAAAGGTGGGCAATCCAGAGACCTTCGTGGAGAATTTGCAACCAGAGCTAGGGAGTTGCATTTGGAAGATGGTATATCTATCAACCGCCCTAGCGCCGCACAGTTTGGAGAAACTTATTTCGTAACGCATGAAGGAGAACGCTTTTTCCTCGACCGTCATTTGAGACGCGGAGGAACAAGAGACCCGAGACGTTGTTTCCGCCTCTATTATACCTACGACGCAGCCACCGAACGCATCGTAGTAGGACACCTGCCCAGCCATTTGGAAAACTCCCTGACCTAGCCCGGAGACCATTGCTCAAATACCTCCACCCACCAACAAATAAGTTTGACTTACGCGGTGTAACCTGCGCATATGCGGGTAAGTTTGATATTACGACGACTATGACGACATAACTTTTTCAAGAGACAGCGCCCCCTGCCCCATTCATGCAGGCCCGGGCCCTGAAATTCCCCCTTTTAAAATTTCTGTTTGATACACGTTTTAGGACAGGCGCGGCGCAATTATGCGTCTTTCGCCCGCCCGCATCAGACATCAAGCCGTTTGCAAGGTTGCAGGCGGCAATAACGGAAACGCTATTAAAAGGAGAAATCTCATGGCAACCGGAACAGTAAAATGGTTCAACCCCAATAAAGGCTTTGGCTTTATCGAGCCCTCAGACGGCGGCAAAGATGTGTTCGTTCACATCAGCGCCGTTGAAAAAGCGGGCCTGCGCAGCCTTAACGAAGGCCAGAAGGTCGAGTTCGACGTGCAGGAAGAAAAGGGCAAACAATCCGCCCAGAACCTGAAAGCCGCCGCGTAAGGTTTACGCGCTTTATTGCGAGCCACGCGAAAGCGGGGGGAAGCAATCTGTTAGATTGCCGCGTTGGGCCAAAGTCCTCCTCGCAATGACAGTGGAACAGAAACAGGAAACGGCCCTTCGTTTGAGGGGCCGTTTTTTTATGATGTACCTGGTATGCTTATAGACCGAGGCCGGCATCCTCCAGCCGTTTAATCTGGTCGCGGAGGCGGGCAGCGTCTTCAAATTCCAGATTTTCGGCATGTTTCAGCATTTGTTTTTTCAGGCGCTCGACCTGTTTGGCGAGAGCAACCGGATCGTGGGCGAATTCGGCTTGCGCGCTGTCGTGGAGGGTGGCGCCGCCCGGAACCTGCACGCGGTCGGCTTGTTCGAATACGCTGTCCAGAATGCTGGAGAGGTTCTTTTTCACCGTTTCGGGCGTGATGCCGTTGGCGGCATTATATTCAAGCTGTTTTTCGCGGCGGCGGGAGGTTTCATCGATGGCGTATTGCATGGAATCGGTCACGCGGTCGGCATATAATATCGCCTTGCCGTCCACATTACGCGCCGCGCGACCGATGGTCTGGATGAGGGACGTTTTGGAGCGCAGAAACCCCTCCTTGTCCGCGTCCAGTATCATCACGCGCATACATTCGGGAATATCGAGCCCCTCACGCAGCAAGTTGATACCGACCAGAACGTCGAATTCGCCTTTGCGAAGATCTTGCATGATCTCGATCCGCTCCAGTGTATCGACGTCGGAATGGATATAGCGCACGGCGATATTGTTTTCGCTTAAGTATTCCGTCAGCGCCTCGGCCATTTTCTTGGTGAGTGTCGTGACGAGCAAACGCCCGCCTCTGGCGATCACCTCTTTGGCCTCGTGCATCAGGTCGTCGACCTGATTTTCGGTCGGGCGGATTTCCACGGGCGGATCGATGAGGCCCGTCGGGCGCACGACCTGCTCCGCGCTGATGCCGCCGGCCTGCTCCACCTCCCACTCGCCGAGAGTGGCGGAAACAAACACGGTCTGGCCGCGGAGCGCGTTCCATTCCTCGAATTTCAGCGGGCGGTTATCGACGGCTGCGGGCAGGCGGAAACCGTATTCCACCAGTGTCGATTTGCGTTTGAAGTCGCCGTTATACATGGCGCGGAGCTGGGGCAACATCACGTGGCTTTCATCCAGAAACATGATCGCGTCATCAGGCAGGTATTCGATAAGCGTGGGCGGAGCCTCCCCCGGCGCGCGGCCCGTGAGATAGCGGGAGTAATTCTCGATCCCTGCACACACGCCCTGCGCCTCCAGCATCTCTATATCAAACTGCGTGCGCTGATCGAGACGCTGGGCCTCCAGCA
Source organism: uncultured Pseudobdellovibrionaceae bacterium (assembly GCA_964467925.1). GTDB lineage: Bacteria > Pseudomonadota > Alphaproteobacteria > Micavibrionales > Micavibrionaceae > CAYXSX01. The sequence continues at coordinate 47,172 of CAYXSX010000007.1, read as the reverse complement.
ATTTGCCGTTGGCCTCAAAAAATTTCACGCGCTCTTTCAGATCGACCTTGATGCGCTCGATGGCCTGGCGCATCGTCGGGCCGGGCGTGATGTAGTGGGAATTGGCGAAAATGCGCACCTCGTCAAGGGCGTGGAATTTTTCGCCCGTCAACGGGTCGAACTCGACGATTTTCTCCAGCTCGTCACCGAAGAAATCGAACCGCCATGCCTGTGAATCAAAGTGGGCGGGGAAAAGCTCGACCACGTCGCCGCGCACACGGAAATTTCCGCGCTCGAACGCGATGTCATTACGGGTGTATTGCAATTCCACGAGGCGGCGGATCAGCGTTTCGCGCTCTATCTCCTCCCCCGCCTTCAGGGTGAAGGCCATCGCCATGTAATCTTCCTTCGAGCCGATACCGTAAATGCAGGAGACGGAAGCCACGATGATGCAATCTCGCCGTTCGAACAGTGCGCGCGTGGCGGCATGGCGCATGCGGTCGATCTGCTCGTTGATGGAGCTGTCTTTCTCGATGAAGGTATCGGAGCGCGGGACGTAAGCCTCGGGCTGGTAATAATCGTAGTAAGAGACGAAATATTCCACCGCATTATCGGGGAAGAAGCTTTTGAACTCCCCGTAAAGCTGCGCCGCCAAAGTTTTATTGGGCGCGAGGATCAGGGCGGGCCGCTGCGTCTCCTGAATGATATGCGCCATGGTGAAGGTCTTGCCGGAACCGGTAACGCCGAGCAGCGTCTGGTCGGTAAGCCCCTCCCCCAAACCGCCCACCAGCGCCTTGATCGCCGCGGGTTGATCGCCGGCAGGGGTGTAGGTGGAATCGATGCGGAAAGGCGGATGGTCGCGCATCAGCGCGCTGTCGACGCGCCTGAATTCTATCCCTGTGAGATCATTAATCATGGGAAAGATATAGGGCAAATATAAGAAAAAGAGAACCTTAAATGGGGTTTAAGCCGGTTCAGTGCCGCCATCCGGCTTAGAACCACCACCCGTTTGTCGAGAAGCACCTACACGGCGTGATTTTCTGGTAACGACCTCTACACCTTGAATTCGGTCAACACGCTCTTGCGGTTTATAAGCTAAAGCTCCCAAGTTCTCACGATGTGCATAAGCGCGCGTTGCATCATGCAACAACTGCCTTTCCGCATCAGGGTTTTGTTCAAAAAAGCGGTTTAGCTTGTCCTGCAGGCGCGACCATATTTCATCGGGGCATCTTCCAAGAGCATGGAAACGTCCCTGTTCATCCAAATCAAGCACAGCAGGAACAACAGGAATAACACGAATTGAATCTTCAAGCTGCTGCCTAGAACGAGAGCTCAAATAATGGCCAATTTGATAATTATAATTGGGATTTAGTCCCATCTCCGTTTTTTCACGCTGATCTGTCTTATTCACAAAAGTAGTAAAAGGAACCTGTGACTTAAAACCTTTCAAGCTTGAAACAGGTAGAACAACCAAAACACCATGCTGTCTGTTTTGTTTTCCTGCATAAAAAATTTTCTGAACGATTCCTATTTCAGGTTGTACATCAGGAAACTCGGGCCGCGTCGGATCACGAAACAAAACAAGGCGCCGAACGTGTAAATGCTCAAGAGGCATAGGTTGCTCTCTTTTAACCTGAAATGCGCCTCCCCCGGCGGCAGCCCTCACGAAAGCCGATCTATTATTATCTCCTGAAGTCATTTTCTCTCTTTTTGTTGGTTGATTTATTATGTATATACATGAAAAATTAACATAAAGCAAGCTTGCCGAGACCCCAAATATGTGGTTATGCTATGGGAAAAAGAACAGAAAGGGGTTCAAAATGGCACACGAAATGGCTGTGGCAACACGCGAAGACGCCACAGGAAATTTTAAAATTGTACTTACTACTATACCCGGCATGGTGGCAGAAGGGCCACGTTTGCGAGATGTCCTAGGCGCTGTCGCAGGAGACGCCATCGATAGTGGAGAAGATACAGAGACACTTATAGCTGTTGAGGGACATCACAGTATTACCGAAGCAGTTATCTCCGTCAGAAGATCAATAAGCGGTGCGAGAACCGACCCCGCAGAATACGAACAACCTAGAGCCGCACTCGGCCAATAAAAAACGCGGGACTAATTTGCCCCGCGTTTGGTTAGAATACTTAAGATAGGCAGATTACTTCTTAGGTTTTGGTTTCTTTGTAGTGCCAGCCATTTTCATGTGCCTCTTGAAATGCGGCCTTGAGCGGTCGCGGCGATCACGGGTGAGATCCAGTGACAATTAAAATGCTACGCCTTTTTTACGATTCGACAAGAGGTATTTTTCACCCGCCGGGCCCCGTAAAAAACAAACGCGGAGCTAATTTGCTCCGCGCTTGAGAAAAGAGAAGAATCCCTTACTTACTTTTTTTTTGCAGCAGGTTTCTTCGCCGCCGGCTTTTTAGCGGCAGGCTTTTTCGCCGCTGTTTTCACAGCAGGTTTTTTCGCCACTTTTGCCGCAGGTTTTTTAGCAGCAGCAGCTTTCACCGTTGTTTTCTTCTTGGCAGCAGGTTTCTTTGCAACTTTGGTGGCCGGCTTTTTAGCAGCAGCAGCCTTCGCAGTTGTTTTCTTTTTTGCTGCCGGCTTTTTTGCCGCTGTTTTCACAGCAGGCTTTTTCGCAACTTTAGCGGCAGGCTTTTTCGCAGCAGCAGCTTTGGTTGTTTTTTTGGCAGCAGGTTTTTTCTTCGCAGTGGTAGTCTTTTTTGCCGCCGGCTTCGCAGCCTTAGCAGCAGGTTTTTTTGCAGTGGTTTTTGTAGCCATTGGTATATGCCCTTTTTTTGGAGAGATGCGACCTTGAGCAGCCGCGTCGATCACAGATGAACTCCATGACATATATAAATTTACCGTGTTTTTGCGATTGTGCAATATAATTTTCATTCTTCTTCAATATAAGAATGAATAAATCAGGTCTTTATTTCCGGTGTTAAATACCGTATCAAAAACCCCATGCGATACTTTGCCGCTCTACTTTTAATAGTGGTCGCCCTTTCGAATGCGGCGGCACGCGCAGAAACCGTTACTTTGACAAATGGTGACCGCATCAGCGGACAGGTCATAAACCTGCAAAACCCTCTCGGTCTTTACATGCAAACGGACTTCGGACAAATGATTCAAATCCCGTGGGAGCAGGTTGAAAAAATGGGAAATGAATCTTTTTTTTCCGCCTCATCTTCTTCCACATCTGAAAAAACCACGCAAACACCGATGCAAAAACGAATCAAATTACGTCCACCGCCCTACGATCAAAACGCACTGGAAGAGATGGAAATCGGCACGACCGAAATCGCGCCCGATATAAAAGAGCCGGATGCGGAAGAAGAACCCGCAGTGAAATGGTCGGGACGTATAAATTTCGGCGCCAGCCTTCAAACCGGAAACTCGGAAAAAGAATCCGTCAATCTCGACGGACAAACAAAAGCCGAATGGGGAGCGGATAAACAGCACCGCGCGCTACTTAAGGCGGAGATGCACCGCGAGGAAGATGACGGCGATCTGACCGAGGATAACCGTATGGTCGAGGGGACGTATGATTATTTCTACACCAAGGAATGGTTCATCAACAACACGCTGTCATTCGAGCAGGACGACATCGACCAGATCGACCTGCGCACCAAGGCGGGTATCGCGCTGGGTCATCAGGTCTATGACCGCGAAGATCTGGCGCTGAAATATATGTTCGGCCCCACTTACTTGCGCGAGAAATTTGAAGACGGCGATACCGAAGACAGCATCGCCGCAAGATGGGCGCTTGATTACGAGCAGGATATTATAAGAGAGGCGTTACGTTTTTATCACGACCACGAATTGCTGGTGCCCACAGATGATACGGAAGATTTCCTGTTTGATAGCAAGACAGGTTTGCGCGTTCCCATCCGCAAGGGATTGGTGGCGAGCGCGGAGATCGATTTCGAATGGGATAATGAGCCCGAGCCCGGCATCAAGGAAGACGATACCAAATACGCGCTCAAGATCGGGTATGAATGGTAAAGCCTCAGGCGATGCGTGAAAGTGTCGGCTCAGGGGCGGCGTTTTCACTTTCGGCAACATGAGCCGAACGGGCGGGCATCATAATCACCACACCGGATGCGGAAGGGTTAAAGTCGCGTTGCAAACCCTCCTCATCATTTGCCGCCGTTACGGGCGCGGCAGCCTCTTCGTTCTGACCTTCATGGACGCGGCCGAATTCAGGAGCAATAGGCGGCGTGTGTATTGCCTCTTCTATTGTCTCTTCCGGTTCCTTTTCAGATGTCACGGCCCGGGCGGGAAGAGTTTCTTCTGTCTTATATATATCGTCATTATATATGTCGTCCGCTTCGGGCTCTTCCTTCTTGCGGGAAAAGATATCCTTGAGCGTATCGCGAATACCTTTGACGATATTGGCAAAGATGGAAGAGGCACGGAGTTCATCCTTCAGATTCACAACAGAACGCATGCGGCTTCTTCCTTCGTGGACACCGACATAGCCGACTTCTTCGTTATTTTCGTTAGCCGCTTTGACGCGCACATTCGCATCAACGACCTCGCCGTAGGATTTCTGAAGATCGGCAATGCGGTCATGACGACGCGTTTCCGTCGTGGGCCGACCGGTCACGGCTCTGAAAAGCCCTCTAAGGCCGGTAATCTTGTGCGTAGCGGTAATTTCCCGCTGCGCTTTCTGGCCTTGCTTTGCGGCCTCGCGCTCTACATTTTCAACCTGAGAGCGCATTTTATCATAAGAAATTTCACCTTCCGGTGTCTGGTCTGCTGTCAGTTCAGCTACACGTTGTGCCATGGTTCCTTTCGTCGTTGTTGCACCAATGCCCTTTTAAACGCTTAAGCGCGCTAATTTGTTCCAAAACTTAAAAATAATACACAAATATAGATTAGATTTTTTGAAATTCAGGAACATATCTAAGAGCAAGTTATGCAGAATATATAGAATCAAACCAAATCCTGTCAACTTATGCAAAAATATATGTATATGAATTTTTCTTAATTATAATGATAAAAAGTTCAGTATTAAAACAATACTGCAATCAATGCTTATTATTATGGATAAAAAATGGAATAATTATTTAAATTATAATAAAAACTACTTCAAGCCCAATAATTAGCCAATACGGAAATGTTTTTCGGGATAAGTTCCAAGCTTTATTAACGTGGCTATGTTTTGAGAATAATAAACCGCGTAGTTTTGTTGTTATTCAGTTCACCGTACATAACGTGCAAAATACTTTCGGGAACCTGCATTCATGAAACACTTTAAAATCGTTCTTATCGCGGCCTGCCTCGCAACGTTTATATTTTCTATTCCCCCCGCTTATTCCGCAGAGCCCCTTACATCCGCTGATGTAGAAAGATTTATCGGAAGCTACCGCGATACGTCGAACATTATGGTTGAATCGAAAATTCTGGGGCCCGGAAAAAACTATAAAGAAGTGCTTACCACGAAAAACAGCAGAGAACTTCTGGCACTGATGAAACAAAAAGTGCCTGGTTATTATACAAAGCTGGATGCAGCCGTAAAAAAGCACGGATATAGTTCCGCCGAAAACTGGGGCGATAAAAGCGACAGGATTTTGAAAGCACACCTTAACGATACCGTGAAAGACATTGACCTCGACGTACTGAAAGAAAGCATGCAGGGCATGTCTCCGGAAGTTATGGCCTCTCTTCCTCCCGAAGTACAAATGCTTATGGCCCCCGATGTCATAGAAAATCTGAAAACCTTAAAAATTCCGCCCCCTGAGGCAGATATTAAGGTGGTAGAGCCATACCGGGAAGAAATTGACCATCTCATAAGAGAACAACAGTAGATAGCGTAAGGCCGGGGCTTTTATCCAAAATAGGCTTTGAATCGCGCCGAAGTCCCTGCTATTCTCCCGCGCTATGAATGATATACCGCAAGATATAGCCGAAAAATGCCGCGCCTGGCCGTTCGAAGAAGCCAAGGGCGTGATCAAGCGCCTGCGCGCCATGAACAAGGGCGAGATAAAACCCGGCCCCAAGGGATACGTCGCATTTGAAACGGGATACGGCCCGTCGGGCCTGCCGCATATCGGCACGTTCGGCGAGGTCGCGCGCACCACGATGGTTATGCGCGCCTTTCAGCGCCTTGCACCGGGCATTCCGACCAAACTGATCTGCTTTTCCGACGACATGGACGCGCTCCGCAAAGTGCCGACCAACATTCCCAATCAGGAAATTTTGCGCGACCAGATCGGCGTGCCGCTAACTTCCGTTCCCAACCCGTTCGATACGGATTTCGCGAGCTTCGCCGAACATAACAATGCCAAGCTTCGTGAATTCCTCGACAGCTTCGGGTTTGAATACGAATTCAAAAGCTCGACCAAAGATTGCTACAAGACCGGACAGTTTGATGAAACGCTCACGCTGATGCTCCAAAAATACGACGAGGTACGCGAGGCCGTCCTCCCCCTCCTCGGCCCCGAGCGAAAGGCAACCTATTCACCCATCCTGCCCATCGTGCAGAAAAAGGGCGCAGATAAACCCTCCCCCGTCGTTCTGCATAACGCCATCGTGCGCAACGTGGTGGACGCGGCAAAGGGCGTGGTGGAATTCGAAGTGCTGGACGACAGCGAAAAGGACAAGAGCGGATACGAAGCCGGCGAAATATTCACGCACAACATTCTTGGCGGCGGATGCAAGGCGCAATGGCGTGCGGACTGGGCCCTGCGCTGGTACGCGATGGATATCGACTATGAAATGGCGGGCAAGGACCTTGTTACCGCCGCCGAAGTGGCCGCCAAGATCGTGCAAATTCTGGGCGGACGCGGACCTGCCGGATTCCGGTACGAGCTTTTCCTCGACGAAAAGGGCGAGAAGATTTCCAAATCCAAAGGCAACGGGCTGGCGGTGGAAGAATGGCTGCACTACGCCCCGCATGAAAGCCTTGCCTATTATATGTATCTGCGCCCCACATCGGCCAAGAAGCTGTATTTCGACATGATCCCGAAGGCGGTGGACGAATACATCCAGTTCGCCCAGAAGCTTCCCGAACAAACGCCGGACAAGGTGCTGGAAAACCCGGCATGGTATATCCATGACGGCAAAATTCCGAACAGCCAGCACACACCCGTGAGCTTTGCGTTACTGCTCAACCTTGTGAATGCGGCAAGCACCGACGACCCCGCCGTGATCTGGAAGTTCATCGCCCACCACAAACCGGGTACGACCCCCGAAAACGCGCCGTTCCTCGACCGCCTGATCGGATATGCCGTGCGTTATTACCGTGATTTTGTATTGCCCGCGAAAAACTACCGCCTGCCCGATGACCGCGAGCGCGCCGCGTTAACCGCCCTTGCCGCGAAATTGGAAACAATGGATGAAGGCCTTGAAGCAGACGATTACATGACCGAAGTTTTCACAGCCGGAAAAGAAAACGGTTACGAGAAAGAAGAACTGCGCGAGTGGTTCCAGGCGATTTATCAGGTATTGCTGGGCGAAAATGAAGGCCCGCGCTTCGGCCCGTTCGTCGCCTTTTACGGCCCCAAAGAAACCGCCGCCCTTATCCGCGATGCGCTGGAGGGGAAACTGGCGAAAGCGGCCTGATAAAACTAACTTGCAACCGTAAAGACCGATGGAAAAATCGCAAGACACATTGCTGAAATTCTGGGAACAGGTTGTCGATGTTTGGCAACAGGGATTTATGGGCGTGGATGTCGGGCGCATTATTGTGGCCATCGGCATATTCGCGCTGTTCCTTATTTTCCGGGGGATTTTCAGCAAATACGTGCTTTACCACCTGCATAATTGGGCGGAAAAAAGCACCACGCCAATTGACGATAAAATCGTCAACGCGCTGATCCCGCCGATCCGTTTCGTGCCTGTGATTATGGGGATTTTCTTTTCGACCAGCTATCTGGACCTTGAGGGCGGGCTGGACGTCTTTATGATCAAGCTGGAGCGCTCCCTGATCGCCTTTACGATTTTCTGGGCGCTGCACCGCGCCCTTACGCCTGTCAGCCGAATTTTAAACGGCCTGCGCACTCTGCTGACCGATACGATGGTTAGCTGGCTGTTCAAGGCGCTGAAGGTTATCGTGATCTTTATCGGCGCGGCCGTGATACTGGAAATCTGGGGCATCAAGGTGGGGCCGCTTCTGGCCGGGCTTGGCTTGTTCGGCGCGGCGGTGGCGCTGGGCGCGCAGGATTTGTTCAAAAACCTTATCGGCGGCCTGACCATTATCGCGGAGAAGCGCTTTTACCCCGGCGAATGGATTATGGTGGAGGGCGTGGTCGAAGGCACGGTGGAGGATATCGGTTTCCGCTCCACTAAAATCCGCCGTTTCGACAAGGCGCCCGTGCACGTCCCCAATTCGCAGCTTTCCGATACCGTGGTCACTAATTTCTCCCGCATGACCCACCGCCGGATTTACTGGAAGATCGGCGTGACTTACGGCACCACTATCGAACAGCTTAAGACCATTCGCGACGGTATCACGGAATACATCGCAGGCAACGATGCCTTCGCCAGCCCGGAGGAAGTCTCCACCTTCGTAAGAGTAGACAGTTTTAACGCCAGCTCCATCGACATACTGGTCTATTGCTTCACCAAAACCACCGTGTGGGGCGAGTATCTGGAGGTCAAAGAAAACTTCGCGCTGGCCATCAAGGACATCGTGGAGAAAAAGGCAAAATCATCCTTCGCATTCCCCTCACAAAGCCTGTATGTGGAATCCCTCCCCGGTCAAGCGGCGGAAATTTTTATGCCGCCTTCCAAAACCTCTTCCAAAACCAAAAAATAAGGAATTGACGTCATTGCGAGCAACAGCGAAGCAATCCAGTCATTTATCTTATAGCTCTGGATTGCTTCGGCCTTTGCAAGGCCTCGCAATGACGTTTAATATGCGACAATGAGTCTCCAACCACAAACCATGCCAGAAAAAATCACCCTGCCCGATATTCCCGCTTTATGCGTGAATGCGCGTGAGGCCGTGATGATGAATACGGACGGGGAGATAAAGCTCATCCCTCATAATCAGGCGAAAATGCTGGTGCATAACAAACCGGTTCTGGTGTGCCACACGCCTTTCACACGCGGCAAGCTGGGCATGACGGGCGCGCAAGATAATTTTTTCGCGTTTGACGTCCTAGAGCTGTTTGCCTTTACGCACCCCACCGCTTTTGCCGTTCCCACACCCGCAGGACTTTGTAAAGCGCTTGGGTTATCCGTGCCGGAAAGTTTTGAAGATTTCCCCTTGGCGCTTCTTGATATTACCCGCGCCCTGCTCTCCGATTTGCAGCAAGATATTTTGAACGAAAAAGCCGACCCGATTAAAATTTCATCCGCTATGGGCATGCGGGGCAAGGGTTGGGCGTGGACACCGTTTGTATTTTCTGCCCTTGGGCAAACATACGACGAAGATGAATTGGTGGGGACGCGCACCGCCATGAATGTCTGGCGCAAGCTTCCCGAATGGGCGGAAGAAGCGCCCGCCCCGCCGCCATCACATTTTGGCGTGACGACGATTGAAGCGGAAGAACGCCTGCAGCAACTGATCGGCCATGATGCGGAGCAGCGCCTTGAACAGCGCGAATATACCGCGCACATTGCGCACGCGTTCGAACCTCCGACAGCGGAAGATCAGGCGCCACATGTCGTGTTGGCCGAAGCCGGAACGGGCGTTGGAAAGACGCTCGGCTATCTCGCGCCCGCCAGTGTATGGGCGGAGAAAAATCAGGGCACTGTCTGGCTTTCGACCTATACCAAGAACCTGCAACGCCAGATCGATCAGGAACTCGGCCGGCTTTACCCCGATCCGGAAATTAAAAACGTGAATGTTGCGATGAGGAAAGGGCGGGAAAATTACCTCTGTCTTTTAAACCTTGAGGAAAGTGCCGCAGGCGTTGAAACAACGCGCAATCCCAACCATGCGATTGCCGCCGGCATCATGGCGCGCTGGGCCGCTGCCACAAAAGATGGCGATTTAACGGGCGCCGATTTCCCCGGTTGGCTGCCTGGCTTACTGGGCTTTGAAAACACATCCGGTCTGTCTGACAGGCGCGGAGAATGTGTCTACAGCGCTTGTGATCATTACTCACGCTGCTTTATCGAACATTCGCAACGCAAGGCCACCCGCGCGCGTATCGTTGTCGCCAACCACGCCCTTGTCATGATTAACGCCGCTCTTGGAAATGGCCATAACGGCGCAGCGTTACCAACACGATACGTCTTTGATGAAGGCCACCATCTTTTCAGCGCTGCTGACAGCGCCTTCGCCGCACATTTAAGTGCGCAAGAAACACGGGAACTGCGCCAATGGATTCTCGGCGCGGAAGGCGGTAAACGCACAAGGGCGAGAGGTCTTAAACGCCGCCTCGAAGATTTAATCGCGGGCGATCATGAGGCAGAAAAATTGCTGGAAGATATTCTTTACCGCGCGCAATGCCTGACCTCGCAAAACTGGACGCGGCGGTTTAAGGATGGAGAACCAGCAGGCCCGTGTGAACAATTCCTGAACCTTGTTTACAAGCAAGTTTACGCCAGAGCCGAGGGGCGCGACGGCCCCTATTCTCTTGAAACACCGACACACCCTGTGGAAGGGGCGTTGCTTGAAAAAGCAACCCTGCTCCATGGAGCTTTGGGCAATCTTTTAAAGCCCGTCAAAAAAATGTCCGACCTGCTTTTGAAAAAACTCGCGCAAGATAGCGGAGAGATGAACAGTGATACAAGGCTGCGTCTCGATGCCATGGCAAGCGCGTTAGAACACCGCGGCGAGATGACGATCAAAGCGTGGATGATGATGCTGGAAGCTTTAAAGGAAAATCAATCTAATCGTCATTCCGGCGGCGCGGCAAACGCCGCGCTTAAACAGCCGGAATCCACAAGATCGACCGGCAAAGCCGGTCGGCATATGGATCCCGTTCGTGCGAGCGCCCCTGACGGAGCGCGCCAACGGGATGACGGTGTTTTGCAATTTGTCGACTGGTTCACCGTAGAACGCATCGATGGCCGCGCGATTGATGTCGGTTATTACCGCCACCATGTCGACCCGATGAAGCCGTTTGCTTCCGCCCTCGCCCCTACCGTACAGGGCATGGCTGTTACCTCCGCTACTTTGCGCGACGGATCACCGGACGCGGAGCAAAACTGGCAAGCCGCGCGTATTCGTTCCGGCGCGGAATATCTGACCCCGCACCCGCTGGAGCAGGCCTTTAACTCTCCCTTTGATTACCCGAAACGTACAAAAGTTTTCATTGTGAATGACGTGAACAAAGGTGACCTCGCGCAAGTGGCCGGAGCCTACCGTGCGCTATTTATGGCGTCGGGTGGCGGAGCACTAGGCCTGTTTACCGCGATATCGCGCCTGCGCGCCGTGCATGGAAAAATAAGCGCAGAGCTTGAAGACGCTGGACTGCCGCTTTATTCACAACATGTCGACGAGATTGATGCCGGAACGCTGGTCGATATTTTCCGTGACGATATCCACGCCTGTTTGCTCGGCACAGATGCTGTGCGCGATGGGGTCGATGTTCCGGGTGAGAGTTTGCGCCTTATTGTTTTTGACCGCGTACCATGGCCCCGCCCCGACATCTTGCACAAAGCGCGGCGCGAAGCTTTTGGCGGGCGGCAATATGATGAAATGCTTGCCCGCCTGAAATTAAAACAGGCTTTCGGACGATTGGTTCGGCGTGCGGGCGACAAAGGCGTATTTGTGATGCTGGACCCCATGCTGCCGTCTCGTTTGCATGGTGCGTTCCCGGACGGCGTGGAGATTGTAAAAACCGGATTATCTGATATATGTAATCAGATTAAAGAGTTTTTGACATGACACCTTTCGTATTGGCGCTTGAGGGTTACAACCCCGTTTCGGTTTTTTCCGCGATCCATGACCGCCCGTATGCCTTGTTTCTTGATAGCGCCGACTTAAAACACAAAAATGCCCGCTATAGTTTTGCAATGTGCGACCCGGTGGAAGTGATTACCCCCGTAGAAGACGGCAACTTTTTTGATAATCTGGCGAAGCGCCTTGCGGCTTATCAAACAAACACCATTGAAAGTCTTCCCCCCTTCCAAGGCGGCGCGGCAGGATATTTCGGATACGATCTTGGCCGCACGACAGAAGAGATTCCCTCCATCGCCAAAGATAATCCCGATCTTCCTGATGCCATTATCGGTATTTACGATCAGGTCTTTGCCCATGATCACAAAACCGGAAAATCATGGCTCATTACCCATGCCCCCGATGAGGCGGCGGCAAAAGCAAAACAAAAAGCGTTCCTGAGGATACTTGAAAAAGCGCAACCTATTCCGGTGTTCGCCGACACTGAATTACCATGGGAATCGAATTTCGATGCGCTGGATTACCAAAACCAAGTACGCAAGGTGATCGAATACATCCATGCCGGTGATATTTTTCAGGCGAATCTATCACAGCGTTTTGATGCGGAATTGCCCACCGGATTTTCACCGTTTTCACATTATTTAAGGCTACGCGATGTCAACGCCGCCCCGTTTGCATGCTACATGAATGCGGGTGATGTAAACATCGCCAGTGCCTCGCCGGAGCGTTTTCTGACCGTTTCGGACGGCCATGTGGAAACCCGCCCGATTAAGGGCACGCGCCCGCGATCCGGCAATGCCGCGATGGAGGAGTTCTATAAAAACGAACTCCTTAACAGCGAAAAAGACCGCGCAGAAAACACGATGATCGTGGATTTACTGCGCAATGACCTTTCCCGGGTTTGCACGCCGGAGAGCGTAAACGTAACGGGACTATGCGAAATTGAGAGCTTCGCCCGTGTGCACCATCTTGTTTCCACCGTCACCGGAAAATTGCAGCAGGACAAAACGCCGCTCGATTTATTACGTGCTTGTTTCCCCGGCGGCTCGATCACGGGCGCGCCAAAAATCCGTGCCATGGAGATTATCGAAGAACTTGAGCCCACACGCCGTGGCCCCTATTGCGGCTCCGTGGGGTATATCGGTTTTGACGGCAGTATGGATAGCAATATCCTGATCCGCACGCTTGTCTATCAAGGCAACTATGTTTCGTTTCAGGTGGGCGGCGGCATCGTATCGGATTCCGATGCAGACAGCGAATATGAAGAAACCTTCCACAAGGCCGATGCGATTTTTCAAAGCTTTGCAGGCGGCGTCAGCACAGAATGTTTCGAAGACGATGAACGCGAGTTTTGTAGGGTGGGTTAAAATATGATCCTTGTCATCGACAACTATGACAGCTTTGTTCACAATCTTGCGCGGTATATCACGCTGGCGGGGGAAAACGATGTGCGCGTGGTGCGTAATGACAAAATCACGATAGAGCAAATCAGGAAGCTTAACCCTAACGGGATCGTCCTCTCCCCCGGCCCTTGTACGCCCGATGAGGCGGGAATCTGTGTTGATGTTGTGAAAGAATGTGGGAAGCATACGCCAATCCTCGGTGTCTGTTTGGGACATCAAGCGATTGCAGAAGCTTATGGCGGCAAGACCGTGCGCAGTAAAAATCCCACCCATGGCAAGCATTGTGAGATCATGCATAACGGCGAAGGTATTTTAAAGGGAATCCCCTCTCCGTTTCGCGGCGGGCGGTATCATTCGCTTGTGGTTGAGATTCCTCCTGACAGCCCGCTTGAAATCACAGCTCGCGCAGAAGACGGTGATATCATGGCCATCCGGCATAAAACGTTTCCGGTTTACGGTGTTCAGTTTCATCCGGAATCCGTCCTGACGCAGCACGGCATGGACATCATCAAAAACTTCGTCGCTCTCACCAAATCCAATCGCCAACAAAAAGCCGCCTGATTTATCGTCATTGCGAGGAGCCTTGGCGACGAAGCAATCTAGTAATAACGCTTGTGGCTCTGGATTGCTTCGCTTACGCTCGCAATGACGACTTTTGAAGGATATCAATATGCTCTGGCACAACGGCGAATGGAAAGAAGATGATGTGGCGGTTTTTACGGCATCTGATCGTTTACGCTATGGCGACGGTGTCTTTGATACCGCGCTGGTAATTGCCCCTAAAGGCATTATTCATGCCGAGCGCCATTACAACCGTTTACTGAAAGATGCGCGCATTATGGGGATAGACGCGGCATTGTCGTTAAGCGACTGGGAAAAGACCGCTCTCGAAATGGTGGACCGTAATGGGATTGAACCGGGTCAGTATGCGCTGAACACCATTATATCGCGCGGACCTGCTGCGGGCGCCCTTGGCATACCGGAGCAATCCGATCCGCAAATCGTCATGCGCCTGCGCCCTACTCCCAAAGAATACGCGCCCATCAACGCCATCATATCTTCGGTACGCCGTAACGAGGGATCGCCGCTGTCGCAAATCAAATCCTGTAACTACGGCGATGAAATCCTGGCGCTAAAAGAAGCGCAGGAAAAAGGCGGCAATGAAGCGATCATGATGAACAACGCCGGAAACGTCGCCTGCGCCACCACATCCAATATTTTTGCCGTGTTGGACGGAGAACTGGTAACTCCGCTACTCTCAGACGGCGCTATGGACGGCATTATCCGTGCGCAGCTTATCGAGCGCATGAACGCGCGGGAAAAAACTCTCACGCCCGAGACCCTAAAAAACGCGCAAGGAATTTATATTACCAATAGCGTTCGCGGCGCATGCATTGTAACATCGCTGGACGGGAATCCGCTTCCCGCCCCCGCCGTTACAATCGATCAGGACTTTCACTTCGCATGAACAACATCCAGCACGTTACCGTCTATCTCGGCTCTTCGGGTTATGCCCGCGATATATTCAAAAACGCCGCGAGCGAGCTCGGCGCGCATATCGCCCAGGCCGAAAAGCATCTGATTTACGGCGGCATGGACGCCGGGCTGATGGGCATTATCGCACGTACCACGCTGGAGGCCGGCGGCATGGTGACCGGCATCATCCCCGAAAAAATCAAGGACAGCGAGCGTATTCTGCCCGGCCTTAGCGAAACAATTCTGGTGCAAGAGCTTTGCGACCGGAAAAAGAAAATGTTCCTTGCCGCCGATGCGGTGATCGCCCTGCCCGGGGGCTTCGGCACGCTGGATGAAAGCCTGGAGCTTTTATACTGGGGCAGCCGCAAGCTGCATAAAAAGCCGCTGGTGCTGGTCAATATCGACGGGTATTGGGACGATATTATCGCCTACCTTAAAACCCTGCCCGATTTCAATGCGGCTTATTTGGTGGTGGCCGAAAGCATGCAAGATGTCTTCCCCGCGCTGGAGAGCTGGAACTCCCCGGATTTCATGCTGGAATATCACGACCATTACCCCCATTTCGAGGACGAGATTTCCCGCGGCACGAACCAGCCCATTATCGTGGACAGGGCGAGCCTCGAAAATTCATACATGGCCGTGTGCGCGCTCGGCCTCAAGCAGTTGGGCAAACATTCCCGCCCCATCGGATTCCTGAATACGGACCGTCAATTCGAAAAGCTGGATAAATGGTTCAAACGCGCGGCGAAAGAAACCTTTATCACCGAAAAATGTTTAAGGCTTTACGATATCAGCGCGGATGAGGAAAACCTGACCCGTATGCTGGACCAGCAGGAAAACGTGCATATCGATTTGCACATCGAGAAATGGGGAGCCACTGGGGAAAAATAGATATTACGCAGGGCCGTCAGGAATTTTAAGGCCACCTAAAGTTTTATCTATGTCGGTCACTATTTTTCGATATGTCACAGGATCCTTTGCCATGTAGGAAAAGCCATGATCCAAGCCTACAATTGGGAATTTAAAAGATTTCATTTTTCTAAGTAAAGCCTCTAAATGATCATCGCCCATGGTCGCAGTATCGCTTACAAACAGTTTCTTTCTATGTTGCCAGCATAAATCAGCAAACTCTCCATAAGAATGGGCAGTTATTTCATCTTGAGCAACATTACCTTGGGGAATTTGAATGGATAGAAGAGGCTCAACACCGAAGTCAAACGCTTCGTTTTTCTCGAGTGTATTACAGCCCATTCCTGGTGGTGATGGGGAAGTGTTAGAAAGAACACGGCCAGAAACAGGACTATAGATCGGCAACGATAGTTTTCCCCCGAATAAGCCCGGCAACTCAATACCGAAAACACAAACAATGTCCCCCTTATTAATCCATTCTCCATAGCTTTTCATGTGCCTAGGGTAACCAAGACTTCCAGAACCAGACTTATACCAAAAATGCTTGTGAAAAATGCCACCAATAGCCGGCATTCTCAAAACCTGATCACTATATTTCGTATTATCTCGAATATCCAGCAACCGCCTGTGTTTTTCTGCACTTAAACTTGCATTTCTGCCTTCTTGCCGCGCTTCGTTTGCAACAGCCGACTTAAAATCTAAAGCCAGTTGTCTTTTCGCCGCGGGCCGAAACACATTCGCCCATGTCAGCGCCGTCGCGCCGGAGGAAAGTTTAAAGAAAACATCGCCCACCGCCTTGCCTGTGTAGGTGATATTCGCGACATCTTCCAAGGGAACGGAATCCCGGAAAGCTTTCCCGGTTCTTGTTACAAACCCCGAAAAGCCGCCCCGTTCGGCAAAAACTTCGCCGTTGCGTATGCCGTATGTCGTTGATAACCAACCTTTACCTAATACAGGTCCAAAGCTTTTATTTTCCATTCTCATCCCTCACAGTAAGTATTTTCCTGTTTATAGGACAAAAACTAAAAATATGTCAAATTTTATGCGGGGCCGTCAAAAGAGGCGGTTTCCAACGGGGGTTCTGCGGGAGCGGAAGCATCGGCAGGGGCGCGATCACGGGAATCTTCGACGCTAGTGACGGTGCCTTTTTCCAGCAAATCTTGCGCCACGGTCAGCGCTTCGTCCGAAGCGGCAACGTTTACAACGGTGCCAAATACACCCGGACCAGCATACCGAATATCAGATTCTTCGAACGCCTGTTTAACGATTTCAAGGTTTTCAGCAGGAAGCTGGATATGGATCATATCCCCGTTCATAAACCCTCTCTCCGTAAAGGTTATGTTACCTTCTAGCATGAAAACAGATGAATGCTCAAGCGTGCAGGGGAAATGGATGGTTTTAAAAAAAAAGCCGGACAAATCCGGCTCTTTTCGATTGTCTTTTGGATAAACGACTAACCGGCAGCCGGGACTGGATGACCGGCTGTGGCAGGCGTGCGTATGTTACGAAACACCCCCTGGAAGGCGTTAAAAACATCCGCCATCCCCTTGGCCTCCTGGCCCTTTACATACCCGCCAAGTTCTTCCAAATATCCTATTTCCACATTGTCTGTCAGGCCTGCGCCCACAAACGCAGCTTTAACTTCCGGCATGCGTGTTTTAGGGAAATTGGCATAATAATCGGCTCTTTGCTTACTCATGTTCTTAACTTCCTTTTTTGTTTTTGTTATTGGACGAATCTCCCATAGAATGGGACATTCCCCTGTTTGTTGAAAATCAGAAAATAGCAGAATCGACATAGTTATGTCAATATGATTTTGTTACGCGGCGATCTTGCCGGTAACGGCCTGAATCTTGGCCTTTTCGACGCTCAGGCGGGCTTTGATGCGCGCTTTGTCGGCGGGTTCCTGCGCCATGCCGAGGTCTTCGTTCAGATCTTTGATCTTTTGTTCGATCTCGGCCTGTTTAAGGTTCTTCACATCCGTCGCCTCTTCGGCCAGAACGGTGCAGTTCGTACCCGTGATATCGGCAAAGCCGCCGGCGATGAAAATGCGGCGGGGGGAGCTTTGCCCCTCGGCATAAAGTTTCAAAACGCCGGGCTTGAGCGAGGAAACGAGCGACATATGGCCTGCGCCCACGCCGATTTCGCCCTCTTCTCCGGGAATGACGGCCATTTTAACGGGCTGGGAAACCAGCTTTTCTTCAGGCGATACCAGTTCGAATTGTATTTGTTCGTTCATTTTTTATCCTCTATGTCATGCCCGCCTAAATAACATTTGAGTGCGGGCATCCGGATCCCCGCACGGAGGCGGGGATGACGTTATGCGAATTACGCGGCTTCCTGTGCCATTTTAGTTGCCTTGGCAATCGCTTCCTCGATCGTGCCAACCATGTAGAAGGCATTTTCGGGAAGGTGGTCGTAATCGCCGTCCACAATACCCTTGAAGCCCTTGATCGTGTCTTCGAGTTGTACGAATACACCCGGCGTACCGGTGAACACTTCTGCCACGTGGAAGGGCTGTGACAGGAAGCGCTGGATCTTACGCGCTCTGGCAACGACCAGTTTGTCTTCCTCGGACAGTTCGTCCATACCCAAAATGGCGATAATGTCCTGAAGGTTTTTATATTGCTGGAGGGTTTGCTGCACGCGTGTTGCCACGGTGTAGTGTTCCTCCCCGATCACGCGGGCATCCAGAATGCGGGACGTTGAGTCCAGCGGGTCCACAGCCGGATAAATCCCTTGCTCCGCAATTGTACGGGACAGAACGGTCGTCGCGTCAAGGTGGGAGAAGGTCGTCGCCGGAGCGGGGTCGGTAAGGTCGTCCGCGGGAACGTAAACGGCCTGAACGGAGGTAATGGAACCCTTGTTCGTGGAGGTAATACGCTCCTGCATCGCGCCCATCTCGGTGGACAGCGTCGGCTGATAACCCACAGCAGAAGGAATACGGCCCAGCAGAGCGGACACTTCGGAACCGGCCTGTGTGAAACGGAAAATGTTGTCGAGGAAGAACAGAACGTCCTGTCCCTCTTCGTCACGGAAATATTCCGCCATGGTCAGGGCGGACAGTGCCACGCGGGCACGCGCGCCCGGGGGCTCGTTCATCTGGCCGTAGACCAACGCCACTTTGGAATTTTCGTGGTCGTGTTCCTTGATAACGCCGGATTCCATCATCTCGTGGTAAAGGTCGTTCCCTTCGCGGGTACGCTCGCCCACGCCGCCGAATACGGACACGCCGCCGTGCCCCTTGGCGATGTTGTTGATCAGCTCCATGATCGTCACGGTCTTGCCCACACCGGCACCGCCGAACAGGCCGATTTTACCGCCTTTGGCATAGGGGCAAAGCAGGTCGATAACTTTAATACCTGTGCGAAGCTGCTCGGTCTCTGTCGCCTGATCGGCGAAAGCGGGCGCATCACGGTGAATTCCCCAGCTTTGCTTGGTTTTGATAGCCGGACCTTCGTCGATCACATTGCCGCAAACATCCATGATACGGCCCAGAGTTTCAGGACCTACGGGAACGGAAATCGCCGCGCCTGTGTCATACACATCCGCGCCGCGCACCATACCGTCCGTCATATCCATCGCGATCGCGCGCACGGTGTTTTCGCCCAAATGCTGCGCCACTTCCAGAACCAGCTTCTGACCGTTATTGTCGGTCTCCAGCGCGTTCAGGATCGCGGGCACTTCGCCTTCCTCAAACTGAACGTCGACAACCGCGCCCAGCACCTGCAGGACTTTACCTTTTGCTCCGTTTTGTGATTTCTTAGCCATTTTTTTGCTTCCTTCTTTTCTTAAACTTTAAATTCTCTAACTTAACCTCTGTTAGGAAAATGATAAGGGCCCGCGGGAGCACCGGTCGAGGTGCGAGGAACATCGTCGACCCTTCTGCCTGTGCTCGTCATACGAGGCTGTTCCTGAACAGCACAAGCACTAAAATTCATTACCGGTACTTCTGTTCTCTCTACGCTGGCCATTGTTACTTTCCCTTACTCAGTTAATTTTAAACCGCTTCCGCGCCGGAAATAATTTCGATCAATTCCTTGGTGATGTAGGCCTGGCGCGCACGGTTGTATTGCAGGGAAAGATCCTTGATCATCTCGCCCGCATTTCTTGTGGCGTTGTCCATCGCGGTCATGCGCGCGGCCTGTTCCCCTGCGGCACTATCCAGCATCGCGGAGTAAATCTGCACCGCGATATTGCGCGGCAACAGGGATTTCAAAATCTGCTCTTCCGCCGGCTCGAATGCATAGGGAGATACAGGCCCGGCAGCCTCTTGCGCCTTTTCGGACGCACCCGGCGCGATGTTGCTTTGCTCTTCCGGCATTTTGAACGGGATCAGCTGTTGCATGGTCGGGGTCTGGCTCAGCACAGATTTGAAAGCGTTATAGGCCAACGTGCAGACGTCGAACTCCCCCGCCTCGAATTTCTCAAGGATGTAATCGGCAACCTTGGCGGTTTCGGCGAACTCCACTTTTGTCTTACCGACAAGGCCGGTGAAGCTGTGCCAGATTTGCGGCGCGAATTCACGGCGCAGAGCGTCGCGGCCCTTACGCCCGACACACAGAAGAGAGACATCCTTGCCTTCCTTCTTCAGCTTTATGATGCGCGCACGCACCGCCTTGACGATATTGGCGTTGAAACCACCACAAAGCCCGCGGTCGGCAGTCATGATAACGATCAGGTGGCGTTGATCGCTGCCCGTTCCGGCCAAAAGTTTGGAGCTTCCCGCGCCCACGATCACATTCTGCGCCACGCGGGCCAGCATTTCCGCCATTGCCTGCGCATAGGGCTGGGAGGCTTCGGCCTGTTCCTGCGCACGGCGGAGCTTGCTTGCTGCGACCATCTTCATGGCCGAGGTAATCTTTCTTGTCGATTTGACCGATTTTATCCGGTCTCTAAAGTCTCTTAAGCTGGGCATACTACACCTTGCATTTTTACCATTTCATCTATCCTGATCCAGTTAACCGGATCTTCCAGCGGGGTATCTACAGACACAAACTTCCTGCAATCTTGCACACCACGCACTTTCAATTTCCCACTCGTAACGTTAAACAGCCGAGCGTATGTTGTAGGAGGTTGATGATTCACCTCCACATGCGTTTCCCCCTGTTCTTTCGCCAAACTAACGGCATCCCTCAACGACATAAATCTGCCGTCCAGATAGACCTGCTGGTCAGGGTTGTCTTTCAAACTCATTAAACCACTCATCGCCGATTAAGCCGCCTCTTTCACATTGGCAGCAAAACCTTTCGTGAAATCGGTGAGGAATTTCTTCATGTCCTCTTCGATTTTCTCGTCCAGTTTCTTTTCTTTCGCGATAGCATCAAGGATTTTCTTGCCTGCGCCGCGCACGGCCTCGAGCAAGCGCTCCTCATATTCATTCACCTGATTCACAGGCACGCCGTCAAGGAAACCGCGCGTACCGGCATAGATCACGAAGACCTGCTCGGCCACAGTCAGCGGGCTGTATTGCGGCTGTTTCAAAAGCTGCGTAAGGCGCGCACCGCGTGCCAAAAGTTTCTGGGTTCCGGCGTCAAGGTCGGAGGCGAACTGCGCGAAGGCTTCCATCTCACGGAACTGGGCAAGCTCAAGCTTGATCGTACCGGCAACCTGTTTCATTGCCTTGATCTGAGCGGCGGAGCCCACACGGGACACGGATGCACCCACGTCAATCGCCGGACGGATACCTTTGAAGAACAGACCTGTTTCAAGGAAAATCTGGCCGTCGGTAATGGAAATCACGTTCGTCGGAATGTAAGCGGAAATGTCACCCGCCTGTGTTTCAATCACAGGCAGAGCTGTCAGGGAACCGCCACCATTCGCATCGCTCATCTTCGCGGAGCGTTCCAGCAAACGGGAGTGAATGTAGAACACGTCGCCCGGATAAGCTTCGCGGCCTGGTGGACGTCGGAGCAGAAGGGAAACCTGACGATACGCTACGGCCTGTTTCGAAAGGTCGTCATAGATCACAAGGCCGTGCATGCCGTTATCACGGAAATACTCGCCCATCGCGGCGCCACAGTAAGGAGCAAGATATTGCAGCGGTGCGGCTTCGGATGCTGTCGCGGCCACAACGATGGAATATTCCATCGCGCCCTGCTCTTCCAGTTCTTTTACCAGCTGCGCCACAGTGGAACGCTTCTGACCGATGGAAACATAGATACAATACATGCGGTCTTTTTCATTATCGGATGTATTAACGCTTTTCTGGTTGATGATCGCGTCAACAGCCACAGCGGTTTTACCCGTCTGACGGTCGCCGATGATAAGCTCACGCTGGCCGCGCCCGATGGGCACCAGCGCGTCAATGGCTTTAAGACCTGTCTGCATCGGCTCGGATACGGACTGACGGGGAATAATGCCCGGCGCCTTAACTTCAATACGGCTCTTTTTCTTGGCCTTGATCGGGCCCTTGCCGTCGATCGGGTTACCCAGCGCGTCCACCACGCGGCCCAACAATTCCTTGCCCACGGGAACCTGCACGATGTCACCGGTACGGCGCACGATGTCGCCCTCTTTAATGTCGCGGTCGGAACCGAAAATAACGATACCTACGTTGTCGGTTTCAAGGTTCAGCGCCATGCCCTTGATGCCGGAGGGAAATTCCACCATCTCGCCCGCCTGAACGTTATCAAGGCCGTAAACGCGCGCCACGCCGTCACCGACGGAGAGAACAGTACCGATTTCGGCAATATCCAGATCCGTGCCGAAATTGGCTATTTGATCTTTCAATACTTTCGAAATTTCTGCCGCTTTAATTTCCATTTTTGTTTCCTTTTTTCTTTTTAAGTAATTTTAACTACAGAGACCGCAGAGCTAGACAGAGTATTATTAAAAAACCGCGGCCTATGTATTGCCTATTGTCTTATATAACTAATCTTTTTTTATATTCCTCTCGCGAACTCTGCGCGCTCTGTAGTTAAAAAATCTAACTAACTTGTTTTAACATTACATTCTGGTTTGCACCGCCACTGACCATGTCACCATGAAGGCGCTCCAGCTTGCGGCGCACGGAATCATCAATCATCTGGGAGCCAACGGTCACGATCATCCCGCCCAGAATTTCAGGATCTGTGACGGCCTCCAGCATGACTTTGGCACCGATCGCCTTGGAAATGGATTCCTGCAGGGCTTTTGTCTGTGCCGCATTAAGCGCAGAAGCAGTTTGCACCTTGGCGCTGATTTCCCCGCGGCGCTCGCTCAACAGTTTTTGCGCAGCCTTGATAATGGCTTCCAGCGCGTTCAAGCGGCCGTTCTGCACCAGCGTGCCCAAAAAATTACGGGTCAGCTTCTGGAACTTCGCCTTGTCGGCCAAAGAAAGAACGGCGTTCAGCGTACCCTCCCCGTTACTTGCGGGGGAGCGAATCAGGTTTTTCAGATCGGCGGAAGATTCGATCATCGCGGAAAGCTCGGAAAGGTCCTTTTCGACCTTATCAATGGCCTTGTTTTCAGCGGCCAGATCAATGAAAGCTCTGGCATAGCGTGACGTAACAACAGATGAAACGGGCGTGGCTGCGCTCAATTCGTATAATCCTTTTCGGTACTCTTGTTTTCAAACGTTGGGCGAGGATTTAGCATACTGGATAGCACGGCGCAAGTCTTTGCGGGCATGGTTTTTAACAAATAATTGCAGGCAAAAATTTTATTATTGGAAGTGCTTTGCTTTCACTCTTAAGCCGCCCTCCTAAATACTTGGAGTTTTTAGTAAATCAGAGAGAATTCTAAAGAAAACTCTGCGGATCGACATCAACCTGAATGCGCACCGTGGATGGGTGTTTGACCGCGCCGATCCACGCAGCAATGGTTTTCTGGATATTGATATTCTTATCGGCGCGCACCAGCAAACGCCGCCGGTATTTCCCGCGCAGACGGTAAAACGGCGCTTCGGCGGGGCCTAGCGTTTGAATGCCCGGCCCCTGCGGCGCGCTGCGCCCCAGCGCCTTGGCGGTTTCCATCACCTGCCCCTCGTCCCGCCCGGAAACGATAATCCCCGCCAGACGGCCATAGGGCGGCATGCCCGCGGCCTCCCTCTCCTGCGCTTCGGCCTCGAGGAAAGCATCGCGCGCCCCGGCGGCCAGCGCCTTCATGATGCGGTGGTCGGGCATGAAGCTTTGCAGGTAAACGCGGCCCTTTTTCTCCTCGCGCCCAGCCCTGCCCGCGACCTGATGAAGAAGCTGGTAGACACGTTCGGAGCCGCGCAGTTCCCCGCCCTGCAAGCCCAGATCGGCGTCCACCACGCCGACCAGCGTCAATTGCGGGAAATGGTGGCCCTTGGCAATAATTTGCGTGCCTATGATAATGTCAACCTCGCGCTCGCGGATCTGGCGGATCATCTGGCTTAGCTGTTCGTGGTTTTCCGCCGTATCGCTGGCCAGCACTAAAATACGCACCTCGGGGAATTCCGCGCGCGCTTCCTCTGCTATGCGTTCCACACCCGGACCGCAGGCATGCAAACTGTCTTCATCATCGCAGGACGGGCATTTTTTCGGGATAGGCGTGGCAAAGCCGCAATGATGGCATTCCAGCCTGTTCCTCGCCTTATGCTCGACCAGCCACGCCGTGCAGCGCGGGCAATCCATCCGGTGGCCACATGTCCGGCAAAGGGTCAGCGGCGCGTAACCTCGGCGGTTAAGGAAGAGCAGGCTTTGCTCTCCGGCTTGCAGTGTCTCGCGCACCTCCTTGACCAGCGAGGGGGCGAGGAATTTCCCGCTGCCCGGCTTGTCGGCACGCAAATCGATCATGTGAATATCGGGCAAAGCCGCCCCGCCGAACCGCCCGGGCAGGTGCAAATGTTCGTACCGTCCGTTCCACGCATTATGCATGGTCTCGAGGCTCGGCGTCGCGCTCACCAGCACGATAGGGAATTCCCCCATAGAGGCCCGCACGACCGCCATGTCGCGGGCATGGTAAATCACGCCCTCCTCCTGCTTGAACGCCGGGTCGTGCTCCTCGTCCACCACGATCAGGCCAAGTTCGGCAAAGGGCAGGAAGAGCGCAGAGCGCGCGCCGACCACAACTTTCGTCTCCCCTTCCGCCACGCCGCGCCAAGTCACGCGCCGCTGCGCCGGGGTAAGGTGGGAGTGCCACAAGGCGGGCGCGCAGCCAAACCGGCTTTTGAAACGATCAAGGAAGGCGTTGGACAGCGCAATCTCGGGCAGCAGGATCAAAACCTGTTTGTCATTTTTAAGCGCCTCGGCAACGGCCTCGAAATAGGTTTCGGTTTTTCCCGCGCCCGTTACACCGTCCAGAAGCGATACCTTGAACTCACCCTTCTTCACATGGTCGCATAGCTTGTGCGCCGCGGCCCTTTGGTCCTCTGACAAATCCGGCCCGCGCCGCGCATGATCGGGATGGCGGCACGGCGCGCTGCTGTAAAGCTCCACAACCTCAAGCAAACCCTTATCGGCCATGCCCTTGACCACGCCCGCGCTTACACCCGCCACCTCCGCAATTTCCGCCGGGCGGCGGGCTATGCCGTCGGCGAGGGCTTCTATTACTTTGCGTCTTTGTGGAGATAATCCCTCTGCCGTGATGATCGGGTGATCGGATGATCGGATGATCGGATTCTGCTCATCTGATAATCTGCTCATCTGCTCATCCGAAAGCCGATAGGCTTTCACCGCTTTTGGCGGTTCCAGAGCCGCGGGGGCGCTTAACGCCATTTTCAAAACCGCGCCCTTCGCCGCCATATTATAAGCGGCCACCCAGTCCAGAAATTTCCGGTGAACCGCGGGCATGGCGGGCATGTCATAGCATTCCAGCACTGCCTTGAGCTTTTTGGCCGGAACATCGCCCGCTCCATCACCCCAGACAACGCCCGTCACCTCCCGCCCGCCCAGCGGCACGGTCACATAATCGCCAGCCTCCGCCTCAAGTCCCGGCGGGATGATATAGTCATACACCTTGTCCACCGGATAAGGGACAAGGACGGAGCGGCACCGCGACGCATCGGGCAGCGGTAATTCTTTCTCTTGAAAAAGATCTTGCATTTGCACCCCATCATAATCGTCATCCCGAGCGTAGTCGAGGGATCTTAAGGGTTTCTGGCTTGATAAGATTCCTCCACTCCGCTACGCTCCGGTCGGAATGACGTTTTGCTTGAAAGGAAACCGCACATGAAATTTTTCGTAGACACCGCCGATATTAACGAGATCAAGGAACTGGCCTCTACCGGCTTGCTGGACGGGGTGACGACCAACCCCTCGCTGATCGCAAAAAGCGGCAAGAATTTCATCGAGCTAATCAAGGAAATTTGCAACATCGTTTCCGGCCCTGTCAGCGCCGAAGTCGCAGCCACCGATTACGAAACCATGCGTAAAGAGGCCGAAGTCCTGCGCAAGATCGCCGACCACGTGGCGGTGAAGGTTCCCCTTACACCCGATGGACTGAAGGTATGTAAGGAGCTTTCCGAGGACGGCACGATGGTCAATGTCACACTGTGCTTTTCCCCGCTACAGGCCCTTTTGGCGGCCAAGGCGGGCGCGGCGTTTATCTCCCCTTTCGTCGGGCGTCTGGATGATGTAGGCTCCAACGGGCTGGAGTTGATCGCCGATATCGTGACGATTTACGAAAATTACGATTTCGATACCGAGGTGCTGGTGGCCTCCATCCGCAACCCGATCCATATTCTGGAGAGCGCGAAAATGGGCGCCCATGTTATGACCGCCCCGCCCGCCGTGATCAAACAGCTTTACAGCCACCCCCTGACCGATAAGGGCCTCGCCGCTTTCATGGCGGACTGGGAAAAAACGGGTCAGAGTATTCTGTAAGATTTTTGAACCACGAATAGACACGAATAAACACGAATTTTAACTACAGAGCCCGCAAGAGCACGCAGAGTTTTAGAACGCCGGAAAACAGAACCCAAAACATATTTTTCTGTATAAAATCAGACAGTATTTATCCTCTGTTTATCTCTGCGCGCTCTGTAGTTCATATATTTTATTCATGTCCATTCGTGTTTATTCGTGGTAAATTTAACTATGTCCGATGCTCCCTCCGAACAAATAGAACAGCCCATGACCAGCCATCAAGACGTTCTCGCCTATTTGCGCGAGAATCCGAATTTTATCAAAGAACATCCTGAATCGCTTGAATTGCTCCTGCCCGCCAAGGAACGCCCGCGCCGCGGCCAGGTGGCAGATTTTCAGGCTTATGCGATCGAACGGTTAAAGCAGGAAAAAGAAAAGGTTGTGGGCACGGCGCAGGAAATTATCGAGAATTCCCGTGCCAATATGAACAACCAGAAACGCGTCCACGATGCGGTTTTGCGCCTGCTTGAGGCCAATAGTTTCGACGATTTCATCCATACTATTACCATGGACCTTGCCAGCATCCTGAACGTGGACATCACCGTTTTTCTGGTGGAATCGGAAGGCTCTGACATTCCCCATGTCGACACCTCGGGCATTCGCGTTATCCCCGAAGGCACGGTCGATAAATGGATGGAGGGCAAAGAGGTCTTGTTACAGGATAACATCAGCGGCATTGAAGCCGTTTACGGCGGCGGGGCGACATTGGTGCGCTCACAAATTCTGCTGCGTATTGGCATTTCGGTGAACACACCGCCCGCCATTCTGGCCTTTGGCAGCCGCGACCCCGCCATGTTCGCGGAAGGTCAGGCGACCGACCAGATCCTCTTCCTCGCCCGCGTGCTGGAACGCGCGTTCAGAATGTGGTTAGAACTTCCACATAAATAACCCTTATCTCCGTCATCCTGAGTAAGCGCGAATGAAATGAGCGCGCATCGAAGGATCTGGTATGCTATACTAGAGATCCTCTCGCCGCGCTGGCGCAGCGGGTCGACTACGCGCCTGTCGGCGCTCCGCTCAGGATGACGTGTATGACATTAAAACCCGAAACCCTCGCCCTTTGCGCTCCCGACCTCACTGCCTGCCTTGAAAAATGGCTGGCGTATTTGCGCGTGGAAAAGAATGTTTCACGCCATACTTTGCGCGCCTATAGCGGGGACGTCACTCATTTCCTCACCTTCCTGCGCGGCCATATCGGCAAAGCGCCTTCGCTCGACGATCTTTCCGGCGTATCATTGCGCGATTTCCGCGCGTGGATGTCGCGCAAGGCGATGGACGGCACTGGCAACGCCAGCCGCGCGCGTTCCCTTTCCGGGGTCAAGAACCTGCTGCGCTGGCTGGACAAACAGGGGATCATGCACAACGCGGCCATCGGCACGGTGCGCACGCCCAAACTGGCGCACAAGCTCCCCCGCCCGCTCCATAGGGCGCAGGCGCTGGGCGTGGTGGAAAACGCATCCTTCATGGCTGCGCAGGATTGGGTCGGCGCGCGGGATCAGGCGCTCTTTACGCTCCTCTACGGCTGCGGCCTACGGATTGATGAGGCGTTGTCGCTGAATATGAAAGATATAAGCCATCTTCGTCATTCCGGCGAAGGCCGGAATCCATCCCTCAAATCTCACCAAGCGGATGAATGGATCCCGGGACAAGCCCGGGATGACAATATGGGGGTGCTGCGTGTTAAAGGAAAAGGTAATAAGGAACGAGAGATTCCTGTTATCGAGTTAGTGGAAAACACGCTCAATCATTACATTTCCGTTTGTCCGTGGGAAAGCGACAAAAATGCACCCCTATTCCGCGGCGCGCGCGGCGGGCGGCTTAATCAGGGCGTAGCACAAAAGGCGATGCGGGGCCTTCGCAAGATGTTAGACCTGCCCGAGAACGCAACGCCGCATGCCCTGCGCCACAGCTTCGCCACACATCTGCTGGAAAACGGCGCGAATTTGCGCGAGATACAGGAATTGCTGGGCCATGCGAGCTTAAGCACCACCCAGCGCTATACCGAGATCAACGCCGCCGAATTAATGAAAATCTATAAGGCCGCACACCCGCGGTCTTAACGTTCAGCCGCCGGATGAGAAACGTCTCCGCCTTGAGTTGCGGGGGCAGGAGCATCTGCGGGCGAGCGTCTGGAACGTCCGGCATCAGCCGCTACAACATGAGAGGGGTCAAACTCGTCGAAAGAGGCAAAAGTAAAACTTCTTGTAATAGGCGGGCGCTTCGGTGAATTAGAACCTTCAGGCATGGGTTTTTCTCCTTCAAAAAATAATTTCCGCGAATGTAAATGACGCGGCTTTAGAGACAACGAAAATCGTTGCTGCACCGCCGAAGCGGTTGTGTATGATTTAGGAAATGCCAAGTGCAGGCCTACCTTGTGTTATACTTAACGTCCCATGACGAGGCCCTATGTTTTCATACTCAGGTGGGACATTTGGAAAAAAACCCTGCATGACCAAACGGGCAATATCCTGTGGAACTGAACCATCCAACTCGAAGTCCAGACGATTGAGGTCCACAAGAGTGTTATCATAGAAGTCATGAATACGGACCGGCATCTCCATTCGGTTATAATGGTACCACCGCATCCTTATTTGCAGTGCTGTAATTTCGTCCACAACAGCACGTTGCCTGTCCGGATCAAGTGCGTCCTGAACCTGTTGCTCGAATATTTCATGAAAACGGGGTTTGTTACTCATCATCTCTCACAAGCTATAAAGTTTTGGAAATTATCCACGCTCTGCCTCAAACTCAACAAAATTCCATGCTGCACCGCCGTCATGGTTGTCGATAATTACCGCCTGTGAACAAAACGGGTAATTTTGCTGCGCCGCACATTGCCTCCCTCGAAATATTGCCTTAATTCTGAAAATAAAAACGGGAGTAAATATGTCTACTATCTTTGTACCGGAAGCGCCCACCGTACTGGGCACACTGCGTGAAGCGTTCGAACATTTTACCAACCGCGGCAGCAACTACCTCGCAGCCTATTGGAACGGAGACCAGGCGGCGGATACGCCAGTCTATAAATATTTGCAAATATATTCCCACCCCAACACAGAACACCAACGAGACGAATTCCTTCAACGGGAGAACCGCGCCGGTCGGAGTTGGCAATTTATCTGCGGATTTGATTTAAGAGGATCGTTTGATCAGGCGATATCGGCGCTTTGGCCCACGCAAGCGCAAGCACGGACACAAATGGAGATACTGGCCGCACTTGTAAAAAGCCCCGTTGACTGGATTCCCGATCAATATTGGATGATCCCGGCCGCCGACCGGACTGCAAGGATGCAAAAGGAAGCGGCACAATTGAGCGGAAATTTTCACCGACCCGAGGAAGCCGTCGCCAGCGCCCTTTAACTTATCTCTTGCAATATTGGGAAAGTTTAATTAGACATAACAAAAATGAGGTTGTTATGTCTATAGAAGTTGCCGAACCCGAGTATTCAGAGTTAATTAAAAACTTAAGATATATCTATGATACCTCCAAGGCGATGAAGCTTCGCTATATCATTATATTTTGTAATAGCCTTTCAATGGAATACGCCTCCGCAATAACATCTAGGTCTCTTGAGCGAGCGCAAGATTTTTCTACCACTGTAAGAAAGTTTCATGAACAAGCAGTAAAAGCTGGGGAATGTTATTCGTTTATAGTAGGGTTGGACTTAAGCATACCTTTCGAACGCCAAATACCGGAACGCTTCCGTAAAATAACCTCCTTTGATGCTTTGGCGAATTCACCAATCAGCTGGATACCGGATGCCCGGGGAAGAGTGCCCGCCGCTGAGCGAGAAAAATTCCTTGAAGGCGCCTTTCAAACGGCCGACATTCTAGCTTTTCCATCTCGAGGAAACGCACCTGTCACAAACACAACCCCTATGCCCGACGGTCAAGCCTCTGGCGGCATCAAGCTGGTGGTCGATAATAGAGACGCCCCCGCCCCTTATTAAATGTGAATAGGCCGTTTGTGCACCGCCAGTGCCGCTTCCTTGACCACTTCGGTCAGGGTCGGGTGGGAGTGACAAATGCGGGCGATATCTTCCGCCGTGCCGTCAAATTCCATGACGGTTACGACTTCTGACATCAGATCGCCGACATTCGGACCGATCATATGCGCGCCTAGCACGCGGTCGGTTTTGGCATCAGAAAGGATTTTCACAAAACCGTCTGTGGCGTTCATCGCCCGCGCCCGGCCATTGGCCATGAAGGGGAATTTTCCGACCTTGAAATCGACGCCCGCTTCCTCGAGCTGTTCCTGCGTCTTGCCAACGCTGGCGATTTCCGGCCATGTGTAAACAACGGCGGGAATTTTATCGTAATCAATATGGCCGCTTTCGCCCGCCAGCATTTCGGCCAGAATGACGCCCTCGTCTTCGGCTTTATGGGCCAGCATTGGGCCCTCGATCACATCACCGATGGCGTAAATACCCTCGACTGAAGTTTCAAAAAATTCATCCACCTTGATCTGGCCGCGCTGGGTCATTTCCATGTCCAGAATATCAAGGCCCAGATTTTCCACATAGGGTTTGCGGCCAATCGCCATCAGCACGATATCGGCAATCAGCGCTTCTCCGTCACCTTCACCGGAGGCGGGTTCGATCTTCACCGCCACGTCGCGCTTGGTTTTTACCGCGCCGGTCACCTTGCTGGAGAGTTTGAAATTCATACCCTGCTTTTTGAACAGCTTGAGCGCTTCTTTGCGCACTTCGCCGTCCATACCGGGAAGAATGTTGTCCTGAAACTCGACTACGGTTACTTCCGCGCCAAGGCGGCGCCATACCGCGCCCATCTCGAGCCCGATAACCCCGCCGCCGATCACGATCATGGATTTGGGAACTTCCTTAAGCTCCAGCGCGCCGGTGGAGCTTACGATCTGTTTTT
This sequence comes from uncultured Pseudobdellovibrionaceae bacterium, assembly GCA_964467925.1. Lineage (GTDB taxonomy): Bacteria > Pseudomonadota > Alphaproteobacteria > Micavibrionales > Micavibrionaceae > CAYXSX01. Next base: position 15,906 of record CAYXSX010000007.1, on the reverse strand, counting down.
CATCAATCTCGATACCGGGAAGAGAAATAACATCCGAACCGCTAGCGATGATGATTGAATCGGCCTCGTAAATCGTGCCGCCCACATTCACCTTGCCCGCCTCGGGGATGGAGCCCGTGCCTTTCAGCCAGTCCACCTTGTTCTTTTTGAACAGAAACTCGATGCCCTTGGTGTTGGCTTCGACCACGTCGTCCTTATGTTTCATCATAGCCGGAAGATCGAGGCTCACACCCTTGGTCTTGACGCCCAGCGCAGCCATGTGATGCGAGGCTTCTTCATAAACTTCAGAGGCATGAAGCATTGCCTTGGAAGGGATACAACCGATATTCAGGCATGTGCCGCCCAGAGTATCGCGCTTTTCCACGCATGCGGTTTTAAGCCCCAGCTGCGCACAGCGGATGGCCGCGACATACCCGCCCGGACCCGCACCAATTACGATTACGTCATACTTATTTTCGGACATGCACCTACCCTCTTTCACGGATTAAATTTCGTAGAAAGAGGTATAACGATAGAGAAGGTTTGTAAAGAGGCGAAGCACTAAGCACAAACAGGTTCCGGACTGGCCGGATATCTATTAAGATTTACAGGTTCACGTTCATCCATATCAAAACCAAGACTGCGACCATGATGTATTATAAAATCCAGAGCTTCCTCAACACGCCACTCACCTGAAAAACTTTTCGTCCCCATCCATTCCAACTGCTTTTGCGTATATGGCGCATTCACCATATCCCAGATTTTACGCAGTTCGCCCATGTATTCGAATTCGTGATCCACATCGACAATCGGAATAATACGTGTATTGGATTCAAAACCGGGAAAAAGCCCGTGACCAAAAATTTGCACGCGGGCATTATGCAAGCGGGTAATGCATTTTTCGACAACCGTTCCTTTACCACCCGCAAAGAATGGGGCGATGTGTGATATACTCGCGATAATAGCCTGACGGGCAAGAAGCCTTTGCATTTTCAGGATATGCATTTGCCTATCAGCAAAATGAAGATGGCGCGGATCTTCACCCTTAAAATATTGGAATCCCTGCTCTTCGATCAGCGTTTCAATATTACCCTCCAAAGGTGAAACATCTGTTTCAGACCGTACACCAAGGTTAAAAACAGGGTATCCTTCCCGCATGGCTTTCAAAACGCCCATACGCATTCCCAGCATGGCAGAGCGCGTTCCTCCGCCATCGACAGTCATCATGCCTCGGCGTGACATTTCATAGTTAAGATCAAAGGCGTCCTTATAGGCCAGATCAAGATAAGAGCTTGCGCTGCCGTAACTCGCAGCAACGTAACCGAAACTTTCCACACCTAGGATTTTTTTAAGATCGCCCTCTGTGACAAACCCGTTTTTAGGTGTCGGCACATGGTGCTGATAAGTTGATTGATCCCATGATTTCAAGCCTACACGCATCGCTTCGAGTGTATCGTAAACCCGATACGCTTCCTTTTCCTCATCCCCCGCTAGACCAAAGGTACAAAAATCAGGGTGCCAAAGCCCATGCTCTTTAAAATAACTTCCCTCCACAAGATGCGCCCGCCCAAAATGATTAGGCGCCCCTGACTGGGTGGACATGGTAATCATGTAGGCAAACATCAAATCCGTTTCCAGTCGTTGCAGTAAACTTAAGTCCTCTGCAGAAACCGGTTTATCATTTTTACCCAAAATGTCGCTAGAAGCCTCCGCCTTAAATTGCCTTGGATTCTGTATGATAAATGCCTGCCCGCTACTATGCAGCTTAACCTCAAGCTCTCTTAAATCTTTAAAGCCGCCGTTTGACATGGACAGGTTCATGGAAGAAACTCCATTCCCGGATTTAGGCAATTTAACTGTATTTAGAATTTCTTGCCTTTTGGGGCCTCCAGTTAAAAAGGCAGCGCTTGAAGCCACCGTCTTTGGCTTTCTGTCTTTGGGCATGGAGGGGCGCTTGGGGAAGGACGTGCTTTTTTCGCTACGCGCATTTCGTATCCCCATAACTTCTGCACTGGCGACCATAGCTCTGCCAGGGGATGCCCTGTTTATAAAATAAGGGTGCAGAGGGTTTTTTTCCTTCAGTTCGGCTTCTGTTGTTCCTTTCGAAATACCGGCATGATCCACCAATCTAAGGTGGTCAAAGGAGATTATGCGCCCCTCTTCTTTAACAGCCTTCCAAAAACGATCTTTTACATTAGGTACAGTGCGCAATGGATACCCTTGCGCTTTTAAAACAAACCCTTGATCAGGAAAATTGAGAGTACCGGGAAATAACGGTTGCCAGAAAAGTGTTGTGTCCATCTGATAACCGCCTTCAAACGCTATTCCCATTTCCTCAAGAACTCGTTCGGCCTGCTCATGCAGATATGCTTCATTCCAAGGACCGTAAAGAGCGCTAGTCACTTCTTTAACACGCTTGCCGGGAACCAAATGCCCGGCATCAAAAATTTCCCGCACTTCGGGATTCCAGTGATTTTTGAGCGAGCCATATAAGACATCTAAAAACGCGCCGTCTTTGATAGAGTTTCGGTCATCCGCCAACGCAATAATGTGCCCTGCATCGGCAACTCCGCCGCGCCTTGCTATTTCACTTAATGCCTTTCTTTTGTCACGCGCGTTAAGTCTATTTACAGAGCCGCGGACAGTTTGCAGGGCCTTGGAAAGCTTCCCGACAGCAATACTGACCTGATCCCTCTCTGCTTCTTTTGAATCTTCGGAAACTTGCTGCGGGGCAATCGCGGCCAGAGAATGAATAGGGAAATCATAACGCGCAGAACGCAAGGCATTATGCTGTTCTGCCAGTTTACGATCAACACCGGTCGTTGATACACCTGAAGTGAGAGTTGGCCAGTCACTTTGATACAATTCGGGAAGTATGCCCGCTTCTCGCACTGCCCCGGCACGAATGTCGGTCATAGAAAATTCATAAAGCGGTTCGCCTATTCGGCCAACCCAAATCTTACTCATTACTCAAAAACCCTAGCCAAAATTAAGTATATAAAAGTGATTACCCCTTCATAAAGAAATCATTATGAAAACGCAAGATCTATCTCTCTTCTTGAGGAAGAAAAAATCTTGAACATGATAGGATGATGACAACATACCGTAAAGAACGTAATAGTTAAATTTATGGAACTTCCTCTCTACACCCACATGCAAGCCGCCGTCGATATCGTGACGCAAAGCCCGCATCCGGATAACAAGATCGCCGCGACTATTGCGGGCGTCGATCACGCGGGCGCGCCCTTTTCCCTCAGCCGTACCAATTACTGGCCGGACGCCATCGTCCGCACTATCGGCACGGAAACACCCATCGGCAATTCCAGCGGCACGATCCATGCTGAAACCGCGTGTATCCTCCACGCCCCGCGCACGGCGGGGGCGTCGCTGTTCATCACCGACCCGCCCTGCCCCAACTGTATGAAGAATATGGCGGAAGCCGGCATAAAGGCGCTTTATATCGACCATAAGGGCTTTGATAAGGATTGGGCGGCGCGGCGCGGGGAATCCTTCAACTCCATGTCCATGCGCATCGCGGAAAAGGCCGGGCTCGATGTTTTTGTGGTTTACCGCAAGGAGCAGCGTTTCGAAGTTATCTCCCGCCATCCGCCCGGCTATAAGCCCGCGGTGGAAAGCCCGCCGTGCATCGCGCCGTTTGACGGTAGCTTTGACGAACTGATCGCAAAGGCGCACGGAGAGATGAAGGACGAGCCCTTTGCGCTGGCCGTCGCGGAGGATGCGGGCGGCAAGCGTTTTTCTATTCTGACCATCCGCCACCCGACCATCGGTTATACGTCGGAGACCATGGAAAAGCGGGATGTAAAATACAGCTTTATCCTCCACCCGCTGGCCCGCGCCCTGATGATCGCTGCGCGGGAGGGGCTGAAGATTGAACCCGGCCAAGTTTATTCAAGCCGCGTGCCCACCGCGCGCGAGCTTGTAAACCTTGTCGGGGCGGGAATATCGCAGCTTCGCATCGGCGACCTCGAAAGCGCAAGGGATGAGGATGCGCTGAAAGCGCTGGAGCAGCTTACGGATGCGAAAATATTACTGCTGGTTTAACTCTGCCCGTTTATTCCGCGCCGGGAGGTTGAGGTGATCCTCTAGCGGCCCATAATGCCGGAGACCCAATAGCCTCCATAAGGCCTGCAACATAGGTATCATTCCGCGCCAAATCCGCAATCGCATCGCCGGGCTTATAAGGAACGGAAATTACGGAATCAACTCCTGTTTGATTTGCCTTCATCATCCTCTGAACCGCAGATTCAACTTGTTCGCTAGCCCCCCAGTATCCCGCAGTCTCCAAGCTTGCGTAATAAATATACCGTAGAGAATAAGGAACGTAATGCACCACAACATTACCAGATTCAGCAACCGTAGCGGGTGGTTTCGTCTCTATCCTGTCCGCGCATGACTTTGGAATTGTAAACGCGAGAACGCCGACGTCGTCACTGGCTAATTTTTCAGTATCAACCGCCAAAGGGCCGTTTTTTGAAAGAAGATGAAGATGGATGATTTGAAGCGGGAGCATACCTTGTTTCGCTTCCGAATTAAAGGTGTCGGTACTCATTTAGATCTTTCCTTCATTGTTTATTTTCCAAATTACACAAGCCATCACTAGCTTGCAATCTGTAAAATATCAAGTTTTTTTAAGCAGCGAGCGGGGCGGGCAGCGCACTAAACGGGCGATCCAGCGTCCGGTCATCGTTTGACGCGGGCTTCATCATAGCCCCTTTTAAAACACGAACAGCATTCGCAAAACCGCTATCTCCGGCAAACGGGTCGTCATTCTCATGCAGTGTCATAGTCTCACCGATACAATGACTGTAACTGCCGCTTGCAGGGTTCCAAGATTCCGGAGCATGAGGAATGAAGATCATACTGGAATCCATGCCGGCCAAGCCCAAAATCCCCGCATCGTGCCCTGCGCCCGAGGGCATAGTTAGGAATGTAAGCCCCTCCTCCTGCGCAATCTCGGTCAAGCTTGTCACAACATCGTCGGACATTTTTGAGGGCGCAGCGTAGACGATTTGACTGTCTTCAGGAAATTTCAGTACTACGTTATATTTCTTAGCCACGCTTCGTGCCAATTGCTTGATCTTTTTTTCTGCCAGCTTCAACGCTGTTTCATCCGTGCTTCTCACCTCAAGCTGGATTTCACTTTCCGGCAATACCTGGCTAGACTCCGCGCCCTTCGCCGCAAAGTTGGGGGCCGTACCCACCAGATCAAACTGTTTTTTAAGACGCCTAACCATCTTGTAAAAGCGGTCGCCAAAATTGACCATCGCCTCTGCCGCATCCTGCCTGTCTTCCTGCTCCGTCGCTCCGCTATGTGCTGCCTGCCCTTCAAAATGCACCTTTGTCGGGTAACGCACATGCCCGCGAATGTCAGTTACAATCCCGATATTTTTTCCTGCCTTTTTGAGAGCGCCGTTCTGCTCGATATGCACTTCTACGAAACGGCCTATCTGATTCAAATCATATAAAGTTTTGCCCTCCCTCAGATAACCGCGCAACACATCCGTATCAACGCCGCAATTCTGCATACGGGTTTCAATCGTACGGTCGTCATCTTTGAATTTTGCTTTTTCAAGAAACTCTTCGGTTAGGCTTCCCACCACCGCCTTTGACCCGACACAAGCCACGCCGCCGTTGTGGCAGGCGCTTTCTTCGGCGCGAAACACCGCGACCACCGTGTCTTGCGGCGGTCGCTCCCCCGCTTCACGCATCATGCGTATCGCCGCGAAGCCGGCGATAATTCCTGCCACACCATCATAACGCCCGCCTTTCGGAACGCCATCAGGGTGCGAACCCGTCATGAAAACAGGCTTTGTACGGTCTTGTCCGGGATAAATAAAGTAGACATCTCCAGCGGCATCAATCTGCTCTTCCATGCCAAGCTCTTGGGCCTGTTTACGGAACACCTCAATAGCGCGGTTTTCATTCGCACTGTAACCGCCACGATCCACCCCACGTTCTTCGTTCCAGTCGCGGTCCATCTGAGCTTGCAAAGCTTTAGATTGGTCCATCGCCGCTTGAATAGCTCCCATGAAAAAACCCCTTTATTCATAATTATAAAGGGGTTTTTATAGCTCTAATTTTCCAGAACGTAAACACTAAATATCCAGAAGCAATCTCTGCGGGTCTTCCAGCGCCTGTTTGATGCGCACGAGGAAGCTGACCGCCTCGCGGCCGTCGATGATGCGGTGATCGTAGGAATGGGCCAGATACATGATAGGGCGTGCCTCGATCGCGCCGTTTGGCATTACCACCGGGCGTTTGACGATGTTATGCATACCCAAAATACCGGATTGCGGCGTGTTCAGGATGGGGGTGGAAAGCATGGAGCCGAAAATACCGCCATTGGTAATGGTAAAGGTACCGCCGGTCATTTCATCCATGGTCAGCTTGCCGTCACGGGCGCGAAGGCCAAGGTCCATGATTTTCTTTTCAATCTCGGCCATGGAAAGTTCATCGGCATTACGAAGAACGGGAACAACCAGTCCCTGCGGCGTAGAAACCGCAACGCCAATGTCGTAGTAGTTTTTGTAGATAATGTCCTCGCCGGAAATCTCGGCATTCACAGCCGGAAATTCCTTTAGTGCCTGAATGGCGGCCTTGACGAAAAAGCTCATAAAACCGAGCTTCACGCCGTGTTTCTTCTCGAACACATCCTTGTAAGTGCTGCGCGCTTCCATTACGGCGGTCATGTCCAGTTCGTTGAACGTGGTGAGCATGGCGGCAGTGTTTTGCGCCTCTTTCAAACGACTGGCGATCACCTTGCGCAGCTTGGTCATTTTCACGCGTTCTTCGCGCGGGCCAACCTCGCGGACGGGCTGCGGCGCATGCGCCTGTTTCTGCTCGGCCACTACCGGAGAGTGGGAAGGCGTCGGGGCCTGTTGCGGCTTCGCATTACCAGCCAGATATTTCTCGACATCTTCCTTGGAAAGACGGCCATCACTGCTGCTCGACGGAACATCGGCGGCGTTCAGATTGTTATCCGCCAGCATCTTACGCACGGCGGGAGAAGTCTTGACCTCACCCTGAGAGGGCTGCGCTTCTGCGGCCTTTTCAGACGCTTTCTGTTCTACCGCTGCAGCTTCATCAACCTTCGGCGCTTCGGCTTTGGGGGCTTCTTCTTTCGCGTCGGGTTTAGCAACGTCATTCGCTGCCGCGCCCACTTCCAGCTCGCCCAGAACCGCGCCCACTTCCACGTTTTCGCCTTCCGCCACCACGATCCGCGCGATCACGCCATCGGAGGGAGCGTTAACTTCAAGGGTTACCTTGTCTGTCTCAAGCTCGACAATCGGCTCGTCGGCCTTCACCGCTTCGCCTTCTTTTTTCAGCCACTGCGCTACCGTGGCTTCCGCTACTGATTCTCCGAGGGTGGGAACAACTATCTGCGTCATTATTTTATCTCTACTTCAAGGTTTGAATTTGCTTGATATTAACTACGCTGATCGCACGACCAAGGCAAGCCCCTGATGCACAAAAACTGCTTAAAAATGCGACCATCCGGTCTGTTTGAACACAAGCGCAGCGCCCGCCTCGTCCAGAACTTCCACGCCCTGCCCTTGTGTGAATTCCCCGATAACGGTGCAACCCGGAAACTTGTCTGCATACTGTTTAGGCGCGGCGATCAAAAGTTCGTAATCCTCTCCCCCGGTCAAAAGGGTTTCAGGCGCAAGATCGCCTTCGGTGCATAGAGGAATTTTGGCAAGCTCGACCCGCGCCGCTAGATTTGACGCCGCCGCCATATGCCCCAGATCGGCGGGCAGGCCGTCGGAAATATCAACCGCGCCATGCGCATAAGCCTGAAGCGGTTCCAGAAGATCGAGCCGCGGATAGGGCATGTGGTGATACTCCCGCGCCACAGCTTCCCCCACCGGACCGGAGAGCAAAATCGCATCACCAGCTTTCGCCCCGCCGCGCCGCACGGCCTTGCCGCGCTCCACCAATCCCATGATCGTGATGGAAATCGAACTGGCCCCGGCAAGCGCCGCCGTAGAATCGCCGCCCGAAAGCCGGATATCGAACTCTTGCTGATCCTCGGCAAGCGCACCCGTAAACGCCTCCAGCCACTCTTTTTCTATCGTGCCGGGCAGAGCGAGGTTGAGCTGATAATAAAATGGCCGTGCGCCCATCGCCGCCAGATCGGACAGGTTGGAGCGCAGCGCCTTGCGCGCGATATAACCGGGCAGCGCATCGGCGCGGTAATGCACGCCCTCGTTAATGGTGTCGGAACTAACCACTAGCTCGTAGCCTTCGGGAACGGAAACCACCGCCGCATCGTCGTCGAAAGCAATATCGGATAACGGCTGGAAATATGTTTTGATCAGGTCGAATTCGTTCATTTTCTTTCCTTTTTATTCGTCATTGCGACCCCGGCCTTGAGCCGGGGGAAGCAATCCAGAGCCACAAGGGCCATTTCTAGATTGTCGCGTCGGCTACGCCTCATCGCAATGACGGCCAGGCTTATGACCCCCACCATTTGTAAAAATGATGCACCGGACCATGCCCGCCGAACAAGGGAGAACTGACCTCCAGCTCGTCGGCATGCCGCAAGGCGGAAGTAATATATTGCTTGGCCTCCAGCGCCGCCTCCTCCAGTTTTAGCCCGCGCGCCAGAAACGTCGCCAGTGCGGAAGATAGCGTACATCCCGTGCCGTGGGTGTTGCGTGTATGAATACGAGGAAGTTCGAGAACCGAAATACCGTCATCGCTGGCAATCACATCGCGGCTGGTTTCACCGTTCAGATGCCCGCCCTTAAGCATCACCGCACGGCTACCCAGCATCAAAAGCTCGCGCGCCATATCCTCTAGATCGTTATTGTAAGAACGGCCCAGCAATATCTGCGCCTCGGGGATATTCGGCGTAATCACATCGGCCAGCGGGATCAGCTTTTCCGCCATACTCAGCGCCGCCTCGTTGGAGATCAGACGGTCCCCGCTGGTCGCCACCATCACGGGGTCGACCACGACATAACGCGGGCGGTAACGCTTCAGCGCCGCAGCAATAATCTCGATCACCTCCACACTGCCCACCATGCCGATCTTCACGGCATCGACCGGAATATCGTCAAAAACGGCGATTAACTGGTCTTTCACAAATTCGGCGGGAATTTCGAACACGCCGCGCACTCCTTGCGTGTTTTGCGCGGTCAGGGCGGTAATCACGCTCATCCCGTACCCGCCCAGCGCGGAAAAGGTTTTCAGATCGGCCTGAACGCCCGCCCCGCCGGAAGGGTCGGACCCCGCAATGGTAAGAAGGTTTAAACTCATGCCTTCCGTTTTAAACCAGGAGAGGCGCAGAGGCTACAGGGATTTTACCGCTGGAAGTCGATAACGACACCGCCTAATTGCCATGCTTGCGAAGCAACGAAGCAGGGCACATTCGCTATAATTAGATAGCCTGCGTCAGGGTCAGCTGTTGCGCTTGCCCTTCCCACAGAGTAAATCGGCATACGGTCCCGTGTATAAGCAATCGCACCATGATCGATTTTTACAACCGGAACAAAACGGCTGTCTTTCGCCTTATTAAAAGAAATCCGCAAAACTCCCTCTTTCCACCAGTCCATTTGCGCTTCATCGGGATTTTTGTCATTAGGAAGTTTATAGGCTGCACGGTTAAACTGTTTAAGATCCTCCACCGAGAGACCTACTTTCCAATCCGCGATTGTATTATCTTGTGTACATTTTGGTGCACTGACCTTGATTGCCTGCATAAAAGCGGGGGCCACCCTATTATCATACATCTCTACAACGTCGTCAGACTGGCTTTTCCCGGCCACATTCTCGCTTTGCGCAAGCGCTGGCAAGGATGAAGCGGCAAGCATGGATAAAGAGAGAACACCGGCGCGGATGCTTGTTGAAAAACTCATTTCGATCCTTTTACTCAATGATAAAAAGAGGGCAATGTAGCGCGATTTTCCTAAATCACAAGGTTTTTATTTCTCTGATAGAAAATATGGAGATTACAGTCTTGCAAAAGGTTTTATTTTCTCATAAACCTGAAAACATAAACGAGGAGAGAAAAATGTTTGGACGACGAAAGCCAAAAGAGCCTGAAATGGAAACCGTTTTTATAGAAGAGGCCCGACTCCCGACCGCTGAAAGAATAGAAGAAATTATGGATGTATCCGGAGTAACATCCAGCGGCATTTTAACCCTGTCCCCCAGAAGCATCGCAACAGGCCGGCATGACGCAGGCGATAGCACCAGCGCTTACATGAAATTATTCTCTGTGCCTGCCGGGCAGGCCGGAGTTTTTAGACAAGCTATGAAAGATGCAGCTTCCGCCCAAACCCCCGCGCCGCGGCTTCCGGATCCTCTGCCTCGCTAACGCTGCGCATCATGGCAACGCCTTGCGCACCGGCCGCGATCACCGCCTCCGCGTTATCCGGCGTGATGCCGCCGATCCCCACCACGGGCACGGGTGAAAGCGCGGCGAGCGCCGCAAATTTTTCCGCCCCCAAGACAGGCTTTCCCTTTTTCGTGTGCGTCTCGTAAAAAGGCCCGGTGCCGATGTAATCCACGACCTCCGGATCAACCGCGCGGATTTGATCTTCCGTAAACGCCGTCAGGCCGATAATCGCCTCCGACCCCAGTATCTCTCGAGCCTCTCCCGCGCTCATATCCCCCTGCCCCAGATGCACGCCGTCCGCGCCGACCTCTCGCGCAATTTCAACATGATCGTTGATCAGAAACGGCACTTCCTTCCCCGCCTCCTCATTGTAGCGTGACACAGCTTTCCTTACTAATTTTGCATTATGTAAAATATTATCCCGCAAGGCCGTCGGGCATCCCTTGTCGCGGTACTGTACCATCGCAACCCCGCCGCGCAGGGCCGCGGCAACCACATCCGCAACCTCCCGCCCCGCGCACAAGGTCGGATCGGCGATAAAATAGATGGACAGGATAAATGGTTTTCTCATGCGCGTATCATTCTTACGATCAGGAATGATTACAAGCTCTTTCTTCTAAGGCTTGTGAGTGCTCATACATAGCACGCATGCGATGTAACGGACTGGGATGCAAAGGATCTCTAGCAATATGCAGACGTGCCAAATTCGTATTATTTGCGCTGATAGCAACAGGGAAATGTGAACTTAAAAATGCAGGCAGAACGGCATGAACCACACGAGGCGAGATACCAATCTTTGAGCCTAATTTAAATGCTGTCAATTTTTGAAAATAAGAAACTGCAGCTTCATATCCTGCCGCTTCCACTCCAGCCCTGTCACAGTCATCCTCAGCCAAACATGCCTCTTCCGGTGTCTTATACTGAGGATGATATAAATGCTTGATTTCATGCGCGACAATCCAGCGTAATTCCCTTTCGTTGCAGAAATCATAAAAAAATTCTTCTATAGATATTGCATAAAAATCCTGCCACGCACTCCCTCCGCCGCCTTTCCCGCTTGTGTTAACATAACAAGCGGGCACAGGAATTTTTCTAAATTCACATTCCTCATGAAGGGCCTTATAAATTTTAGGGTAATTTTGTTCGTTTACCTCTATCAATTGCGGGGAGCCGTCCTTATTTTTCCATTCGTTCAAATCCTCCGAACGGAAACCCGGCATAGCTTTCATTCCTTTTTCATCACAATGCTTCACAAACTCGGCCCATGCCGGAGCAACTTTGGCATAGCTGCCGAAATAAGTTTTAAGATCGTTCACTCCAGTCCTCCTAGTCCCCCTGCGCCATAAATTTAACATAATATTGTATATTTTTGCAAATTTTATCAAGCTAGCTATAAGCTCTTGTAAGTTTTCATGCCCACCTGCTACCAAGGTAAGTAGTTACTTATACTTAAAAGCGAATAAGAGGAGCAAAGACGATGTTAGGCATTATCGGCGGCACGGGGCTTTATCAGGTTGATGGCCTGACGGTCATTAAACAGCACCGTATAGACACGCCGTTCGGCGCCCCTTCTGCCCCTATTGTTGAGGGCGCGTTCGACGGCGGGCGGCGTTTGTGCTTCCTGCCCCGCCACGGCGTCAACCACGAGTTTATCCCCTCCGAGGTCAATTACCGCGCCAATATCTGGGCGCTTAAATCCATCGGCGTGCGCCGTGTGGTTAGCGTTTCAGCCACGGGTTCCCTGCGTCAGGAAATCGAGCCCGGCGACATGGTTCTGGTATCGCAGTATTTCGACCATACAAGAGGCAAACGCGAATACAGCTTTTTCGGGCGCGGCGTGGTGGCCCATGTTTCCACCGCACGCCCCTCCTGCCCTGCGCTATCAGAAGACATCTCAAAGGCGGCAGAAAAATCCGGACTGCCCCTTCATACAGGCAAGACTTACGCCTGCGTCGAGGGGCCGCGCCTTGGCACCGCCGCCGAAAGCCATTTCCTGCGCTCTGCCAATTGCGATGTGGTCGGCATGACCAACGTGCCCGAGGCGTTTCTGGCGCGCGAGGCGCAGATGGCCTATGCCACGCTCGCCATTGCCACCGATTACGATTGCTGGCTGGACGACCCCGACCAACACGTAAACGCCAGCGATATCATCAAGCTTTATATGGAGAATATCGACAAGGTAAAAACCCTGATCCGCAACTTGTCCGCGCTGGAGCCGTCAAAAACGCCAAGCTGGATCAGTGATGCTCTGGCCCATTCCATCATCACCCCGCACGACAAGATCCCGTCCGAGCATTTGGACTGGCTGAACGTCCTGTTGAAATAGCTTACTCTTCCAAGATTTTACTCTAAAACACGCGGGACCAGCCGCGTGTAACCATTTTTTAACCCTTTCCTGACAGAATATGAAAAAATGCGAGAGGGTAAAAGTAAATGGGAAAGGAAAAAGGAATCTATATAGTTGTAGATGACGACAATCTATCAACGATAGCAGCGCAACATGGCACCACCCCCAGCGCCCTGATTGCTCTTAACAAGGACAAGTATCCTTCGCTTGAAACCAACCCCGATCTTATTTATCCAAACTGGGAACTCAAACTGACAGAAACCGCTGTTGCCGCCTCTCCGGCAACGCCACCAATACCGCAACCCAGACCAGAAGTTACAAAACAAACAGCAAAGTCAGAACAAGCACCCCCAACAGCCACAGCAACACCGCCGCTCCCTCAGCCCAGACCCGAATTCGCAAAGAAGACCGCGAAAGCAGTCCCAGAGGCAGCTAAAGAACCGCGTGCCTTAGACGAACATCAGGCCCGAGAAATACAGCAAAAATTACTAGATGCGGGATACAAACTCCCGAAATATGGCGCCGATAACGACTGGGGCAAGGAAAGCCGGGCAGCCGCTGCTCAATGGCAAAAAGATAATGGTTACGAAGAAACCGGTGACCTTACGGGCGAGCAATATACACAATTGCGCAGTCAAGCTAATGCCAGATTAGAACAAGTAAGAGAGCAACAAACCGCAAAAGCACGAGCAGAAGCACAGAAGCCACAGACACAAGAAACTGCAGAGACACAAAAGCCTAAGGCCCCGGAGCAAGCTCAAACTCAAACAGCACCGCCTCCAGCGCCAACGGCAAAAACTAATGCACCGCAAGAACCACAAATGCCCGCTATACCCCGCGAAGCGTATAAAGTTCTTATAGATCCTGGCCATGGTACGGGAAGCGGTACACATGGAGATCCCGGAAGCGGCTTAGGGACTCCTGGCGCTGTCTTTAAACACAACGGACATTCATATACCGAACGGGATATGAACATGGTTTTCTCAACACAGTTAGCTCAAAAACTAAGCGCACTTGGTATTACCTCTTCGTTTACGCGGGACGATAATCACGGACTTGATATCAAAGACGACGCACATGGTGGATATGCGCGTGGAAGACATGCCATTGATAATGGTTATTCGGCCTTTGTCAGTATTCATGTGGATTCCAAACCAGGATCCGGCAGCTTTATACTTACAGGTCACAATTCTTCTTCTGTAGCACTGGGACAAACCATAGATGCACGCTTTAATCATATGGGAGGCCAGGACCCCAAAAAAGCACCGCTCACATTAACCTGCAAGAGGAATGATGAAGGTGATTGTGTAACAACACTTCAGGCATTCAACCAGCCTGGTGTAAACGGAGACTCTGAGGGAACGGATACAAATATCCCGGGGATATTGATTGAATTAGGCAGTGGTAATAATCGCGCCGACTTTGAAAGACTTACAAACGCCGCAGATCAGGACATTATCACCACACAAATTGCTCTTGGTATAGCCGATCAGGCGCTGCAAGAAGGATACACAATTAACGCAGATGTAAAACAGGCAATGGAAGATGGCGCCTATAAAGCACCCACTCAACAAACAGCACAAACACCAAGCGACATTGATGTCGCACTGCATTCAATACAAGGATTAAGCAAAGCCGATAAAAAAGCCATTCAAAGCGCCCTCAATCGTGATGGCCGTGATATTGGTGACGTAGATGGCATCATTGGCAATGATACAAAACGAGGCTTAAGAGGTTTCTTTTCCGAACACCCTGATCTTGTCGGCAAGCCCGCAACAGAAATTGCAGATTATATGCGCGCAAAAATCCTCAAACTTCCTACAGAAAGTAGCATACGTCTGAGCAGGTCATTCCATGAGAAAACTCTTCCCATTGAAGGAAAAACCGCAGAAATTGTAGCTACAGAACATGCGCAAGGCAGATGGGCCATGGTCGCGCTGCCCACACAAAAGTTTACCTCCGGCGGACATTCAGTAGATGAGGGTAATCTATATCTTATATCTCCTTCCGGGGAAACTTATCTATTTCCTTTCTCCAGCGGCCCGGCGGGCAGAGGGGCCACTCCCGGTTTAAACGAGGACTATAACCCAGACGATAATACCAGTGTTGTTTACCAATTCAGCCCGGATGAGAGGTACTTTAATTCGCCCAACACACCCGGATATCTTACTTTTAATGATGCCGCCGGTTATAAAGCAACAACCCATTGGCGTATGGTTACACCAAGCGAGGTATGGAATGATACGGAGTTTGGACACTCAGAAAGAGGAATTAAAAAAGAGTTTGGCCCGCAGGGCTCTTTAGCGCTTCATGGCGATCAAGGCATAAGGGGCGAAACTGCTTATGGAACAGAAGGCTGTATTGGGATAGGCCGAGATCATACCCGTATCTTCGAAGAACTTATGGCTGTAATCGATAAAAGCCAGTGGCCGACCCAGATTGTTATCATGGACAAAAACAGAGAATTAGAGATAGCCACTGAGCAAGCAATTGAAAAAGGCGCCCAGCAAGCGACCCTGCGGACGCCCGACAATGGAATGAACCTTTAATAGGAAGATTTACGCTCCTAAACGCTCAACGCATCATCGATCAGTGCCTTTTGCTCCGCCACGTGGCGGGACATCAGACCTGTTGCAGGAGCGGCAGCGGCGGCACGGCCGGCATAGCGCGCACGGTAGGAAATGTGATCCATCCCTTCCAACACTTCCTCGATATACGGATCGACGAAACTCCAATAGCCCTGATTTTTCGGCTCTTCCTGGCACCAGACCACATCGGCGTTTTTAAACGCGGAAATTTCCTGCGCCAGTGATTTGGACGGGAAGGGATAAAGCTGCTCAAGACGCAAGATGGTCACATCTTTGATCCCGCGCTCGCGGCGCTCGGCCAGAAGGTCGTAATACACCTTGCCGGAACAAAGCACGATACGCTTCATATCCTCTGGCGCAACCAGTTGATCACGGTCGTCATCCCAAAGAACGCGGTGGAAGGTGCTATCGCCCATGAACTCGGACGCCTTGGAAACTGCCAGCTTGTGCCGCAGCAGTGATTTGGGGGTCATAAGCACCAGCGGCTTGCGGAAGTCGCGGTTCATCTGACGGCGCAGAATGTGGAAGTAATTGGCGGGCGTGGTGCAATTCGCAACTTGCCAGTTATCCTCGGCGCACATCTGAAGGAAACGCTCGGGCCGCGCGGAGGAGTGCTCCGGCCCCTGCCC
>CAYXSX010000006.1:0-111567 GCA_964467925.1 uncultured Pseudobdellovibrionaceae bacterium | reverse complement strand
TGGCGATAATGCCCACGGCGGAAATAACACGGTCGAATTCCAGCTTTTCTATTTTTCCGTCCTTGCCCTCAACATGTGCGGTGACGGTATCTTTGCCTTTGTCGAGTTTGGAGACTTTGGCGTTTTTAATGATTTTCATGCCCTGTTTGGTCAGGGCTTTTTCCAGCATGGCGGAGATTTCGGCATCTTCCACGGGAACGATGCGATCCATCATTTCAACAACCGTGACGTCTGCGCCCAATGTCTTAAAGAAGCTGGCGAATTCAATACCAATCGCGCCAGAGCCGATGACGAGAAGTTTCTTGGGCATGGTATCGGGCACCAGAGCCTCTTTATACGTCCAGACAAACTTGCCGTCGGGTTCAAGACCGGGAAGAACGCGCGCCTTTGCCCCTGTGGCAATGATGATGTGCTTTGCGGAAAGCTCGTCGATTTTCTTGCCGCCTTTTTCAACGCTCACTTTGCCTTTGCCCTCGAGCTTGCCGAAGCCGTCAAAGACAGTGACTTTGTTTTTCTTGAGTAAATGGCCGATACCGCCAGAAAGCTGTTTCGCGACACCACGGGAGCGCTCGACGACTTTCTTGAGATCGAACTTGATGTTATCCGCAGACAGGCCGAAGTCACCCGCATGTTGCATCAGGTGAAATACTTCGGCAGAGCGCAGAAGCGCTTTGGTGGGAATACAGCCCCAGTTCAGACAAATGCCGCCCAAGTGATTGGCCTCTATCACGGCAACTTTCATTTTTAGCTGCGCCGCGCGTATGGCTGCCACGTATCCGCCGGGACCGCCACCAATCACTATGACATCGAAACTCTTGTCGGACATTTACTCTCCATCTCCAAATACATCGTCAAAAAACTGGGCTACGTGGTCGATATTGTCGGTATGCAGCGGATCTTGCGGGAACTTTTCAAACGCATGGTCGGGGCCGAACATGACCATGGGTTTATCGTATAACAAGGCGATAGAAACCTCGTTCTGCGTACCATGAGAACCGGGCAAAATAACAAGCGCGTCAGAGCTCATGACGTTCACCAGATTGCGGCTATAAGGCATGGCATCGCTGCTGGCCTTGGAGCTGAGGGGCGTGATGATCGGCACATCGATATAGGTGTTGGGGAATTCCTTTTCCGAGAGTTTTTCGCCCTTGTAATCGGTGGCCGGATGAATGCCGATGACAACGCCGCTGCGCCCCTCGACCTCCATAAAAGCCTTGGAAACGGCAGTCATTACCCCGCCTCCGGCTCCGGTCAAAAGGTGATACCCACGCTCGGCGATCAGGCGGCCGGCAGGCGCGGCAAAAGCCTCCCAGTTTTCCTCATGGGACCCCATCACACCGATGATTTTCTTGCGCGATATCATGGGTTACACCAGCATCGTTACCGGGTTTTCTATATAACGCTTAAAGTGTTGCAGGTATTCTGCTCCAACGGCGCCATCTACGCTGCGGTGATCGGTAGAAAGCGTTACCTTCATCACGGTCTGGATTTTAATCTCGCCGTTTACAACGCGGGGAACTTGCTCCCCTGCGCCGACTGCCATGATACAGCTTTGCGGCGGGTTAAGGATTGCAGAAAACTCCTGCACACCGAACATACCGAGGTTGGATACGGAGAATGTGCCGCCTTGGAACTCTTCGGGCTTGAGTTTACCTTCGCGGGCGCGTCCGGCAAGTTCTTTTACTTCTTCGGAAATCTGGCGTAGGCCTTTTGTTTCTGCCTTCTTGATAATGGGTGTAATTAAGCCGTTGGGTGTGGCCACGGCAACGGAGATATCGGAATGCTTGAATTGCAGCAGCGCGGCATCTGTCCATTGCGTATTGGCCGCCGGATAGGATTGCAGCGCCATCGCGTTGGCCTTGATGATAAAGTCATTCACGGAAACCTTGTATGCACCATTTGCCTGATCATTGATTTCCTGACGCGCAGCCAGAAGATTATCCAGCACGCATTCAATCGTCAGATAGAAATGCGGCACGGTTGTCTTGGATTCCAACAAACGCTTGGCGGTGATTTTCTTGATATTGTTGTTGGGCAGCTCGGTGTAGATCATGCCGAACTCGTTGACCTTTTCATCGCCGGATAGCTGAGGCGCGGCAGAAGCAGAGACTGGCGCGGCTTTGGCGCTGCCCGCCTTTGCGCTTTCAAGGTCGGCCTTGACGATACGGCCACGGGGACCGGAGCCCTTGATGCTGGAAAGATCGATCCCTTTATCGGCAGCGATACGCTTAGCCAGAGGGGAAGCGAAAACGCGATTGCCTTTGGGCAGATGATCAGATGAGCGGATGAGCGGATGAGCAGATTTTTCCTGAGGGGCTGGTTTTTCCGTAGAGGGAGGTGCCTTTTTCTGATCATCGGCCTTACCGATCATCTGATCATCCAGTTTTTCGCCATCCTCAAGCAGGATCGCAATCACATCGTTCACAGGCACGGATGCCGTTCCGGCGGGAACAAGGATTTTACCCAGAATGCCCTCATCCACCGCTTCGACTTCCATTGTGGCTTTATCTGTTTCGATTTCGGCAATGACATCGCCAGCCTCAACTGTATCGCCTTCGGCCTTGAGCCATTTGGCAAGGTTACCCTCCGTCATTGTCGGAGAAAGTGCAGGCATTGTGACATTAATCGGCATAGCAAACCTTCCTTGCGGCATGGACAATTTCATCAACTTGCGGGAGGGCAAGCTTTTCCAGATTTGACGCGTATGGCAGCGGCACATCAGCCGCATGCACGCGCGCCAAAGGCGCATCCAGATAATCAAACGCATGCTCGCCAATCAGCGCAGCGATTTCTGCGCCGATGCCTGCAAACGGCCAGCCTTCTTCACAAGTGACAATACGGTTTGTCTTTTTAACGCTCTCTAAAATTGTATGACGGTCAAGCGGACGAATGGTGCGCAGGTTAATGACTTCGGCATCAATCCCCTGCTCTGCCAATTTGGCAGCAGCCTCAAGCGCTTTGCCAACCATAATAGAGAAAGCAACTATTGTAACATCAGAACCTTCGCGTTCGATCTTGGCGCGGCCTAAAGGAATGATAAATTCTTCATCCGTAGGGACGTCGAAAGCCTGCCCGTAGAGAAGTTCGTTTTCAAGGAAGACAACAGGGTTTGGATCGCGGATAGCGGCTTTCATCAAACCTTTGGCGTCAGCACCGCTCCAGGGGGACACAACCTTAAGACCCGGAACATGAGCATACCAAGAGGCGTAACATTGGGAGTGCTGAGCCGCCACGCGGGACGCCGCACCGTTAGGGCCGCGGAATACCATGGAACAACCAAGTTGCCCGCCCGCCATGTAAAGCGTCTTACCGGCCGAGTTGATGATATGGTCAATCGCTTGCATCCCGAAGTTCCATGTCATGAACTCGACAATCGGCTTGAGACCGTTCATAGCCGAACCCACGGCAAGTCCGGCAAAGCCGTGTTCGGTGATAGGCGTATCAATCACGCGTTTCGCGCCAAATTCATCCAAGAGGCCTTGGGAAACTTTATAAGCGCCCTGATATTGCGCCACTTCTTCACCCATCAGATAAACCGTTTCATCACGGCGCATTTCTTCGGCCATCGCATCACGTAAAGCTTCGCGCACCGTCATGGTTTTGGTTTCTGTGAATGCGGCCTCATCAAACGGCGGTGGCTCAATCACCTGTCCTTGCGCGTAGAGAATATCGCGGTTATTCCGGTGATCAGATGAGCGGATGATCGGATGATCGGATTTTTCCGGAACATTCCTCACTTCTTTTTTCTGATCATCTTCCTCATCCCCGATGAGGATTGCAATAGGTGTATTCACGGCCACGGCTTCTGTGCCCTCGGTAATAAGAATTTTGCCAAGGATTCCTTCGTCAACGGCCTCAACTTCCATTGTGGCTTTGTCAGTTTCGATCTCGGCGATGACATCGCCGGCTTCGACTTTGTCACCTTCAGATTTGAGCCATTTGGCGAGATTGCCTTCGGTCATTGTGGGCGATAGTGCGGGCATTAATACTTGAGTTGGCATAGTTCCTCGCTTCGTTCGTCACGGATGATCAGATCAACAGATGATCGGATCATCGGATTTTTTCTATGTATTGGCTTTTGGATCATCTGATTATCCGCTCATCTGATCATCTGAAATCAAAATATCCGTCCAAAGCTCGTCAGGATGAGGTTCGGGGCTTTCTTGGGAGAAATCGGCGGCCTCGGCCACGATTTCTTTGATTTCTTTGTCGATAGATTTGATGTCTTGTTCGGCAACACCTGCATCCTGAAGCATGTCTTTGACTTGCGTGATAGGATCACGATCGTCTTTCATGGCGCTTACTTCTTCTTTGGTGCGGTATTTCGCAGGATCGGACATGGAGTGACCGCGGTAACGATAGGTCATGACTTCCAGAATATAAGGGCCGCCGCCGGAGCGCACGTAATCGAGAGCTTGGCGCGCTGCGGCTTGGACAGCGAACACGTCCATACCGTCAACCTGCTCACCCGGGATGCCATAGCCCTCGCCGCGTTTGTAGAGCTGACCTGCGGAAGATCGGGAAACGCTCGTGCCCATGCCGTACTGGTTGTTTTCGATCACGAAAAGAACGGGTAAATCCCAAAGCGCGGCCATGTTGTAACATTCCGCAACCTGCCCCTGATTGGAGGCGCCATCGCCCATATAGGCAATCGCGACACCGCCATCTTCTTTATATTTGTGCGAAAAACCAAGTCCTGTACCGATAGAGGTAGAGGCCCCCACGATACCGTGGCCACCGAAGAAGTTTTCATCGCGGCTGAACATGTGCATGGAACCGCCCTTACCACGGGAATATCCGCCTTCGCGCCCGGTAAGCTCAGCCATAATGCCTTTGGGATCCATACCGCACGCCAGCATATGGGCGTGGTCGCGGTAGGACGTAACGACGGTGTCTTTCTTTTCTTGTACGGAGCTAATACCGGTCACAACGGCTTCCTGACCGATATAAAGGTGACAGAACCCGCCAATGAGGCCCATGCCGTAAAGCTGGCCCGCTTTTTCCTCAAACCGGCGGATGAGCAACATATCGCGGTAGAGTTTTTTTAGCTCCTCCACGTCGGGCACCGGGTTAGAGTTGGATACCGATTTCAGTTTGGGGGCCGTTTTTTCCGTCCCGCCGCTTTTTGTTTTTGCTTTTGCGGATTCAGTTTTAGATTTAGCCAAAGTCCTTGCTCCTGCTCTTTTTGGAAACCTAAAATTGCTACACGATTTTATGGGGCTGATCTAGTAAAAACCGTTTTTTGCTGCGATGCAACACACTGAAATATATAGGGAAATATAAATTTTTAACGTAAAATTACGCTAAAATGAAAGATTATGTCGCGCTGGAGCTTTCGACAATCACAAGTTCATCACCGTGGCGGTAGCCCAAAACGGCTCTCACCCTTTCTTCCAGAAGATCACGGTTGATGCTGGCAGGGCGAAGCATGACAACCTTCTTTTCAAGCGCCTGTCTTTGCTCTTTTAACGCCTGATATTCGACTTCTGTTTTTTCAATTGTCGAATTTAGCGACAATAGGGATAAATAGCTACGCTCACCCTGAATCGCATGATAGGAAAAGTAAACGCAAAGGCAAATACCAATCAGGGCAATCAGGTTGCGACGAATGAGAAATCTGTGTTGGTAGAGATGTTTCATACGGGAACTGCCCTTTTCGATTTGATGTCACGTCAATGATCATTGACACCTCTATCGAATCACATCTGATTCGGGCGTGCAAGTAAAAAAATCAATAGATTCAATAGCTTAAACAAGAACATAAAAAGAACGAAACCGGCTAAGTGATTCTAACGACTCACCTTTTTCCGATTTCGAAAGCGTCCAAAAATATGCGTCTTTATGCAGCGTTTTTCTTTTTAGCAGCTTTCGGGGCGACCAAAGGAGCGCACAGGAAAGAAGCCCCGCTGTATTTAGCCTGCGGACCGAGCTCTTCCTCTATACGAAGGAGCTGATTGTATTTTGCGATACGGTCGGAGCGGGAAAGACTACCTGTCTTGATCTGTCCGGCATTGGTGGCCACGGCCAGATCGGCGATTGTAGCGTCTTCCGTCTCGCCGGAGCGGTGGGAAAGAATAATGCCGAAACCGGCCTTTTTCGCCATTTCAATCGTTTCCAATGTTTCGGAGAGCGAGCCGATCTGGTTCACCTTCACGAGCACAGCGTTGCCCGCCTTTTCCGCGATACCGCGGGCCAAGCGTTTGGCGTTAGTCACGTAAAGGTCGTCACCCACAAGCTGGACCTTATCGCCGATAGCGGCGGTTAGGGCACTCCAGCCTTCCCAGTCGTCTTCGCCAAGCCCGTCCTCGATGGAGACGATGGGGTAACGATCACAGAGGTCTTTGTAATATTCGATCATCTCGGCAGAACTCAGGATTTTGCCCTCGCCCTCCAGATGATATTTGCCGTTCTTGTAAAATTCGGTAGAGGCGGCATCGAGCGCGATTACAATGTCTTCGCCCGGTTTATAGCCGGTCGCCGCGATGGACTTCATGATGAAGTCGAGCGCTTCTTCCGAGGATTTTACAGCCGGAGCAAAACCACCCTCATCGCCGACATTGGTATTGTGTCCGGCTTTGGAAAGCTCCTTTTTCAGCGCATGGAACACTTCAGCTCCGGCGCGAAGCGCTTCGGCGAATGTGGGCGCGCTGACTGGCATGATCATGAATTCTTGGATATCAACCGGATTATCGGCATGTGCGCCGCCATTGATAATGTTCATCATCGGCGTGGGCAACAAATGTGCGAAAGAACCGCCGATATAACGGTAAAGCGGCATGCCGATTTCATCGGCGCAAGCTTTTGCAATCGCCAAAGAAACGCCAAGGATGGCATTCGCACCAAGACGGCCCTTGTTTTCCGTGCCGTCCAGTTCGATCATGGCTTGATCCAGGTAAAGTTGCTCTTCACTGTCGAGACCGATAAGCGCCTCAAAAATTTCGGTATTAACGAAATTCACGGCCTGCGTTACGCCTTTGCCAAGGTAAACGCTTTTATCGCCATCACGCAGTTCGACCGCTTCATAGGCACCTGTAGAAGCACCCGAAGGAACGGCAGCGCGGCCCATGGCCCCGCTCTCCAGTGTTACTTCCACTTCTACCGTGGGATTGCCGCGGCTATCCAGAATTTGGCGGGCATGAATGTCGATAATGGCGCTCATATTTTTTCTCCTATTGTATTTTTACCAGATCCATAGATTTCACAAGATCGTCAATGTCTTTGGCTTGTTTCAAAAAGTCTTCCAGCTTGTTATAGGGCAACGCAGACGGCCCATCGCATTTGGCTTTATCCGGGTCTTCATAAGCCTCAATAAACAACCCGGCAAGCCCAATCGCCATAACGGCGCGTGTGAGGTCAGGCACAAGGGCGCGGCGGCCACCGGAGGCTTCACTGCCCGGCAGGCGCATTTGAGAGGCATGAACCGTATCGCAAATAATGGGCGTGCCGCCCGTCATTTCCTTCATCACACCAAAGGCCATAGGGTCAACCACGAGATTGTCATAGCCCATGGCATGGCCGCGCTCGCAAATAATGGTTTTTTCATTGCCGGATTCGGCGAATTTATCGACAATATTTCCGATCTGATAAGGCGACATATATTGCGGCTTCTTGATGTTGATGATCGCGCCCGTTTCAGCCATTGCCTTCACAAGATCGGTCTGGCGCGCAAGAAAGGCAGGGATTTGCAAAACATCAACCACTTCGGCAACGGGGGCGCATTGCTCGATTTCGTGTACATCGGTAATAACAGGCACGTTATCAAACTCGGCCTTCACCTTTTGGAAGATACGAAGCCCCTCCTCCATGCCCACGCCGCGGAAAGAATGGATGGAAGAACGGTTTGCTTTGTCGAAACTGGCCTTGAATATAAAGGGAATGCCGAGCCTGTCGGTGACGGTTTTATAAACCTCGGCGGCCTTAAGAGTAATCGCCTCATCCTCCAGAACGTTTAAACCGCCAAACAATACGAATGGCTTGTCATTGGCGATTTTAATATCTTGGACGGTAATCGTTTTCATGGGAGGTTTGTACCACCAAGACACTAAGACGCCAAGGATTTTTCCATAGACGTCATTGCGAGGAATGGAATGACGAAGCAATCTAAAAGTTTACATTGCTATCAGTGTCCTGAACTTAAACAATCAATATTGTTGCGCCATTCTATAATTTCAGGAAGCAATTGCGACAATTCAATTTTTTCTGATGAATTAGTATTGTTTATTAATGCTGCTAGCAAATTAGAAAGCGTATAATCATCCCAAGGGGTTACTTTCTGTATTGTCTCAATTGTTTGAACTTGCGCTTTATTTAGTTTGATTAAATTCTTTTCAATAACATTTATGGTGCCCCATTCTTCCTGATGTTTATGATAATTTGCTCCTGCATTTATAATTTCAACAAAAGTAGCATCTTCTGTGAAATTAGGCTCAATCTTTAAGGCTTTCTTTTTATTCATTCCAGCTTGTGGATATGTGGCGGCTATATAGTTTTGCATTCCCATAAAACCTAAACCAATAAGATACTCTGCATATAGGCAGAGGCCATCCGCATCAGGGTCTTTGGAGTTTTTAATATTTTTAGTAACTTGAATAAGTTCAGTATCTAGTAGGCATAAAAATCTACTTAAAAAGTAAAAATCTTGGTCTGCAAAACGGTCTTCGCATTTTATATACACAAAACATGCCTCGCTTGTGAAACTAGATTGCTTCGCTACGCTCGCAATGACAAATTGACTAAACCAACCGGCTCTGTTTCACGGCAGCATCGATGAAGCTGACGAAAAGCGGGTGGGGTTCGAAGGGTTTGGATTTGAGCTCGGGGTGATATTGAACCCCGATGAACCACGGATGACCCTCGAATTCGCAAATCTCAGGCAGCATGCCATCGGGCGACATGCCGGAGAATTTAAGCCCTTTTGCTTCTAACTGATCCTTGAAGTTGATATTGACCTCGTAACGGTGACGGTGACGCTCGCTGATGTCGGTGGAGCCGTATATTTCGGCGATTTTCGATCCCTTTTTCAGGCTGGCCGGATAAGCGCCAAGACGCATTGTGCCGCCAAGGTCCGTGTCTTTGCCGCGTTTTTGCTTTTCATTGCCCTTGGTCCATTCGGTCATAAGGCCGATGAGATGCTCCCCTTCGGACGTAAATTCAGTAGAAGTCGCGTTCTTGATGCCGCAAAGATTGCGCGCCGTTTCCAACACGGCCATTTGCAGGCCGAAACATATTCCGAAATACGGGATTTTCTTTTCCCGCGCATATTGAACGGCTCTGATCTTGCCTTCCGCGCCGCGTTCACCGAAACCGCCGGGAACAAGGATGCCGTGAATGTTTTCAAGATACGGTGCGGGGTCTTCTTTTTCGAAAATTTCTGATTCTATAAATTTGAGTTCAACCTGTACGTTATTCGCTATCCCGCCATGGATCAACGCCTCGTTCAGGGATTTATAGCTGTCGGTCAGATTGGTGTATTTACCGACAATCGCAATTCTGACCTGTCCCTCCGGTTCCTTGATACGCTTAACGATATTTTCCCAGATGGAGAGATCGAGACTGGGCACGTCCTTGATGCCGAAACTATCCATGACTTGGGAATCCAGCCCTTCGGCATGATAGGTCAGCGGCACTTCGTAGATGGATTTCACGTCAAGCGCGGGGATGACCTTTTTTTCGTCGATATTACAGAACAGCGCGATCTTGCGGCGTTCGTCATCATCAATAGGGCGGTCGGCGCGGCAAAGCAGGATTTGCGGGCGGATACCGTGGCTCATAAGTTCTTTGACCGAATGCTGGGTCGGTTTGGTTTTTAGCTCGCCCGCAGCCGGGATATAGGGCAGCAAAGTGACATGAATGTAAATCGCGCGCTCGCGCCCTACTTCGTTGCCGAACTGGCGGATAGCTTCGAGGAAGGGAAGGCTTTCTATATCACCGACCGTCCCGCCAATCTCGCATAATACGAAATCGGCTGTGCCGTCTTTTTCGCGGATGAAATCTTTAATTTCGTCGGTAATGTGGGGAATAACCTGAATGGTCGCGCCCAGATAATCGCCACGGCGCTCGCGGGAAAGCACTTCGGTGTAAATGCGGCCCGTGGTGGTGTTATCGGTCGCCTTGGCGGGCACGCCCGTAAAACGCTCATAGTGGCCGAGGTCCAGATCGGTCTCTGCGCCGTCTTCGGTCACATACACCTCTCCGTGCTGGAACGGACTCATCGTACCGGGGTCGACATTCAGATAAGGATCAAGCTTACACAGGCGAACGCGGTAGCCTCTGGCCTGTAACAACGCGCCAAGCGCAGCGGAGCCGAGGCCTTTTCCTAATGAGGAAACAACGCCGCCTGTAATAAATATAAATCGTGTCATTTTACTCTGCTATTGGGACTGCCGGAGGGTTCTCTACCGGGGGTGATTCCTCTATTTCGGGAAGTTCTGTTGTTTCTTCTGGATTTGTATCTTCTTCGGCGGCCTCATCTTCTGTCGTGGGCTCTCCGACAGTGGCAGCGGGTGTTTCGGGCAGCGCGTCAAGAATGCCGCCTTTACTTGCAGAATGAGTGCCCGCCATGATGCCGAGCGCAATAGATGTGCAAAAAAACGCCGCCGCGCATATCCAGGTCGCCTTGGTCATGGCGTTGCCCATACTTTTAGCCGAAGCAAAATTTCCGCCGCCGCCTCCACCAATGCCGAGACCGCCGCCTTCAGAGCGCTGAAGGAGCACAAGGCCAATAATTGCCAGCGCCAAGAACAAGTGAATGATTAAAACGACTGATTCCATGGAAAGGTTTTCTATTCTGTTTATCGTTGAATATCAAGCGTTGATCTGCCGATCTGTATAAAATCGTCGGCGCTTAGGGACGCGCCGCCGATCAACCCGCCATTGATATTGGGCTGTGCCAGCAATTCGCCCGCGTTTTGCGGTTTCATCGAGCCGCCGTAAAGGATGGGAATGTCGCCCGCCACAACACCAAAGCGGTGGCCGAGTTCCTGACGGATAAAATCATGCATGGCACCGGCATCTTGCGGCGTGGCGGTCTTGCCCGTTCCGATGGCCCAGACGGGTTCATAGGCGATAATCGTGTTCTCGGCATTCGCACTTTCGGGCAGTGAGCCCAGAAGCTGTTCTTTTACCACTTCTTCATGCCGCCCGGCATCACGCTCGCTCTCAAGTTCGCCCACACAGATAATAGTGGTCAGACCGACCTCGTGCGCACGAGTGGCCTTGTCGGCAATCAGTTCATTGCTTTCCTTGTGATATTGCCTGCGCTCGGAATGTCCCAGAATAACGTAAGAGCATTTCAGATCAGCCAGCATTTCCGCCGAAACATCGCCCGTATAGGCGCCGTTGTCATGCGCGCTGCAATCCTGCGCTCCGTAGGACAAATGATCGAGCGCGTGCAAGGAGTGCTTTATGGCGTTAATATGGACAAAAGGTGGGCAGACAACAAAGCGGCAAGTATCCAGCAGGTTGCGCTCGCTTTCTATCGCATTGATCAGACCGGAAATCAGCTTTTTAGCGTCATTCAGAGCCCCGTTCATTTTCCAATTGCCAACAATCAGTTTCTTCATGAATACGGTTTTGCCACGGCCCGTTCACCCTTGCAATCGAAACCGTATAAACAGGGCTTGAGGCTTGTGAGTAAGGTGCTTATAGTTCCTAGCGTTAATAATTATAAAAGAAAGCTTTCCTTATCATGGCGATGCAGTTTTTGCGTAACAGTTCGAAATCAGGCTTCCTGAAATATATCCTGCTCGGGTTTTTATTGCTGGCAGGCGGCGGACTTGTGCTGACCGATGTCGGCGGGTTTTTCCGCGGTGGGCTTGGTAGCGCCGATGTAGGCCGGGTTGGAAGCGAGAAAATCAGCATTGTGAATTTCGACCGCAATCTGCGCCGTACGCTTTCGCGCCTTGGTTTGACACCGCAGCAAGCCTACACCGCCGGATATGTCGACGAAATTTTACGCGGACAAATGCGCGAGATCATTTTGCGCAAGGCCGCGGCGGAACAGGATATTCTGGTGGGCCGTCAATATATCGCCGGACAGGTTTCTAAAATGATTGATCCCCTGGTGCAGGACGGACAGGACCCCAAAGACGTTCTGCGTCAGGCGCTTATGGCGCAAGGAATCAGTGAGGGTGAGCTTGTGGGCTCCATCGCCGCCAATACCGCCGGAAATCTTTTAACCGGGGCAGTCTATGGCGGTTATGCCTCCACCATGCCGGGAATGAAGGAAGACCTTGCACTTTATAACGGTGAAAACCGTACACTGGAATTGCTCATCATTCCTGATAGTTCAGTGGAAATTCCCGAAAACCCGGACGAGCAAACCCTGACCAATCTTTATGAGACATATAAGGAGCGTTATGCCCTTCCAGAAACGCGGGAGCTTAAAATTCTGCACCTGAAAAACGATGAGCTTAAAAAAACCATCGATATCAGCGAAGAAACACTTAAGGCCGCTTACGAGGATAATATCGCGGCTTATCAAACAGGAGAGATGCGCACGCTGGAACAAGGGTTGTTCAGCTCCGCCGATGAGGCGCAAAAAGCAATCGATAAGGTAAAAGCAGGCGCAACGCTTAAAACAGCAGCGAACGAAGTGACCGGGAATGAAACCGGATATCTGGGCGAAAGCGAATTTGAGGAAAGCGGCGTGCTTGATGAAATCAAGGAACCTGTTTTTGCTGCGGCGAAAGGCGATATTGTCGGCCCGGTACAATCAGCTTTGGGGTGGCATGTCATTATTGTGAAGGGCATTAAGGAACCCTCTACCAAACCGT
Source organism: uncultured Pseudobdellovibrionaceae bacterium (assembly GCA_964467925.1). Classification (GTDB taxonomy): domain Bacteria; phylum Pseudomonadota; class Alphaproteobacteria; order Micavibrionales; family Micavibrionaceae; genus CAYXSX01. Next base: position 98,794 of record CAYXSX010000006.1, on the reverse strand, counting down.
TCAAGGACGTTTCCGCCGCGCTGAAGGAGGAATTGCTTCAGACCAGATTGATCGACCAGATGTATGCCCTGTCCGGCCAACTGGAAGACATGTTGGCAGGCGGCGTGTCTTTGGATGAGATCAAAACCGAACTTCCGGTGGAAATTATTGACCTTCCGCGCATGGATGGTTTCGGGCTGGATAAAAAGGAAACCGATCTTTTGAAAGATTACGCCCCTTACCGCGACCTTGTTCTGCAGGACGGGTTTTCGCTGATGGAGGGGGAAAGCTCCACCGTGCGGGAGACGGAAGACGGCAATTTCGCAGCCGTTTATGTTGCTGCGGTGACACCGAAATCCTATCCGGAGCTTGAGGCCATCAAGGCGCAGCTTATCGAGCGCTGGATCGCGCAACAGCGCCATGTTACGGCGCAAGCCAAGGCCGAAGCCCTGCTGACGCTTGCCAGTGACGGCGGAAAAACTCTGGTGGAGATTAAGGCGGAAGACAGCGGGTTAAAAATCCAGAATATTAAAAATATCGTGCGGGATAAGGAAGTGCCCTCGCCCTTGACCCAAGCTAGCATTGCCGAGATATTCACCGCGCCCGTTGACGGTTATATCGCCGTTCCGGTCGAGGGGGGCACGGGCGTTGCACATATTATTTCTGCCGAGTTCAAACCCGCCAAAGAAGAAAACAAAGAGGAAAAGGATGCGGTGTTGCAGGATATGCGCAGCGAAGCCTTGGCTCTTTACCTTCAAGACAAGGAAAGAAAATACGGCACGGCCGTTAACCGCCGCCAGCTTGAAGCTCTTTACGGGCCGGAAGCGCAAGGATATTAATGCAGCCCGCTTTCGATACATTTAAGAAACACTGCAATACGGGTAAAACCCAACTTGTTTGGAACTGGATTCCGGCCGACCTTGAAACGCCCGTTTCGGCGTATCTGAAACTATGCGGGGAGCGGCCTTACGGATTCTTGTTAGAATCGGTGGAGGGAGGTGCCAATCTTGGGCGCTATTCCATTATCGGCTACGCCCCTGACATGATTTTCCGCATCCGCGGTAATGAGGTTGAAGTCAAACAAGGTGAAAACTGGAACGCGCATCCTGTTCCTACCCTCGATTTTATTAGGCAGACGCTTGCCGATTGTGCGATCGACGAGCAAGGATCGGATTTACCGCCCATGGCGGTTTCGGGCCTGTTCGGTTATCTGGGTTACGACATGGTGCGGTTGGTGGAGGATATTCCCGATACCAATCCGGACGATCTGGGCATTCCCGACGGCGTGATGATGCGGCCCACCGTGCTGGTGATTTTCGACAACGTCAAAAACATGATGTGCGTGCTGACCCCTGTTTATGAAAGTAAGGGCGATGCGAAGAAGCTGTATGAGCAAGCTTGCGGACGGGTGGCGGCTGCGCTTGATACCCTGCGCGGGCCGCTTGAAGTTCCGGCCCATCAAAGCAAACTGAAAACGCCCCTGCCCGTTTCCTCCAACATGACGCAAGCGCAATATGAGGGCGCGGTTAAAAGGGCGGTGGAATATATCCGCGCCGGAGAAATTTTTCAGGTCGTGCCGGGTCAACGTTTTAGCGTGGATTTCGATTTGCCCGCCTTCGAGCTTTATCGCTCCTTACGCCGCCTGAACCCCTCCCCTTTCCTGTTTCATCTGGCGTTTGAGGATTTCGCGCTTGTCGGCTCCAGTCCCGAAATATTGGTGCGGGTGCGCGATAATATCGTCACTATCCGCCCCATTGCCGGAACGCGCAAACGCGGGGAGAACGAAACCGAGGATCAAGCGTTGGCCGAAGATTTGCTTGCCGATCCCAAGGAACGGGCGGAGCATCTTATGCTACTCGACCTAGGGCGTAACGATGTGGGCCGCGTAGCCAAAATCGGCAGCGTGAAAGTGACCGAGCAATTCGTGATTGAGCGTTATTCGCATGTGATGCACATTGTCTCTAACGTTGAAGGGGTGCTGCGCGACGATCTTGATATCGTGGATGCCCTGTTTGCCGGGTTCCCTGCCGGAACGGTCAGCGGCGCACCCAAGGTACGAGCCATGGAAATTATCGACGAACTGGAAACCTCACGGCGCAGCTATTATGGCGGCGCGGCGGGATATTTCTCGGGCAACGGCACGCTCGATACCTGTATCGCACTACGCACCGCCTTGGTCAAAGACGGCAAGGTGCATGTGCAGGCAGGCGCGGGCGTGGTGGCCGATAGCAAACCGAATTCGGAATATCAGGAAACGGTGAATAAGGCCCGCGCGATTATCAGCGCCGCAGAAAAGGCGATTGAGACTTCCAGTTAATATAAAACTCGTCATGCCCGCCTTGTACGGTCATCCGGTTTTACAAGACTGTCCCGTTTAACCGGACCCCCGCACGGGGGCGGGGGTGACGTAATGATCATTAATTCGATTGGATCGGGCGTTTCAGAATTTCACTAACAGGAACAAGCTCTATCCCCTTTTCCTTTAGGGTCGGGATCCATTCCTCCAGCGCCTTGATTGTATTTTCCTTGGGATGGCCAATGGCAATAGCGGAGCCACGCTTGCGGGCGATATCTTCCGTTTGTTTCAAAGCTGCCACGGAAAATTCGTAAGTTGGTACGTGATCGAGAAACACGTCGCGGGAGTTATAGGCCACGCCCGCCTCGCGCGCCATTTCGGCGGCCACGGAATTGGGAATGGTTTTGGAATCTATAAAATACAGATTGCGCTCTTTAAGCTGCTCCATAATCATCGACATTTTTTCGCGGTCCTGCGTAAGCTTGCTGCCCATATGGTTATTGATACCGGCGTAACCGTCGAAAGATTTGAAAACCCCTTTCAGCGCCTTGTTTAAATCGCGTTTGCTCATATCTACGGTAAGGACGTTAGGCCCGGCATCCATGCTGTCCTTCATCGGTTGCATGGGGACGTGGATCATAAGCTCGTGCCCATAGCTTTTGGCATCGCGCGTTTTTTGATCCAGATGCGGCGCATAAGGCAGATAGGCCAAAGTAAGAGTTTTGGGTAGTTTGATAACCTCATTTGTACGCGGGGCGTTGAGGCCCATATCGTCGATGATAATGGCGATGCGCGGTTTTCCATGGGTGGCGGGCGTGATGGCCACTTGAGGGGCGGGCCGTTTTTCAGCAGCAGGAGCTGTGGGTTCAGCCTTCCTTTCTTGTTCAGGTAGAGCGGGTGTTTCTTCTTGCGCTTCTTCAGGCACCGCTTCAAGTGACTTTGCCGTTTCCAGCCCTTTGGGCCCCTGAAGCTTTTTCTGCACATCTAACGCAGTGGTGAAATCATCAACCTCGCTGCCGATGTCATCGAAAACCGAGGGGCTCATGATATTGCCCTGATACCCCTTATAACGCTCCGGACTGATGATAAAGACATCAAGCAGAACCATCAGGCCCACGGCGATGGCCAGAAATATCATGGTTGCTTTGGGGTTGGCGTAGCGGCGCAGTCTTTTCATGCCCATACCATAGCGCGGGCACCGGAAAGGTGTAAATCGGTTCGATTGTCTTGTCCCCTTGCTTTTCAGGCGGGATTTACGCCATAAAGAGAGCCATGTTTATTCTGATCGATAATTACGACAGCTTTACCTATAACCTCGTCCAGTATCTCGGCGATCTGGGCGTGGAGGCGAGCGTGCACCGGAACAACAAGATCACGGTGGACGAGGTTTTGGCGCTTAAACCCAAGGGTCTGATGATTTCGCCGGGCCCGAGCGATCCGGACCATGCGGGGATATGCCTTGATCTGGTCAAGGCCGCGCATGATCATGATATTCCGCTGATCGGCGTGTGTCTGGGGCATCAGGCGATCGGGCAGGCCTTTGGCGGCGTGATCATGCGCGCCGAGCCGATGCACGGCAAAATTTCTACCATTACCCATGCGGAGAAAAGCGTGTTTAAAGACATTCCCTCCCCGCTTTCCATTACGCGTTATCATTCGCTGGTCGTGGAGAAGGATACTTTCCCCGATTGCCTTGAGATTACGGCGCAGAGCGATGACGGGTTTGTGATGGGCCTTGCGCATAAAACCAAGCCGATCCACGGCGTACAGTTCCACCCCGAAAGCATCGCCACCGAGCACGGGCACAAGATGCTGGAGAATTTCCTGTCGTGTCTTTAGGTAAATTTTTACATCGCGGGAACTCTTTAAGCGAAGAAGATATGATGGCGGCGATGACCATCATCATGAACGGTGATGCGAACGAAGAGGAACTGACAGCGTTTCTGATCAAGCTTGCCGAACGCGGGGAGAGCGTTTCTGAGATTACGGGCGCGGCCCGCGTGATGAGAGAAAAGGCGATTACATTAAACGCGCCTGAAGGCGCGATTGATTGCTGCGGTACGGGCGGCGATGCCTCCGGCACCTACAATATTTCCACGGCTGTAGCGCTGGTGGCGGCGTCATGCGGCGTTCCGGTGGCCAAGCACGGCGGCAGCGCATCAACTTCCAAATCAGGATCGGTGGATGTTTTGGTCGAGCTTGGCGTCAATATTGATGTAGATATACAAAAACTGGAAGAGGCATTTTCACGTTTTAACTTTGCGTTTCTGGCCGCGCCGCGTCATCACAGCGCCATGAAAAATGTCAGAGAGGTGCGCAAAAAGATCGGACGGCGGACGATTTTCAACCTGCTGGGGCCGCTCGCCAATCCGGCCGGAACGAAATTTCAGCTTCTGGGCGTTTACGATGCCAAATGGATGCGGCCCATGACAGAGGTTTTAAAACGGCTTGGCACCGTGCGGGCATGGGTGGTTCACGGATCGGACGGACTGGACGAAATTACAGTGACGGGAGAAACGAACGTGGTCGTGCTGGATGAAGGAAAAATTACCGAAGCCGTTCTGTCCCCCGCCGATTTCGGCCTTTCCGTGCATAAGCCGGAAGAACTGAAGGGCGGCGATGCAAAAGTGAACGCGGCGGCAATGCGGGAGGTTTTTCAAGGTGCTAAAAACTCCTACCGCGATATCGTGCTGGCCAACGCGGCGGCGGTTCTGGTTATTCACGGCAGCGCGAAAGATTTAAAACAGGGCGTAAGCATGGCGGCGCAAGCTATAGACAGCGGCAAGGCCCTTCAAACCCTTAACGGTTATGCGGAATTCACACAATGAACGTGCTGGAAAAAATATGCGCCGATAAACGCGAGCATGTGAAAAGATGCGAAGCGCGCCTGCCGCTCGCCGAAACGAAAGCGCGGGCGCTTGATGCGCCGCCGCCGCGCGACTTTATCAAAGCACTAAAAAATCATGAGCGCCCCGCCATTATCGCGGAAGTCAAAAAGGCCTCGCCCAGCAAGGGGGTAATCCGCAGCAATTTCCATGCGCCGAGAATCGCCAAAACATACGAGGAAAACGGGGCGGCGTGTTTATCGGTACTGACCGATGCGCCGTATTTTCAGGGCGCGGATGAATATCTGGTCGAAGTGCGCGAAGCGGTTATCATTCCCGCCCTTCGCAAGGATTTCATGCTTAGCCCTTATCAGATTTATGAATCCCGGGCCCTGGGGGCCGATTGCATTCTCCTCATCATGGCAGCGCTGGAAGATGAAACAGCTGCAGAATTATACGGCATAACAAAAGAGCTCGGCATGGATGTTTTAGTCGAGGTGCATAACGGGGAGGAGCTTTCCCGCGCGCTGGCCTTGAAACCCGATATGGTAGGCGTGAATTCCCGCAACCTGAAAACGCTGGAGGTGGATTTGCAAACAGCCTTCGACCTTCTGGAGGAAATGCCGGGCGATATTATCAAGGTGGCGGAAAGCGGAATCGATTCGCATGAAACGCTGATGGAGCTGCAAAATGCAGGCTTCGATGCGTTTTTAGTCGGGGAGAGCCTGATGCGTCAGCGCGATATAGGGCAGGCCCTGCGCGCCCTTCGGGGTATTTTTACGTCATAACTTGACACAAATCATGAACTAAAGTAGAACATAAAGTGATTATGGCGTATGCCGCGCCTTATATAATTATTGTGTCTAATTCGGGAAAGGTACGAACAATGCTGACCAAAAAGCAGCGTGATTTACTGTTTTACATTCACGAACATATGGAGGGGAGCGACGTTCCCCCTTCTTTCGAGGAAATGAAGGAGGCCTTGGGCCTTAAGTCGAAGTCAGGCATTCACCGCCTGATTTCTGCGCTGGAAGAGAGGGGCTATATCGAGCGCCTGCCCCACCGCGCCCGTGCTTTGCGCGTCGTGCATTTGCCGGAAAGCTTTAAACCTGCCGCGCCCGTTCCTGCGGGTACGCCTACCGCTTATATGACTGCGGCGAACGCAGCGATGGAGCAAATCCCTCTTCTGGGCAAGATTGCCGCCGGTATTCCGATCGACGCCATAGCCCATGCCGATAATTTTATCGCCGTACCGCCCGATATGATCGGTCGCGGAGAGACCTATGCGCTTACCGTGAATGGCGATTCCATGATCAACGCCGGTATTCATAACGGCGATACGGTGATTATCGAACGCTGCGATACGGCGGAAAACGGTGCGATTATCGTGGCGCTGGTTGATGACGGTGAGGTGACGCTCAAACGCCTGCGCCGCGCGGGTGGAAAAATCGTGCTGGAGCCGGAAAACGACGAATACGAGCCGCAGATTCTGGAACCACACCGCGTGCAGATACAGGGGCGGCTGGTTAGTTTGATGAGAAGTTATCATTGAGTGGTAAGAGGGAAGAGATAAAAAGTAAGAATTTTTAATGTCATCCCGGGTTCTCTCTTGGGCGAAGCTGAACCTTCGCTTCCGCGTAGCCTGGTGTACCGGGATACATTGCTAAGCGGGTAAGACTGTCCGTGATTACTTAGGGGCGAATGCTTTTTTAAAATTATCATGCCCGCCCCCGTGTGGGCATCCGGATCCCCGCACGCGCTGAGCTTGGCAGGGATGACAAAATTGGGTTCTTTTTATCAATAAATCATTTTACCTTTGCGTCCAAGGGCGGTTTCCACGTAGATCTTCCACGCGTTTTATAACGGACTTATTACCCTCTTCCAGCCAGATACCATGCGCGCCGAATTTCCACGTATCGAATTTATCGATAATAACGGGGGAAGCGCAGTTTTGCTTTTCCACCGGGTCGGGAGCGATCAATATATCGGCCCAGACACAATCTTCGTCGTGGCTGTAAACCGAACGGGAAAAAGCGATTTTAAAGGGGCCGCGCTGCAAGCGGCAGCCTTCCTCCGCACAGATCATGCCGAACGCGGTTTGCCCTTCATTCGGCCATTTTTTCGCCGATCCCTCCTCCAGCCCGTAGGCGCGTTCCCAGTTTTCTGCCGTGAACCGCTCGCGGCGCTTGGTCGAAATTGATAAATGACCGGGCGCCTCGCTATAGCCGATCAGTTCCTGATTTCCCGAAATCAGAATGTCGGGCGGGCAGTAAGCGGCGATCAAAATTACAGCCGCCGTAAAAGGAAGAAGGGCGGCGAATTTTAACGGCCCCCTCACCAGCATTAATATAATCGCTGCAATCACAATCATGACAAGCCCGCTAAGGGGCCAGAGCGTGACGTGCAGTACGGCCCCCTCCATCTCCGCGGTCCAGTGCGCGATTTCCAGCACCCCATTAACGCCCCATGACACGGCGGCGAGCGGAAACGCCTCAAACCCCAAAGGCATGATAATAAGGGCCAACACGGCAAAGGGCATGATGACAAAGGCCAGCAGCGGCACGGCTACAAAGTTGGAAAGAAGCGCGTAAAGGCCGAGTTGCTGAAAATGAAACAGGGCGAAGGGCGCTGTGGCGCACGTAGCAATAACCGTAGTCAGACAGACGCCGAGAAAATAAAGCGCCCCGCGGCGCAAAAGGCCGGAGCCACTGTACCAGTTCGACCATTGTTCGCGGATCGCATCGAAAAACACGACAAGTGCGGTCACGGCAGCAAACGACATCTGAAAACTGGCCGAAGTCAGGCTTTCGGGCGAAAAGACCAGCACGGTAAAGGCGGCGAAAGCGACAAGCCGCAGGGATAACGGCGAGCGGTCGAGAATAACGGCGAGAAACACAATCCCGCTCATCATCGCCGCGCGTTGCGCCGGAATGGTGGAACCCGCCAGAAGCATATAAAAAATCGCCGCGGCCATGCCGATCACGGCGGCATATTTCTTGATCGGATGATTAAGGGCAAAACCCGGTATGGCGGCCATAATCAGGCGGCAGAAAAAGAAGAACACGGTCGAGAAAAGCCCTACGTGAAGCCCGGAAATGGCCAGCATATGGGCAAGGCCGGCATCGCGGATGGCTTGATAATCCCCTTCCGATATGGCGGCCCGCTTGCCGGTGACAAGTGCGGTGATAATTCCGGCTTCAGGGTAATGCGTGGCAAGCTCTATACGCTCAGCCACATTCTGGCGCAGGCGCTCCACTAAGCCGTAAAAGCCGTAAGTTTTCGGCTCCTGCAATATTTCCGGCTCGTTATAGATAAAGCCGACCGCCCCGATGCCCTTGAAAAACGCATAGCGTTGAAAATCAAAGCCGCCGGGGATTGAGGGATCTGACGGCGGGTTGAGCATCGCCAGCACGCGAATGCGCTGCCCCACTTTTACATTGGCGCTTTTGCGCAGCTTCAGGCGTACGGTTCGCGGCGTTTCGTCAGGGGCAAGGCGCTCTATGGTGAGGTGCGAGAGTAAAATACGCATCCCCGTTTCCCCTTCCCCCAGATCCTCGGTAGAGGAGACGGTGCCCTCTACGCTCACAGGGCCGAGCTTTTTGGTGATCATCGGCGCGGCGATGCTTTGCGTGCGGTAAGTTGCCGCCAGAGAACCGCCGGATATCAAAAGCCCGCCGCAAAGCACCAGCCAAAGTCCCTGCATGGTGGCGGATTTTTCGCGGGAGGGTGAGGTAAGAAACACCGCCACGGCGAATATGGCGGTAACGAGCATGCCCAGCACTAGCGGCGGTTCGGAGGGCAGGAGAAAATAAAACCCGATACCGAGCGCAAAGATCACGGGCACCCATAAAAACAACTGCTGTTTTTGCAACACAAGCTGACCCGCCAGCCATACGGCGAGCGTTTCGAACAGGGGCGCGAAATTCGTGCGTTTCAAGTCTGGTGTAAGGGCCATCAAACCGTTATAAGATGAGCAGGATAAAAACTCACGAGGAAAAGAGCAGTCTTTAAAAAATGAGCGTCGTTACAAGGTTTCCACCCTCCCCCACAGGATTTATGCATATCGGCACGGCGCGTGTTGCGCTGTTTAACTGGCTGTACGCAAAAAAACACGGCGGCAAGATGCTGTTCCGTATCGAAGACACCGACCGCGCGCGCCATTCCGAAGAGGCGGTCACAGCGCTGATCAACGCCATGCACTGGCTGGAATTCGACTGGGACGGCGATATCGTTTCCCAGTTCGAGCAGCGCGAACGCCATGCGCAAGTCGCGCGGGAATTACTCGCGACCGGGAAGGCCTATGAATGTTACTGTTCGCAGGAGGAGCTGGAAGAAATGCGCGAAGCCGCACGTAAAGAGGGCCGCCCGGTCGCCTATGACCGCCGCTGGCGCGATTCCAAGCAAAAACCGCCAGAGGGTGTGAACCCTGTGATCAGGATCAAAGCACCGTTTGAAGGTTCATCTACGGTTCATGACCAGGTGCAGGGCGATGTCACGGTGAATAATGAACAACTCGACGATTTTATCCTGCTGCGCTCCGACGGCACACCGACTTATATGCTCTCGGTGGTGGTGGACGACAATGATATGGGCGTGACGCATGTTATCCGAGGCGACGACCATTTGAATAACACATTTCGCCAAAACATTATTTACGATTCCATGGGCTGGAATAAACCGGTATACGCGCATTTGCCCATGATTTTAGGGCCCGACGGATCGAAGATGTCAAAACGTCACGGCGCGGCGAGCGTGGAGGAATACCGCGAGATGGGATATTTGCCCGAGGCAATGTGTAATTACCTGCTGCGACTGGGTTGGAGCCACGGCAATGACGAGATTATTCCGCGCGATCAGGCTATTGAATGGTTTAATCTTGAACACGTACAGCAATCTCCGGCGCGGTTTGATTTTGCCAAGCTGGAAAGTTTGAACGCGCATTATATCAAGGAAGCCAGCGCCGAACGCCTGTTGGAACAAAGCGAACCGTTTTTTGAGCCTAAGCCGGACGAACGTGCAAAGGGCTGGATTGGCGCCCATATCGAAGAGCTGAAGGATAAATCCAAAACCCTGATTGACTTTGCCCGGGAGGCTTCGTTCTATGTCAAGACCCTGCCGCTGGATTACGATGAAAAAGCGCGCGAGTTGATTGCCGATAAAAATGTGCTGAAATTGCTGCTGGACGGGCTGGAGAATCTGAACGATTTTACGGCGGACAATATCAAGGCGCTGTGCCAGTCGGTTGCGCAAAGCCATTATGAGGGTAAGCTCGGCAAAGTCGCCATGCCTCTGCGCGGCGCCGTAACGGGGCGTGGATCGTCGGTAACGATTTTCGATGCCTGCGCCATCATGGGCCGCGAGGAAACATGCGCACGCGTTCGTGCGGCGTTGGATGTTTGACTCCTAGATCATCATGAGCGCAAGCGGAGGATATAATAACAACAAAGCTGTCATTCCGGCGCAAGCCGGAATCTAGTGGTTTGCGGCACCAGATCCCGGATCAAGTCCGGGATGACATTTTTAAAAGAATAGATTCTTCAGGTATTCGCCTTCAGAATGACAAAGGGGCATCATTGATTTTCGACCGTTTTGAGCGTATCCTCTTGAGACGTTGCATCGCAACATCCATCACTTCCTGTTCAGGAGAATACAGCACCATGTCCAAAGCGACCGCCAAAACAAAAGCCAAAGCCAAGCCCGCAAAAAAGGTAAAGACCATCAAAAACAAGGCGACAGAATCCAAACAAAACAGTTTTACGCTGACCAATAACGGCACAGGGGAAAGTTTCACACTGCCGGTTATTAAGGGCACTTTGGGGCCAGACGTGATCGATATTCGCTCGCTTTATGCCGATACGGGCCATTTTACTTTTGACCCCAGTTTTACATCTACAGGCAGTTGCCAATCCGAGCTTACATTCATCGACGGCGAGGAAGGCGTTCTTCTGCACCGTGGTTACACAATTGAGGAGTTGACCGATAAAAGCACTTTCATGGAAGTGGCCTATGTCTTGCTTTACGGCGATTTGCCCAAGAAAAAGGAACTGGATGCGTTTATCAAGAATATCACCTATCACACGATGGTACACGAGCAGATTCATTTCTTTTATCGCGGCTTCCGGCGCGATGCCCATCCGATGGCGGTGATGTGCGGCGTGGTTGGCGCACTTGCCGCTTTCTATCACGACTCGCTTGATATTTGGGATCCGGCGCAGCGCGAAGTTTCCGCTCACCGCCTGATTGCGAAAATCCCGACACTGGCAGCGATGACCTATAAATACTCGATCGGGCAGCCCTTCGTTTACCCGCGCAATGATTTATCTTACGCGGAAAACTTCTTGCATATGTGTTTCTCGGTTCCGGCGGAGCCGTATAAGGTCAGCCCAGTTTTGGCCAAGGCAATGGACAAGATTTTCATCCTTCATGCCGACCATGAACAAAACGCCTCGACCTCCACAGTGCGTCTTGCCGGGTCGTCACAAGCCAACCCGTTCGCCTGTATCGCTTCCGGTATCGCTTCGCTCTGGGGCCCTGCGCATGGTGGCGCCAATCAGGCGGTTCTGGAGATGCTCGATCAGATTGGACACAAGGATAATATTCCGGAATTCTTGGAGCGGGCAAAAGACAAGAACGATCCTTTCCGTCTGATGGGATTCGGTCACCGCGTTTATAAAAACCGCGACCCGCGCGCCGAAGTTCTGCGCGATAGCTGTTACGAAGTTTTGAAAGAACTGGGTGTAAAAGATCCACGCCTTGAGCTTGCCATGGAGCTGGAAAAAATTGCGCTCAAAGACCCCTATTTTATCGAACGCAAGCTGTTCCCCAATGTCGATTTCTATTCCGGCATTATCTTGAGCGCCATGGGTTTCCCGACCTCCATGTTCACGGTGCTGTTTGCCGTGGCAAGAACCGTGGGGTGGATTTCACAGTGGAAGGAAATGATCGAAGAGCCCTCTCTTCGTATCGGTCGCCCGCGCCAGCTTTATACCGGTGCGAAAAAGCGCAAATACGTCAAATTGAGAGACCGGAAGTAAGAAGCTTATTTTCTTGCAACCTTAAGCACAAATGCGGCGGCCTTTTCGGAAGGATTTTCGCCCAGCATGGTGCCGATTTTGGCAAAGGCGCGTTTTTGGAATTCTGCCGCCTTAGGTTGTTTGAACAGTTTCACAAGCGCCGTACGGATATTGCCGGAATTGCATTTGGTTTGAAGAAGTTCAGGCACCACCGTCTTTTTCATCATGATATTGGCCAGATGAGCGTATTTGGTTTTTACCAACAGCTTGACGATCAGCCATGTTAAGGGGCTCATTTTATAGGCGATAATATGCGGCACGCCCGCATAAGCAAGCTCGAGCCCTACGGTTCCAGACACAGCCGCCGCAGCGTCACAAGCCTGCATCGCCGCCCATTTTTTCGCCGGATCGGCGGTGACATAGGCGGGCACAGGCATATCTTCGGTCAATTTTAAAACTTCGTATTCCAGATGCGGCAAGGTCGGAACGATGAGTGCCATAGGCTTTACCTGTTCCGCGGTCATCATCGCCGCTTCCTTCAGTATTTCACCCAGATTGGCCAGTTCTTTTTCACGGCTACCAAAAAACAGGCCGAGGGTTTTCGTATCCGGCTTGATGCCATGCAACTTGCGGAATGCTTCGCCCGCATCTGGTTTAAGTTTTTCCTCTATCACGGGATGGCCGCAATAGATTGCGTCCAGTCCGTGTTTGGTAAAATAGGCGGGCTCGAACGGAAAAAGGCAGATCAGTCCGTCGAGGAATTTAGAAACTTTGCGCGCCCTTCCCGGTCGCCATGCCCATACGGTTGGCGCGACGTAATGTACGATTTTTCCCTTATAAAGCCCACGCTTTTTGAGTTGTTTACCTAGATAAAAATTAAAGTCGGGAAAATCGACGGTGACCACAATTTCGGGCTGATTTGCCTCGATTTCACGGCAAAGCGTGACCACGATATCACGCAGGCGGCGAAGCTCTCCCAGGACCTCCCATATCCCCATCACCGAGAGGCTGGAGAGATGCAGGCGCATTTCCATGCCCGCCGACGCCATCAAGTCGCCACCAACCCCGGCAAAAGATGTGTCAGGGCGCTGTTTTTTAATCGCGCGGATGAGTTGCGCGCCCAGCACATCTCCCGAAACTTCACCGGCAACGAGAAAAATATTCATGACTATCTTTCCGCCTCGAAATCAGGGACCCTAATGCCGGTTACGAAAATTTTATGCTTGTCCGCCAATCTTGCAACTTCGACAGGCTCGATAATAATGCTGTGACCCGCGTGAATGGCGATTCCAGACAGCCCGGCGTCGGCGGCCAGACGCACGGTATTGGGGCCGATAGTGGGAAGATCGAAATCACGGTCCTGTTGCGGTTTGCAGGTTTTAACCAGAACGCCGCCTTTGCCTTTACGCTTTAAATGTTTGCAGCGGGTAATAAGCTGGTCGGTGCCTTCCACAGCCTCCACACCCAGAACGATACCTTGCTGGACCACCACGCACTGCCCTACATCAAGCTGACCGAGGGTTTGAGAGATTTCTATCCCGCGCTCCAAATCAACCATCTGTTCCTTGGTCGGTTTTATCCGGCCCAAAACGCCCTCGCCCGTCAGAAGGTCTTGGGCAAATTCATGGATGCCGTGAATGGTAAAACCGTCGCTTTCAAGCTCTTCGCGTAGGGCGGTAAGCAGACTGTTATCGCCGAGTGCTTTCAAGCTGATCCGGGCGAAAAATTCGGCAGTTTTAAGATCGGGACGTAATTCCGTAAGGGTGGGACGGCGTATCGAGCCGATCAGGACCAGATCGAAAATTTCATGCGCCTTAAGCGTTTTGATGATTTGTCCCGCCGCGCCGATACGCGTCCACATATGATTGCGGTCTTTTACCGTGAGCGGATCGGTCTGGCCGTCAAAGCCGATCACGAAAACCTCGATCCCTTTATCATCGCAAACCTCGAGCAGGCGTAAGGGCAAAGAACCGCCACCGGCGATTACGCCGATACTTTGAATTTGGTCCTTTGGGGAATTCGCGCCCGGTATTGTCTCGTCTAGGCTTGCTTTTTTGGGGGCTGGCATAGCGGGAACCTCGTTTTTTCTCGCGCGAATTGTATCATATCCATGACAAGAGGATCATCAGCAAAATCGTTTGCCACCTGTGAAAGCCGTTGTTCGAGCGTGCCGTCATCACCGAAAAGCGAGTTATAGGCTCGTTGCAAAAGGCGGATTTTATCTTTGTCAAAACCGCGGCGCTCCAGCCCGATCAGATTCAGCCCGGCCAGATGCGCGCGTTCGCCCTTTACGCGGCCATAGGGAATAATGTCGTTTTCCACACCGGACATGCCGCCTATCACCGCATGCGCGCCGATACGCACAAACTGGTGTACGGCCGCGAGCCCGCCGATTACAACATGATCGCCCACAACGACATGACCGCCAAGAGTGGCGTTGTTGGCCATGATCACGTTATTGCCGATCACACAATCATGCGCGACATGCGTGGCCATCATGAAAAGGCAATTATCGCCGACGATCGTCTTCATACCGCCGTCTTTCGTTCCGGGATTCATGGTGACATGTTCACGGATAGTATTGTTTTTGCCTATAACGAGCTCTGAACGCTCGCCTGCGTATTTGAGGTCCTGCGGCGCACTGCCCAACGAAGCGAAGGGATACACAACCGTGCCCTCGCCAATGGTTGTCAGACCGTCAATCGCCACATGAGATTTCAGGGTGACATTATCGTGCAAGGTTACATCTTTGCCTATCACACAATAGGGACCGACAGAAACATTGGCGCCGATATTCGCGCCGTCCTCGATAATCGCAGTGGGGTGGATATTCTTACTCATGATTCCAGTTTTAAACGCTGCAGCGGCAGGCCACAAATCACGCTTTATTGCATATGGTTACAAGGTAAAGGCAGGATTATTTATCTGCGAGCATGGCGCTGAAAGTGGCTTCGGCACAAATTTTTCCGTCCACTTTGGCCTCACCCTTAAATTTCCAGACGGGTCCCCGCGAATGGGTTTTTGTAACATGCAGATAGAGCGTATCGCCCGGAACCACAGGCTTCCTGAAGCGCGCATTATCGATGGTCATGAAATATACAACCTTATCAGCCGGATCGCCCTCCATCGCTGCCACGCAAACGACGGCAGAGGCCTGTGCCAGTGCCTCAATAATCAGTACGCCGGGCATAATGGGGTGACCGGGAAAATGACCGTTAAAATGAGGTTCGTTGATAGTGACGTTCTTTACACCCACAGCGCTTTCACCGGGCTCCAGCTCAACCACACGGTCCAGCAGGAGAATGGGATAACGGTGCGGTATCATTTCCATGATCCGTGAAACATCGATAGGCAGATTGTTTTCGTTTTTGCTCATTCGCAGCCTTCTTTTAAAACAGCACTACCAATTAAGCCGATTTTCTCTTTTTAATCAAGCGGTTCAACTGCGCAATCTGGCGCAAAAACTCCTTCATGGGCCGTGCGGGATAGCCCATATACTCTGCGCGCGGCGGAATGTCGCGCATAACGCCGGATTTAGCAGCTACTTGTGCGCCGTCGCCTATATGCAAGTGCCCCGCAATTCCGACCTGCCCGCCCAAAGCGACGTAATTGCCAATCACCGTGCTGCCCGAAATGCCAACCTGCGAAACGATAATACAGCCCTTGCCAATTTTAACGTTATGACCGATCTGAACCAGATTATCGATCCATGTGCCTTGCCCAATGACTGTATCGGGCCCTGCCCCACGGTCAATACAGGTATTGGCGCCTATTTCCACATGATCCTCGATCACCACACGGCCCAATTGCGGTACTTTGACATGCCCGGCAGGATCAATGGCAAAACCGAAACCGTCCTGTCCCACGCGCACGCCGGGGTAAAGCCGCACATGATCGCCGATTAGGGCATGAGAAACCGTGGTATTAACCCCGATGCGGCTATGCGCACCGATTTTGACGCCCGCCCCGATGACCGCGCCGGATTCTATCCAGCAATGATCGCCAATCTCAGCATTTTCGTCGATCACAGCATTTTCGCCAATAGTACTGCCCTTACCAATTTTGGCGTTTTTATGAATACAAGCGCTTTCGGCAATACTTGGAGCTTCGGGCTGCTCAGCCGGATAAAAAGCCTGTGCTGTCACCGCGTAGGATTTATAGGGAGAAGGAGAGGTTAAAACACGTACTCCCTTCGGAGCGAGGGAGGCCAGCTCAGGGGCGACAATGCAGGCCCCGGCTTTGGTTACGGCGAACTGGTCCTTGTATTTGATATTATCAAGGAAGCTTATATCCTTGGTCCCCGCTTTATCCAGCGCCGCCACATCATCAACCATAAAATCAGCGTTCGCGCCATCCGCCAGAGAGGCACCGGACAATTCGGCAATCTGCCCTAATGTAAAAGATCCGGCTTTTTTAAAAAATCGAGGGTCGGGCATTAAAAATCCTAAAATGGGCTAAAAAACGTAAGCCCTATTTTATCTTCAGTTTCACGCTGGACAAGGATTTATCAAGACGCTTCATCGCCTCATCTGTAATATTAAGGTTTTGCGAGCCAACCACAACGTTCTGACGGGTCAAAACAAGGTCATACTTTTCCTCTTCGGCTATTTTTTCCACTACCTTGAATATCTCGGAACGCAACGTGTTGGTTGCTTCGTTTACGCCTTCATCAAGGGCGCGTTTTTGATCCTGCACCATCTGACGGGTCTTGAGTTTGCTTTCTTCGAATTCTTTTACTTTCTGAGCAAACTCTTCTTTTGCCAAAGTAGCTTGAGCCTTTGCCAGTGTTTGCTCTTCATCTCGCAGTTTTTGTTCTTGCTTTGAAAGGTCGGCGAGGAATTTTTCACGGTGCTTTACAAGCTGGTCCTGAATACTTTTGGCCGCTTTTGAGTCGTTCATAAGCGCACGGACATCAACCACGGCAATGGAGCTTTCCGCACGGGCAGCAGAAAGCGGGGTGATACAGGCAATAAAGGCAACAACAAGGGTCAGGATACGAATAGCGTTCATGTTTTTTCCATATTTATAAGCGTGAAATATTTTTTATAACAGCAAATGCTTATTAGAAGCGCGTGCCAAAGTCAAACCGGAAAGCTTCTTTCTCGTCGTACTCTTCGTCTGCCACAGGAACTGCCAGATCCATGCGGATCGGTCCGAAGGGAGAGCGCCAGGACATGCCCACGCCGACCGAGGCGCGTAAGGAAGCTTCGTCACGAACGTTGGCATCTGTCTCGTCCAGTTCGGTAAGCGTACCGAAATCACTAAATGTATGGCCCTTGATGCCCAGTTCTTCCGGCAAGCCGAGAGGGAAAGATACCTCTGCGCTGCCGCGGTAAAAATATTTCCCCCCCAGAGAGTCGTCGGTGGAAATATCGCGCGGGCCCACCCCAGCCTGCTCGAAACCGCGAAGCGTGGAACCGCCGAGATAGAAACGTTCGTTAATCGCGACATCGGTGTCGGAATAACCCTCTACAGCACCCGTTTCACCCATCAGGTTCAGCACAACCTGATTCATAACGGGATAGTAATAAGATGCACCCGTCCGGACGGAAACATATTTGGCATCGCCGCCAAGCCCGGCAATTTCAGTATCAAGCCACAAATTCCAGCCTGTCGTGGGGAACAGGAAACTGTCGCGATTATCATAGGTCAAGCGCTGCGAAAGGGCGTAAGTATCGCGCTCCCCTTCCTGATCGCGGATGAAACGCGATGCGTTAGACTGCACATCCGTAATCTTGTTGCGTTCGTAGCGATATCGCAAGGTTTGGCGCCAGTATTCCGAAAGCGGGTATCCCATGCGCAGTGCGCCCCCGGTTTTACGCTGATCAAAGGAGCTTTCATCCTGCAGGTCTCGGGTAATGTGGAACAAGTCGAAACCGGCGGAAACGTCACGGTCAAGGAAGTACGGCTCGGTAAAGGATAGGTCTACCTGTGAACGCTCTCCAGCCACCGTGGCGCCAAGGCTAAGATCCTGACCCTTTCCCATCAGATTACGTTCGCGAATCCGCACATCCGCCAAAGGACCATCGGAGGTGGAGAAACCAGCGCCGAGAGATAGCTCTCCAGTCGATTTTTCTTCTACGTCCACATCAATATTGGTTTTATCGGGCGCAGAACCGGGGCTGACTTCCACCTTGGCTGTTTCAAAGAAGTTCAGATTATTGATGTTACGCTCGGTTTTCGAGACTTTGGAACGGTTGAAGGGGTCACCTTCGGAAAGTTCGATCTCGCGGCGGATTACCTTGTCCAGCGTTCTGACATTGCCGTTGATATTGATCCGCTCCACGAAGACGCGCGGCGTTTCATTGATCTGGAAGGTAATATCGATGATACTTTGGTCGCGGTTACGCTTGGTATCGGGACGCACGTTCACGAAAGCATATTGTAAATCTCCAAGCGCATCGGTAAGTGTGTCTACGGTTTTTTGAACCTCATTTGCGTTATACCAATCGCCCTTTTTAAGTTCTACGTATTGGTTCAGCACGCTGGCATCGAAATTGCGGATTTTGGAATCGATCTTGATATTGCCAAGTTTGTAACGTTTCCCCTCCTCCAGCGTAAACGTGACATAGAAATTCTCACGGTTGCTGGAAAGCTCGGCTACAGCGGAAAGAATGCGGAAATCGGCATAACCCTGTTTCAAATAGAAACTGCGCAGCAACTCCTGATCATAGACAAGACGGTCGGGGTCATAACGGTCGTCGGCGCTGATGAAGCGGTACCAGACCGTTTCCTTGGTTGCGATCTCGCTACGCAGGTGATCATCGTCAAAACGCTCATTGCCGACAAAACGGATGCTTTTAACCTTGGTGATTTCGCCTTCCGCGATCTCGAAAATAAGGTTCACACGGTTCTGATCCAGTTTGATGACTTTGGGCTCGATATTAACGGAAAAACGCCCGTTACGGCGGTAAACCTGATAAAGGCGGCTGACGTCGCTTTGCACCTTGGTTCTGGTGAAAACCTGACGCGGGCGTAATTGTATCTCGGGACGCAGATCGTCATCTTCAAGACGTTTATTCCCCTCGAAAGCGATTTCGTTAATGATCGGGTTTTCTACCACCGTGACAACCAGAACCTGGCCTTCCTGACGCAAGGAAACGTCGGCAAACAGACCGGTGGCAAACAGGCTTTTAAGGCCGCGGTCAAGATCGCGGCGCGTCGCCGTATCGCCGATATTCAGGTTCATATAGGAAAGAACGGTAGAAGGCTCGATACGCTGCGTTCCTTCGATCCGGATCTGACGCACCTCGTCATCAGCAGCAAAAACAGGAGAAACGAAAGCGCCCGCAATACACAGGATCAGTGCCAAAACGCACAAAGAACGCGCTACCGTTTGGAAATTCATCAAGACCATCCCGACCCTTGTTTAGTGCTGTTATTTTCGAAAGCTTCCACACACTAAAAGAAAAAAGCATAAGAGTCAGCCGGAAATTGTCGTTTTTTTCAGTTTTTTACCCAAAGTTTTTAATTAAAGCCCGGAGTTTTACAGAAATATCTGGATCAGGTCGTTCAGATTGGCAAAAACCATAATCCCGACAAGAAATACCAAACCCGCGCGGAACGCATAGTCCTGTATTTTTTCGGGGATAGGCTTACCCAATGCCGCTTCAAACGTATAGAACAGCAAATGCCCGCCATCCAGCATGGGAATGGGGAAGAGATTGATCAGGCCCAAATTGATAGAAAGCAGCGCCGTAAAAACGATCAATGCCAGAATGCCTTGCTGCGCCATATCGCCCGCGATCGCGCCGATACGGATAATGCCGCCAAGCTCAGTTGCAGGGCGGCTGCCGGTAATCATCTGGCCCAAAGCCTCAAGCGTTCCGGCTGTAATATCCCAGGTTTCTTTTATCGCCGCCGTAAACGCGTCTACAGGACCGTGCTGAATAAATATCTGCGCGTCCTTGTTATTGGTCAGGAACAGGACATCAGCCTGCTCCCCTTCTCCGCTGATAAAACTCTCATTCTGCGCGGCGAAGGGATGAATCATATAGGTTTCAGGCGTATCATCGTTTTCATCACGCGGTTTCATGGTGATCTCAAACGTTGTACCCAAACGACGTTCCAGCCCATTACGCAACGCTTCGGGGGATTTATAGGTATTGCCGTCAATTTCGGCGATATCCTCAATCAATATACCGTGGCGCGGGCTGGTAAGGCCCAGAAGACCGCGGCTGCTTTTAAAGCCGAAACGGTCTTCCTGCTCTACCTTTTCCGGCTTGGCGTAAATGTCTATTTGTTTACCGGCGCGCTCCACCACGAAATGCTTTTCGAAATCCAGCCCGATCAGCATAGAGCGGCGGATATCTTCGAAGCTTTCAGTAGGTTTACCGTCAATAGAGAGGATCAGATCATGTGGCTCGAAGCCTGCCTTATCGGCGCTGGAGCCCTCTATGACCGCAGCAGCCAAGGGCGGGGTTACCGGCTGACCGCTGAAGGCGTAAAGCCCGGTCAAAAGAATAATGGCGAAAATGTAATTGATCCCCGGCCCGGCCGCAACAATGGCCGCACGTTTCCATACGGGCTTGCTATAAAAAGCCTGTTCACGTTCTGTCTTGGTGAATTTACGCATTTTCCCCGTTTTGGGATCTTCAATTTTATCGGCATGCCCCGCACTGGCCGGGTCGACATCGCCGAACATCTTCACGTAACCACCCAGCGGGACCATGGAAACCTTCCAACGTGTGCCTTTCTTATCAAAAAAGCCCGCTATTTCCTTGCCGAACCCTATAGAAAACGTGTCCACGCGCACGCCGCAAAGCCGCGCAACAATGTAATGACCCCATTCATGAACGAAAACGAGAATGCTCAAAACCAGCACGAAGGTGCCGCCGTATATCCAGACATTGGTTCCGATAGTTTGAAATAATTCGAATATGTTCATGATGCCTTCCGGGTTTGGGTTTGTTCCATTGATAGTATAACGGAATGTGCTTTCGCGCGCACTTCTTTATCGCACTCTATAACAGATTCCAGTGATTTTATTTCAGTGCCAAACCCCTCATCCAGCACTTTGCTGATAACGGGAATAATGTTACCAAAACGTATTTTGCCGCTTAAGAATGCCTGCACAGCCACTTCGTTCGAGGCATTCAGGGCAATGCAAGCCCCATCGCCTAATTTCAAACAGTCATAAGCGAGCTTAAGGGCGGGAAATTTCTCAAGATCGGGCGGCATGAAATCGAGCTGCGAGAGCGCCACAAAATCGAGCTTTTTACCCGGCGTTTTTAAGCGTTTCGGCCAGCCCAGCGCATAAGTGATGGGCGTGCGCATATCGCTGGCGCCCATTTGCGCCAGTACCGAGCCATCGGCATATTCCACCATCGAATGCACAACGGATTGAGGGTGAATTAGCACGTCGATTTTCTCCGCAGGCATACCAAATAAATAATGCGCCTCTATAATTTCTAACGCCTTGTTCATCATGCTTGCGCTGTCAACGGAGATTTTTGCGCCCATAGACCAATTGGGATGGCTGGTGGCCTCCTCCGGCGTGGCATTGCCGATCTCTTCCGGATTCCGGTTAAGGAACGGCCCGCCGGAAGCGGTCAGGATCAGACGCTCTATAGCATCTCTTTTATCGCGCTCGAAAACCTGAAAAATCGCGTTATGCTCGCTATCGAGCGGCAGGATTTGCGTTCCGAATACTTTTGCCTTTTCCACGAACAGGCGGCCCGCCGCAACGAGCGGTTCTTTATTGGCGATGGCAACGCTACGGGCGGATTCCAGCGCCTTGAACAAAGGCTCGAGCCCGGCCATGCCGACAATGGCGGCAACATGAAGGTCGATTTTTTCTCTGGCAGCCTCGATCAGCGCCTTGCGACCGGCCAGCGCTTCTATACCGCTTCCCACCAAAGCGGCATTCAATGCGCCTCCAAGGTTTTCATCGGCAATAATTGCACGCTTTGCCCCCAGCTCACGGGCCATTTGCGCGAGCGCAGTCACGTTGGCGTTCGCCGTGACTGTACAGACGTCAAAACGCTCCGGCGCCGATAAAATCACGTCGCGGGTGGATTGCCCGATTGAGCCGCTGACGCCAAATATGCTGATCGTTTTTTTATCCATGGAACAACGGGAACGCAGAGATTAAATAATAAAATACGGGCGCGGCCAAAAGCAGCGAATCCACCCGGTCCAGAACCCCGCCATGGCCGGGAATAATATCTCCCGTATCTTTCACAGCCGCGCGGCGCTTAAAGAATGACACAAGCAAATCACCCACCTGCCCGGTTACGCCTATGGCCCCGCCAATAGTGGCGGCCAACAGATACATCATAATCGGAGGTTGCGGCGCTTTCATAAATATTAAATATAGGGCGAGAAACAGAACAAAAAACAAGGCCGGCGATAAAACTGCTCCGGCAAATCCCGCCCAGGTTTTGTTCGGGCTGATGTGTTTGGCGAGCTGGGGGCCACCGATTGTTTTTCCTGTAAAATAAGCGCCCGTATCGCTGAGCCAGATCAGCCCCACAAACAGAAAGGCCGCTGCGATACCGTGAACTTCGCGCAGCGCATAACCGGACCAAAAACCGAAAGCGATATAAACAAGGCCGGCCAGCATGTGCAGATAGGAATAAGGCATATGTTTGGCGAGGCGTAGCCATTCATAGCCTGCCACAAACGTGAACACGCCGACCATCGCCAGAAACGGTAAACCGCCAATATAAATCAGAGCCATCACGACTCCGGCAAGTATAAGACCGGAAACGAGCCTTGTCTGAAGAGACGCAAGGTTGAATTTACCCATTCAGTATCACGCTTTCTCTAAGCTCTTTAATCTTACGCTTCCGTGGTTTTAAGCGCGCCGAAACGACGCTCGCGCGCACTGTATTCTGCAATCGCCGCCTTTAAATCTTCCGCCTTGAAATCGGGCCAGAGGACATCGGAAAACACCATCTCGCTATAGGCACTCTGCCAAAGCAGAAAATTACTGATCCGCTTTTCTCCACTGGTGCGGATAATCATATCGGGATCGGGAATATCATGGGTCATCATATTGGCAGCAAAAACCTGCTCGAAATTCATATCCGCTTCTTTGGCCATAATTTCCGCCGCCGCCTTCGCTGCTTGCAAAATTTCCTGCCGCCCGCCGTAATTCAGGGCAATTACAACGGTAATTTTTTCATTATCCGCCGTGAGCTTTTCCGCGTTTTCTATCAGCTCTACGATATCGCTTTCCAGTGCTTTGCGATCTCCGATTACGCGCAGCCGCGCGCCGTTTTTATGAAGATCAGCCGTTTCCGAACGCAGGTAATAGCGCAAAAGTTTCATCAGCTCCTGCACTTCGGATTCGGGACGGTTCCAGTTTTCGGCAGAAAATCCGAACAAGGTCAGGTAATCCACGCCCTCATCTGCCGCGGCCTTAACGATACGGCGGGCAGCTTCTGCGCCTTGCTTATGCCCTGCAGTTCTTGGCAGGCCCCGCTTTTGCGCCCAGCGTCCGTTGCCATCCATAATAACGGCAACGTGAAATGAGTCTTTTTGTTTTTTCTCAGGATTTTGCATTAATTTATTAAAGTAAAACTTAAACCTTCATAATGTCGGTTTCTTTTTCGGCAAGCATCTGGTCGATTTTCTTCACATAAGTATCGGTCAGTTTCTGAACCTCTTCGGAAGATCTTTTCAAATCGTCTTCGGAAATATCGCCGTCCTTTTCTGATTTTTTAAGGCCGTCCATACCGTCGCGGCGCACGTTACGGACAGACACACGAGCGTTTTCGGCATATTTTGCGGCTACTTTTTTAAGCTCGGTCCGGCGCTCCTCGTTCAGATCGGGAATGGGAATGCGGATAACCGCCCCTTCGGGCTGAGGATTAAGGCCAAGGCCGGATTCCATGATTGCCTTTTCGACTGCCTTAGCGTTTCCACCGTCCCAGACCTGCACCACAAGCAAACGCGCCTCAGGCACGCTGATCGTAGCGACCTGGTTCAGCGGCATCTTGCTGCCGTAAACCTCGACCGTTACCGGGTCGAGCAAGCTGGCCGATGCCCGCCCTGTCCGTAAACCGGAAAATTCGGTGGAAAGAACATCAATCGCGCCCCTCATACGGCGTTCAAGATCGGCTTTATCAAAACTCATCTTATTTCTCCTGAATTAGAATGATTAGGAATTGCCAACGATGGTGAACTTACCTTCACCTGCGGCGACTTTCGCGAAATTCCCCGCCTCTTTAACCGAGAAAATCACGATCGGAATATTGTTTTCACGCGCCAGAGAAATTGCGGTCGCGTCCATAACTTTCAGATCCTTGGTCAGTACGTCCATGTAGCTAATGGAATCGAAACGCTTGGCGCTCGGGTCTTTCGCCGGATCAGCGGTATAAACTCCGTCCACCTTGGTCGCTTTGAACAGGGCGTCGCAATTCATTTCGGAAGCGCGCAGCGCGGCGGCAGTGTCGGTCGTGAAATAGGGATTACCCGTACCTGCGCCAAAAATCACCACGCGGCCCTTTTCCATGTGACGCATGGCCTTACGGCGGATATAAGGCTCACAGATCGCATCCATACGAATGGCGGATTGCACACGGGTCTGCACACCCAAATGCTCCAGCGCGTTTTGCAGTGCCAGAGCGTTAATCACAATCCCCAGCATGCCCATATAATCGGCTGTGGTGCGGTCCATGCCTTCGGCCGCCCCGGAAACGCCGCGGAAGATATTGCCCGCGCCTACGACTACGCAAACCTCGATGCCCATATCGATGACAGCTTTAATATCCTGCGCCACACGCTTGACTGTAGCCGATTCTATACCGAATTCGCCCTGCCCCATCAGGACTTCGCCGGACATTTTCAACATAATACGTTTAAAGTGAGGTTTTTTCGCCATACGCGTCATTCCTTTATATAAACTGTCCTAATGTAATAACAGCCGCGAAGCTAATGTAATAACAGCCGCGAAGAATGTCTACGCGGCTGTCAAAAAAACTTTGTTTATTCGCGGGCGCTTAGCCGTTAGCCACTTTGCTGACTTCCGCAGCGAAATCCTCTGCTTCGACTTCTACACCTTCGCCCAGTTGAAGACGAACATAGCCGGCTACCTTGATGTCCGCGCCGGCCTCTTTCGCAGCAGCAGCAACAACGTCGGAAACCTTGCTTTCGCCGTCAATCACGAAAACTTGCTCAAGGAAGCAAACTTCTTCGTAATATTTGCGCATACGGCCTTCGACCATTTTCTCAGCGATATCCGCAGGCTTACCGGAAGCAATTGCCTGCTCCTTCAACACGTTGCGCTCGCGCTCCATGGCTTCGGGATCTATGCTGTTTTTATCAAGGTATGCAGGGTTCGCCGCCGCGATATGCATCGCAAGCTGCTTGCCCAGTGCCTGAAGCGCATCATCGGAAGCGGCAGATTCAAGAGCAATAAGAACACCGATCTTGCCCAGACCGTCGGCAAGCGCGCCGTGCACGTAGGAAACAACAGAACCTTGCGATACTTCCAGCTTGTTGGAGCGGCGCAGTGTCATATTTTCGCCGATTGTGGCGATCAGATCAGTCAGGGATTCCTGAACGTTTTTGCCGCCTTCGAATTCGGCAGCCGCCAGTTCTTCGGTGCTGTCTTTTTCCAGCGCGATTTGCGCCACTTTGGAAACGAAAGTCTGGAATTTTTCATTGCGGGCAACGAAGTCGGTTTCGGAATTGATTTCCACAACCGCACCTTTTGTTCCGGCAGTGGCCACAGCCACAAGACCTTCAGCGGCGGCACGGCCCGACTTTTTCTCGGCCTTTGCCAAACCCTTGGTACGTAGCCAGTCAATAGACGCCTCGATATCGCCGTTATTTTCAACAAGCGCCTTTTTCGCGTCCATCATGCCCGCGCCTGTCTTTTCGCGCAGTTCTTTAACCATTGATGCTGTAATATCAGCCATTGTACTTCTCCTTTATTTGTCGCCATCCCGGCTTTCGCCGGGATCTGGTTATTTTAAAACGCCAAGATTCCGTCTCTTGCCGGAATGACGCCTGAGGGGTGATTATGCGGAAGCCGCTTTTTTGGTTTTCGCGTCTGTTTCCTCGTCATCGGAGCCACCGGATTTGTCATCCGCTTTGGCGTCTTCCTGAGGAGCTTCGGCAGAAGCTTCTTCGGTTTTTGCTTTTTGCTTTTTGTCAGCAGCTTTTTTGGCCTTTTCACCGGGCGTTTCAAGCTCTTCTGCGGAAGGTTGGTCCTTTGCTTTGTTAAGCTTGGGAAGCTCAACTTTCACGTCAACGGCTTCGCCGGGGTCAGTCTTGGATTTGGACAATTCAGCTTGCAAACCATCAAGAACCGCATCAGCTACGAGGTCGCAATAAAGATCGATAGCGCGCAAAGCGTCGTCATTACCCGGAATAACGTAATCAACACCCTCAAACGGTGCGTTGGTGTCAACAACCGCGATCACGGGAATGCCAAGCTTGTTGGCTTCAAGAATGGCGATGTCTTCTTTGGTTGTATCGATAATGAAAAGCGCGTCTGGTTGGCCGCCCATTTCCTTGATACCGCCGATAGAATCTTCGAGCTTGTTACGCTCGCGCGTCATCATCAGCATTTCTTTCTTGGTGTAGCCGGATGTTTCGCCTCCCAGAATAGTTTCCAGTTCGCGCAGACGGTTGATGGATTTTGTAATCGTCTGCCAGTTCGTCAGCATGCCGCCAAGCCAGCGGTGGTTGACGTAGTATTGGCCGCAGCGCTTAGCCGCCTCCACGATTTTTTGCTGTGCCTGACGCTTTGTTCCCACGAACAGAACACGACCGCCGCCCGCTACGATGTCGCGGATCGCTTTGAGGCCCTCGGCCAGCATCGGCTGGGTCTGTTGCAGGTCGATAATGTGAACGCCGTTACGTACGCCGAAAATATATTCGCGCATTTTGGGGTTCCAGCGGCGTGCGTGGTGACCAAAGTGAACACCCGCCTCAAGCAGTTGTTGCATAGTAAATTCAGGTAAAGCCATTTTGTTTGCTCCTTTCTTACCCGGTTATAAAGCTTCCATTGTTTTGTTTGGATCGTCGTCAAATTTCGGCTCGTTTATGTTTTATAAACTTCGCCTCATTTTCCTAGTCCAAATCAAAACACTGTTTGCTTTGATTCCTCTGCAGGCCTTGGTTCTATATGAACACCGGTTTGGAAACCTGCATGTGAATTTGCCCGCACTATTGCGAACTTGCGGAGTTTCTATAGGGATGCGGGCAGATTTGCAAGATATTTTTTGAACCGCAGAGGCGCAGAGAAAGTTTAATTTTTTCGTCATTGCGAGGAGCGTCAGCGACGAAGCAATCTGGAAATAGCGCTTTGTGGATCTAGATTGCTTCCTCCGGCTCAAGGCCGGGGTCGCAATGACAGACACACAAAAATACTTCTCAGCATCTCTGCGGTTCAAACACTTCTAAGCCTCTAATATCTCCCTGACGCCGTCCTCGCCTCGTAAAATGTTACGAGCTTGAGCGCTTAAGGTATAACGACCGGGAAGTTGGATTTTAGCGACGCGCCCGCCTTCGAGGCGTAAATTAACGACTAAAGCAGCGCGACCCTGCCCCTCAATATCGAGAAACTCCTTAAGCTTGGCAGCGGGCTCGGCCTTATCCAGATGCACCTCGATCTGGCGAATTTTCCCGTCAAGCGCAGCCTCCAGAGGCTGGATTTTGGCACAGGTAAAGCGTATTTGCTCCTCGCGCTGTTCGGCCTCCACCGACAGCAAAAGACTTGCCCCGGCTACCAGAAAATCGCGGCTGGCCGCTAAAATTTCCGAAAACAGCGTGACCTCGTAAACCCCGCTGGGGTCGGAAAGTTGCAGGAAGGCGTATTTGCTCCCCTTCTGCGAAACC
This sequence comes from uncultured Pseudobdellovibrionaceae bacterium, assembly GCA_964467925.1. Lineage (GTDB taxonomy): Bacteria > Pseudomonadota > Alphaproteobacteria > Micavibrionales > Micavibrionaceae > CAYXSX01. The sequence continues at coordinate 70,886 of CAYXSX010000006.1, read as the reverse complement.
TTTTCCTGTTTCTTCAAAAGCACGCCCGCCATTTGCGCACTGACCGCATGGCGGCGTTGCAGCGCCTTTTCCACGTCAGCAAGACTGGCGATGTTCAGCGATTCAAACTGCGCCTGGCGACTGTCGAGCGGGTGCGCGGATAGATAAAACCCGACCGCGCCAAATTCCCGGCCCAGCCGCTCCAGCGGATCCCAGTCACGCACGTCCGGCAAGGCGGGCATACCAAGGCCGCCCTCCTCTTTTTCTCCGCCGAACAGGCTGACCTGTCCACTTTCCTTTTCCTGCGCCAGTGATTGAGCATAACGCAACATCATTTCCGTGCCCGCAAATACTTGCGCACGGTTCGGGTTGAGGCTGTCGAACGCACCGGCGGCGGCCATTTGCTCGAACTGGCGTTTATTAAGCACGCGCGATTCCGCCCGCTTGATAAAATCTTCCATGGATTTATACGGGCCGTTTTCCTCCCGCTCTTTCACCAGCGCGGCCATCGCCTGCGCCCCCACGCCCTTCAGCGCGCCGAGGGCGTAGCGGATTGCATTCCCCTCCACCGCGAAATCAGGGTAAGAGGCGTTCACATCAGGCGATAAAAGCGGGATACCCATTTTATCTAGATCCTGTTTGAACACGCTAAGCTTGTCGGTATTGCCCATATCGAGCGTCATGGATGCGGCCATAAATTCCACCGGATAATTGGCCTTCAGCCACGCCGTCCAGTAAGACACAAGCCCGTATCCGGCTGTGTGTGCTTTGTTGAAACCGTATCCGGCGAAAGCGGCGATCTGGTCGAAAATGTGGTTCGCCTGTTTTTCCTCTACATCGTTATATTCTTTTGCACCGCGCACGAACATCTCGCGCTGCTCGTCCATTTCTTCCTTAATCTTCTTGCCCATGGCGCGGCGAAGAAGGTCTGCCCCGCCAAGCGTATAACCGGCCAGAACCTGTGCAGCCTGCATCACCTGTTCCTGATAGATCATCACGCCGTAAGTATCTTCGGTAATCGGTTTCAGCTTGGGGTGCATGTAATCGATATTTTCCGGATGCTTCACGTTCTGAAGGTAAACCGGAATGTTTTCCATTGGCCCCGGGCGGAACAGCGCGATAACAGCAAGAAGCTCCTCCAGATTGCTGATGCCGATCTGTTTCCCCAGATCGCGCATGCCGGCGCTTTCCACCTGGAACACACCGATATTTTTTCCGGCTTTCAGCATTTCGAAGGTCTTTTGATCGTCGAAGGGGACTTCAAGGATATTGATTTCATTCCCCTTGGTTTCCTTGATAATCTTCACCGCCTTGTGAATGACGGTCATGGTTTTAAGACCAAGGAAGTCGAATTTTACCAGCCCCGCCTGCTCGACATATTTCATGTTGAACTGCGTTACGGGCATTTCAGAACGCGGATCGCGGTAAAGCGGAATAAGCTCGTGCAAGGGACGGTCTCCGATCACCACCCCGGCTGCGTGAGTGGAGGCATGGCGGTAAAGCCCCTCAAGCTGCAACGCGATATTGATCAGGCGGCTCTGGGTTTCGTCTTTTTTAATTTCCAGCCGCAAATCGGGGTCGGCGTCCAGAGCCTCCTGCAACGTGATCGGGTTGGCCGGATTATTCGGGATCATCTTGGCAAGGCGGTCGACCTGCCCGTAGGAAAGTTGCAGCACACGTCCCACATCGCGCACCACGGCGCGAGCCTGAAGCTTACCGAAAGTAATGATCTGCGCCACGCGGTCATGGCCGTAGCGGCGTTGAACGTAGGAAATCACCTCGTCGCGGCGATCCTGACAGAAATCCACGTCGAAGTCCGGCATGGAAACGCGTTCGGGGTTCAGGAAACGTTCGAACAGCAAGCCAAGCGCAAGCGGATCAAGGTCGGTAATCTTGAGCGCCCACGCCACAACCGATCCACCGCCCGACCCCCGCCCCGGCCCGACGGGAATATCATTTTTCTTGGCCCATTTGATGAAATCCGAACAAATCAGGAAATAGCCGGGAAAGCCCATTTCGATGATGGTTTTCAGTTCGAACTCCAGACGCTCCCAATAAGGTTCTTTATCCGCACCCTCGGGCAGGAAATGCTCCAGTCGCCATTCAAGACCCTCCGTAGCTTGCGCGCGCAGTTCCTCCACTTCGCTGCGCCCAGCTTCGCTTTCAAAGGGCGGCAGAAGCGGCGAGATGGGCTCGAGCAAATACGAACATCTTTGCGCGATCAGGGTGGTGTTTTGCACCGCTTCGGGCAAATCAGAAAACAGCTCGACCATTTCCTTGGGCGTTTTGAAATAATGCTCCGGCGTGACCTTGCGCCTGTCATCCTCGGTCACATAGCGCCCTTCGGCAATACAAAGCAGTGCGTCATGCGCCTCATGACCTTTGGCCTCGGAAAAATAACAGTCATTGGTGGCGACCAAAGCCACATTGTGTTTATAAGCAAGATCGATCAGCGCGTCCTCGACCTGATCTTCCTCCCTCCAGCCGTGACGCTGAAGCTCGATATAAAGCCGGTCGCCGAACCAACTCATGAGCTTTTTCAGGAATTTTTCCGCGTCCTTTTCCTGATTATGAAGCAAATACTGGTTGATCGGCCCTTTGGTCGATCCGGTAAGGCAGATAAGGCCCTCGTTATATTTTTCAAACTCCGCCCATTCGATATAGGTTTCGTTTTCATGCTGCATGAACGCATCGGAAACCAGGCGGCAAAGATTGCGGTATCCGGTCTCGCTTTGCACCAGCAAGACAAGCTGGTGCTTTTCATGGCCGCAGGCAACCTGCGCGCCCAGTATAGGCTGCACCCCTTCCTTGGCGGCCTCAAGCGCGAATTCCATCGCGCCGAACATGTTGTTGGTATCGGTCACCGCAACGGCGGGCACGTTATCGGCCTTGGTCAGACGCACAAGATCCTTGATCTTGATCGCACCTTCAGCAAGCGAGTACGCCGAATGGACGTGCAAATGAACGAATTGCGTTTGATTCATGCCTATAAGGGTACAACGCGCCCGGCTTTAAGCTCAAGCACTCTGTCCATTTGATCCGCAAGTTCGAAATTATGCGTGGCGATCAGGGCGCCGATGCCGCGCTGGCGGACTTGCTCCAGCATGATGTCGAATACCTCTTCCGCCGTTTCGGGATCGAGATTGCCCGTGGGCTCGTCGGCGAAAAGCAGGGTCGGGTCGTTGATCAACGCGCGGGCCAGCGCCACACGCTGTTGCTCCCCTCCCGACAGCTTGGCCGGACGGTGTGTCAGGCGTTTGCCAAGGCCGAGACGCTCCAGAAGCGCGGCAGCCTTTTCCTGCGCCTGTTTCTTTTTGACGCCTGCGATGATCTGCGGCAACGCGACATTCTCAAGCGCGGTAAATTCCGGAAGCAAGTGGTGATATTGATACACAAAACCAATATGATCGCGGCGAAGGGCAGTGCGGGCCTTATCGCTCAATTTAGCCACCAACTGATCGGCGATGAAAATTTGTCCTGCGCTTGCGGTATCGAGCAGGCCGAGAATATGCAGCAAGGTGGATTTACCCGATCCGCTGGGCCCGACAAGTGCGGTGATCTCCCCGCCCTCGAGCTTCATATCGAGATTATGCAGGATCGTCAGGGCCGTTTCGCCGCGTCCGTAAGTTTTCTCCAACCCCTGAACCTTCAAAAGCACGCCTTCCTCTATCGGAAGTTTACCAAGTAGCGGCACATTCGTTTCGGATGGCTCACTCATATCTCAAGGCCTCCACAGGGTCGAGGCGTGCGGCGCGCCAGGCCGGATAAACCGTGGCGAGAATGGAGAGGCAAAACGCCATAGCGATCACGGCAAAGACTTCGTGCCATTCGATTACGGCCGGAAGTTGGGAGAGGAAATAGATTTCATCGGCGAATAATTCGGTGCCCGTCAAACCCTCCAGCCACTGGCGGATGCTTTCAATATTGAGCGCAAAAGTAATGCCCACACCGGCCCCAACCACCGTGCCGATAAAACCGATACTCGCGCCTGTAAGAACGAAAATTTTCATCATAGAAAGACGCGGCGCGCCCATTGTGCGCATGATCGCAATGTCGTGGGATTTATCTTTCACCAGCATGATCATTGAAGAAATAATGTTGAACGCCGCAACCACGATAATAAGTGTCAGGATCAGAAACATCACGTTACGCTCCACCTGAAGCGCGTTAAAGAAGCTCTTATTCGCATCGCGCCAGTCGTAAACCCCGGCCTGTCCCTCTACGGCACGGGAGATAGCCTCACGTGCCTCTTCAAGCTTTGATGCGTTTTTAAGCTCTACTTCCAGCGATGTTACGGCCTTGGGAAGCTGGAAAAACATCTGCGCGGTTTCAAGCGGCATAAAGATAAAGCCGCTGTTATATTCATACATGCCCACATCAAAAATAATACCGACTTCGTAAGAACGTTGGCGCGGCAGAGAACCGAATGGCGTAGACCTGACCTTCGGCGAGGTTAAAACAATCGTATCGCCGACCTGAATATTCATCTGGCGGGCCAGTACCGCACCCACCGCAACTTTATTGCCGGTGAAATTTTCAATCCCACCCTGCTGGATTGAGCCTTTTAAAATTTCGCGCTGTTCGAAATTTTCGGCTGCAAAGCCGCGCACCATAACGCCGCTGGAATTTCCACCGCGCGAGAGCAGCGACTGGCTTTCGATGATCGGGGTTACAGAAGCCACATCCGGAACTTCCATCACCTTCTGGCGCAGATAAACGTAATCGTCCAGAGGCCCCTGCAGGGAATAGACATTCATATGCCCGTTAAGGCCGAGAATACGGCTGAAAAGTTCTTCCCGAAAACCGTTCATCACGCTCATGACGATAATCAGTGTTGCCACACCCAGCATGATGCCCGTAAAGGAAAATCCGGCAATAACGCTGACAAAGCCCTCCGCCTTTCTTGATCGCAGATACCGGAAAGCGAGCATACGTTCAAAAGGGGAAAACATTACATCATGCCTTTCTTTTCTTTGTCATCCTTGCGAATGCAGGGATCCATTTATCCGCTTTTGCGATTGCTGAAAAATGGATTCCGGCCTTCGCCGGAATGACGCAAGAGTATGTTGTTACATTATCAATCATTTTCTCTCGGCTGCGTTCGGGATGACGACATTTTTTAGTAAGCTTTAGCGATCAGAACCTTTTGCCCCTTATCGGCAAAGGGCATGTTGCGATTGGACAGTCCGTGTTTTTTCATCACGGCGGCAAGTTTTTCATCCTCGGCAATTTCCACCGGCACCTTGATATAGCCAAGCTTGCCCGCCTCGAAGAACGCCTCGACATCGGCGACTGTTTTTCCTTCTGCCGTGTGCGAGTCTCTGTAGGCACGGTTTTTCGCCAGCATGTCGTCATGGATTTGATCGAGAAGCTTGCCCGCATTTTTCACGAAATTCTGGGCGGTGATGGTCTGTTTGGACTCGCGGCCCACGTCGCGACGCACGGTTGTTACCTCGCCCGCCTCCATTTCGCGCGCGCCTATTTCCGCGCGGAGGGGAATGCCCTTCTTGATCGCATCCCACATTTTATCGGGCGTGCGCATATCACGGTTATCCAGTTTGACGCGGTGCCCAGCCGCCTTCAGATCGGCGGCAAGCTTGGCTGCATATTCCATGATTTTGGCGTCGTTTTCATCGCCCTTGACCACAGGCAAAATAACGATCTGATCCGGCGCGATGCGCGGCGGCATGATCATGCCATCATCATCGCCGTGCATCATGATCAGCCCGCCGATCATGCGCGAGCTAAACGCCCAGCTTGTGGTGTGCACATATTGCTGGTTGCCCTCGCGGTCCTGGTATTTGATATCGCAGCTTTTGGCAAAATTGGTGCCAAGGTCGTGCGTCGTGGCGGCCTGCAGAGCCTTGCCGTCCTGCATCAGACATTCGAAAGAATAGGTTTCGTTCGCACCGGGGAAACGCTCTTCCGCTGTCTTGACGCCCTTATAACCGTCAAGCGCCAGAACCTCGTTGAAGAACTTCTCGTACATTTCCAGCACTGTAACGCAATCCGTGGTGGCGCCTTCATGATCCTCAAACGCGTTGTGCCCCTCGTGCCAGAAAAATTCGGAAGTGCGAAGGAAAAGGCGCGTGCGCATTTCCCAGCGCAGCACGCTACCCCACTGGTTCAACTTCATAGGCAGATCGCGATAAGATTGAATCCAGCGTGACATGGCCTCGCCGATAATGGTTTCGGAAGTCGGGCGCACGACATAGGGCTCTTCCAGCTCGCCCGCGGGCACAAGCCCCTTCTCCGGATCGGCTTCGAGTCTGTGGTGTGTCACAACTGCGCATTCCTTGGCAAAACCGTCCACATGCTCCGCCTCTTTCGCCAGATAGCTGACGGGAATCAGAAGCGGAAAGGCGCAGTTCTGGATGCCGTAATCTTTCAGCCAGTCGTCGAATATACGCTGCATACGTTCCCAGATCGCCCAGCCATAGGGTTTTATCGTCATGCAGCCGCGCACGGGCGAGTTTTCAGCCAGATCAGCAGCCTTGATAACCTGTTGGTACCATTCGGGGAAATCTTCCGCGCGTGTAGGGGTGATCGCTGTTTTTGCCTGTTTACTCATGGTTACTCTGACTCTCCTTCGATAACGGGGCCGTATTCAGATGGCGAAGTTACAGGAGTGCCCGCGCCCTGTCCATTCCCCTTGTTGCCTTCCACTATTTCGGGGGCGGCCTCGCGCTCGATTTCAGGAACCGAAGCGGCCTCTCCCGCCGGTGCATATATGCGCGAGGCCTGCGGCTGGACTTCCTCAGCTTGAGACGAAGCCGGAGCGGAAGACGGCGGTGCGGGCTGTGGGTTATAGGCCGGTTCGGCGACTTTGGCGGAAGAGCACATTGTCTCCGTATCCTTCGTCACGTCCGTATCGTTATATTCCACCCGCCCGTCGCTGTATATTTTGACATGGGCGATTTCCGGTTTCATCGCCATACCTTCGGGCAGTTCCAGACCGAAACGCTCGGCAATGTCGATTTCGATGGGAATAACGACCGGATCGAACATAGGTTTCATTCCGGAATTAAGATCGGCCCCCACGACGGGCTTGCCGTGAACGTCTACGCCCGGAACGTAATCTGCCCCGCCGCTTTGATATTTGGCGACAGCCGTGCAAAATTCCTGCTCCGCGTCTTGGGCCAAAACCGGATACGCCAGCAGTAAAATAACAATAAAAAATAAAACGTCATTGCGAGCGCAGCGAAGCAATCTATTTTTCGTCATCCTGAGTGCAGGCACGAAGTGCCAAAATCGAAGGATCTCAGAGCTTGTGAAGGAGATCCTTTCGACTGCGCTCGGCTGCCGCCTCGCTTCGCTCAGGATGACGGCATTATTTCTGGATTGCTTCGTAGCATTCGCTATTGGTAATGGCGATTGTATATGAAATCTCATCTATTATGATCCTGGTCAATCATCTGGTCGGCAATATCACGAAAATTTATGATGTCGGCCTCGATCAGGCCGAAAACCACCAGCCAGATGATAGCCGATAACGCGGTGGTAATTAAAAACTTTTTCTTCATATTCGCATTTTTCGGCGCGCCGTGCGCGGTAGTTTCCGGCCCGCCCATATCGCGTTCTACCCCTAACGGCAAAACGGTAAAAAGCGCCACCCACCAGATCAAAAGAAATACAATAATGCCGCTGAACCAATCCATCTTATACCCTCAACACATGTACGCTTGTCTGGGGTTTCAAGCCGAGAACATGAACGCATAAACGGCGCAGGCCGATACGGATTTCCTCGGCCACGAAATGATCATCCATGCGCTCTTCCCAACTCATATCCTCGAGCAAATCCTGAATTTCCTCGAAAAAGGAATCTTCGATCTGCTGCTCGCCCGGCGCGTCTTCGTCGATAAGTCCTGTGGAATTGATCTGCGGCGGCGCCAGAAGCTCCCCTCGCGCATTGAGCACTAGCGAAGTATGCAGGGTGCCGGAATATTGTAATTTCCGGCGCTGCGAAATCGAGGCATGATCGGAAGAGATAATGCGTTTCTGATCAAGCGCCAGAACGCCCGCGGGAACATGGTCGATCACGGCGGGCGTGCCGGGCGCAATTTTAATCACGCTGCCGTTTTGCGGCACGATGACATTTTTGATCTGGCATTGTTCGGCCAGCCGCGCATGCGCTTCCAGCTGTTCGCGCTCGCCGTGAACCGGAATCACCATCGCGGGCTTGACCCAGTTATACATGTCGATCACTTCATCGGCGTAAGGGTGGCCGGAGACGTGAATGACATTATCGGTAGTGCGCGGATCGACCACAGTAATGCCGCTGGCGATTAACTGGTTCTTGATCGCGTTAATGCTTTTCTCGTTACCCGGTATGGCGCGGGAGGAAAAGATAACCGTATCGCCTGCCTCCAGCTTCATGGAACGCAAACCGCCCCGCGCAATTTTCGACAGCGCGGCGCGGTACTCCCCTTGCGAGCCCGTAACGATAATCACAAGCTTATCACGCGGGATCAGCCCTAAATCATCCTCGGGGATAAAATCGGGAAGCCCGTCAAGGTAACCACATTCGGCGGCGTTGCCGATCATCTGATGCAGCGAACGGCCAATCACGCAGACATGGCGGTCGCATGCTTTTGCGGCGCGGGCGATGCTGATGATCCTTGCGATATTGGACGAAAAAATCGTAACCGCAATGCGCCCTTCGCATTTTTTAAACTCGGCGATCATGCCCTGTTCCGTCAGGCTTTCCGATCCCGCCCGACCGGGAATGCCGGCATTCGTGGAATCGCCGATATAGGCGAGCACGCCCTTTTTGCCGAGTTCCTTGAAATCGCTTTCACTGGTTTTTTTACCGATTACGGGCGTGGGATCTAGGTTCCAGTCGCCGCTGTGCAAAATGCGGCCATGCAACGTTTCTACGGCCACCGCCACGGCATCGGGAATGGAGTGCGCCACAGGCAGAAAATCGAGGGTGAAATTGCTAAGCTCCAGAGCCTTACCCGGTTCGATAATATGAACATCCACACCGCGCACATCAGCCTCGTTCAATTTGCGCTTCAATACCCGCGCGGTGAATTCGGTGCAATAAAGCGGGCAACGGAACCGATCCCATAAATACGCCACCGCGCCTACGTGATCCTCATGCGCGTGAGTAATCACCATCCCCTGCAACGCGGCGTGATTATCCTCCAGCAACTGTGGATCGGGCAAAAGCAGGTCTATACCGGGGAAGCTTTCATCGGCAAAACCGATCCCGCAATCGATGGCCAGAAACTGCCCGTCGCAAACGTAAATATTAAGGTTCACGCCAAATTGTTCCGACCCGCCAAGGGGAACAAAATAAAGACCGCTGGAGGGAATATTGCTCATGGGTTATTTTAACTTTCAGGTGTTGTGTTTTTATAGATTTCCAGCAAACCCTTTAGGGTAAGATTATCGTCAACTTCGTCGATGGAATCCGTATCTTTGGCAAAAAGCGGCGCAAGACCGCCTGTCGCAATCACGAAGGGCTTAGCCTCCAATTCGACCGAAATTTTTTCAACCAGCCCCTCGATCAGGCCCAAATAGCCCCAATAAATACCGGACTGGATCGCTCCCACCGTATTCTTGCCGATCACACCGGGCGGTTTTTTCACGCTGACTTTGGGCAGTTTAGATGCGGCGCGGTTGAGTGCCTCGATGGAAAGATTGATCCCCGGCGCGATCGCACCGCCGCTGTAGCGCCCTTGTCCGTCTATCACATCAAACGTCGTGGCCGTGCCAAAGTCGATCACGATGGCAGGATATTTGTAAAAAGCCTTAACCGCCACAGCATTCACAAGACGGTCCGCGCCGACCTCTTCCGGGTGATCGAGATCGACCTCAATCCCGGCCACATTTGCATCCACCATCACGGGATCGGATTTCAGGTATTTCGCGCAAAACCCGCGTAAATGAAAATTCGCCTCCGGCACCACGGAGCTGATGATCGCGCGGGAAAGTGATTTCAGCTCGATCCCCTCCAGCATAAAAATCTGGTTCAGAAACACCCCGTATTCATCGGTCGTACGCGCGGCATGGGTGGTGCAGCGCCAGCTTCCCTTTTGTACGCCGTTCTTATTGTAAACGGCGAAAACGGTATTGGTATTGCCTACATCGATGGCTAACAGCATCTAAATCCTCAACTAAAATAAACGTCTCCTGCGGAAATCACGCGCATATTGCCCTGCTCCCCGCGTAAAAGCAAATTACCGTTTTCATCAATGCCGCAAAAACGCCCTTTTTGCATCTCAGTGCCGATTTTTACGCTTACATTCGCCCCCTCTTCATAAGTACGAGACAGCCATTCCTCACGTATCGATGCAAAGCTATCGCGCTGCCACGTATCATATAAATCCGCCAGTTGCGTGAGGAGTTTATCGCGAAAACCTAGAAGGTCGAGCGCATCCGCGCTGTTCTCGTTCAAGAAGCTCCCGATGCCTGACGGGGCGCTTGCGATATTTACGCCAACGCCGACCACCCCCCATTCCAAAACGCCGGAAGCGTTTATGGAGGTCTCGAGCAAAATACCCGCACATTTGCGACCCGCCAGAAAAACATCGTTCGGCCATTTAAGAAGAATATCCGTTCCCGCACCCAAAACCTCTTCTATCGCTCGAGCAAGCGCGACGGCGCATAATAATGAAATATGCCCAGCGCCAGCAACATCGCAATCCGGGCGAAGCAGCAAAGAAATATAAAGATTGCCAGGCGGAGAATTCCATTCACGGCCATGGCGCCCCCTACCCGCTTTTTGCTCCAGCGCCTGCACTGCCGTGCCCTCCGGCGCGCCCTCGGCGGCAAGGTTTTTCAGCATGTCCTGCGTGCTGGCCAGCTGCGCAAAACTGCGGATATCCCATTTCATCGGATTGGCCTATCCCAGAAACAATGCTGCTGCAGCGCTCTGCGTGCTCTGGATGAAGATACCGGGGCGTAGGACGAACAGCATGACGAAAGCTAGCACCGCAACCAGCACAACACGCCGGGCATACGAATTTTCTTTATCAAGCACGTCAATCGCCTCATCAAAGAACATGACCTTGATAACCCGCAAATAATAGAATGCGGCCACAACGGAGGTAACAATGCCGATCACGGCCAGAACGTAATATTCCTGCGCCACCGCTGCTTCAAAAACAGCAAGTTTTCCAAAGAAACCGGCCATGGGCGGAATGCCGCTCATGGAGAACATCAAAATTGCCATGCCGTAAGCAAGGAACGGCGCGGTGCGGGAAAGCCCGGCAAGATCGGTTATGCTTTCCACGCGCATTTCATTACGGCGCATGCATAGAATGATCGCAAACACGCCCGCCGTCATGATCATGTAAATCAGCAGATACAAGATAACAGAGGCGACCCCCTCCGGCGTTCCGGCGACAATACCGATTAGCGCATAGCCCATATTGCCGATAGAGCTATAAGCCATCAGGCGTTTGATATTGTTTTGAGCAATCGCGGCAAACGCGCCCACGATCATCGAGCCGAGCGCAACGAAATAAATTATCTGCACCCACTGATCTATCGCCGCAGCGAAGGGCTCGAACAAAAGGCGCATCAAAAGCCCCATCGCGGCAACTTTCGGGACTATCGCGAAAAACGCGGTTACGCTGGTCGGCGCGCCCTGATACACATCGGGCGTCCACATATGGAACGGCACGGCTGAAATTTTAAACGCAAGCCCGGCGAGCACGAAAACCAGCCCGACCGTAAAGCCCGGAGATATGAGGCCAAGCGAGAAGAGAGTCGATTGGATATTCACGAAATCGAGCGAGCCCGTAAAACCGTAAATCAGTGAAATACCAAAAAGCAGCATGCCAGATGACAACGCGCCGAGGATGAAATATTTAATGCCCGCTTCGGAAGAACGGTAGGAATTGCGCTGAAACGCGGCCAGCACGTACAAGCTTAAGGACTGGAGCTCGAGCGCCATGTAAAGCGATAGCATGTTATTGGCCGAAACCATTAGCATCATACCGATCCCGGCAAACATGACCAACACGGGATATTCGAACCGGCAAACATTTTCCTGCTGCAGGAAACGTATGGAAAGTGCAAGCGAAACGATAACCCCCATCATAATCATGAGCTTCATCATTCCGGCAAAACCGTCGAACACAAATAAACCGTTCAGCACGATTTCACGGTCCCAACTGATTCCGAACATGAATAATCCGGCGATCACAACACCGATGGCCGCAGCCCAGCTTGTCACGGGACAAGATTCATTACCGCGCGTAACGCCGACAATCAAAAGGCCCATGGCGACAAGCGCCATGAAAATCTCAGGCAGCAGCGGTAAAAGATTAAAATCACTCATTCAGCGTCTCCGCATTATCCTTGGGGAGATTTAATATCCCGGAGTCATCTTCCATCTCGGCAGGGTTTGTATTTTCCTGCTCGCTTTGAGTTGGTTGTACTGTCGCAGCTTCTTCTTCGGTTTGCGCCTCAACTTCACCAGCCCGAAGAACAGTCGTCTGGTATTTGCCGACAAGCCGTTCCACGGAAGGACCAACGCGGTCAAGGATAGAGTTAGGGAACACCCCGAGCCATATAACCATGATAGCGAGCGGCGCCAACACGCCGATTTCCCGCACATTAAGGTCTGGCATTTTGGCAGCATCGTCATTGACCTGTTCACCGAAAATCACACGGCGATAAAGCATGAGCATATAGGTTGCGCCCAAAACAAGGCCGCTGGTGGCGAACACCGCGACAACGGTGTGAACCTGAAACGCGCCAAGCAGGGTCAAGAATTCCCCCACAAACCCCGAAGTTCCGGGCAGGCCGACCGAACCCAGCATAAAAATCATAAATACCGTTGCGTATTTCGGCATGTTTTTCACCAGCCCGCCATAGTGCCCAATCTCACGCGTATGCAAGCGGTCGTAAACTACTCCAACACAAAGGAAGAGCGCGGCGGAAATCAGACCGTGGGAAAGCATCTGGAAGATAGCCCCCTCAACCCCTTGTACAGTTACCGTGAAAATACCGAGGGTCACGAACCCCATATGCGCTACGGATGAATAGGCGATCAGCTTTTTCATGTCTTCCTGTACCAATGCCACAAGAGAGGTATAGATAATCGCAATCACACTAAGCCAGAAAACCAGCGGCGTGAAATAGAGGCTCGCCTCGGGGAACATGGGAAGGGAGAACCGCAAGAAACCGTAACCGCCCATTTTCAAAAGCACCCCGGCCAGAATAACAGAGCCGGCCGTCGGCGCTTCGACGTGCGCGTCGGGAAGCCATGTATGAACCGGCCACATCGGCATCTTGACCGCGAATGAAGCGAAGAACGCAAGCCAGAGCCAAAGCTGCACATTCCGCGCTACAGGATTTTCCATTAGGTAGATGATATCCGTGCTTTTGGTGAGGGTATAAAGCGTTAGCAAGGCAATCAGCATCAGCACCGAACCTAAAAGCGTATAAAGGAAGAATTTATATGCCGAATAAACGCGGCGTTTGCCGCCCCATATCCCGATAATCAGGAACATGGGTATCAAAACGCCCTCGAAAAACACGTAGAACAAAATGGTATCAAGCGCACAAAACGTGCCAATCATAAAGCTTTCCAGCACAAGAAAGACGACCATATATTCCCGCACCCGTGTCTTGATGGAATCCCAACTGGCGATAATGCAAATGGGGGTCAAGAATACGGAGAGCAGAACAAAAAGCATGGATATGCCGTCCACGCCCATATGATAGGTGAAGCCGAAATTCTTAAACCATGTAAAGTTTTCGACGAACTGAAACTCCGAACTACCGCCGTCAAAACGGGTGAACATGAAAAGCCCAAAGGCCAGCGTAAACAAAGAAGTATAAAGGGCCATATGGCGGGAGTTTTGCGCCACGACCTCTTCATCACCGCGGATCAGGAAAATGATGAAAGCCCCTGCCAGCGGCAGGAACGTCATCGCAGAAAGAAGGGGAAAATCAACCATTACTTATTCTCCCATCACCAGACTGCGGAACACGAACCATGAAATGACGCCGATCACGGCAATCATCATGACAAAGGCGTATTGATAGACGAATCCGCTTTGGAACCGGCTTAAAATGCCTGCCATCTTCTGAGATGCGCGCGCGCCGCCGTCCGGTCCAAAACGGTCGATCGTGCCCTGATCGCCATATTTCAGGAAGACCTGCCCCAGCCGGATGGCGTTTTTCACGAATACGGCATTATACAGTTCGTCGAAATACCATTTGTTGAAAAACAATTTATGCAGCGGTGAAAATACCTTCGTAAAGAAAGCGGGAGCAGAAGGTTTCACTATATACATGAGATATGCGAAGAAAATACCGAGTGCGCCCATCAGCAAGGGCAGTTTTTTGACCCAGAATGGCGCATGGTGACCCGCTTCTACCGTGTCATTTTCAGGAAGAACAAACAGGGCATTATCCCAGAAGTACGATTTAGCCCAGGGTTCTGAAGCCGGTTCTTCATGTGTTTCTTCATATATTTCTTTTTCAACATATGACGTTTCTTCTTGCGTTTGGGTTGGAGCGCTATGTGTGGCCTCCTCGTGAGAAACGTCAGCATTATCATAGACGGAAGTCTCCTGTGCACCTTCTTCATGCGTTGCCGCGGCATGATCGCTCGTATGATCGGCTTCAACTTCAATGACTTCATGGCTTTCACCGTGTGAAGCACTTCCAACAAACCCGCCATAAAATACAAACCCGGCAAGCACAGCGCCCGTCGCCAGAACGAAAAGCGGGCCGAGCATCACGCCGGGCGATTCATGGACATGTTCCATAACCTTTTTGCTTGCACGCGGTTTACCGTGGAATGCCATGAACAGCAAACGCCAGGAATAAAACGCTGTCAAAAACGCGGCTGTAATACCAAGCCAGAAAGCCATATCTCCGAACCATGTATGATCCGCCCATGCGGCCTCAAGCATGATGTCCTTGGAGAAATACCCTGCAAAGGGCCATATTCCGGCGAGCGCCAGAGAACCGATCCACATTAACGTATAGGTGACAGGGATCTTACGCCAGATGCCGCCCATATTGCGCATATCCTGCTCGTCGCTCATCGCGTGGATCACAGAGCCCGCACCAAGGAACAGCAACGCCTTGAAAAACGCATGGGTCATCAGGTGGAACATCGCCGCGCCGTAGGCCGAAACGCCAAGCGCAAAGAACATGTAGCCAAGCTGGCTCATAGTTGAATAGGCAATGACCCGTTTGATGTCGAATTGTGTCAGCCCGATGGTCGCCGCCACAATCGCCGTCAAAGCCCCGAAAACGGTTACGACCACAAGCGCGGCGGGTGCATATTCAAAGACGGGTGAAAAGCGCGCAACAAGGAAAACGCCCGCGGTCACCATAGTCGCCGCGTGAATCAGGGCGGAAACGGGCGTCGGCCCCTCCATCGCGTCGGGCAGCCATGTATGAAGGCCGAGCTGGGCCGATTTTCCGACAGCGCCCATAAACAGCAGCAAACAGATGAGAGTCAGGGCGTGAATGTCAAAGCCGAAGAACCGGATGGTTTCATTGGCAAGATTAGGCGCTTGCTCGAAAATATATCCAAAGTCGATAGAACCGAAGAGAACGAAGACGGCCATAATGCCGAGCGCAAGACCAAAATCGCCGACGCGGTTAACCACGAAGGCTTTCTGAGCGGCGGCATTAGCGCTTTGTTTATGATTCCAGAACCCGATCAAAAGATAAGAGGCAAGACCTACACCCTCCCAGCCAAAGAAAAGCTGGAGCAAGTTATCCGCACTGACCAGCATCAGCATCGCAAATGTGAATAGGGAAAGATACGACATGAACCGGATCTTGTGCGGATCATGGCTCATATACCCTACCGAATAAACATGCACGCAGGCCGAAACGATATTGATTACGCACATCATGACAACCGAAAGCTGGTCCACCCGCAGAGCCCATTCGAGCGTAAAGTCACCCGAAGAAATCCACGTCGCCAGCACGGTGGTGTAAGGGTGCGAGCCCATGATCACATCGAAAAACAGAATGACGGAAGCCAGCGCGGCCAGAATAACCCCAGAGCATGTGATAAAGACGGCTCCGCGCTCGCCCAGATCCTTACCGAACAGGAAGGCGGCGATAAAGGCACAAAGAGGTGTGAAAACCGCAATCAGTTCCATTGAGATTCTCCTGCAGCTGATGATCGGATGATCCGATGATCCGACGATCGGATCACCACAAGTCTGCTCATCTGCTCATCTGATAATCTGATCATCTGATTACCCTTTCAAACTCGAAATATCTTCCACGGCAATCGAGCCCTTGTTGCGAAAGAAAACCACAAGGATGGCAAGGCCGATAGCGGCTTCGGCGGCCGCCACGGTTAAAATGAACATTACGAATACCTGCCCCGCCAGATCATTCAAAAACGCGGAAAACGTCACGAAATTGATGTTAACAGCGAGCAGGATCAGCTCGATCGACATCAGGATAACGATCACATTTTTCCGGTTCAGGAAAATGCCGAACACTCCCATGGTGAAAAGGATCCCGGCGAGAATCAAATAGTGGGTCATGCTGATCTCTAGCATTGTGCACCCCAACGAAAGGGTATGCAGATGATCAGATGATCGGATGATCGGATCACCTTAATTCTGCTCATCTGATAATCTGATAATCTGATCATCTGCCTACACTCCCGTCCGCGGTGCAACCGATTGCACCTCCAGAACATCTTCGGGCCTGCGCGCCTGCTGGTTTGCAACATTTTGCTTGCGTATGCCGGGGCGGCTGCGCAGCGTCAGGACGATCGCGCCGATCATAGCGACAAACAGGACCAGCCCCGCAATCTGGAAGGCCAGAATATAATCGGTGTAAAGCACTCTGCCGAGCATTTCGGTATTGGTCACGGCCTCATCAAACGCGGCCATGGGCGCATCGGTGCCGATCATAGTCTGCGGCGCAAATTTCCAGGACGTATAAAGAATGACAAGTTCGGCCAATAATACCCCGCCGATCAAAAGGCCGATGGGAACATACTGCGTTGCCCCGGCCCGCAAATCGGCGAAATTGATGTCGAGCATCATCACCACAAAGAGGAACAGCACTGCCACCGCGCCGACATAAACGATGACCAGCAAAAGCGCGATAAACTCCGCCCCCAGCATGATAAACAACCCGGCAGCGGTGAAAAATGAAAGGATCAGGAACAATACGGAATGCACGGGATTACGCGCCGTAATGACGCTAAACCCGCTTAACAGCAGGATCGCGGCAAACATATAAAAGGCGAGCGCCTGAATAACCATGAAAATCCCTAAACTCTCTGGGTTCGAAACGGACCGTAGGTAAAAACCCTCCAGTCCTGTTTTTTCTAATCTTTTCGCGTCCTTATCGCAAGGGCCTCCCGCTGAAAAAACGCAATTAATTCCTTAAAATAATTTTTCTAACGGTAAAGGGCATCGGCGGCGAGGTTGGCGGCGATTTGCGCTTCCCACCGATCGCCGTTTTCCAGCAGCTTGTCTTTGTTGTAGTAAAGCTCTTCGCGGGTTTCGGTGGCGAACTCGAAATTCGGCCCCTCGACAATCGCATCCACGGGGCACGCTTCTTCGCATAAACCGCAGTAAATGCACTTGGTCATATCGATGTCATAACGCGTGGTACGGCGGGATCCGTCTTCGCGCGGTTCGGCCTCAATGGTGATGGCTTGAGCGGGACAGATCGCCTCGCATAACTTACAGGCAATGCAGCGTTCTTCACCATTGGGATAGCGGCGCAAAGCATGCTCGCCGCGAAAACGCGGGCTCAGCGGGCCCTTTTCGTACGGGTAATTAATCGTCACACGTGGCATAAAAAACATGTATTTCAGGGTCAGCAAGAACCCCTTCACAATTTCCGCCAGCAAGAATGAGCGCATAAAATTATTCATCGTCTTTTCCTATGGCAACGCATTAAATGTAAGCAGAACACCGGCCGTCAAAGCCACCCATAATAGCGTGACAGGCAGGAATACTTTCCAGCCCAGCCGCATTAACTGGTCGTAACGGAAACGCGGCAAAGTCGCACGCGCCCAAATAAACACAAACAAGATCGCAGCAGTTTTAAGAGCAAACCACACAGCACCGGGCACGAAAGCAAGCGCCGTAATACCGAAGGGCGGCAGCCAGCCGCCAAGGAACAGCGTAACGGCAATCGCGCTCATCAAGATCATATTGGCGTATTCTCCAAGGAAGAATAGCGCGAAGGTCATGGCGGAATATTCCACCATGAAGCCTCCGGTAATTTCCGACTCGCCCTCGGGCAGGTCAAACGGCGCGCGGTTGGTTTCGGCTAAAATCGAAACCAGAAACACAACAAACATGGGAAACAGCAGAGTTTGCATCCAAAGCGGTCGCGGCGCCAGCACGATTTCCTGCAGGTTCAATGATCCCGTGCATAACAGTACGCACACGATAATCAGGCCCATGGAAACTTCGTAAGACACCATTTGAGAGGCCGAACGGAGCGCGCCTAAAAACGCGTAACGGGAATTAGAGGCCCAGCCCGCCATAATTACACCGTAAACGCCCATCGACGAGATCGCGAAAAGGTATAAAATGCCGACATTCACATTTGCCAGCACCCAACCCTTATCGAACGGGATCACCGCCCACGCCACAAGCGCCAGCGCGAACAGCAACATGGGTGCAAGCAGGAAAACCACGCGGTGCGCCTGTGAGGGGATAATAGTTTCCTTGGAAAACAGCTTGATCCCGTCCGCTATGGGTTGAAGCAGGCCAAACGGACCGACGGTGTTTGGGCCCTGACGGCGCTGCATACCGCCCATCACCTTACGCTCGGCATAGGTCAGATACGCCACGCATAACAAAACCACGCCGATAATGACCCCGATATACATCAGCGTCATAGCGCTCCAGATTACGGATGGATTTTGAAATAACTCGATCATGAAAGGCTTCATATTCCTTTTTTTATAGAATGTGAAGCCTTAGCGGTTAAATGTAAACGGGGAAATTGAAATATTAACGGGCTAGGTCCTGATTGCGGGGGGTAATTCGCCGGGCGTATTATGAGTTTGATCGGGCACGTCGGTTTGCGGTTTGCGCGAAATATCGACAACCGGACCGTCCAGCTCGCCCGGCTTGTTCCTGATCATCTTACTCAAATCAATACCAAGAATTTTCTCAAATATAAGCATGAAGATCTGTCCTATATTCATATTTTCCAAAGCGCCCGCGTCAAAATTAAACGCAGCGCTCAAAGCATCAGTGCTTCCTCCTGCCCGCCCATCATCTCGGGATGACGCCCTTTTAGAATGCGCTTGATTGGCTACAGACTCTATAATTCCTCTGCTGGGTTTATCACCACTCGTCACGTTTCCTAAATCAGGGTGTACGTAATAGCCGACGTAATTACCTCGGACGCTCCCCCCGTAATTTTCTCTTGCCTTGTCTGACACATACATGCGCTGTCCATTGCTTTCCGCTACAACCTCAACATGGCCGAATCTGCGTCCGCTTTCATCGTCTTTAGGCAAACTCATATAATTTTTGTTTCTATCAAAAACCAGCACAGCCCCGACAGGCGCGTCTTCCGGTCGTCCATGAACGAGCTGCCAGCCGTTTTTGGGAAGGGATGCCTTCCAGGTATGCGCATCACCGTTCGTACATGGTAAACCCAGCGTCGTCAGAATATTGAAAACACCTCTGGCACAATACCCCTCCTTGGCGTTATCTGACGCCGCTTTTCTGAAAATTTTATCGGATATTCCTTGTACCATATAAGCGCTTTCTTCCTGTTTGTTAGACAGGGATTCAGCCTCATTATGGACAGAGAAAGTTTACAAACCCTTAACGAAAGCAGGGAGTCTATGCCGCTTGTGCCTTGTTTTTCAGGAATTGCGCTATATCGGGCGGGGTGTAATTCGGCCCCTTAAGGATTTTACCGTCGCTTTCACGCACGACGGGTTTGCCGTCTTCGCCAAGCTTGGACATATTGGAGCGCTGAACCTCGTTAAATGCCGCTTCTTTCAGGGAATGCAAACCGAAAGACAGATAAGCCCCGTCCAGCACGTATTGCAGATCGGTCAGGGCATCCAGAACCTCGACCATATCGCCCGCCACCAAAGCTTCCTGAAGCTCTTCAAGCTCTTCAGCCAGCAAGCTGATTCTCAGCGCGTTGGTGCGTTCATCGGAAATATCCGGCGCATCTTTTACGGGCAATCCATAGGTTTCATGGAATATTTTTACTTTTTCGAGAGTTGTTGTGCTCATTCCGCCGCCTCCAGCATGTCATGGTCGGGATTTAAAAACGATTTTGCACAGGCCAGCATGGTGGTCGAAGCACGGCAAATCGCGTTCGTCATATAGTAATTGGTCACGGGAGAGACAAAAGCACCCTTTTTCACTTTTGTGGATTTGCCAAATTTACCCCATTCCTCAGTGTATAATTGATCAATAAATTCATATGGTTTCCACTCTTTTTTAATCCTATCTCTTAATTGAAAGAGTGTATCGTAAGGAAGCGGTTCGCCGATTTTTTCCGATAGCGAGCGCAGGATTTTCCAGTCCTCCTTGGCTTCACCGGGCGGAGCGACAACGCGTTTGGCCATCTGCACGCGTCCTTCGGTGTTAACGTACAGGCCATCTTTTTCGGTATAGGCCGCGCCGGGCAGAATAACGTCAGCCGCCATCGCGCCATGATCGCCATGATGTCCTTGATATATCACAAAGCATTTCTTGGAAATCGCAGATGTATCAAATTCATCCACACCCAAAAGGTACAGCGCTTTGATAGAATCGTCCTTTGTGCCTTCGATAATATCGGCAAAAGCCTTTCCGCCTTTTTGTGGCAAGAAACCTATATCAAGCGCTCCAACCCGGCTGGCGGCATTGTGAAGAACGTTAAAGCCGTTCCAGTCTTTCGTCACCATGCCGAATTTTTCGGCAACTTCACGGGAAAGTCCTTGAATGGACTGACCGTCATTTCGTGCAAACGCCCCTGCCCCTACAATAATCATCGGATGCTTGGCGTCTTTAAGAGTTTTGGCAAAACCACCGCGCACGCTCATAAGAGATTCTAAGTCTTCAGGCCCTACCCCAAGATATTCGTACGAGTACGTAAGGTCAGCCTGCTCACCGATCACACCAATCTTGATGCGTTTTTCAAGCCATGTCTTGCGGATACGGGCATTTACAAGCGTCGCTTCCATGCGCGGGTTTGTACCCACAAGCAAAATGGCATCCGCATCTTCAATACCGGAAATTGTGGAGTTAAAAAGATAACCGCTGCGGAAACTGTTATCGATTTGCATACCGTCTGTACGGCAATCAAGGTTGGGGGACCCAAGCCCCACCATCAGGTCTTTCAGCGCCACCATGGATTCTACATCGCAAAGATCACCGGCAAGTGCGGCAATATTCTCACCTTTCAGCTTACCCAGCTTGGCGGCTGTAAACTCCAGCGCCTCTTCCCAGCTTGCTTCTCGCAATTTTTTGGTTTCAGCATCACGAATGTACGGGCGATCCAGGCGCCCCTTATTCAAACCGTCATAAGAGAAACGGCTGCGGTCAGAAATCCACTCTTCATTAATGTCTTCATGAAGCCTTGGCAAAACGCGCATAACCTCACGCCCACGAGCATCAACACGGATATTGGATCCCACTGCATCATGCACATCGATTGTTTCGGTTTTGCGAAGTTCCCAACTACGTGCCTTGAATTGATACGGCTTGGAAGTCAACGCACCCACCGGGCAAATATCGATCAGGTTACCGGAAAGCTCGGTCTTTACGAGTTCACCGATAAATGTACCAATTTCGGATTCTTCCCCGCGGTTAAGCTGCCCCAGAACAGGCGTGCCAGCCACCTCTTCGGCAAAACGCACACAACGCGTACAATTAATGCAGCGGTTCATGGATGTCTTGATCAACGGCCCCAATTCCTTATCGGGAACGGCGCGTTTATTTTCATGAAAACGGGAACGGTCAAAACCGTATCCTACGGCCTGATCCTGCAAATCGCACTCACCGCCCTGATCGCAAATCGGGCAATCAAGCGGGTGGTTGATCAGCAGCATCTCCATAACGCCCTTACGTGCCTTTTTAACCATGGGCGAGTCGGTGCGCACCGTCATGCCTTCTCCGCACGCCATAGCGCAGGAAGCAACGGGTTTAGGTGGACCGCCCTCAACCTCTACAAGGCACATACGGCAGTTTGCAGGCACGGATAAACGGTCATGATAACAGAAATGCGGTATTTCAATTCCAAGCTGCTCGGCGGCCTGAAGGATGCTCGTGCCGCGCTCGACCTCGATTTCCATGTCATTTATTGTTAGTTTAGGCATACCTCACCCCCAACGTCATCCTGACCGAGGCCGAAGGCCGAGTGGAAGGATCTCCTTCACAAACCATGAGATCCTTCGACTTCGCTCGGCTACTCCTCGCTTCGCTCAGGATGACAGGAAAAAGGAATATTGTTAGTTTAGGCATTCATTTGGGCTTTTTAATATTGAAAAGAGAACACTCCTTCTATTTAATCGGCTTCGCTATTAATATCAACCGCATAAAAGCTGCAAATAACACAATATGTCTTACCGCATCGAAGTTTTAGCCCACGAAGAAGACGGACGGGGCAAACAAATTGAAAAAGCCTTGGCTTCTCTGGGTAAAAAAGCAAATGTTCGCATCGTAGATGTTTACACATCCGAAAACGCGAAACTGAAGGATGAGCGCTTTACCAGCGCAGTTTGCAACCCTGTTACTCAAAAAGTCGATACGATCCCCGAAGACTTCGACTGGGCACTTGAGATAGGCTATCTGCCCGGCGTAACGGATAACATAGGCCACACAGCCGCAGAACTTCTGGAACTAGCGGGTGCGGATAGTGACAATGAATGTTATTCCTCCCGCCTTTTGCTGATTAAAAGCGATGCCTCGAAAGAAGATATTGAGAAACTGGCGAGCGAGCTTTCCAACAAGCTTATTCAGCGTGCGTCTATCAAAAGCGCGGCAGAGTTCAAAAAAGACGGCGGTATGGACGTCATTATCCCGAAAGTGCTTTTGGACAATAAAGGCGCCGTGGCAGACGATGTTGACCTGTCCGTTTCAGATAAAGAACTTGAGACAATCGGCAATCAGGGTATAGCAAACGAGGACGGTTCCCGTAGAGGGCCTCTCGGTATGTCACTTCTTTATATGAAAGCCGTGCAGAAATATTTCGCTAAAGAAGGACGCGCGCCCAAAGACATTGAACTAGAAACGCTGGCCCAAACATGGTCCGAACACTGCAAGCATACGATTTTCGCATCTCCCATCGATGATATAAAAGACGGTATCTACAAGCATTACATCAAACGCGCTACGCAGGATATCCGTGCTGCCCGCGGTAAGGACGATTTCTGTGTTTCCGTTTTCTCTGACAATGCCGGCGGGATTATTTTCGATGAAAACTGGCTGATTACCGACAAAGTTGAAACACACAACTCTCCTTCCGCGCTTGACCCTTTTGGCGGCGCCATTACAGGGATTGTCGGCGTGAACCGCGATTGCCTCGGTTTTGGCAAAGGCGCGAAACCCGTCATTAACCGTTACGGCTTCTGCTTTGCCGATCCGCGCACAAACCCGAAATATTACCGTGATAAGGATTGCACCAACCCTGTGCTTTCACCTGCGACAATCATGAACGGCGTGATTAACGGCGTGAATCATGGAGGGAACTGCTCTGGCATTCCAACGCCACAGGGGTTTTCTTATTTCGATGAACGCTTTATTGGTAAGCCGCTTGTTTTTGTGGGCACGATCGGCCTTATCCCCCGCGAGATCAACGGTCAGCCCGGTCATGTCAAAAAAGCCCTTCCCGGTGATAAAATTATGATGATAGGTGGACGCGTTGGACGTGACGGTATTCACGGCGCGACATTCTCTTCCGTCGCACTGGACGAAGGCTCTCCCGCTACTGCCGTTCAGATCGGCGACCCCATCACGCAGAAAAAATTCTCTGACGCTATCGTCAAAGAGCTACGCGATATGGATCTTTATAATGCCATTACCGATAACGGCGCCGGCGGTTTATCCTCTTCTGTTGGGGAAATGGCGGAACAATCGGGCGGTTTCCATGTGGAACTTGAAAAAGTGCCGCTGAAATACCCCGGCATGGCACCTTGGGAAATCTGGATTTCAGAATCCCAGGAACGCATGACGATGGCCGTACCACCGGAAAATACCGATAAAGTGATAGAGCTGCTCGCCAAGCGTGGATGCGAGGCGACAGTCATCGGCACGTACACAGATACAGGGCGCGCCCATATTACCTTTAAGGGCGAAACCATCATGGATATGGATATGGATTTCCTTCATGACGGCAATCCGGCAACGCCTTTGAAAACAACTTTCACAGCAGGCGGCGAAGCCGAACCAGAATTGTCCGAACCTTCGGATTACGCGGAAACTTTGCAGGCCATGCTTTCCCGCCTTAACATTTGCTCCAAAGATTTCATCGCCAGCCAATACGACCATAATGTCCAAGGCTCTGCCGTGCTGGGCCCCGTTCAGGGTAAGGGGCGCGTTTATGCCGAAGCCACGATCACAAAACCCGTTCTGACATCCCCCAAAGGCGTGGTGATTTCGCAGGGGCTCGCCCCGCGTTACAGCGATATCGATACCTTCCACATGGCGGCCTCCGCCCTTGATACGGCGGTACGTAATGCCGTAGCCGCGGGATGTGACTTCGATCACCTAGCGCTACTCGACAATTTCTGCTGGTGTTCTTCGGATGAACCGGAGCGCCTCGGTCAACTCAAACGCGCTACCGAAGCGATTTACGATCTAGCTGTGCTCTATAAAGCACCGTTCATTTCCGGCAAGGACTCTATGTTCAACGACTTCAAGGGATTTGATGAAAACGGCAAAGCGGTTAAAATTTCTGCTCCGCCGACATTGCTGGTATCCTCTATTGGCGTCATTCCGAATGTAGACCAAAGCATTTCCCTTGCCCCCAAAGCCGTGGGCGATGTGGTTTATCTCTTGGGTGAAACGAAAGACGAGCTTGGCGGATCCGAATATTACGACCATCTGGGCTATCTGGGATCTAACGTGCCGCAAGTGAATGGTGGCCGTAATAACGTGATGTATAAGCGCTATACGAGAGCCGCTCAACAAAGACTGATTGCTTCCGCATTGCCCGTAAACTTTGGTGGCCTCGGCGTGACCCTTGCCAAAAAGGCCATCGCGGGTCAGATGGGTATGGATATTGATCTAAGCAGCATCGATCTTCGTGCCGATAAAGCTCTTTTCTCTGAAAGTCAGGGACGTATTGTGGTAACAGTTGCGCCGCAAAATGTGAAAGCATTTGAAAAAATCTTCAAAGATTTTGAATTCTGCCAGCCTATCGGTCATATAGCCTATGGCGATAAACTTAACATCAAAAGCGTTTTAGAAATTAAAATTAACAAACTGGATACAGCTTATAAGCAAACCCTGGAAGGATATTAACCGCAACGCTCGCAAACGAGCGCTACGTTTTTTTATTTCGTTGCGTTCGTCGCGCTCGTTGCGGTGAAAACAAAAAATGACAGCAAAAGTTTTGGTACTAGGCGGATATGGATTAAACTGCGAAGAAGAAACCCTCTTCGCGTTTGAGCGCGCGGGACTTTCCGGAAATATCCGCCACATCAACGATCTGATCGAAAATCCGGGCGAGCTTGAAAAAGTTCAGGTGCTCGCCATCCCCGGCGGGTTTTCTTACGGGGACGATACGGGCTCCGGCAACGCCTTTGCCCAGAAAATGAAACTGGCGCTTTGGGAGCATCTTCAAAAATTCGTGGAGCGCGACACGCTGACCATCGGCATATGCAACGGCTGCCAGATTGTTGCCAATCTCGGCCTTGTCCCTGCTCTACAAAAATACGGTGACCGTCTTGTAGCTGTAACCCACAATCTGACCGCACGCTATCAATGCCGCTGGATCGATATGAAGAAAAATTTTTCCAACAAATCTCCGTGGCTAGAAGGCACCGGAAGCATGCACATTCCTGTCGCCCATGGCGAAGGCCGTTTCATGATGGATGATAAAATCCTGAAAGCGCTTCAGGATAACAACCAGATTGCATTTGAATACACCAAGCCTGATGGCAGCGCCGCAGACGGCGAATTTCCTTATAATCCAAACGGTTCGCTAGAAGATATCGCCGGTATCACAGACAAATCAGGACGCGTTCTTGCCCTGATGCCCCACCCTGAACGCGGTATGTTCTCATGGCAGCGTGACGATTATGATGTGTTGAAAGACAAAGCACAGCGTGAAGGCTCTGATCTACCCGAAGAATCTGATGGCATGCAACTCTTCCACAACGCCGCACGTTACTTTGAGGCCGCTAAACAAAAGAAAAGCGCTTAATCCTAAATCGTAAGCGTATTGGTATTTTCGAAAATATTAGCAACCTTATAGTCCGCCTGATAACCTGTCTGGCAACCTGCCCCGTCAGCAGCATTGGTAAATTGTTCATTCACCTTTAAAGCGCACGCAGAGGGAAATTTGTCTTCCGCTGAAGACAATATCCATTGCCGCCCATTTGGAACGACTGGATCAGAGGTTGTGGGCTTTGGGTTCCCCCATCCAAACGGATCATTAGCCATTTTTACGCAATCTGCATGATTTTGAAACCACCATGTAAAGATTACGTAAAAAATGTTAAAAGACCGGAAATTTTAGATAAAGGTTTAGCTATTTAGACAAAACGCACCCAATTTACTTCTGCACTAGGCAAACGAGCCTCGGGGCGCACAGCGTATTAAACATACGTGAGCACCCCGAGGCGAAGTTTAACGAAGTACAGGATTAAATTGGGAAGTTTTTTAGGCCGCGGCCTTACGGTATTCCATGATGCGGTGTTCCATCTCGGGGCGGAAATGTTTGATAAGCCCCTGGATCGGCCAGGCGGCCGCGTCACCGAGCGCGCAAATCGTATGGCCCTCTATTTCCTTGGTCACTTCATAAAGCTGGTCGATTTCCTCAACCGTGGCATTGCCCTTCACCATGCGGGTCATGATGCGCCAGAGCCAGCCAGCCCCTTCGCGACAAGGGGTACACTGGCCGCAGCTTTCATGCTTGTAGAAATAGGATAGCCGCGCAATGGCGTAAATAATATCGGTGGATTTATCCATCACAATCACGCCCGCCGTGCCAAGGCCCGTTCCAATCTCACGCAATGAATCAAAATCCATATGGATGGAATCGCAAATCTCTTTGGGCATCAGCGGCGTTGAAGATCCGCCCGGAATAACAGCCAGCAGATTATCCCATCCGCCGCGCACGCCGCCGCAATGTTTCTCGATAAGCTCTTTAAGCGGAATGCCCATTTCTTCTTCAACATTGCAAGGCTGATTTACGTGGCCGGAAATACAGAACAGTTTCGTGCCTGCGTTTTTCTCGTTAAGACCAAGCTTTGAAAACCATTTGGCGCCACGGCGCAAGATAGTAGGTGCAACAGCAATCGTCTCCACGTTATTTACCGTGGTCGGACAAGAATAAAGCCCCGCCATCGCCGGAAAAGGCGGCTTGTTGCGCGGCTGGCCCTTTTTACCCTCCAGACTTTCAATCAGCGCGGTTTCCTCGCCGCAGATATAAGCACCCGCCCCGCGGTGCAGGTAAACGTCAAAATCCCAACCGGATTTGGCAGCGTTTTTACCGAGCAATCCTGTATCGTAAGCCTCGTCAATCGCGCGTTGCAGCTCCGATCCCTCATGATAAAACTCGCCGCGGATGTAGATATAGGCGGCGTGCGCGCCCATCGCGAAACCGGCAATCAACGCCCCTTCCAGCAATTTATGCGGATCATGGCGCAAGATTTCCCGGTCTTTACATGTGCCGGGCTCGGATTCATCGGCATTAATTACAAGATAATGCGGGCGGCCATCGGACTCTTTAGGCATAAAGCTCCACTTCATTCCTGTGGGGAAACCTGCACCGCCACGCCCGCGAAGGCCGGAGGCTTTCATCTCGTCAATAATCCACTCGCGGCCCTTTTTGATGATGTCTTTGGTATTGTCCCAATCACCGCGCTTTTTAGCCTCTTTCAAGGTGAAAGACTCCCAGCCGTAGAGATTGGTAAATATGCGGTCCTTATCAGCTAACATTTACACCACTCCCGCTTTCTTGGCTTGGTCTTTCAGGCTGGTCGGCCCGGTCAAGGCCATAGAACCGCTGCGTCCGGTTTGTGAACCGACTTTGGGTTTCATATCTTGCGCCAGAAGATCGATAATTTCTGTCATGGTTTCGGCGGTCAGATCTTCGTAAAAATCATCATTAATCTGTACCATCGGCGCGTTACAACAAGCACCGAGACACTCCACTTCCATCAGAGTGAAATACCCGTCTTCGGTCGTTTCGTTCATGCCAATGCCCAGACGCTTTTTGCAGGCATTCACGATGTCATCAGACCCGCAAAGCCAGCAAGGCGTTGTCGTGCACATCTGTATAAGATATTTCCCAACCGGTGCCAGATTGTACATGGAATAAAAGGTGGCAACTTCGTAAACCTTGATGGGCTGCATATCCAGAACTTCGGCGATATGATCCATTGCCGCGCGCGGAATCCATCCACCATAGGGCTGCGCCGCTTTTGCCCCCTCCTCGCCCACCTGACGCTGCGCCAGATCGAGCAAGGGCATGACAGCCGATTGCTGCCGCCCCTTCGGATATTTTGCGATAATGCCTTCGATAGCCTTTTGATTGGCCTTGGTGAAGACAAAGTTCTCGGGCTGATACGGTGCGTTTATTTCAAATAGTTTTTTCATTTTTATCCAGTTGCAAGTTACAAGTTGCAAGAAAAAACGCTGCAAAATTCTTGTAACTTGTAACTTGAATCTTGCAACTCATCATCGGTCAATCTCCCCGAACACAATATCAAGCGAACCGATAATGGATACCGCGTCCGCCAGCTGGTGGCCGCGGCTCATAAAATCAAGCGCCTGAAGATGCGCGAAACCGGGCGCATGAATGCGGCAGCGATAGGGTTTGTTCGTTCCGTCACTCACCAGATACACGGCAAACTCGCCCTTGGGCGCTTCCACAGCAGTATAGGTTTCGCCCGCCGGAACGTGATAGCCTTCGGTATAAAGTTTGAAATGATGGATCAGCGCCTCCATAGAATCTTTCATCTCGGCGCGTGGCGGCGGGGCGACTTTGTAATCGTTCACACGCACGAGGCCGTCCGGCATATCCTTGATACACTGTTTCATGATTTTAAGAGATTCATACATCTCGGCCATACGCACCAGATAACGAGCATAACAATCTCCGGTCTTGCCGACGGGAATATCGAACTCCATATCCTCGTAAACGTCATAGGGCTGGCTTTTACGCAAATCCCACGCCACACCGGAGCCGCGCAGCATCGGCCCGCTAAAACCCCAGTCCATGGCTTCGTCTTTGGTCACCACGCCGATATCCACCGTGCGCTGTTTGAAGATGCGGTTGTTGGTCAAAAGCGTCTCAAGATCGGTCAGGAATTTCGGCAATTCCTCGCACCATTCCATCATATCCTCAAGCAGACCGGCGGGCAGGTCTTTCGTCACGCCGCCGGGGCGGAAATAATTGGCGTGAAGGCGCGCGCCACAAACACGCTCGTAAAACTCCATACCCTTTTCCCGTTCTTCGAACCCCCAAAGCGCGGGCGTCAGCGCGCCAACATCAAGGGCAAAGGTGGTGATGTTCAGGATATGGTTTAAAACGCGCCCCAACTCGGCAAACAGAACGCGAATATATTGCCCGCGCGCTGGCACGGTAATGCCAAGCAGTTTTTCCGTCGCCAAGGCAAAAGCATGTTCCTGATTCATCGGTGCCACGTAATCAAGGCGGTCGAAATACGGCACAGCCTGAGTATAGGTTTTATATTCGATCAGCTTTTCCGTACCACGGTGCAAAAGTCCGATATGCGGGTCGGCGCGCTCGACGACCTCCCCTTCCATCTCCAGCACAAGGCGCAACACGCCGTGCGCAGCCGGGTGCTGCGGCCCGAAATTCATGGTAAAGGGCTTGATCTGCGTTTCTTCCGCAACGTCTATATCCGGATGATCTGATGATCCGATGATCGGATGATCGGATGATGCCGCTCTAGCCATGGCTTTTCTCTTTTCTACTCACCTGATTATCCGATGATCTGATCATCTCTTTTTTCTTCGTTTTCCAGCCGTGCGGCGGGATCGTGCCTTTTTCATCACCCGGAAGCTGGACATCCGTCATGCCTTCCCACGGGGAAAGATAATCGAAAGAGCGGAAATCCTGTGTGAGCTTTACGGGCTCGTAGACAACACGTTTGAGCTCTTCGTCATAGCGCAACTCAACATAACCGGTCAGCGGAAAGTCTTTACGCTGGGGATGCCCCTCAAAACCGTAATCGGTCAGGATACGGCGCAAATCAGGATGACCGGAAAACATGATACCGTACATGTCCCACACTTCGCGCTCAAACCATCCGGCGGCGCTGAAAATTTTTGTCGCGGTCGGCACTAATTCGTTTTCACCCACCGGAACCTTCACCCGTATGCGGTGGTTCTGTTTCAGAGACAGAAGATTATAAACAACTTCGAAACGCTTGGGCCGATCGGGGTAATCCACCGCCGTTATATCCATCAAAAGCTGGCACTTGGCTTCCTTGTTATCGCGCAGGAATTGCAGAACCTTGCATACCGAACCGCTATTGGCGTAGATGCAAAGCTCGTCGACGTAGAATTTATGCCCGGCAACATGTCCTTCGCCCAGGCTTTCCACTATATATTCGCCAAGATCTTTTAACGCTTCACCGGGCAATACGTGTGTCCTCCCGCTGAATTTTCTTCTGAAGCTGGAGCAAGCCGTAAACAAGCGCCTCTGCCGTGGGCGGGCATCCGGGCACGTAAATATCCACCGGGACGATACGGTCACATCCGCGCACGACGGAATAGGAATAATGGTAATACCCGCCGCCATTGGCGCAGGAACCCATGGAAACCACCCAGCGTGGCTCGGGCATCTGGTCGTAAACTTTACGAAGGGCGGGCGCCATTTTATTGGTCAGCGTTCCGGCCACGATCATCACATCGGACTGGCGCGGGCTCGGCCGCGGAATCATCCCGAAACGGTCGAGATCGTAACGGCTCATATAGGCGTGGATCATCTCCACCGCGCAACACGCCAAACCGAATGTCATCGGCCAGAGAGAGCCTGTGCGCGCCCAATCGAACAGCGCATCAGCCTGTGTCAGCAGGAAACCCTTTTCCTCAAGCGTTTTTGATATGGCCGCGGGAACAACATCCTGCTCCACCGCGGGCGGAAGCTCGACATTGGTGCGGAAATTATAATCCGGCGCGGCAATAATTTTTCTATCGTGGCCCATAAATGTCCCCTACTCCCACTCTAATCCGCCTTTTTTCCATTCATAAATAAAGCCGACCGTCAGAACACCAAGGAACGTCATCATCGACCAGAATCCGAAAACGCCGATTTCTTTCAACGATATAGCCCAAGGAAACAGGAAGGCGATTTCAAGATCGAAAATAATGAACAAAAGACAAACAAGATAAAACCGCACATCAAACTTGCTGCGGGCATCGGAAAAGGCGTCGAACCCGCATTCATAGGCGGAAAGCTTTTCGGGGTCGGGATTACGCTTGCCCACCAGCAAGGAGCCCACGATCATCGCGCCGGAAATCACCATCGCCACCACCATGAAAAGCAGGATCGGGAGGTATTCCAGCAAAAATTCCGAAGAGGCCATAAGAAAATCCTAAAACAACAGGTATATTCACCACCAGTTTTAACAGCAACCCGTGACGAAGGAAACACCTATTGCCGTGATTTTTATGATAAATTTCATAAATTCTGGAGGCTCTTACATTGCACAGCGTTAGCGAAGCAATGGCGCGAGTGACGGGACTTGAACCCGCGGCCTCCGCCGTGACAGGGCGGCGCTCTAACCAGCTGAGCTACACCCGCGCATTGAGTAGGTAGGTGATACAAAACCCGCTTTTAAAAATCAAGCAGTTATTTGCGTTTCGGTAAAATCTAGGCGGCCATGGCCTTTTCGGGATTTATATACGTAAGATTAAGGCTTTCCGCCACGCCTTCATGGGTAACCTGTCCCTTATAGATATTAAGCCCCGGCTTAAAGCCTGGGACCGTATCGACAGCATCTCTCCAACCTCTATCGGCCAGCGCCAGAGCATAGGGCAATACGGAATGGTTCAAAGCTAGAGCAGACGTCAGCGGCACCGCACCGGGCATATTCGCCACGCAATAATGCACAACATTATCAACGATATAGGTGGGGTTGTCGTGCGTTGTCGCCTTTGACGTTTCCGCGCACCCGCCCTGATCGATGGCAATGTCCACGAACACACTACCCGGAATCATATTGGGCAACATTTCCTTTTTCAGGAGCATGGGTGCAGACGCACCGGGTATCAGCACCGCGCCGATCACGACATCTGATGCCGCCACGGCGCGCTCAATGGTATCGGTGTTGGAATAAATGATATTCGCCCGACCGTGGAAATAATCATCCAAAAACCTCATACGGTCGTTGTTTTTCTCCAGAATCGTCACATTCGCGCCAAGGCCGGTGGCCATCTGCGCCGCGTGGAAGCCGGAAACTCCCCCGCCGATAATCAGAACTTCCGCCGGTTTCACCCCCGGCACTCCGCCGATCAGACGGCCTGTGCCGCCCTTATGTTTTTGTAAATGATAAGACGCCACCTGCACCGACAGCCTTCCCGCGATCTCGCTCATGGGCTGGAGCAACGGCAAGCCCCGTCCGTCCGGCCCTGTTACGGTTTCATAGGCAATGGCGGTACAGCCCGAATCCATCAGCGCCTTTGTCTGCGCCGGATCGGCCGCCAGATGCAGATAGGTAAAAAGCACCTGATTTTCCCGCAACATGGTGCATTCTGCGGGTTGCGGCTCTTTGACCTTGATGATCATATCGGCTTTTTCGAAAATTTCTTTCGCGGTGGCGGCAATTTTCGCACCTGCGGCTTCGTAATCAGCATCGGTAAAATTAATCGCGGCCCCCGCTCCCGTCTCCACCAGAACCTCATGGCCGTGGCTGGTAAATTCTTTCACCGAGGATGGCACAAGCCCTACACGATGCTCTAGTTTTTTGATTTCCTTGGGAACGCCGATCAGCATAAAAACCTCCTTGTTTTGAAGCACATGCCATGTTGTACCAATTACCGCTCCCTAATCCTATACGCGGCGCAGCAATTTATTGTTTATTGACATATTGTTTAAATTGGTTAAATATACAACAAAGCTTGGAGAAGGTTATGACTAATTTATTATACATTGAAAACGAAGAAGAACAGCGCGTCCTATATACAATGTTTCTTGAATCAGAAGGCTTTACTGTCACCGCAGTTGCTACAGCAGATGAAGGTATTGCACTCCTTGGAGCTTTGCATAACTTTGACGCAGTGGTAACAGACAACAATACCGGAAGCTCCTCTAGCGGTCTTGATTTGCTCAGAAGATTCGGGAGAAATCTGCCTGTAATAATATTATCAGCCGATGAAATTTCTGATGAGGTCGTGACACTAGATGGGCGTTATATTCAGAAAGGTCAGCACCGCATTTTTGATGAAATTGCCCTTATCAAAAATCTTTTGGGCTTGGAAGATGCCTCAGCTTTTGAAGCCAATAAACCTTCCGGTGGTGAGCCCTTTTAATATTTCAGGTTCAGATCCCGCCCATCAGCATATATTTTGTTTCTAGGTATTCATCGAGACCGAGGTGAGAACCTTCGCGGCCAATGCCGGATTCCTTGATCCCGCCAAAAGGCGCGACTTCCGTGGAGAGAATTCCGGCGTTGACCGCCACCATGCCGTATTCCAGCGCTTCGGCCACGCGCCAGACTTTTCCAACATCACGAGCGTAGAAATAGGAGGCCAGACCGTAATTCGTGTCATTCGCCAGATCGATGACTTCCTTTTCGTCCTTAAATTTAAACAGCGGCGCCACGGGACCGAAAGTTTCTTCGCAACAGAGTTTCATATCGCCCGACACATCGGCCAGCACGGTAGGCTGATAAAACAGCCCGCGAAGCTCATGCGGCTTGCCGCCGGTCAAAACTTTCGCGCCTTTTTTAACCGCGTCCTCCACATGTTTCTTCACCTTTTTCAAACCCTTTTCGTTGATCAGCGGGCCAATAACAACGCCCTGCGTAGTCCCCTCGCCGACTTTCAAATCCTTGACCTTGGCCGTGAATTTATCCGCAAACTCGTCATAGATGCTTTCATGAATGTAAAAGCGGTTGGCACAAACGCAGGTCTGGCCCGCATTGCGAAATTTACACGCAATCGCCCCTTCCACCGCCGCATCGATATCGGCATCTTCGAACACGATAAAGGGCGCGTTACCGCCCAGCTCCAGCGAGATTTTCTTGATCGTGGAGGCGCTCTGCTCCATCAGGGTTTTTCCCACCGCCGTCGAGCCCGTAAACGAAACCTTCCGCACAATCGGGTTTTCGCAAAGCTCTTTGCCCACGGCCTTGGAATCGCTGGTGGTAATGATGTTAAACACACCCGGCGGAATGCCCGCCTCTTCACCCAAAACCGCCAAGGCCAAAGCCGATAGCGGCGTTTCCCCCGCGGGCTTTGACACAACCGTGCATCCGGCCGCAAGCGCCGGCCCAACCTTGCGCGCAATCATCGCCATCGGGAAATTCCACGGCGTAATCAGGGCGCAAACGCCCACGGGCTGCTTGATCGTAACAATGCGCGCACCGTCAAACGGGCTGGGGATGGTATCGCCATAGGCGCGCTTGCCCTCTTCCGCGAACCACTCGATGAAGGCCGCGCCATACATGATTTCGCCCTTGGCTTCCTTGATCGGTTTGCCCTGCTCCGCCGTCATCAGTGCTGCCAGAGAATCAGCGTTATCAACAATAAGCTGATGCCATTTTTTTAAGATTCCGGCCCGCTCCTTCGCGCTTTTCGCCGCCCAGTCCGGCAGAGCCTTTTGCGCCGCTTCAATCGCTTGCTTCGTTTCTTCCACGCCGAGATCGGGAACCTCGCAGACCTTCGATCCGTCCGCCGGATTATAAACGCCGAAACTTTTTTCACCGTTCACAAACGTGCCGTTTATATAGGTTTTGTCCTGTAAAAAATTTTTATAGTCTGCCTTGCTCATGACACCCCTTTATCTTTATCCGGCTCAGGAGTAGTCTAACAGACATGTTCTTGCGGAGTAAAAAGTAAAGTAATGCTGGAGCTTGCCCTCGACCCCGCCATATGGGCGGCCTTTCTTACCCTTACAGCATTAGAAATCGTTCTGGGGATAGATAACCTTATTCTCATTTCCATTCTAACAGACAGGCTGCCTAAGGAAAAAAAGAAATTCGCCCGTAAGCTGGGATTAATGGCCGCCTTGGCCACACGGATTTTATTGCTGTCTATAGCCTTCTGGATTGCTCATTTAGAAGAAACATTGTTTACAATTTTTGATGTCGGTATATCGGGTCGGGACATTTTACTTCTGTTGGGAGGCCTTTTCCTTTTAGCGAAAGGAACATCAGAAATTCACGAACAATTGGAAGATGCCGCCGACCCACAAAAAGTGGCTAAATTTACAGCTTTTGGCATGGTGATCATACAAATCGCCGTTATGGACATCGTGTTTTCTTTTGACAGTGTTATTACGGCAATCGGAATTGCCGACCATTTAAGTGTGATGGTAACAGCAATTGTTATCTCGATGATAATCATGGCCATGGCTGTAGACAAAGTTAGCGATTTTATTACCGCTCACCCTACCGTTAAAATGCTGGGCTTAAGCTTTATGCTCCTTATCGGCACGGCCCTCATCGCCGACGGGCTGGATTTTCACATCCCCAAAGGCTACCTCTATTTCGCGATGGCCTTCTCTTTCATGGTCGAGGTTCTCAACATGAAAGTGCGGAGCATCAAGGCTAAAAAGGTTGATTAAAGCTCATGGGCAAGTCGCCCGCCCACGATAGCGCCCACAGCACCTGTAAAGGGTATGGCCGCAGGAAAAGGCAAAGCAACAAGGGCACCAAGCACAGCACCCGCATTCATGCAAAAAGCTTGTGTCAGATAACTGTCATCGTCTTCATAATCCATTAGGCAAAACTAACAAAACAATATGAAAAGAACAAGAGAATTAAGCCGCTTCGCTTTTGTCCCCGCCAAAGCGTGCGGTGACGTAATTTTCGACTATATCCTGAAACTCTTCGGCGATTTTATCGCCGCGTAAGGTTTGCGCTTTTTTGCCGTCGATAAACACCGGCGCTACGGGGCTTTCACCCGTACCGGGCAAAGAGATACCGATATCGGCGTATTTGCTCTCCCCGGGGCCGTTCACAATGCACCCCATCACGGCCACTTTCATCGTCTCCACGCCGGGGTATTTTTGCGCCCAAATTGGCATTTTAACATCCAGAAAATGCTGGATGGTTTGCGCGAGCTCCTGAAAATAGGTCGAGGTCGTACGCCCGCATCCTGGGCAGGCTGAAACCTCCGGCGCGAAAGACCGGATGCCCAGCGCCTGCAATATCTCCTGACATACTTTGACTTCCTGCGTGCGTGCGCCGCCCGGCTCCGGCGTTAAAGAGGCACGGATCGTATCGCCGATCCCTTCATAGAGCAGTATCCCCTCGCCCAAGGCGGTTGCCACGATCCCCTTCGATCCCATTCCCGCTTCGGTAAGGCCCAGATGCAGCGCGTAATTACTGCGCCCCGCCAGTTCGCGGTAAACGGCGATCAAATCCGGCACGCGGCTGACCTTGGCCGATAAAATAATCTGATCCTTGCACAGGCCGATTTTTTCAGCCTTCTGCGCGGAAAGAAGAGCGGACTGCACCAACGCCTCGCGTGTTACCGCTTCTGCTGACCATGGATTATCCCGCTTACCGTTTTCATCCATCAGCTTCGTGGCCAAATCCTGATCAAGACTGCCCCAGTTCACGCCGATGCGCACCGCCTTGTTATATTCCACGGCTTTTTCGATCATAATCTCGAACTGCTTATCGCGCTTGCCGCCAAAACCGACATTGCCGGGATTGATGCGGTATTTATCCAGCGCCTCGCAAAGGCCGGGATATTCGGATAAAAGCGTATGGCCGTTATAATGGAAACACCCTGCAAGCGGTACGTCCAGACCTTCGGAAATGAGGAGTTCCCGCAAAGCAATCACGCCTTTGGCCGCATCCTCGTTATTCACCGTCACGCGCACGATTTCCGAGCCCGCGAGAAACAGGCGCTTGACCTGATCGAACGTCTTCTCAACATCCGCCGTATCCGTATTCGTCATGGACTGCACCACAACGGGCGCTCCGCCGCCAACAACGACATTGCGGACCTTCACTGAATGCGTTTTGTGGCGCTGTATGGGGGATAGCTCAACCATGCGCTTTATGTAGCGTTTCAGGGGCCGGAAATCAAGGAGAAGGAAAAGATGGGAGGAAAGGGTGGTGGGCGGTGAGAGGGTCGAACTCCCGACATCCTCGGTGTAAACGAGGCGCTCTACCACTGAGCTAACCGCCCCCGTTGGGGTGAGCGCTATCAATAATGTCTTGCGCAATAAAAATCAAGCTTAGAGTGAATGGTTTTTTTAACTAATTTTATTTGCATAACAAACAACATTGTTTTAAAACCTTCCTTTCAATAACAAATTAGGTGTACTTATGCTCATAACCCTCATTTTTGATAATCAGTTAAAAAGGCACAATCAGACACACAGACTTCCCATGCTGGATGGGGAAACCAGAGATTGGAGTATTGCCTTAGGTAGAAAATTAAAAGAGCTTGGGGGACGCTATGAGCACCTAGAACATATTCTCGATACTCTCCCCCCCCGGAATATCGGTAGTGGCTTCCTTTCAAAAATATTCTGACTTGGAAACCTGCTTTAACGCCATTGCACCACACCTCTCTGACCTTCCTGTAGAAGTTAATATAGCTGGTAACTCCAACAAAATGGTAACCTGCTTCGGTCCGGTATTAGAAGATTACAAATAAAAAAACCCCGCCGGATAAGCGGGGTTTTTTAGAATTCTTCGTTTAGAAGCGATTACTTGTTAACAGCTTCTTTCAGCTCTTTACCCGCCTTGAACTTGGGCTGCTTGGAAGCCGGAATCTTGATCGGCTCGCCTGTGCGGGGGTTACGGCCTGTTGTAGCGGCGCGCTTGGCAACTGAGAATGTGCCGAAGCCAACCAGACGTACATCATCGCCTTTTTTCAGGCTTGCTTTGATCGCATCGATAACAGCGTCAACAGCCTGAGCAGCTTTGGATTTGGAAATGTCTGCATTTGCAGCAACTTTTGCAACTAGATCTTGTTTGTTCATAATAATCCCCTTCGGATTCTACAAGGTTAGCAAAAAAGACCGTTTCATCTATTTAAAAAAGCAACAAACAATCCGGTCAACATGTCGAAAATTTCTCTGTAAGCCAGAGGCAGTCTCGACTTCATAGAATCGTTTGTAAGCTTTTTTTAAGGCAAATTCAATGGCGAATTACGTCTTGGCCCTTGTTTTCTGCACTTTCCGAGGCAATTGGGTCGATTTTTTGCTCTTTTTCACCAACCCTTGGTTGCGGCATACTCAATAATGCATGCGATAATACCTCATCAATGGTTCGGACAGGCACGATCTCCAGCCCCTTCTTGACGTTCGCCGGAATGTCCGGAAGGTCCTTTTCGTTGTCCTGAGGGATCAAAACCTTGGTAATGCCGCCGCGCAGCGCCGCCAGCAACTTCTCTTTCAGACCACCAATCGCCGTCACGTTACCGCGCAAATTCACCTCGCCCGTCATGGCGATATCCTTGCGCACCTCAATACCGGACAGGGCCGAGGTAATGGCCGTCACCATTGCCGCCCCTGCGGAAGGTCCATCCTTGGGCGTCGCGCCTTCGGGCACGTGAACGTGGATTTGTTTTTCCTTCAGGTCTTCATAATCGAACCCGTATTGTACCGCGCGCGATTTGATCAGCATTTCGGCCACCGTAATGGATTCCTTCATCACGTCCTTCAGGTTCCCGGTCATGGAAACCTTGCCGTCCTTGCCGGGCATGGAAACCGCCTCGATAGACAAAAGGTCGCCGCCCGTTTCTGTGTAAGCAAGTCCTGTGACGACGCCGATACGGTCTTCCTCGTCAACCTCGCCGTAGCGGAACTTGCGAATGCCGGCATATTTCTCGACACCTTTCGGTGTAATCGAAATGTTTTTCTTACCCTTCATGAGGATGTCCTTGATCGCCTTGCGGCACAGATTGGCCAGCTCGCGCTCAAGGTTACGCACGCCCGCCTCGCGGGTGTAATAACGGATCAGATGACGGATGGCTGCATCACTGATGCTGAATTCGCCCGATTTCAAACCTGTCGCCTGCATCTGCTTTTTCAACAGGTGACGTTTGACGATCTCTAGCTTCTCATCCTCGGTATAACCGGAAATGCGGATAATCTCCATCCGGTCCAGCAAGGGGCGCGGCATGTTACTGATCGAATTTGCCGTACAAACGAACATGACATCGGACAAATCGTAATCAAGTTCCAGATAATGGTCCTGGAACGTGGCGTTTTGTTCGGGGTCCAGCACTTCGAGCAACGCCGAAGACGGATCACCGCGGTAATCACTGCCCAGCTTGTCAATCTCATCCAGCAGGAAAAGCGGGTTGCTGACCTTGGCTTTTTTCATACCCTGTATGATCTTGCCCGGCATCGCACCTATATAAGTGCGGCGGTGACCGCGAATTTCGCTTTCGTCCCGCACGCCGCCCAACGACATGCGCACAAATTTACGGTTTGTGGAATCGGCAATCGATTTACCAAGCGATGTTTTACCCACGCCCGGCGGGCCGACAAGACAAAGGATAGGCCCCTTGACCTTGTTCATGCGTTGTTGCACGGCCAGATATTCAAGAATGCGTTCCTTGACCTTCTCAAGGCCGTAATGATCTTTATCGAGTGTCTTTTGCGCCTGACGGATATCTTTCTTCACGCGGGTGCGTTTTGCCCACGGAACACTCAAAATCCAGTCCAGATAATTACGTACGACTGTCGCCTCGGCCGACATCGGGCTCATCTGCCGCAGCTTTTTCATCTCGTGCTTGGCGCGCTCAAGCGCTTCCTTGGTAAGCTTGGTCTCTTCAATCTTTTTCTCAAGCTCTCCCATTTCATCCAGACCATCCTCGGACTCGCCGAGCTCCTTCTGGATCGCCTTCATCTGTTCGTTCAGATAATATTCGCGCTGGGTTTTTTCCATCTGGCGTTTTACGCGGTTGCGAATGCGTTTCTCAACCTGAAGAACACCGATCTCCCCCTCCATGAAACCATAGATCCGCTCCAGACGCTCCAATGTGGTGGGCAGCTCCAGCAACTCCTGCTTCTGCTCGAGCTTGAGCGCAAGATGTGATGCCACCGTATCGGCCATTTTGGATGGTTCTTCAATCTGATTGACCGAAACGATCACCTCGGGCGGAATTTTCTTGTTCAATTTCACATACTGCTCGAACTGCGCCATGACCGCACGGGCCAGAGCCTCCAACTCGTCATCAGCAACCGTTGTATCCTTGATCTCGCTTGTATACGCCTCAAGATAATCTTTGTTATCGGTGAATTTGGTGATTTTAACGCGCGCGCCGCCCTCAACCAGTACCTTAACCGTACCGTCGGGAAGTTTCAAAAGCTGCAAAATCGTGCCGATCGTCCCGACATTATAAAGCTCATCCGGACCCGGATCGTCTTCGGAGGGTGATTTTTGCGTAACCAGCAAAATCTGCTTGCCGTTGTGCATGACATGCTCAAGCGCCTGAACCGATTTTTCACGGCCCACAAAAAGCGGCACAATCATGTGCGGAAAAACAACAATATCGCGAAGGGGAAGAACGGCAAGCCCGCTTGGTTTGGCACCTAACATATATATTTAACCTTAAATCTTCTGTTTATCTAACCATTATGACGTATTTTAAGGCGGTTTTGAACCATAACCTTAAAATAAAGACCATTATTAAACTAAAATGGACCGGGTGGATCGAAAATCAACCCGCTTACCGAAAGATCAGCCCCTAAAGTGCGTGATTTACTTTTTATCGTCGCCGTCTTTGGCGTCTTTGTCCTTTTCGAGGGCCGGATGGCTGGTAACCACTTCGTCGATCAAACCGAACGCCTTGGCTTCTTTCGCACCCATAAAGTTATCTCGCTCCATGGCTTTTTCAACTGTGGCCAGTTTCTGGCCGGTGTGATGAACGTAAATCTCGTTCAAACGGGCACGCAGGCGCAAAATTTCCTGAGCCTGAATTTCAATGTCTGTGGCCTGACCACGAGCACCGCCGGAGGGCTGGTGAATCATGATACGCGCGTTGGGAAGCGCATAACGCTTGCCCGCAGCACCGGCAGCCAGCAATAACGACCCCATGGACGCCGCCTGCCCGATACAAACGGTCGAAACTTCCGGTTTGATATATTGCATCGTGTCGTACATCGCCAAACCGGAGGTCACCACCCCGCCGGGAGAGTTAATGTAAAACGAAATCGGCTTTTTGGGGTTTTCCGATTCAAGGAACAGAAGCTGAGCGCAAATCAGCGAGGAGACATGGTCGTTCACCTCCCCGGTCAGGAAAATAATGCGCTCTTTGAGCAAGCGTGAATAAATGTCGAAGGCCCGCTCGCCACGGTTGGTCTGCTCGATTACGGTCGGAACAAGATAGTTGTTGTAAACTTCGAGGGGGTCACGTTCGGTCATTATTAACTTCCTAGAATCGGTATGGTTGAATTTCAAATGCAAACAAACCGTAGCCGAGTTGGCACGGTTTGTTCAAGTCTCATCGTTCATTAAGTCGAAAGTTATTAAGACTTAGCGGCTGCCTTTTTCTTCGCTGCCGGTTTTTTGGCGGGCTTGTCCGCATCGCCGTCGTCTTTCTTGGCGGCTGCTTTTTTCGCTGCTGGCTTTTTCTCCTTTACCGGAATTTCGTCGTCACCGGCTGTAAGCTCTTCGGCGGTAACTTCCTTGTCCGTAATTTCGGCAAGCTCAAGAATGAAATCGACGACTTTTTCCTCGAACACAGGCGCACGAAGCGATTCAAGCGCATTGCGGTTCTTGGAATAGTAATCGAATACTTCGCGCTCCTGACCCGGATATTTCTGCGCTTCGCTGATCACGGCTTTTTGCAACTCGGGGTCGGAAACCTGAATATTGTTCTGATTGCCGATCTCCGCAAGAATAAGGCCAAGACGAACGCGGCGACCCGCAATTTCCTTAAGCTCCGCCTTTTCTTCATCAGAAAGCGAACCTTTACCGCCCGCCTGCTGGTGTTCCATTTCAACCTGACGCACAATGTTGTTGTATTCCATGTCCAGCATACCGGCAGGAACTTCGAAATCATGGGCCGCGTCCAGCTTGTCCATTAATTCTTTCTTCAGGCGCAGGCGCGTATGACCTTCAAGCTCTTTACCAAGCTGCTCAGATACCGCGTTTTTCAGCGCCTTCACGTCATCAAGGCCGAGAGATTTTGCAAATTCGTCATCCACTTTGGCTTCTGTGACTTCGCGAATTTCCTGAAGGTCTACATCGAAGATCGCATCGCGGCCCGCAAGCTCAGGCGCGCCGTAGGCTTCCGGGAATGTTACTTTTACTTCGACCTTCTCGCCCGCCTTTTTACCGGTCAGTTGATCTTCGAAACCCTCAATGAACTGGCCGGAACCAAGCTCCAACTGGTGCCCGTGGGCATGCATGCCCGGATGTTCTTTGTTATCGTCTGCCGTACGGCCGTGGAAATCAATCACGACGATGTCGCCCTTTTTGGACGCGCGTGCGGTTTCGATTTTTTTGGAGGATTTGTTAGAGGCTGCGATATTTTCCAGCGCCTCATTCACCGCCTTGTCATCAGGCTTTGC
This sequence comes from uncultured Pseudobdellovibrionaceae bacterium, assembly GCA_964467925.1. Taxonomy (GTDB): domain Bacteria; phylum Pseudomonadota; class Alphaproteobacteria; order Micavibrionales; family Micavibrionaceae; genus CAYXSX01. The sequence continues at coordinate 28,115 of CAYXSX010000006.1, read as the reverse complement.
CACCATACGCTGCAGCTTCAGGCCCTTGTAATCGGCGATTTTGAATTCAGGCATAACTTCGACCGTCATGCTGTAAACGAGATCTTTGCCCTCATCGAAAGATTTAACCTCGATCTTGGGTTGCAGCGCGGGCTTGAGTTTCTTGTCGTTAAGCGCCTTTTGCGACGTTTCGTTCACCGCGCCTTCCAAAACCTCGCCCAGAACCATCTTGCCGTATTTTTGCTTCAGGATGTTCATCGGCACCTTGCCCGGTCTGAAACCCGGCATTCTGATCGTCTTGCCGACCTCTTTCAGCTTCTCATCCACGCGCTTATCGATGTCGTTCGCGGGAATGGTGACTTCCATTTCGTGGCTGAGGCCGTCTTTTTTGATCTCTTTAACTTGCATATCCAAATTCTTCTTTTGTTACTTTGTTTACATCCATCTGCGTTAGCCCGACTTCGCCTAGAGGCTTCGCCGGGCAGGCTTTGCCCTATATCGGCCTAACGCCCGGCTTGCCAGGCGTAGCCCGAAGGGCGAAGCCTGGTGCGGCTGGAGGGACTTGAACCCCCACGCCTTACGGCACCAGAACCTAAATCTGGCGTGTCTGCCAATTTCACCACAGCCGCGCCGCGTTTTATGGTGGCCTATTGTGTAATCGCTCGGAGGCGAGAATTCAAGCGAAATCCTTAATGATTTCAGGGATAATGTCAGGCAGGTCACTCGCCACCAGCCCTGCCCCCGCTTTTATGCCCGCCTGCGCATGGATCCATACGGCGGCGCAAGACGCGTCAAACCCGCCCATACCCTGCGCCAGAAGGCCCGTAATCATGCCCGCCAGCACGTCGCCCGTTCCCCCGCTGGCCAGATAGGGCGAGCTCTGCTCTTGTCTTACAATCCGCCCGTCCGGCGCCGCGATTAAGGTTTCAGCGCCCTTCAAAACTACAACCGCGCCGGTTTGCGCGGCTGCCGCAAGCGCTCTTTCCTCCCGGCTGCCTGTTATATCCGGAAAAGCGCGGGTAAATTCCCCCTCATGCGGCGTGAGTACTATGTTTTCATGTAAATCCCCGGGCAAACAAAAAAGCGCGTCCGCATCCAGAACCGCGGCACGCGCCGTTTTTATCTTCACCCCCCTCGCCAGCCCGCCGGACCCGTATAATCTGGCCGTAATTCGGGCATCATTCCAATTCAAATCATCACGTACCATGATATGAGCGGGCAGGCTGGAGCGGTAGATTACGGTCGTTTCCAGGCTGCACAAAACGGTGGTCAGCCCCGCCCCTATTCGCGCGCAAGCACTTGCCGCCAGCCGACTCGCCCCCGTTAATTCAGGCGCACCATAAACAACCGCCGATCCTCGGTCGTATTTGTGGCCATCCTTCGCCGGACGGGGAAATTTATCCTTCCAAAGCTCTAAAGCGTTCTTTTTTATCATTTATAGGCCTTAATTACATCAATTCACTTGACGGGCATTATGCGATAAAACTATACAAAGTGGAACATTTATGGCGGCCGTAGCTCAGCTGGTAGAGCCCTCGGTTGTGATCCGAGTTGTCGCGGGTTCGAGTCCCGTCGGTCGCCCCATTAACCTTTGTTAGCGAACCCACGCGAGCGTTACAAAGGTTAATGCCCTGCGAAGCCTCGGCGAAGCAGGGCCCTGTCAAAGCATGTGAGGATCATAATATGTCTGGCGTTCTTTCCTTCAAAAGCCCTGCGGAAATTTTAAAATTCGTCACTGAAAACGAAATTGTTTACATCGATTTCAATTTCACCGATATGCGCGGTAAATGGCAACACACCGCCCAGCACGTCAGCACCTTTGACAAGGCCATGATTGAGGACGGCATTTTCTTCGACGGCTCTTCCATCGCAGGTTGGAAAGACATTAATGAATCCGACATGCTACTGATCCCGGATATCAAACGCTGCGCTCTCGATCCCTTTGCCGCGCAAAAGACGCTGAAAATTTTCTGTTTCGTGCATGATCCGGACACAAAGGCCCCGTATAACCGTGACCCACGTTCTATCGCCCGTGCGGCCGAAGCTTACCTGACCAAGACAGGTATTGCCGATACAGCCTATTTCGGCCCCGAAGCCGAGTTCTTCATTTTCGACAACGTTCAGGTTAATTGCGAAATGAACCATGTCGGTTATTATTTCGACAGCGAAGAAGGCCCCTATAATTCCGGCAAGGAGTATCCCGGCGGCAATATGGGCCACCGCCCCACTGTCAAGGGCGGCTATTTCCCCGAAGCGCCGATAGACAGCCTTTCCGATATTCGCGGAGAAATGTTGACCGTTATGGAATCGATGGGCGTTGCGGTGGAAAAACACCACCACGAGGTCGCCCCCTCTCAATGCGAACTTGGCATTTTGTTTTCCACCATGCTGGCCACTGCCGATAACATGCAGATTTACAAGCATGTCGTGCATAACGTGGCCAACAGCTACGGTAAGAGCGCGACCTTCCTGCCCAAGCCTGTATATGGCGACAATGGATCTGGCATGCACTGCCACCAATCAATCTGGAAGGCCGGAACGCCGCTTTTTGCGGGTGATAAATATGCGGGCCTGTCCGAAACCGCGCTTTATTATATCGGCGGAATCATCCGCCACGCCCGCGCGCTCAACGCCTTCACCAACCCCGGCACCAACAGCTATAAACGTCTGGTGCCCGGCTACGAAGCGCCCGTGCTGCTGGCGTATTCCGCCCGCAACCGTTCGGCCTCCTGCCGCATTCCCTTCTCCGACGGCCCGAAGGGCAAGCGCGTGGAAGTCCGCTTCCCCGACCCCATCGCAAACCCATATCTGGCATTTACCGCAATGTTGATGGCCGGGCTTGACGGTATCGAAAATAAAATCCATCCCGGCGAAGCGGCGGATAAAGACCTTTATCACCTGCCGCCCGAAGAGCTGGCGAAAATCCCGCATGTCTGCAGCTCACTTCGTCAGGCGCTGGACGCGCTGGCCGGAGATCACGAATTCCTGCTCAAGGGCGATGTGTTCTCGAAAGACATGATCGAGGCTTATATAGCCCTTAAGATGCAGGAAGTGGAAGCTTTTGAGACCATGCCCCACCCCATCGAATTCAAGATGTATTATTCATCCTGATTGGTCGCTGTCTTTATTTTTCCTTATTCAACGTCTCAAGCGTGCGGCGGAAGGTGCTCGCATTTTCTGACCAGATCGTCAAATCGGTTTGCTTTGCCGGAGTAAGAAGAGAGGCAAGAATAAAGTAATCTTCCGTCGCCAGCACGCCGAACCAGAGCTCATGCGGCGCCAGTTCATTTTGTTTTTTATGAACGGCTTCATAAGATTCAACCGCGCCGAAGATTATCCAGTCTGAAAATTTATACCCTTCTTTTTGCGAAAGCACGGGCCCGACACTAAAGCCCAGCTTTTTATACTGGTCGTGAAGCGTAACGATTTCACTTTCGATGCCCGGACTGGTGCTGCGCGGCACAATCTGAATATCGATCTGGCCGTCCAAAAACTGCTTACCTGAATCTTTTATCAGGCGAACGATCTTGCGCTCCCCGCTGTGAAGCTGAAACGCCTGAAGCTTCCAGTTAAGCGGATAACTAAAATAGGCAATATCGGGGAAGACGAAACGCCGCGTCTGGTCGAATTCAAATTCATCCTGATGGACAAGGGTAAAAGAATCCATGGCCTGCGCTTGCAACACGCGTTCTTCCGTCCAGTGGCTGGTGGGCACGTAAAATTTCGCCAACACGATGCGGTCGCCAACAATCTTGGCCACAATCCGCACCGCATAGGTCACGTCCCGTTCAAGCACAACAAGCAGAGCCTCCACGCTGTTCGCATCATGGATTTTAATTCCCTCCATGGTCAGGCCGTTGGTGTTCAGATACTGTAAAAACCAGTTCTGCGCTGTGATCGGCGCGGGCAAATCAACGGCCTGTATGCGGAAAAAACTTTGTTCGTCGCTGCGCACCGGGCTTTTATAATAGGCGACTTCTAGCGGCGCATACCCGCTCAACTTGAATTTATCTTTCGAAACCTCCTGCTTCACCCAATCTTGCGGCAGCCTAATACGGTAGGAAAGCGCTTCATCGTTATAAGGGGTTTCCTCATGCAGTGTCGTTTGCGCTTCGAACTGGTCTTGCAGCATAAAAGGAATATTCGGCAATTCCTTTTGCGAAAGCTTTGTCAGGTCCTGCGCGAATGCCGAGCCGCCCGAAAGGCATAAAGCCGCCAGAAGTAATAATAAAATGCGTTGTCCCCGTCTCAATGATGTCCCTTTCATCCTTGGGAGTTGATTTCGTATCCCGCACAATATAAGGGATAGAGGGTAAGTATAACATACAAGTAATAAAATTTTTATGGCCGATTTATTTGCATCCACGAAAACTAGCGACAGCTATGACGCCTCCCAGATCGAGGTGCTCGAGGGGCTCGAGCCCGTCCGTCAGCGTCCGGGCATGTATATCGGCGGCACGGATGAACGCGCCCTGCACCACCTCGTGGGGGAAATTCTCGATAACTCGATGGACGAAGCCGTGGCCGGACATGCCGACTGGATCGAGATTGCACTGGAGGAAAGCGGCGGCATTACCATCAAGGATAATGGCCGCGGCATTCCGGTGGACGAACATCCGAAATATCCCGGAAAATCGGCGCTTGAAGTGATTTTGACCACACTGCACTCAGGCGGCAAATTTTCGAACAAGGCCTACGAAACATCCGGCGGTTTGCACGGCGTGGGTATTTCCGTGGTTAACGCGCTTTCCGATGATATGTGGGTAGAAGTCGCGCGCGACCGCCAGCTTTACAAGCAAAGTTTTTCCCGCGGCCTGCCGCAAGGCAAGCTCGAAAATCTCGGCTCCGTTTCCAACCGCCGCGGCACCGCCGTCTATTTTCATCCCGACCCGCAAATTTTTGGCGACAAGGCTGCGTTTAAACCCTCATGGCTTTACCAGATGGCGCGCTCCAAGGCCTATCTCTTTTCCGGCGTAGAAATTCGTTGGAAATGCGACCCTTCCAAAATTGCCGAAGACAGTAAAGTCCCGACGGAAGATGTTTTCAAATTTCCCAATGGTTTGCTGGATTTTCTTGAGGCGTCACTTAAAGAACGCCGCACCATCGTGCCAGCCGCGTTCAACGGCAAAGCCCCCCTGCCCGAAAATCAGGGCCGCGTTGAATTCGCCGTGACATGGCCCAAGGATGGCGAGGGGTTTTCGCATTCCTATTGTAATACCGTACCAACGCCGCAGGGCGGATCACACGAGGCCGGACTTCGCAGCGCGCTTTCACGCAGCATCCGCGCCTACGGCGAAATGACGGGTAAAAAGAAAACTTCGCTGATTACCGCCGACGATATTATGAACGGTGCGGCCGTGCTTCTCTCCGTTTTCATCCGCGAACCGCAGTTTCAGGGTCAGACGAAAGAAAAACTAGCCTCCCCCGAAGTGTCCCGCTGGGTCGATGTCGCGATCAAGGACCATTTCGACCACTGGCTGTCCGACAATCCGATGGCAAGCAATGAGCTGATCGATACCCTGATTGACCGCGCCGAAGAACGCCTGCGCCGCCGCGACGACCGCGCCATGGCCCGCAAAAGCGCCACGCGCAAACTCCGCCTTCCCGGCAAGCTCGCCGATTGTTCGCGCCAGAACGCCGAAGATACTGAACTTTTCATCGTCGAGGGCGACAGCGCGGGCGGCTCTGCCAAACAGGGGCGTAACCGCGAAACGCAAGCGATCCTCCCTCTGCGCGGTAAAATCCTGAACGTGGTCAGCGCGACCAAAGATAAAATTCGTGCCAATCAGGAAATTCAGGACCTTATTCAGGCGATGGGTACCGGCTCGGGCGGAGATTTCGATCTGTCAAAACTGCGTTATGAACGCATCATCGTCATGACCGATGCCGACGTGGACGGCGCGCATATTGCCTCGCTCCTGATCACATTTTTCTATACCCATATGCGCCAGCTCATCGAAAAGGGCCATCTTTATCTCGCTATGCCCCCGCTTTACCGCTTGGTCAGCGGCAACTTAAGTGCTTACGCCCGCGACGATGAACATAAGAATGAGCTGATGGAAACCATGTTCAAGGGCAAGGGCAAGGTGGATATTTCCCGCTTCAAGGGCCTTGGCGAAATGCCCGCGGCGCAGCTCAAAGAAACCACCATGAAACCCTCAAGCCGCACCCTGATCCGCGTCAGCCTGCCCGATGCCATCGCCGCGCTCGGCCTAACCTCCGAACTTGAGGACGATCTGGAAACGCCGCCCGCCAGCGCCGTGGCCGAAATCGACGATCTGGTCGACCGCCTGATGGGTAAAAACGCCGATGCACGTTTCAAGTTCATTCAGGACAACGCCGAATTCGCGCAAGATATCGACGTTTAAGCCGTTTTGTTCTCCCGTCATCTCGAGCGAAGTCTAGGGATCTGGCCTTAACAAAATGGGATCCCTCCACTACGCGCTGACGCGCTCCGGTCGGGATGACAAGGAAGAGGGATAGACGCCCCTCTCATTCTCCCCTATTGTCTTTCCGCAATGAAAAAACGGTATGTATTTTTATTCTCGGGCCTGATGTTGTTCGGTGTACTCGCCTACGCCGCACTTGGTATTTTACCTTACCGTGTGGAAACCTCCGCCCGCGCGTTTGTACGGGAATGGGGTTTTTACAACCCGCAAGACATCAAAGCACGCTTGAAAAATAACGCACTTTACCTGACCAATCTCAGTTTCGATGAAGAGGGTTTCAGCGTCATCCAACGCATCAACGTGCCCTATACTTGGCGCGACGCGCTCAACCCCGGTCTGCCAAAAATCATCGTCAATGGCATGCATCTTACCGCCACATTAGAAAATGACGGCCAAATAAAGCTCTCAGGCATTCAAAACGAAGAAATTCTTGCGCTGCTTTATAAAGCTCCCGTTTCCCGCATAGAATTTAAAAGTGGCAAGATCGATTTATTTTCCAGTCGCCTTGGCGGCATCCTGATTAATTTCGATGGGGAAATTCTGCGTCAGGATGACGGCACGCGCACGGTAAGCTTCAGTGTAAACAGCGCGCAAAAGCAATTTAACATGGACGCCAAAATTCTGGGCCGGATCATAAACCCACAGGAGGCACAGCTTGATGTAGAAGTGCTCAGCGGCAAATGGGACCTTGCTCCGGTGAAAGTCTCGCGCGTCGCCGGAACAGCGAGTGCCATTTTCACCCCCGGCCCGGTACGTATCCTTCATGCCCAGCTTACGGCGGGCGCGGCGAATTTGTACGGCATCCCCTGGCAAGACGCGAATATCAGCATCGACCAGCCCGACACGCAGACCCCGCTTAGCGTTTTTGCCAGCGGCAGTGCGCTGGGTCATGAAGAAATCGAGGCGGGCCTTACCTGGCATAACGGGAATTTAAGCACCAGTTTTCATGCCCCGCGCACCTCCCAGATCAGGGACTACCTCAACCAGCACGGCATGGAGTTTTTCTCCACCCCCCCGCAATGGCTGGAAAGCATAGAAGGCCCCACCATCAATCTTGAAACGCCGGATAAAAAATTCTTTGCATTCACCTTAAGCGATAAGGACGGCAACTTTAATATCGATGGCTCGATGAGCCGCCTTGAAAACGGAACACTGAAGGGAAAGTTCACGATGGAGCCCGCAATGCTGGCGCAGGTCACAGATATGTTTTTTCACGGCACCATGATCGTGTCGGGGGATTTTTCTCAGGAAGAAAAATCCGCCCCGCTGGACGGCAGTCTTAACATCCGTTTACGCGATGGAGTCTGGCGCTACGGCAACTGGCGTTTTGAAAAGGTGGGGGGCAGCTTCGCTTATCAAAGCCTTCAAAAACCCGAAACCGCAAAACCCGTCACTGTGACCTTCGCCCTTCCGCTTGCCAAAGATATAAGCCAGAGAGGCAACGCCACCGTCTCGCATAAAATGGGTTCCGCGCCTGTTATTCATGATCTTCAGGTCGCACTTTTGGGCGGCATGTTCAAGGCGGAAAATCCGAATAAAAAACAGGCAATGGTCACGATTATCGATCTGGACCTTTCAAAACTCTCCGCCGCCATGAAAAAACAGGGCTTAAGCATGAGCGGAAAAATGCAGGGCGCCCTGCCCCTCGCGCTGGAAAACAAACGCGTGGTGATTAAAGATGCAGTGCTACGCGCGCAAGGCAAGGGAGTGTTGAAATTCACACCTGAAACCATGCCCGCGTTCTTGAGCGGTGACGATTTACGCCGCGAAGCCACGCGTGCGGCCCTTAGCAATTATCACTATGACGATTTTGAAATAAAGCTTAGCGGCGATCCGACCGGCGAGGTCGATGTGATCCTGACCGCTCAGGGGCACAACCCCGATCAATTCGCCGGACGGCCCGTGGCCATCGATTTACGGTTCAAAGCCTCCCTACCCGCCATCTTTTCCGCTATGCTTGCTGAATAATTAAAGCCCGAAATAATAACGCGCGATCGCCGTATATGCAGCCCACATAATGAGCATCAACGGCACGCCCGCCTTGATGAAATCGCGGAAACGGTAATGCCCCGGCCCCATGACCAGCAAGTTGGTCTGATACCCGATGGGCGAAGCAAATGAACAATTCGCCGCAAAAATAACAGTCACGGCAAAAATGAAACTTAAATCATGCGTCGCCCCTTCAGGCAACGGAATGCTCTCGGCCAGATTCATCGCAATTGGCGTAAACAGAATTGCGCAAGCATTGTTGGTCAGAACGTTTGTCGCCAGCGCCACGAGAATGAACAAGAGTGAAGTAACAACAAACGCCGTATTGGCAAACGGCAGAGAAAGAATACTTTCGGCCAAAAAATGTGCGCCGCCAGTCGCCTGCATTGCCGAACCGAGCGCGAGCATCGAGCCGACAAGAATGAAAATCTTACGGTCTATAGCGCGTGTTGCCTGACGGATATTCAGACAACCCGTGATAATCATCATCACCGCACCCGCGATGGCCGCGACGGGAATAGAAAGAATATTCAGGCCCGCCATAGCGACCACGCAAATAAATATGCCGATGGCCACGGGCGCTTTACGCGGCACGGGCATGTCCCGTTTGGAGCCCGAAAGCACGATAAAGTCGGTGTTATCGCGCAAGGCGTTTACATTACTGCGCTCCCCCGCCACCAGAAGAACGTCGCCCGGCTCCAGCCTTATACGCCCCAGACGGCGGCGCACAACGCGCGCGCGGCGCTGAATACCCAGAACAATCGTGCCAAACTGGCGCTCGAAATTGGCATGATCGAGCGTCATATCCAGCATGCGCGAAGCGGGGGTGATCATGATCTCCGCCAGCACACGCGTTTCCGCCGACTTGGCCTCGTCGACCGGAGCGTTTTCCCCTTCTTCCGATGATTTTTTAGTTTCGATCAGTGCCTCTTCTTCTTCGGAAAGCAAGAAACCGGGGTGTTTTGACAGGATTTCGGTCAGGGAATCGCGCGAGGCCGCGACAATCATAATATCGCCCGCCTCGATTTTATATCCTTCGAACGGCGGCAAGATCAAATGCCCGCCGCGCTGGATCAATTTTACATTCAGATTATAAAGCTCAGGAAACTGACCCTGCTTGCACTCCATTCCGATCAGCTTGCTGTCTGCAGCGATATCCATTTCCGCCACAAACTCTTTTTCATCATCCACCAGCCCCTTTGACATACGCGCACGGTCGGAAAGAATGCGCGGCACCACCAAAACGACATAGGCAAACCCTATTCCCGCCAGAATAGCGCCGGGCACGAAAAAATCGAAAAACTCTAACGGTTTGAAACCCAACTCCGCCATCGTGCTGGACACCAGAAGGTTGGTAGACGATCCGATCAACGTCATCATGCCGCCAAGAATGGCGACGTAACTTAACGGAATCATCAGGCGGCTGTCCGACATACCGGTGGATTTGGCCAGCGCCTGTATAATGGGAATCACGATAATTACCAGCGGCGTGTTATTCAAAAACGCACTCATAAGCGTGACAAAAAGCAAAATGCCTATAATGCATACCCATGCATATTTTCGGGAATTACGCAGGAACATATTTGTGACGGCGTGGAGCGCATCGCTGTGAATAATCGCCTGCCCCATTACAAGCAAGGCAAGCACCGCAATCAAAGACGGATTGGCAAACCCGGCCAAAAGAGCCGCCGCCCCCAGGGCATTTTTTCCATCCTCATCCAAAATCGGAAATATCTGACCGAAAACCAGTAAAATGGTCAGCAGGACCACGCTTGTAATCTCAAGCGGCGCTTTTTCCCGGATGAACAAAACCACAGCCAGCACGGTCAACGCCAGCACAAACCACATGTGGAACACAGGATCGATGGTCAGGTTAATCAAGTAATATAGCCTTTTGCATTACTATGAGCAGATTAAACAGCTTAGTCGCATGTGGAAGAACGGCGCAAGTCAGAAGTTTCGAATTCGCCCAAATTCTTAAGTCCGATACGGAAGATCACCTCGGTCGAACTTTCGCCGGAAGATTCATCTGTCAGATTACGTTCCGCCGTGACGCTCCACGACATACATTGCCCGAAATAGTCCAGCCCCGCATAGGCCTCGCGCAATCCTGCGTCTTCCCCTAAATCTTCCACCGCGCCCAGTCGACCGCGCCATTCCGGCGTGAAATAGTACCCGATTCCTGCGCTTGCCTGTTCCCGGCTTTCATCAATCGCCGTGCCGCCAAGCGCTTTGGCAAACAAATAGCGTGAACCGATATAAAATTTCTTCCAATCCGCGCTTACATCGATTTCATGCCGTTGGGAGGCAAGACTGCTGCTGTCTAACTGGAAGCGGTAATCCAGATTATAGATGTCTTTATATGTAGAGGATACCTGACCCACAAAATCCGAATTCTGCCGCGACAGGCCCGACCCTTCAGGGAACGGATTATCGTCATCATCCAGCCTATAGCTTTGTCCTAAAAACAGATCGAGGTGAGAACCGTCATACCCGTATGCACCCGTTTTCATACCGTATGTAACACGTGATTTATCCTCTACGCGGTCCAGGCCCGGGAAACGGTTGGGCTCGAAAATATTGCTGGCATCAACCTGCACGTCCTGACTGTCCTCATTCGGAATATTGTCGTTTACATCGATGTTTGGCGCGGCGGTTAAAGAAACAATCGGCTCGATTGTTGTCTGGTATGTCTCCGAAGCCTTAACCATGGGGTAGCTCGCCTGAACATTAGCCTGCGGGAAGAAACGCCCCTCGGTTGTATCCCTGCTGCGGCCTGACCCGAACCCGGCAACATCGCGGTCGCGCGCATTATAAAAATCCCCGCGCAAGGTCGTATCGATATTCGTCACCAGCCCATAATCGGAAATCAGGCGTCTGTGCCATCCCGCCATGGCGCTGAACCGGTTTACATCCTGCTCGTCCCCAGCCCGCTGTAAACCGAGGAAAGACGTATCAAGCGTCCAGTTTCCACCAATTGCCGGCATATCCCCGGGTTCGCCCATAAAGCTCGCGATAAATTCGGGCAATACGTCCGGCTGATCCTGCTGCGCGTCGCTCGTCCGGATGTCCTGAAAGGATAGCAAGCGACCAACTGCATAATTACGCCCTGAAAAACGCTCGGCGTAAACTTCGTTTTCCAGCACGTCTTCGCTGCTGAAATCATATTCGCGCATATATCGGTCATCCGAAGCATGTTCGAGATTAAACCCGGCGCGCCATTTATTGTTGATATCCCATAAACCTTCACCCAGCAAATGACCGCGTAAATCTTCATCATCACGGTCATCGCCATCATTGCGGTCGGAATTGGTTAGCCCCCCGCTCAATTTAACTTCCGCATTATCCCATCTCTGGCGCCACTCCGCCGTGGCCAGCGGATCGACATCTGTGAAATAGGTCAAGCCCATGGTCGCATCCATGTCCGGCGCGATGGCCCAGTAAAATTCATTTTCCATGAACGCACCAAGATCGCTTTTATAACCGAAAGAAGGCGCCAAAAACCCGCTCTTGCGGTCGATCGTTCCGTCGGGATGCGAAAAATACGGCGTATAAGCTACCGGAACACCGTAAACCTCAAACCGCGCGTGGTTATAGGAAATGCGGTGTTCAAGCTCGTTATGGGTGACTTTGGCCGCGCGGATCTGCCATAACGGCTCTTCGTCCAGATCCGCCGCGCTGCATGCCTGACACGGGGTATAACGCGCATCGCGCATGATGGTTTTAGTGGCGTTGTATCGCTCGCCCTTTTCTGCCGAAAAACGCGAACCGTCCAAAAGGAAAGACCGCAAACCGTTAACAAATCCGTTTTTAAGCTGATCCTGAAACTCCACCTGTTCGGCCAGATGTACATCTCCGTTCACATCGGTCAGGGAAACATTCCCCGTCGCCACCACTCTATCTTCAGCCAGGCGGTAACGAATTTCTTCCGCTTTCAATATACGCCCGGCCTGTTTCAGAACGACATTACCCCGCGCGACAACGACCTGCCCTTCCTCGTCATAAGAAAGCTCATCGGCCTGTAAATCCACGGGCTCTTGCGCCAGTTCGTCGGCATCTTCTTCCTTACGGGCAGCACCTTTGCGTTCCATCGGCGGCGGTTTGAGTTTAATCGGGGCGGGTTTTTGTTCGGGGGAAGTCAGGGAAACGGGCTGGGCGATAATCTCTTCGAAATTTCGGGCGCGCTGGCCTTCTTGCGAAAAATTCTCCTCGCGCAAAGTTTGTTCGGGCTTGTGCTCCGGCACCAAATTTTCCTCCCTGACGGCTCTTGCCAATTCCTCCTGCGCACGATTTTGCTCGGCGACCAGTAACGCCTCTTGCTGGACAGGGGTGGGAATATCCCAGTTTCCTGTTAATAGCTGCGCTCCGACCGGAAGCGGAAAACAACAGGCGGCGCAGAAGGAAAGCGGCGCGATAATCCCGGAAGGCGCAAAGGGGCTTTTCCTCTGTCTATTGAACGGGTTACGGGCCATGAATATTCCGGTTACTCTTTCAGTTTGGAAAGAGCCGAGCATAGGACAGATAACGGGCTTTGTCTATCGCCCGCGCCCGTTTCAATCACGACAAATAACAGCTTTTATTGAGGTTTTTTACTTCTTCGCAAAGAAAGCGGGAACATCGTCCCCAAACCCGGCTGAGTCACGTTCCTGACTATGGGTAGCGGATGATTTTTGCGCTCTACGATCTTCTTTTCTCTCTGTTTCTGCGAGCTTTCCGGAATCTCTTTCACGCGGCGAATTATCCCGCGGCTTGTCATTTCGGTCTTTCGGGATGCTGCCGCGGCGGGCGGACGATCTGTCTTCCCGCTCCGCGCCATCCTCTTCCTCCGGACGGCTGGCCGAAAGATTCCCCACTTTTTTAACGGTGATTTTCTTTTCGATCAGCTTTTCGATCGCATCGACATATTTTGTCTCGTCCTTTGTCGCCAGCATCCATGCCCGGCCCTTTTGCCCGGCGCGGCCTGTACGGCCAATACGGTGCACGTAATCATCTGCGCTCATCGGCACATCATAATTCAGCACATGAGAAAGCCCTTGCACGTCAATGCCGCGCGCCGCCACGTCGGAACAAACCAGCAGGGCAACCTCGCCTGCCTTAAATTCTTCCAGTGTTTTGGTGCGTGCACTTTGCGCCATGTCGCCGTGCATTTCCTTGGCGGCGTAATTCCGGCCCTGAAGGAAACGCGTCAGCTCGCCGATGTCACGCTTGCGGTTACAGAAAATGAAGGCATTTTTCACATCTTCGTTCTGGATAATCTGATCCAGTATCTCACGTTTCTTTCGCTTATCCGCCCAAACGATAAACTGCTCCACCGTTTTGGCGGGCGATGCGGGGGGTGCGACAGAAACTTCGCGCGGATTGGTCAGGAATTTGGCCGTCAGCTTTTTAATCTCCGACGGCATGGTCGCGGAAAACAGCAAAGTCTGGCGCGTGAACGGCAAACGAGAAACAATCTTCTCGATATCGGGAATAAAGCCCATGTCCAGCATACGGTCGGCTTCGTCGATCACTAGGATTTTAATATCGTTCAACAAAATGCGACCGCGCTCAAAAAGATCGAGCAAACGCCCCGGCGTGGCGATAAGCACGTCCACGCCCCGTTCAAGCTTTTTCACCTGCTCGTCCATCGATGTTCCGCCGGTCAGCAGAGCCATAGAGAGTTTGTGATATTTGCCGTAGGTATCAAAGTTCTGCGAAACCTGCGCCGCCAGCTCGCGCGTGGGCGCAAGAATGAGCGAACGCGGCATGCGCGCCTTGGCACGACCGCCCGCCAGGATTTCAATCATGGGCAGGGTAAAGCTCGCCGTTTTACCGGTGCCTGTCTGGGCAAGCCCCACAAGGTCGCGGGTCATCAAAATATGGGGTATGGCTTGTTCTTGTATCGGTGTCGGCGTGGTATAGCCGCAATCTTCAATGGCTCGAAGTAATTCCTCACTTAAGCCTAAATCTTTAAATTTCATATATTTCAGTTCATTGAATGGTTGTCTTTGATATGTCCAAAGATATATCTTAGAGCGTAATATAGTAAAACATTAGAGAAATCAATAGATAGAGCCAGAGTTTCCCCTTATGCGCATCGCCCTTCAGATGGACCCGCCCGCCGGGCTGAATTACAAAAAGGATAGCACCTTTGTTATAGCGCTGGAGGCGCAAAAGCGCGGCTATGATCTATTCTATTACAACGCGCAAAGCCTTGCTTTAAAAGGAGGAATTCTGAGCGCTACTGTATCTCCGGTGCAATTCAGCCGCAACGAAGGGTCGCATTATAAGCTTGGCGACGTTTCACGTGAAACATTATTATCATTTGATATGATACTGATGCGTAACGATTTTAACGATCCTCTTTCTTATAACGCCGCGGCGCATTTGCTCGATCACGTGTCGCAAAAGGTGCTCATTTTGAACGACCCTAAAGGCGTACGGGAAAGCCCGGAAAAGATGCTGATTACGCATTATCCCGACCTTGCCCCCAAAACATTAATCACCCGCGATCTGGAACAAATTCGTGAGTTTTTTGAGGATGAAGGCGATATCATTATCAAGCCGCTCAACGGTTTCGGCGGTAATGATATTCACCGCATCAAAACCTCTGATGATCTGATGCGCGTTTATGAAGACATGAGTGCTCAGCATAGCGAGCCGTTTGTCATTCAGGAGTTCCTACCCGCCGTATCGCAAGGCGACAAACGCATTATCGTTGTGGAAGGCGAGCCGATCGCGGCGCTTAACCGCATTCCCAAAGATGAAAACTCTCGCGCTAATCTGGCGCAGGGCGGTAAGGCTGCCAAAGCCGAGATCACAGACCGCGAACGTGAAATCTGCACTATCCTTAAGCCTGAGCTTATAAGGCGCGGCCTCGTTTTTGTCGGACTGGATGTGATCGGCGGCAAAGTCACGGAAATTAACCCTAAATCCCCGACGGGCCTTCAGCAAATTTACGAATTTGACGGTATGAAATGCGAAGAAGCCATCTGGGATGCATTTGAGAAAAGATATGAAGACTTTAGAAGAAACAACTGAGTTTAAACCAAAATTCGATGATAATGGCCTAATTACATGCGTCACAAAAGATGCAAAATCGGGTCAGACACTTATGGTTGCATATATGAATGAGGAATCCCTTGCCAAAACCTTAGAGCTTGAGGAAATGGTTTACTGGTCACGCAGCCGTAATGAGCTTTGGCATAAAGGCGCGACAAGCGGCCAAATTCAAAGCCTGGTGGAATTACGCACAGATTGCGATCAAGATTGTTTACTGGCTATCGTAGAGTTGCGCGGCAAACAAGGGGCATGCCACACAGGCCGGGACACCTGCTTTTACCGCCGCATCGACAAAGACGGCAGCCTTGAGTTTATTGAAGATTAATGATCGTGATGATGCTCTAGTTCAACAGGAGCCTCATCGAGCATTTCATGAACATGCGGGTTACGGTGAAAGCCAAAATAAATCACAAGGTTTACCATGAACAAGACAGTCGCCGCCTTGAGAATAAGGTTCGCACTTTTCTTTTTCTTGGGCGTACAGCCGCCGTGATGGCAATGCTCGGAATGTGCGTCCAGCTTCAAAGTCACCCAGTTTAATATCCAGCCCAGAGCAATGACCGTCCCCGCCATACCGATCATCGGCAATTCCCAATGATGCATCGTATCATGCACAGATTGCAGCCAATATGGCATCGCGCCGATCATGCCAAACCCCGCCAATAAGCTCATAATGCTGAAAACCGTGGGTAAAACACAGCAGAATATATGACTGGCTTCCGAGAGAATAATCGCGGAATTCAGCCATTTTTGCGTGTGCTTGATTTTGGCGGCGTGTTTCATCGCAGCAATCTATCCGCGCCCGCGATAAGACGCAACATCTTGTTCGGGGATCCAGACATTTTCCGGCTGCTCGCCCGTTTGATAGAAAACATCAATCGGAATACCGCCGCGCGGATACCAGTACCCGCCAATTCGCAACCATTTGGCTTTGGTAAACTCTGCTATACGACGCGCAATCGAGATTGTGCAATCTTCGTGGAAAGCGCCGTGATTGCGGAATGATCCCAGATAAAGTTTCAGGGATTTGCTTTCTACCAGCCAATCACCCGGCACATAATCAATCACAATATGGGCAAAATCCGACGCGCCGGTAATGGGACAAAGGGAAGTAAATTCAGGGCAAACAAAACGTACGTTATAATCGACGTCCTTTTGCGGATTGGGCACACGTTCCAGCTCAGCCTTCTCCGGACTTTCCGGTAACGGCGTCTTGCCGCCAAGCTGTGTCAGGTTTTTATATATATCGTCACCCATAATTCATTTCCCTTTCTAATCGTCATCCTGACCGACCCCGGATTAAATCCGGGGGAGTGGAAGTATCTCCTCTATTAACATGAGATCCTTCGACTTCGGCACTTCGTGCCTACACTCAGGATGACATTTTACCAACTTCAAACGCCTCTTTTATTACCCCAGATCATCACATGTAGCTGCGGCAACACGCTCACATTAAACCATTTATCTTTGCCAACTCGCTCCGCGAGCCATTCAAGACGCTCATGAAGAGCGCCCATATCCGGCGATCCTTCAACCTTATGATTGCCCGGCTGCAGATATAGAGCGAGATCGGGGTAACGGGAAGCCGCATGACGCGCATAATCATAATCGGCTTGATTAAAAATAACAATTTTCAATGCTATTTCAGTGTTTTTTCCGGCGCTCTTAAGACATTCATCGAACTTGCTCCAATCCGTTTTCATGTCACTGGAGGGTGGTTTAGGGCTCAAAGTGAGCACATCAAGATCATTGAACCAATCTTGCGCCACCGACCCTTGCGTTTCCAGAGCAAATTTATACCCTTTCTCGTGGCCAAGCGCGATCAGATCGCCCAAAGGCTGGATTGCCGGATTACCGCCGGAGAGAGAGACTGTAAGCGGCGTTCCACCAGATAACTCTTCTACACGCGTCATAACCTCTTCGGCGCTCATAGGTTTCCATTCGTGGCGGTATTCGCTGTCAACGGCGTGAAGCGTATCACACCAGCTACAGCGATAATCACAGCCACCCGTGCGGACAAACACGGTAGGTTTGCCGATCAGGGCCCCCTCCCCCTGAATGGTCGGGCCGAAAATTTCGCTGATGCGGATAAGGTCGGTCATGGTTCCCCCTACCCGTCATTCCGGCGGCGAGCGTAAGCGAGCTTAAACAGCCGGAATCCATAAAGACAGCCAGCGAAGCTGGCTGACACGTGGATCCCGTTAGTGCAAATTCGGGCCTTTCGGCCCTCATGCCAACGGGATGACGACAGTGTTATAGTTAGTTTTTTCACGGCCTATACTCCGCCCATGTCTTGGGCGTTTCGGAAACGCTGACAGCACTAACTTCCGGCCAGCGCGATTTGCACCAATCATAGAAATGCTTCGCCAGCTTTTCCGCTGTCGTGTCATCATCGCCAAGCACCTCATTCAAATGACGGTGGTCAATTTTTTCATCAATATAGATTTTAAGATCATCAAGCTCGCGGTAATCACGCACAAATCCTGTTTCATTGAGCTCGGCAGAGGACAATTCCACGCGCACAATATAATTATGCCCGTGCAAACGCGCGCAAGGGTGATCGTCTGCAAGGCCGTGAAGCTGATGCGAGGCTGAGAAGTGATATTCCTTGGTAATTCTAAACATTCTGACGCGCCTTATGATCTGCCACGGCTTTTTGCCAAAAAGCCGTATCTTCGTAAACGGTCGGGTCTTCCACGCCTGCATCGTAAAACGCCTCCTGACGCTCCACACATGTACCGCAACGCCCGCAATGGATATCACCGCCCTTGTAACATGACCATGTATCGACAAACGGAACGCCAAGCCTCGCACCCTCCGCCGCTATATCGGCCTTGGATTTTTGCAGGAACGGCGTATAGAGTTCGATATCCGCATAGCCCGCCAAGGCATATTTCTGCATCTGATCAAACGCCTTTATAAACGGCGGGCGGCAATCGGGATAAATAAAATGATCCCCGCCATGAACCGCCGTTGCGATCGCTTGCGCCCCTTTTGACGCACCCAGACCATAAGCAATCGTCAGCATAATGGCGTTGCGGTTGGGAACAATCGTGATGCGCATGGTTTCTTCGGCATAATGGCCGTCCGGCACCGTAACGTCGTCGGTCAAGGCCGAGCCTGTCAGTTTCGCGCCGATGCCGGATATATCGATGATCTCATGAAACACGCCGAAATGCGTTGCAGTCTTGGCGGCGAATTGCAATTCCTTTTTATGGCGCTGACCGTAATCGAATGACACAAGGCCAAGAAGCTCGCGCTCCTGTGCCACTTTATATGCCAATGTGATGGAATCCAGTCCGCCGGAGCAAACTACTAGGGTCTTCATTTATAAGCTTTCCTTGTTTTGGTTCTAAAGCCGGGTAAGGTCTGCGACCGGCTGCTGAAGAGGTTATACGCCCCTTGCATCTCTAAAGGCAAGCTTCTTTAAGTTAATATATAATCAGGTTGACCGGCTGTTTCAGGAGTATCCTGCCTTCCTGACTTGTACGCGGATGTAACAATTCCGTGCCAAGAACTGCCGATTTGTAGATTTACACCATCGGCGATACTATACATTTTGATCGGCGCGGCGTCTGTAACAAAAGCCCATACATCTCCCGTCACTGTAAGATTAACAGCTACTGTTTTAACCGGTCCAAAAGATTTTGAATGCAAGCCGTGGTCATAGCCTGCCTCTCTTATAGCCTCATGAATGATAGCCGAAGGTAGGCCATAATCAGTTGAATAGGATAATCCAATTTCTCGCGGGTTGGTTAAGGGACAAGGACCAAATCTTTGCGCATCTCTGACAGCCTGAATAACTTTTTCACTAAGACTTTCATAGATTCTGATTTTCAAAGAATCTCTTTCTTCTGCGTTTCCCCATGCTTCATCAGGAATAAAACAGGATGCTATAAAGGCGGCAGCCACCCGCGCCTGAGTTTCTGTAAAATGTGCAGCAGACTGCTTTTGCTCTGTTGTAAGTGTAGTTGCCATAGCACATATTAATACAAAGGTTTTTATTTTATGTCAATAAAAAACACAAAACCCGGAAACCCGCTCTCACATTGCGTTGCAGCGTAATTAAAGTGGCGCACCCGGATAGTTTTCTGGTATAATATACATTATGACTATAAAAGGCGGATTCGCCGTTGCCGTTGTAATCTGTTTCATGGCAAGCTTCGTTCAGAACGCTTCCGGTCAGGATAGCTCTTCCCAAAACGCCGACACCAATAAAACTAGGCCCAAGAAAGATTTCAAATCCGATGGCGATGATTTCGTCGACAGACTAATGGAAGAAATTCCGTACAGCAAATCCTTGAAATACACATGGAATGTTATTGACGGTGACGTTGATGTTTACTTTGAAGATTTGCGGGTTGACCGAAGGAACAGAGGCCTTACCTATACGGTGGATTCCTTGCCCCTAATCGGCAAGATCAAAGGCGGAGAACTGAAAGCCATGGTGGGCGAAGACAGCAAGCTTACCTTCAAAAGCGATTACATGCCTTTCGTGGGCCGCATTGAGGGCTTTCAACTCAAAATGTCCGCCGGCACCGATGACAGTAACATATCCTTGCGCTATAAAACGGCCATATCCTGGTAGACATCTAATTTATACAGCGAGTTTTTGATCCTGCACTTGCGCGAAAGCCGCATCCTTAATGTGCATTTCCACCTTTTCCTGCCCACTCCAGTTATCGATTTTAAGCGTCCCTAATAAGTGAAAAGCGCGGGTGCCACCCTTTAAGAGCGCCTCGCCCATGGGCGTATCCGATGCCCTAAACGCCATCGCCTTCATGCGCGATCCCCCTTCCCAGTCGCCGACCATCAGGCGTACGTGATTTTCACCCACCACGCCCGCGTCGTGAATGCGCACATTTTGCAACACGAAAAGCGGTTCATCGAATTCCTGACCAAACGGGCCGATATGGTTCTGGATCATATTGACGATCTGCGGCGTGCATCCGCGCACGCTCAACAACGCATCAACGGACGTTTCCACGGTCGTTTCCTGTGATTCCAGCTGGCGCGCGATATGACCCTGCATGAATGCGGCAAATTCCTCCAGCTTGTCCGGCGCAATCGTAAACCCGCCCGCCATGGCATGGCCCCCGCCCTTTTCCAACAGCCCTTCCGCGCGCGCATCGATAAAAGCCTGCGCAATATGCACCCCCGAAACGGAGCGCCCGGAACCGCGCCCTTCCCGCTCTCCGGTATCAAGCGCGGGCGCATAGGTCACCACGCAGCACGGCTTTTTGTACTTTTCCTTGAGCCGTCCGGCGACAAGCCCGCTCAGACCCGGATGACCATCTTCAAGGCTCACGATGATCGCCGCATGACGGTCAAGCCCGCGCGCTTCCACAATTTCAATCGCGGCGCGTTCCATTTCGGCCTGAATATCCTTGCGATGATCGTTACAGTCATTCAGCGTCCAGGCGATATTTTTCGCTTCTTCCGGATCATCGGTCGAAAGCAGCTTCGCGCCCAGATCGGCCTTGTGCACGCGGCTACCCGCATTGATGCGCGGCCCCAGCACGAACCCGGCATGATAGGGCGTTAACGCCCCCGTCACGCGCGAAACATTAATCAGCGCCTTAAGCCCCGTATTATCCGTTTTCTGCATGCGTGCAAACCCGGCACGCACCAGCAAGCGGTTCACATGGATCAGCGGGACCATGTCGCAAACCGTTCCCAGCGCGACGATATCAAGCCAATCTTTTAAGGGCGGTTCATTTTGACCCGAAAACGCTCCGGCGGCGCGTAACTTGTTATTTACCGCCACACAAACCATAAAGGTCACACCCACGGCGGCGAGCATTTCAAGTCCGGAAGTATCGTCCTTGCGTTTCGGATTGATGACATGGTTCGCGGCGGGCAGTTTATCCTCCGCCTCGTGGTGGTCGATGATCATGATCTCCAGCCCCATATTGCGGCCTGCCTGTACGGTATCGAAGGCCGTCGTGCCGCAATCGAGCATAATCACAATCTCCGCCCCCTGATCTTTCAAGGTTTGCAAAGCGCCAATATTAGGGCCGTACCCTTCGGACAGGCGGTCGGGAATATAGATCGGCGCATCAAGCCCGCAGGCCTTTAAGAAACGGTAAAGCAGCACCGAAGACGTCGCTCCGTCCACGTCGAAATCGCCGAAAATGGCGATAGATCGTTTGGCACTAATAGCTTGCGCCAGATACTCCGCCGCCCCCTCCATGCCCGCCATCGTAAACGGGTCGGGAAAATGATCCTTCAGCGTTGGGTTCAGGAAAGCCGCCACCTCGCTCGCCCCGATACCGCGCTGAACCAAAATGCGGGCGACAATCTCCGGCACATCGTGGGCGCGGGCGATTTTTTCGATTTCATCCAAAGGTGCCTGCGGCACCACCCAGCGGGATTTGTTAAGGGATTTTTCTAAAAATGAATCGGACATAAAATAAATTTAACCACGAAAGCCACGAAGAACACGAAGTTTTTTATATTATTTCGTGCCGTTTCGTGATTTTCGTGGTTCAAAAAGCCTAAATCCAGTCTTTGCGCTTGAAATTATGCGTTGCCTCAATCCGGCGCACGGTGCCGGATTTGGAGCGCATGACGATGGATGAGGTTTTTGCCCCGCCCGCAGAGCGGCGCACACCGCGCAGCATGGTGCCGTCAGTTACGCCCGTAGCGGCAAACATGACGTTGCCGGGTTTGGCCAGTTCGTCGGTAGTGTAGATTTTATCGCGGTCGCTGATGCCCCATTTTTCGGCGCGGGCGATTTCATCGTTATTGCGGAATTTCAAACGCCCGAGCATGGAGCCGCCGATACATTGCAGAGCCGCAGCGGCCAAGACCCCTTCCGGCGCGCCGCCGTTACCTACATAAAGGTCGATCCCCGTATCTGGCTCGGTCGTGGCGATCACGGCAGAAACGTCGCCATCGCCGATCAGGGTAATACGCGCGCCGGCGGCGCGGACATCGGAAATAAGCTGTTCATGGCGCGGACGGTTGAGGATGCAGACCATAAGCTCCTCCACCTTGCTGCCCTTTTCTTTCGCCACTTTTTGCAGCACGTCACCAATGGGCGCATCCAGATCCAGCACCTTCGGGTCAACGCCCTTGCCCACGGCGATCTTGTCCATATAGACATCGGGCGCGTTCAGGAAACCGCCCTCATCGGTCATCGCCACAACGGCCAGCGCGTTCGGCCCCCCTGCGGCTGTAATATCCGTGCCCTCCAGCGGATCGAGCGCAATATCAATGCGCGGGCCCTTGCCGTCGCCTACTTCCTCGCCGATATAAAGCATGGGCGCTTCGTCGCGCTCGCCCTCTCCTATCACCACACGACCGCGGATATGCAGGGAGTTCAGCGCGTTACGCATGGCGTCCACCGCCACCTGATCTGCTGCCACCTTATCACCGCGCCCGACCAGCAGAGATGCGGCCAAGGCCGCCGCTTCGGTAACGCGAACCACTTCAAGGGCAAGGTTTCTATCCATGAAGGCCTCGGGATGTTCTATATTGGCAGGTTTGGGTTGTGCGGGCATTTTGTACTTCCATCTTTTTTATTTCCACTTCGTCATTGCGAGCATAGCGAAGCAATCCAGTGTTACAAGCACAATTCTAGATTGCTTCGTCGGCTTTGCCTCCTCGCAATGACGTTTACCTTATAGCTCTTCAATCCGCATTAAACAAGGCTCATCAAGCGTTACGCCGGATTCGTGAATTTGTTTACATGCCTCCACGATATCCGCATGGCGCGTTTCATGGGTGGTCATGACCACGGAAACGAGCTGATCAGGGTCTCGGCCATGCTGTATAAGGCTTTCAATAGAGATATTGTGATCGCGCAAAATGGCCGAAACATCAGCAATCACGCCGGATTTATCCAGCACGTTCAAACGCAGGTAATAACTGCTGATCGTTTCGCCGACATCAATCCAGCTTGGGTCTTTCAGGTCGTTGGCAGGGATGCCGAATGTGGGAACCTTAAGACCGCGCGCAAGGTCAATAATATCGCTGACTACCGCGCTGGCGGTCGGCCCGGCCCCGGCCCCGCGCCCGACGGAAAGACCGGTGCTAACGAAATCGCCCTCCACCAGAACGGCGTTAAACACGCCCTCTACCGCGCCCAAAGTGCTGGAGGACGGCACAAGGCACGGCTCCAGGATTTGCAGGACCTTACCGTTCACGCGCCGCGCAATGCCCAGCAACTTAATGCGGTAGCCCAACTCGGTTGCCTTTTCGATGTCGGTGGCGCTGATCTGGGTAATACCCTTGATTTGCAGATTGGCGAAATCGGGTTTGGTGCCGAAGGCTATCGCACTGAGCAGGCAGAGCTTGTGCCCGGCATCGATCCCCTCAATGTCAAAGGCCGGGTCGGCCTCGGCATATCCAAGGTCCTGCGCATCTTTCAAGACATCGGCGAAATCCGCGCCCGTTTCGCGCATTTCGGACAGGATATAATTGCATGTGCCGTTCAAAATGCCGATCACGGCCTGAATTTCGTTTCCGGCAAACCCTTCGCGCAGGGCTTTGATGATCGGAATGCCCCCCGCCACGGCGGCCTCGTATGACAGGCACGCGCCGTTATTTTCCGCCAGAGTGGCAAGCTCGAACCCGTGATGGGCCAACATGGCCTTGTTCGCCGTAATCACACTTAATCCCTTGCCCAGCGATTTACGGGCAAGTGCGAGTGCGGGGCCGTCTTCGCCGCCGATCATCTCCACCACCGCGTCGATATTATTGCCGTCTGCCAGCACCTCAGGGCTGTCCACCCACGCATAAGAGGAAAGATCTACGCCGCGGTCTTTATTGCGGCTGCGCGCCGAAACGCTGACGATCTCTATGGGCCGTCCGGCGCGTTCGGCCAGAAGGTCACCATGATCCTGTACGATTTTAACGACGCCTGCGCCCACAGTGCCCAGACCCGCAATTCCCAAACGAAATGGCTGTGTCATACTCTTGTAATCCCGTTATAAAAAATCTTACTGCAGCGGCAGTATTTCAACGCGCCGCGATGCCTGCTCGGGCGTCATATTTCCTTGGGCCGGAGCGGGATGATCCTCACCCCACGCCACGATGCGGATATTATCGTAAGGCACACCTTCCTGCATCAAGCGCTGGGCCACGGCAAAAGCGCGTTCCATCGATATGCGTAAATTGACGATCCGGCGCTGCGTTTCATCCGTAATGGATGATTCCTTACTGGCATAGCCCTCAATGCTCAGCGTATTGGAGGCTGCCGGAGTGTTCGCCGCGCCCAGTTGTTCCAGAAGATCGGCATATTGGGGCGCAGGAATCACAGCATCGTGTTCGTAATAAAGGCTATAGCCATCGCCCAGCGGAACATAAACGCGCTTGAGCTCCCGCTCTTCCACTTGCGGCGGCACAAGAGAATGCGGCGCACCGGAAGGTTCAAAAGACTCGGAAGGTTGAGAGTTTTCTGTTCTTTCGAAAGAATTGATAACGCGCTGCACGGGTTCAACAGGTGCGGCGGGCATAGTCTTTACCCCGGCGCTATAACCTTCCCCGCCAATGGAAAACAGGTTTTGCATCGCCTCATCGAGCGGGTAAATCTCTACGCTGCTGCTGCCAAAACTCTGCGCTTCCGCAGGGGCCGAGTCGATGGGCGGAAGCATTCTGGGAGCCGCAGCGAGTGCGGAAGCCGTTCCCTGATCCACCGCAATCACGTCGTCATAGCTGAAGACTTCCACGTTGCTTGATGAAACATTTTGCGCCGTCTCAGCCGACAGGCCTTTCAGCTTCAGAACCCGATGCTCGGATTGCGCAGGTGCTTCGCTCACAACCGGTCCCATGGACTCATGTTCCACAGTCAAATCGATGGTCTCCGCCGGAGGCTCGGAAGGGATACGCTCTTCGTCGTTTTTTTCAAAATACGAGCATCCCGCCAATACGAGGCTGACGCAAAGTATGCATAGTTTCGCTTTTATATTCACTGTCGGAGCCCCCGCAAAATTTTTATTGATACATCATACGAAAGTTTTAATTTATCTTTCAAGGCCATGCTTTGAGATATGCCCAAGCGGCTTTTTTGTGTATACTCCACCCCACACTTTAAAAAACCATTTGTTCAAAATAACTTACATATATTTTTAAAAGCATTACATTAGGTTTAGACAGATATGACCGCTGCAAAAAAACAACAAACTGACAACCGTTCACCCAACACTCCTGCATATGATCCCGTCGCATTCCAAAAAGCGATGATGCGGGCATGGGAGGAAGCACTTCCCGTCCTTCAGGAGTTTGCCCAAAATTACGCGGAAAATCTGGCTGAGCAAGATTACGACCCGTTCAATATACGCGAGGCCTATACGCGCCTGATGAATGATTACCTGAACGATCCGCAAAAATATTGGAACCAGCAGGCAGAATACTGGCAGCAATTCACCAAGCTCTGGAAAAACGCCGCCTTGAAAATGCTGGGTGAAAAACCGGAAGATACAGGCGAAGTCGTCCAACCGCAAAACGGCGACCGCCGCTTCAAGGCCCCGGAGTGGCAAGAAAACGCGGTCTTCGACTTTATCAAGCAATCTTATCTTTTGACTTGCGCCTGGATGGAAAAATCGGTGCAAGCCGCCGACGGTTTAAGCGAAAAAGAAAAAGAAAAGCTGGCCTTTACCGCACGCCAGCTTGCCGGAGCCCTTTCGCCCACCAACTTCCCCATGACAAACCCGGAAGTGATCCGCGAAACTATAGAAACCGGTGGGAAAAACCTGATCCACGGTTTTGAAAACCTGATTGAGGATTTAAAACGCGGCAAGGGCGCCTTGAAAATCAGCACCACCGATTACGAGGCCTTTAAAATCGGAGAGAACCTCGCCACCACCAAGGGCGATGTCATTTTTCAAAATGAGATGATGCAGATCATCCAATACGCGCCATCGACCGGAAAGGTTTTCAAACGCCCGCTTCTGGTCATTCCGCCGTGGATCAACAAATATTACATCCTGGATCTGCGCCCCGATAACTCCTTCGTGAAATGGGCGGTCGATCAGGGACATACGGTTTTCATGATTTCATGGGTGAACCCCGATAAAAAGCTGAAGGATACCCGTTTCGACGATTACATGGAAAGCGGCCTGCTTGAGGCCATCAACCAGATTGAAAAAACGACGGGGGAAAGCAGCGTAAATGCCGTCGGCTATTGCCTCGGAGGTACGTTATTGAGTGCAACGCTGGCTTATCTCAAGGCGAAGGGGCAAGAAGATAAAATCGCCTCCGCCACCATGCTCACCGCTTTGACCGATTTCGAACATGCGGGCGAACTCAAGCTCTTCATGGACGACCAGCAACTCGCCATGATGGACAAGCTCATGAAACATTCTGGCGTTTTGGAGGCAAAGGAGTTGCAAAAAACCTTTAGCCTACTGCGCGCCAACGACCTGATCTGGTCTTTCGTAGTGAATAATTATCTTCTGGGGCGCGAACCGTTTCCTTTCGATCTTTTGTATTGGAACGATGATTCCACCAACATGCCTGCGGAAATGCACAGTTTTTACCTGCGCAGCCTTTACCGCGACAATTTATTGGCCCAGCCCGGCGGCATATCCATGAAGGGCGTTCCCGTCGATCTTGGCACCATCAAAACGCCGATCTTCATGCTTTCCACACGTGAGGATCATATCGCGCCATGGAAGGCGACTTACGCCCTGACGCAGCTTACGGGCGGCCCCGTGAAATTCACGCTCGCCGCCTCCGGTCATATCGCTGGCGTGGTGAATTCGCCGGCAAAAAACAAATATTGTTACTGGAGCGCCGATAAAACCCCGAAAGACCCCGATCAATGGCTGGAAAGCGCCAGCCAGAGCGAAGGATCATGGTGGCCGGCATGGCAAAAATGGATAAATGACTTCACCGGGGAAGAGATCGAGGCCCGCAAGGCCGCTAAATCCCTCGAACCCGCGCCGGGAAGTTATGTAAGAGTGAAGGGTTAAGCTAGCACAAAGTCTTGTTCGTATTCTTCTTGTGCTTCTTCAATAAAGTCGCGCACCATGCCCGCCTGCATTTCGATGATTTGCCGCACTTTCGTTTCACCACTGTCTAAAGTGGCCTCCAGCGCACGGCCTCGCCCCATCATCTGCTGAAAATCACCAGATCTAAATGCTGGCAGCATTGTCTCATACGCAGCCTGCACGGGTGCACTTGCATACGTAAAAACATCTTGAATGCTTACGCGACGGATAGAGGGAGAAGCAATGGGGCCCCCAGCAATTCTTTCTCCTAAATCGCGCAGTTTAGGTCTAAATTCATGACCAAAATATTGAATAAAGCTACGATCAATTCGAATAAGCCCCCCATCGGAAGGTACGTTTAATTCGCAGGCACCCGTTTCAAGGGCACATTGAAAACCAACCATGTTCCCTTTAAGCACCTGCATATCCTCTACAAAACCATGAGGCTGGAGAGTTTCTAGATCAAAGACTGCCGCTTTAATTTCCGTCCCATGCGTTCCTTGAAAAACGATTCCAGGACGTTCGCGCGTTATACCAATTACATTGTCTACACCGGCTCTTAACCCCAAAGGTCTAGCAAAAGGCTGTACGAACGCTTCGCCTAATTTTGAAAATGCGTGCACTATGGCTTTTTTATCAACAGTCATAACCCCCTCCGATTTATTTCCATAGCGACAATTAACGTAACATAACAATACGGTCAATAAAAAAACGCCCCGTT
>CAYXSX010000005.1:0-114589 GCA_964467925.1 uncultured Pseudobdellovibrionaceae bacterium | reverse complement strand
CGCACATCTGAAGGAAACGCTCGGGCCGCGCGGAGGAGTGCTCCGGCCCCTGCCCCTCATAACCGTGCGGCAGAAGCATGGTGAGGCCGGACATACGCAGCCATTTGCTTTCCCCGCTGGAGATAAACTGGTCGAACATGACTTGCGCGCCATTGGCGAAATCGCCGAACTGCGCTTCCCACAACACCAGCGTTTTCGGGTCGGCCAGCGAATAACCGTACTCAAACCCAAGCACGGCCATCTCGGAAAGCGGGCTGTCATGGGCTTCGAATTTCGGCTGGTTTTCCGATACATGCTGCAGGGGTACATATTTCTCTTCGTTTTCCTGATCATACCAGATGGCATGACGGTGGGAGAACGTGCCCCGGCCCACATCCTGACCCGACAGGCGCACAGCATAACCGTCCTGAAGCAGAGTACCAAAGGCCAGTGCCTCGGCGGTGGCCCAGTCGAACCCCTCGCCGGTTTCAAACATCCGCACTTTGGCTTCCAGTACGCGCTGGAGTTTCTTATTAACGTTAAACCCTTCCGGCACGGTGGTCAGAAGCTTTCCCATTTTCTGCATGTCGTCGGCGGTAACGGCGGTAACGCCGCGGCGGTCCTCGCCCGACGCCACGTTCATGCCTTCCCATGCACCGCCAAGGAAATCGGCCTGATTAGGCTTGTAGCTCTTGGTTGCCTCAAATGCTTCCTCAAGATAGGCGTTAAATTCATCAATCAGCGCCTGCGCCTCGTCTTCGGTAACAACCTTTTCGGCGATCAATTGATTGGCGTATTGGGAACGCGTTGTCTCCTGACCTGCGATTTTCTGATACATCAGCGGCTGGGTGAAGGCAGGCTCGTCCCCTTCGTTGTGCCCGAAGCGGCGGTAACAGAATATGTCGATCACCACATCGCGTTTAAATTCCTGACGAAACTCGGTGGCAATGCGCGAAACATGCACCACGGCCTCCGGGTCGTCGCCGTTGACGTGGAAAATCGGCGCGGACAGCATCTTCGCCACATCCGTCGAATAAGGGCCGGAGCGGGAATATTTCGGCATGGTGGTAAAGCCGATCTGGTTGTTGATCACGATATGGATCGTGCCGCCGACGCGGTAGCCCGGAAGCTCGGAAATCATAAGCGTTTCCGCCGTAATCCCCTGTCCCGCGAAGGCCGCATCGCCATGCAGGATCAGCGGCAGAACGGCGCCAGACTGTACCGCGTTACGCTGGATCTGTTTCGCGCGCACCTTGCCGATCACGACCGGGTTTACGAATTCGAGGTGAGACGGGTTGGCAGTCAACGAAAGGTGAATGGTGTTACCGTCAAAATCGCGGTCGGATGACGTCCCCATATGGTATTTCACATCGCCCGAACCCAATACATCGTCCGGTACGGAAGACTGCCCCTGAAACTCCGCAAAAATCGCGGTATAGGATTTACCCATCACGTTAGCCAGCACGTTCAAACGCCCGCGGTGGGCCATGCCGATGACGATCTCTTCCATGCCCATCTGGCCGCCGCGCTTCATGATCTGCTCGATGGCCGGAATCAGCGCCTCGCCGCCGTCAAGGCCGAAGCGCTTGGTGCCTGTGTATTTCTTGTGCAGGAACTGTTCGAAACTTTCTGCGGCAATCAGGCGTTGCAGAATGGCGCGCTTGCCGTTGACGGTGAAATCGGTCTTGTTGCGCGGCTCCTCAATACGCTGCTGTATCCAGGATTTTTCATCGGGATCGGCCAGATGCATGAACTCCACGCCGATACTGCCGCAATAGGTTTGCTCCAGCGCCGCCGTGATTTCGTTCAGTGTGGCGTATTCCATGCCCAGAACGCCGTTGACGAAAATCGGTCGGTTATAATCGTCGCTCGAAAAACCGTAATGCGCGGGATCGAGTTCGCGGTGATAATCCTTGGGCTTCAGGCCCAGCGGGTCCAGGTCGGCGATCATATGCCCACGCGCTCGGTAAGCGCGGATCAGCATCAGCGCACGGATGGAATCCAGCGTCGCGCGCTGCACGTCTTCGCGGGAAAGCGTATCGTCCGCACGCTTGCCGTAATTGTCGTTACCCCCCTCAAGCGCCTCGACATTCACATGCGCGCCGACGCCCATATTGTCAAAACGGCGCGACGATTTTTTGTTTTCCTCGGGCGTCCAGCTTGCCCCCGCCAATTCCTGAAGCAACTCAAGCTCGCTGTCCTGAAGACCCGCGAAGAAATCACGCCAGCTCGCATCCACATTGCCGTGGTTGGCCAGATACTGACCGTAAAGATGGGCGACATATTCGGCATTCATGCCGGTTAAAAAACTCTGGTTCAGGGCGGGCTGTGTCATAAGTATTCCTCTTGGCTTGGAGGTCCATTTGCCGGACTGTATTTTTTAAATCAGCCTTAGAAATAATGCGTTCCAAGCGAATGCGCAAGAGTAGAAAGCGCCCCGCGTTCCGTGGCGCTGATATTAAGGAATTGTTGCAACGAACGGTAAGGACGCTTTTGCAACAATGCGGCGATTTTCCCTTTATAATAAGTGACATAGGTAACAGCTTTTTCCGGCAAAGCCATCTGCGTGCTGTATTCGCGAAATGCCAGCGCGACCGCTTCACCTATCTCCAAAAGATGCTGTTTGAAAGCGCTGAGTTCCTTGGGATCTACACGCTCCTCCATCATGGAAATAACATAGCGACATTCCTCTGGCACGCGGTCCAGATTTTTGCCCCACTCCTTCCACTCGCTTTTACGCGCCACCGTCTCGCTCATAACGTATTGCACAACCTCGGAGCCGAAGACATCTTCCGTATAACCGTTAAGGATAGAGGCCAGCGCCTTCATCTCCTTTGCGCCGGATTCAGCACCGCCTGAGGTATCGCTCTCGCTGATCCACAGCCCCACACGGTAAGGCAGGCTTACAATCTGCGTCCGCTGTTGTCTGGTGAGTTGGTCGAGGAAGTTCATAGGTTAAGAGTACAATGAAACAGAAATAATCTCAAAGCCCTTGATGATCAGCCATTAAAAAAGGCCGGATAAACCGGCCTTTTGTATTCTTAAGCTTTAAGGCATTAAGCCGCCAGCGCTGCCTTGACCGCATCGCCGAGGCCCGCGGGGCTGTCGGCCACCACGAAGCCCGCTTCGCGCATCGCTTTCATCTTGGCGGGTGCTGTATCATCGCCGCCGGAAATAATCGCGCCGGCATGGCCCATACGTTTACCGGGAGGCGCTGTTGCCCCTGCGATAAAGCCCGCAATCGGCTTTTTCTTCGCCAGTTTCTTATAGTGCTCACAAGCCTCAACTTCAGCAGAACCGCCGATTTCACCGATCATCAGGATCGCTTCGGTTTCGTCATCTTCCATGAACATGTCGATACAGTCGATAAAGTTCGTGCCGTTTACAGGGTCGCCGCCGATGCCGATACAGGTGGACTGGCCCAGGCCAACCGCGCCTGTTTGCGCCACCGCTTCATATGTCAACGTGCCGGAGCGGGAAACGATACCCACCTTGCCGCGCTTGTGGATATGGCCGGGCATAATACCGATTTTGCACTCATCCGGAGTAATCACGCCAGGGCAGTTAGGGCCGATGAGGCGTGTTCTGGCGCCCTCAAGGCGTTTCTTGACCTTTACCATGTCCAGAACCGGAATTCCTTCAGTGATACAGATAACAAGGTCAAGTTCCGCATCAACGGCTTCCAGAATAGCCGCTGCCGCGAATGGCGGGGGAACGTAAATCACGGAGGCATTACAGCCTGTCTCGGCTTTGGCATCGGCAACCGTGTTGAACACAGGAAGACCCAAATGCGTCTGACCGCCTTTCTTGGGCGTTACACCGCCAACCATCTTTGTACCGTAAGCAATCGCCTGCTCGGAATGAAACGTCCCTTGCGCGCCGGTAAAGCCCTGACAGATAACTTTTGTGTCCTTGTTAACGAGTACGGCCATAATCTCTCCAATTCCTTAAAATAATTTCCCCTGTTATAACGCTTCTTCCCTCAAAATCAACAGCCATAAAGCCGCAAACCCACAAATATCGGAAAGAAAGGGGTAATATCTTCTTAAGAGAACCAACCCTCTTGAATCTTAACCAAAAATTCACGTAATTCCGTTTTAATGAGGAGGTTATGAAAGATGAGTTTGACAAACGCACATCTCCAGCCCCCAATCCGGCCGCCAGCCTTGAAGCGCCGCAGGTAGACCTTTGCGCAAAAAAAACACACGGATGTTACGTCGCTTTCACACCGGAACTTGGCATACAAGCCCCTGATTATACTACCTATCTTACTATTAAAGATTCTCTCGCTCCCAGAGACTGGGCATTCGGCTTTTATCCTGATCTGCCGAAAGAGATCCCGCAAGAATATCACTACGGCACTGTTCTTACTGAAATACTTGTGGGATATCCGGCCCCTTATATGGCGCAGAAAGGATTCTCCGAAAGCTCGTTTCGCGCAGACGCCCTCCCCGCAGGAGCAAAAAAGGACGTCGCCGCCTATGGCTGGGTAGGGCTAAAACCTGACGCGACCGTGGAAGGTCTTTTTTTCCTCAACAGCCTCCCCGCCGCCGATCAGTTACGCATTCTTGTTCCTGAAATGGATTTGGTCGAGCGCGTTAACAGCGGCCCCGGAATTGCAAAATTCAAGGATGGTGTACCTGTCGGCCAAATATTGGAAAACTTGCGCACCGACCCTATTAAAGCCCCCCTGATCGGCGCTGCATATAACCGCTATTACATTGATAACTTCGAAGCCAAATCACCCGAAACGCCGCTTACGACCACCCATACCCATCAGGTGCATTTCTTCGGTCCTACGGGAATGCAGGCTTTTATTGAGGGGCTTAGCACCCGTCCGGACGATCCCGCCTATATGATGTATAGGGAGGGAGCCAAAGCTGCGGCGGTACAGAACAATCCGGCTGTTTTCTTTGATTCGAAAACCAAGGATCCCCGAAGCTTCAGGGAAGTGGACCGCTTCTTCGCGGAAGATAAGGGGCTGCAGGATTACCCCATCAAACCTGATGGAAAATGGCCCGACCGCTACGGACTTCAGGTGCTTACGGGGGAACAGGCGCAGACGCGTTACGAACAAACGGGCGGAAAGGAAGTCCATTTCAACACCGCGCGCGTATACGAAGCTCAGGAACAACCTTTATCAGGCAAAGCCCTGCAAGAAGCCCTCGGCCTCCTGCCGCCTCAATAAGCTTTACGCCGCTTTTTGCGCGGCTTTGGTGGCTTCCACGACTTTCTGGGCGGCATCGCGCAGGTCGTTAGCGGCAATAATATCAAGCCCTGAAGAATTCAGGATCTTCTTGCCCTCTTCCACATTTGTACCTTCAAGACGCACAACCAGCGGCACGGAAAGCTTCACCTCTTTTGCGGCAGCAATCACGCCCTTGGCGATAATGTCACATTTCATGATGCCGCCGAAAATGTTCACAAGAATGCCTTTCACTTTGGGATCGGAAAGGATGATTTTGAACGCGGCTGTCACTTTTTCTTCGTTCGCGCCGCCGCCCACATCAAGGAAGTTCGCAGGCTCACCGCCATGCAATTTGATGATATCCATCGTCGCCATCGCAAGACCAGCGCCGTTCACCATACAGCCGATATTGCCGTCCAGCGCCACGTATGACAGGTCGTATTCATGGGCTTTGCGCTCGTTTTCGTTTTCTTCTGTTTCATCGCGAAGCTCGGCAATGTCAGCATGACGGAACAACGCGTTGTCATCCAGATTGATCTTCGCATCCAGCGCCATTACATCATCGCCCACCAGAATCAGAGGATTAATTTCCACGATGGCGGCATCCATATCGATATATGCCTTGTAAAGGCTGGCAAAGAGTGTCTTTGCGCTTTCCTTGGCCACGCCGGAAAGCTGAAGTGCATCGGCAAGCTTGCCTGCATCCGCATCTGTCAGACCCGCATCGGGGTCAACAGCCACTTTTGTGATTTTCTCTGGGGAATGCTCGGCCACTTCTTCAATGTCCATACCGCCCTCTGTTGACACCATGAATGTCACGCGGCTTGTAGAACGATCCAAAAGCACGGAACAGTAGTATTCTTTTTCGATGTCCACACCGTCTGTCACATACAGGCGCTGAACTTCTTTACCTTCAGAGCCTGTTTGCTTGGTCACGAGAACCTTGTTCATCATGGCTTCGGCAGCAGCCTGAACCTCTTCCTTTGTTTTGCACAGACGAACACCGCCCTTGCCTTCCGGATTATCGGTAAAGTGCCCCGCACCACGGCCACCGGCATGAATTTGCGCTTTTACCACGTAAAGAGGGCCAGGAAGCTGATCCACGGCGGCTACAGCCTCGTCCACGCTCATTGCCGGAATGCCCTTTGGCACCGCAACACCGTATTTCGCAAGTAATTCCTTGGCCTGATATTCGTGAATATTCATGGTTTCGTTCGTCCTTATATAAGTAAGCTTTGAATTCTTTTCCCGCTTTCTAGCACCCCAAAACCGGTTTGCAAACCGTAAAATGCAACGTATTTCTCTTGTCCCTCGGTTTTAGCCGTATCCCCCCGTCGTCATCCCCGCGGCTCTTCGGAGCTATAGTGAAGAAGGGCTTAAACTGCGGGGATCCATAAAAGACGACCGGCAAAGACGGTCGACCCTGTGGATCCCGTTTGTGCAAGCGCGGGCAAGCCCGCGCGCCAACGGGCCTTCGCCACGCCGCAGTGGCTACGGCCACGCAGGCGGGATGACAGAAGGAAGAAAAATTAACCGTTCCTTCATCAATTTTCCGTATCATTAGATAAAATTATAAATAAATTGCCAGATAAGTAATTGTAATGAAATATAAAAGGCACAGCACGTGGCAGACGGCGAAGAGTTCATAGCAACAGACGAAGTAAGCGGCGAAAACACGCAGGTCGTGGATATTCCTTCGCTTGACGATACTCCTGCCACCGCTCCTGAAGACACCGCCCCCGCTGAAACCGACCAGCCCTTAAACCGTATCGTAGAGGGCGGCTCCGCTTATGATGCAAATACCGTGCGCCGCGCAGTCATGACGGGCGGAGAGGGCGGAAATAATGCCATCAACGTCCCCGGTGATAAAAAGAGCCAACAACGCGCCGCCGCCGAAAACCGTGCCAGTAACCGCGAAATATCCGCCCTCGCCACCGAAGCGACGTATAATGCGGCGTATAAAACAGTCGTAGCCAAACAAAGAGAAACCGTAAAGAAGGAAGAACAAAAGCTCACAAAAATGCAAATGGACTACGACCGGATGAGCAGCCTAATGAGCCAGTTGGAATTTAAATTACACGAATGGGACATTGCCCAAGCCGAGTTGAAAATAATGGCCACGCAGCACAGTGCTTTAGTACAGCAAATCCATCAACAATCTTTCACGGAAGCAAGTAAATATGTCAGCGACCTGCAAAAAGCACGCGCGGAATTTCACGCAGAACTTCTGGAAAAACAAGCACAAATCGAACGATTGATATCCAAGACAGATGACCGTTTCTATAAACTGGAGACAGCAAAAATCCTGTCCAGCACAGGCTACGAAGCTGAAGCGCAAATTTACCAAAGAGAAAATAAAAACCTTGATGCTGAATATGTCTTTAAAGACGGCGATACTTATTACACTTTTGTAATTAGCGGAACAAGTGAGGGAGCGGGTAAGCCCATGCAATATGAGGTTCACCCAAAACCCGTTGATAACCCTACCTTAATTGCAGAAATCGAATACGCCGTGGAACAAGGGGCAAAGCTGATCACCAAGGAAGAAGCTTCTGCCATAGCCGATAGTGTAAAAGCCCTTCAGAATGGCTTCTCTCAAACCCAATTCGACAATTTCATGAAGCGTCAAGAAGACCTTCATATGGACGAAAAACTTGCCGAACTTGAAAAAGGTATAGCGGCTCAAAGAGAGCGCATCGAGAAACTAGAAAGCGAAATCACTGAAATTGCTAAAAAACTTGGTATGGACGTTGATGCCAACAACCCCAACATTGCATCCATAAAAGAACAATTCCTTGCTAAGCAACAGGAACAAAACAAATTACTAGAGGCTATTAAAGAACAGGAAGTCATAGTAGCACACCATAAAGCTTTTTTAGCCTATATGGAAAAAGATGATTTTGAACGGATGTTCAAAGAAAAAGTTGGATCACTCGATACCGTCATAACCGTAAGCATCGAAAAAGACATCATGACCATCCCGGGTATTTACGATCCTAAATTTATCGCTGGCACAGTGCTTTTTATGCAATCGGAAGGATTTAACGTGGTCGATATTCCCGAAAATGTAAAAAAAGTTATGCCCGAAGTTGCGGCACAGATGAAAGCACAGGCGGAAGCCGCAAAGAACGCAGAAGCATTCAAACCCGCAGAAAAACAACAAAAACAAGCGTTAAACAGCAGTGTGGCAGATAAGCTGGAAGGGCGCGCTTTTGACAAAAAAGTCCCCAATGCAACCAGAGACTTCGCCACTAGCGCCGCGCCCGGAACAGACGTCGTTACGCCATCCCCAACGACTCCCCACCGAGATTACACCACCAGCTACGTCAGCTAACCTCTCCGTAACCTACGGAAAAAGGCGGAGTTTACCCCATTTATTCATAAAAAATTAACCTTTAATCCGTATCATGGGCAATAAAATGCGATGAATATCGCCTTTAAGGACTGAAAGAACCTATGAGCATCCCCACCGGAGAAAGCCGGGAAAAAGATATTAAAAGGCTGAGAGCACAGCGCGATAAAGAAGCGCAAATTGCAGCGGATCAGCTTGACCTTTCCATGCTCTATAACGATGGGAACGGCGAATTTGATGTAAAACGCTTCTTTGACTTAATTGATTACATGGCAGAAGTCTTTTTCGGTGACCCCCTCCGCGCCGACGTTAAAGGTGCAGTACTGGGCATCACTGATTTTTACAAGGAAGAACGCTCCTTCCGCCAACCATGGCAAAAGCCCGGTGAAGAATCGCAAACATTGCGCACCCGCTTCGGTTCGCACTCGGAAGGCAGTACATCATCCTCTCGGTCTTCCTATACAAACGACCTCAACATAAAATCCGTCCTAACCAACGATGGCCCTCAACTCCTGCGCCCTGATCTGATCAAAGCTATTGAGCTTCGTCCGGACATCGCATCAAAAGTCGCCTACATGCTTAAACTTGCAAGTGAAAATCCGGAAATTGATGGCGTAATGTGGGTCAACCAAATATGGCAGGAATCGAGACTCGATGAAAACGCGGTAGGCCGCATGACCAAGTATGGGCAAGCCCGCGGCGCGCCACAGTTTGTTCCGGCAACGGGCGCGAAATACGGTTTGCACACTGCTGCCGATTTCTTCAATTTCGAAAAATCGATGCGGGCATCGCTCGCTTACATAACAGATTTAAAAAGAACCTTCGGTAACCAGGGACTGGCGATGGCCGCTTATAACGGCGGAAGCCGCGCCGTTACTCACCTCTATGGTAAATATGGAGAAGACATCACTCTCGCGGAATGGGCCGGGGATCTCGAAGCGCAAAATGCGCGCCTAGGCGAAGGCGCTGAACGCTTGTGGCGCAATGAGACCTTGAAATACATCAAGCTTGCCGATTCCCGCTTCTGGGACGCCGAAAAAATAGCTCAGGCAAAAGCGCTGACTTCCAAGCTTTTAGGCCAGAACAATATTGCAGTCAGTGCGCTTGAAACAACCAGCCAAAAAGGCACTCCGGAAAGCTTCAAGGATAATGCGGGAGATGTCGAAAGAAAGCCCGCCCAAGGCCAAACTACCCCTACCTCTGCAACACCGCAACAACAGCCCGAACCGCCTCCCCCAGCGGGATAGTTTTCTTCCCCATCCTCATAAAATCTTTACACTCTTCCTTTTATACTATGATATAGGACGAAATCACTCGCGTTATCATTCTTAAGGGCAATGGGGATTCATGCTGCGAAAGGCCATGATGATTATGATGGTATGCACCGCTTCCGTTTGGGGCGGAGTGCATGCCGCCCGCGCCGATGTCACCCCCGAACCTGAGGCGCCCTTATGCCTCGAGATTCCCGCCGCCGACCACCTCGCCATCGCCCTGCACCCCGAAGATAACAAAAGCCTTGCGCTGGCCGAGGCTTTCCGCGACCACCTCGCGCTTCAGGGCAAGGACCCCGCCATCATCAATGCGCTGTATAAGGCCAGCATCAAAACAGGCGTGGATTTCGAGCTTTTACTGCTCAAGGCCATTATGGAGAGCGATCTGGGCCGCCTCACCGTTGCGGCCCATAGCACGGCGCGCGGCGTTTTCCAGTATATCGAGCCCACATGGCTGATCCTGATATCCCGCCACGGCAAGGCGCTGGGTTACCCGCAATATCAGGAAGCGGTGCAAATCAGCCGTAAAACCGGCAATCCGTATTTAAACAAGCGCGACGAATTCCTGCGTTCCGAAATTCTTGCCCTGCGCCATGACCCCGAGGTTTCGGCACAGATGAAAGCTCTTCAGATCATCGAGGAAACCGAGGTTATCCGCAGCCTTAAAAAGAAAAAGGAAGTCACCGCGACCGATCATTACATCGCCCATATGCTCGGCCTGAACCTCGCCCACGATTTTTATAACATGATCAACAAAGGCTCACCGCTGGCCGTTGCCAAGCTGAATAAGCCCGAAATGCGCGAGGCCACCAAATTGAACAAACAATTCTTCTTTGAAAAAGGCCACGCCCTGAACGCCGCAGAATCCTACGACCGCTTTACCCGCAGCGTGAAACGCGAGCTCGCATCGATTGAAAAGGTCGGCGCCCTACCCTACACGCCCCCGTGCGGCGATATCGTAAGCGCAGCATTGCAATAACACCTCTACCCGTCATCCCGGGCTTGTTCCGGGATCCATTCATCCACTTGGCGCGATTAGAGAAATGGATTCCGGCATTCGCCGGAATGACGATAAGAAGGAATAACGATAGTTTAAACAGCTTTTACTAAGCGGCTTTACTCGATTTCGTGAACAGCTTCTCTACCGCGGCGCGTTCCTCGCGGAGCTCTTTTTCCGTTGCATCGAGGCGAGCTTGCGAGAATGCATTGATCTCGAGCCCTTGCACGATTTCGTACTTGCCGCCCTTACAGGTGACGGGGTAGCCGAAAATCACGCCGGGTTTAATGCCGTAAGAACCATCAGACGGGATCGCCATGGAAACCCAGTCCCCCTTTTCCGTGCCCAGCGCCCAGTTACGCATATGATTGATCGCGGCGGATGCTGCGGACGCAGCGGAAGATGCCCCGCGTGCCTTGATAATGGCAGAGCCGCGTTGCTGTACTTCGGGGATATAAGTGCCTTCGTACCAGGCTTGATCCACCAGATCCAGCGCCGCTTTGCCGTCCACTGTTGCCTGATGCAGGTCTGGATATTGCGTTGACGAGTGGTTGCCCCAGATCGTTATTTTCTTGATATCTGTCGTATGCTTGCCTGTTTTCTCCGCCAGTTGTGACAGCGCACGGTTATGATCGAGGCGCACCATCGCCGTAAAACATTTGGGATCAAGATCGGGTGCGTTTTGCTGCGCGATCAAGGCGTTTGTATTCGCAGGGTTACCCACCACGAGAACTTTCACATCACGCTTGGCATGCGCGTTTAATGCTTTGCCTTGCGGGGCGAAAATGCCGCCATTGGCTTCCAGCAAGTCTTTGCGCTCCATATCCGCTGTGCGGGGGCGTGCACCGACAAGGAAGGCAAAATCAACATCCTTGAATGCTACGTTGGGATCATCTGTCGTAACACAGCCTTTGAGCAACGGGAACGCGCAGTCGTTAAGTTCCATTACCACGCCGTTCAGCGCGCCCAGCGCCGGTGTGATTTCCAGCATGTGTAGGATAACGGGCTGATCAGGACCCAGCATCGCGCCGGAGGCCAAACGGAACAAAAGAGCGTAGCCGATCTGTCCGGCGGCGCCTGTAACAGCAATTCTAACGGGGGCTTTCATGGGAATAATCCTTTCATTTGCGAATTTCTGAAAAGATAATAAACCACAGATAAAGGCCGATGAACACGGATTTTTCGCACCCGTCATTCCGGCGAAGGCCGGAATCCATTTCTCACCTCACACCAAGCGGATAAATGGATCCTGGGACAAGCCCGGGATGACGACTTTAAAAATAACTAAAAAATTACAAATTCAGGACATCGTCATGCGTGGACGCTGCAATCGCCATGACCTCATTCTGAAGGTCTTCAGATACGCCGAGTTCTTCCAGCGTCGCCTGTAAGCATTCCGCCACGGCACTAAAGTGAATCTCTTCCAAATTCAGGTGTTTATGCGCCTCACGCATATTCCTGCCGTCATAAGTCGGTAGACCGCCGAAAGCATAAGCCAGAAAGCGTTTCTGGTGCATACGCTGGCGATCCATATCGACGTCATCGAAGAAATGCTTGATGCGGTTATCAGCCAGAACCTTTGTGTAAAACAAATCCACAGCCGCGTTGACCGCGTCCTTACCACCGATACGCTCATAGACACTAAGTTCGCTCATGATATTCCCCTCTTAACATTGCTTAATTCGTCATTGCGAGGCTTTGAAAAAGCCGAAGCAATCCAGAGCAGTATAGGCTGGATTGCCGCATCGGGCTACACGCCCTCCTCGCAATGACGGTTGTATTCACATGAAATCAAACAGAAAACGAAGTGCCACACCCACAACCGGATGTCGCGTTCGGATTGTCAATCACGAACTCGGAACCTACAAGTTCGTCTTTGAATTTGATCGTAGAGCCGAGCAGGAATGGCAGCGAGATACCGTCCGTAATCACGACATCTTCGAAAACATCGTCTTTCTCGCCAATTTCCTCGGTCAGCTCGAGCTTATACTGGAACCCCGAACAACCACCGCCTTCGACGGTGACGCGCAGTTTCAGGGCATCTTTACCCTGTAACGTCCGAAGTTCCTTAATGCGCTTTACGGCGCTGTCATCAATGTTTAAGCTCATGATTCTATTATATAGTTCAAGGGGTCCTATGAGCAAGCCTGCCGAAAGCAACAAACCTGACCAAACTGCCTATAATTACTGCGCGCTGCCGCTGGCAGCCTATGCCTGCCGCCCGGATCAGTCGCTTGGAAGGGTTTCTGAAGAGCCCTTAAGCCAGCACCGCACAGAGTTCCAGCGCGACCGCGACCGTATCATTCACTCCTCCGCGTTCCGCCGTTTGAAATATAAAACGCAAGTATTCGTGTATCACGAGGGCGATCACTATCGGACCCGCCTCTCCCACACATTAGAAGTAGCGCAGATCACCCGCACGATTGCACGAGCGTTGATGGTGAACGAAGACCTTGCCGAAGCGATTGCGCTGGCTCATGACCTTGGTCACACACCCTTTGCGCATATCGGGGAAGATTTCCTTAAAATCGCCATGAAGGATTACGGCGGGTTTGATCATAACGATCAATCCTTGCGCGTGCTGACCACGTTGGAGCGTAAATACCCCGAATGGAATGGCTTGAACCTGACTTGGGAATCGCTCGAAGGCGTTATAAAGCACAACGGCCCCATCAAAGGTAAACCGCATATCAGCGTCCGCGAGCTTCAGAAGCAAACAGATTTGCGTCTTAAGACCCGTGCCTCGATGGAAGCGCAGATCGCCGCCCTGTCCGATGACATCGCCTACAACAATCACGATGTGGAAGACGGTCTTCGCGCCGGGCTTTTTACGTTGAAGGAACTCGAAACGCTGCCCCTCCTCGCCGAATCGCTGGAGACAGTGCGCCGTCATTATCCGAATATAGAGGAACACTACCTCATTCATGAAATGATCCGCGAGATGATCGGCGCGATGGTCAGCGATGTGATGAGCGAGTCGCAAAAACGCCTGAAAGCCCTTAAACCGCAAAGCGCCGAAGACATCCGCACCGCGGGGCATCAAATTGTGGCATTTTCCGATGACATGCGCAAAAAAGTCGACAACCTTCGCAGCTTTCTCTACCAGCGTATGTACCGCCATTACACAATGAACCGCATCTGGTTAAAGGTCGAACGCATCATTGGTGACCTATTCGAAGCTTTCCACAAGAATTATGAGGTGCTTCCCGACAACTGGCAGGAGCGTATCAGGGAGGCCGGAGCGGAAGCCAACGACAAGCTGAGAGCCAGAATCGTAGCAGACTACATCGCCGGCATGACCGACCGTTATGCCATCAGAGAGCATGAGCGCCTTTTTGACCTTTATTGGGATTTGCGCTAAGAATCATTTCATAGTCCGTTAATTTAGCTGCGTAAGGAAAGACACTATGAATCAAGGCGATTTTCACTCCCGCTACAATTACTCTCCGCAAAGCCATTACGTCGCACCGCGGCGCGGGTTTATGGACAAGATTTTTGGCGAACGTATTTCCCGCACGCTCCGCAGCCCGCTGGTGATTACCGCCGGTCTGCTTCTGACCGGAGGCGCTTTTGCCGCGCTGATCGTCAGCGCCTATCCCGATGCTGCCGGAAATAACGGCAATGCTCCTATTGTTCAGGCCGATGGCCGCCCCTACAAAAGCGAACCGATGGAAGTGGGCGGGATGGACATTCCCAACCGCGACAGCACGATATTCGACACAATGCGCACCGCCGAAAACGGTGAAGGCGCGGGCCGCGTGGAAAACCTCTTAGATCCTTCTTCAGATGAGGAGGCTTCAAGTGAGGAAGTCGCGCAAGCCCCTGCAGAGCCCGAAGACATAACCTTAAGCGCACAGGCGCCAGAGCAGACTACACAGTCCGCATCAGCACAACCTGCTCCTGCCGAAACAGCACAAGCTCAGCCCAAGGCGGTGGAAGTAAAGCCGCCTGAAACGGTTCATGTGCCCGGCTCTTCACCTGAAACTCTTGCTTTCGTCCGTTCCGTGCTGGATGACGAAGCAGCCGAGCCTGCAACCCCACAAGCCACACCCCTCCAGCGGGAACAAAGACCTACAGCCTCGGCCAGTACCGAAACTGAGCTGGCAAAGGTAGCCCCTGCCTCCGGCGCGGCGAAAACAACCGCGAGCGCCATTGTCGGAAATTACTTCGTGCAGCTTTCATCAATCCGCGAGGAAAGCATCGCGCCGAAAGAATGGGCCAAACTTCAAAACACTTACCCTTCTCTTCAAGGTATGAAATACCGCGTACAAGAAGCCAACCTTGGTGAACGCGGCATCTATTACCGCATTCAGGCTGGACCGTTTTCCAAGGAAGAAGCCTCCAGCATCTGCGGCAAGATCGAAGCTCAAAAATCCGGCGGTTGTCTGGTCGTAAAGAAGTAAGGTTTTGAACAACGTTTCTGCCGCCATTTACGCGCTTTCCGGCCCCTCCCTGACCGAGGATGAAAAGGCGTTTTTCAAAGACGCCGATCCGCTCGGTTTTATCCTGTTCAACAAAAAGGGCGCAAAAAATATTGAAACCCCGGCGCAGGTGCGGGCACTGACCGATTCCTTACGCGATCTCACCGGGCGCGACTGCCCCATTCTGATCGATCAGGAAGGCGGACGAGTGCAGCGCCTGAAGCCGCCGCAATGGCGAGCCTTCCCCCCTGCCCTGACATTCGGCGAAGCAGCACTTGATAATCTTGATGACGCGCTGGAAGATTTGCGATTTAACACATTGCAAATGGCGGACGAGCTTAAAGACATCGGCGTAAACGTGAATTGCACCCCCGTACTCGACATACTTTTCCCCGATGCGCATGACATTATCGGCGACCGTTCTTTCGGCACCGATCCCAATCTGGTCGGACGTTTGGGAATATCCGTCTGCCGTCATTATCTGGCCGCCGGAATCACGCCGGTGATCAAACATATTCCCGGCCACGGCAGAGCATTGGCAGACTCGCATCTGGATCTTCCCGTTGTGGACACGCCCCACGCGGAACTTTCAAAAACCGATTTCCGGTCGTTCAAAATTCTGGCCGAAAGCGATGTCGGAAATGCCGTTTGGGCCATGAGCGCACATGTGGTCTATAGCGATCTTGATGCCGATCATCCTGCCTCCACCTCCGCCAAAGTAATCGGTGACGTCATCAGAAAAGAGATCGGATTTGACGGCATTCTGGTCAGTGACGATCTCGATATGCATGCCCTTCAGGCCTATGGCGACCTCGGCGAGCGTACCAAGACCGTCATCGAGGCAGGCTGCGATATCGCGCTTCATTGTTCCGGAAACATGAAAGACATGAAAAAAGTTGCAAAAAACTGCCCAAAACTCTCCGCAAAGGCGCTGAAACGCTTGCAAAACGCGAAAAACTCGTCAACTATGGCGGCATAGTAATATAAAACTACAGAGCGTGCAGAGATCGCAGAGTTTTCCCTCTTGTCATTCCGGCGAATGCCGGAATCCATTTCTCAAGTCTCACCAGGCCGATGAATGGATCCCGGGACAAGCCCGGGATGACGATATAAAAAGAATCTCTGCGCACTCTGTATATCTCTGTAGTTAAAAAGGCAAGATGACAGAACAACTATCGCATTTCGAAGAAGATCCGCCGCGCGCACCCCTTGATGCTGCGCATGAGGACGACGCACTACTGCTCAACATAGACGGGTTCGAAGGGCCGATCAACGTGCTGCTGGAACTGGCGCAGCGTCAAAAAGTGGATTTGACCCAGATATCAATTCTCCAACTTGTGCGCCAGTATCTTTCTTTCATCGAACGCGCGAAACAATTGAACCTGGAACTGGCTGCCGAATATCTTGTCATGGCGGCGTGGCTTGCCTATTTAAAATCGCGCCTGCTCCTGCCACGCACGGACGATGAAAACGAGGTCAGCGCC
The DNA here is from genome assembly GCA_964467925.1 of uncultured Pseudobdellovibrionaceae bacterium. Classification (GTDB taxonomy): domain Bacteria; phylum Pseudomonadota; class Alphaproteobacteria; order Micavibrionales; family Micavibrionaceae; genus CAYXSX01. Next base: position 97,897 of record CAYXSX010000005.1, on the reverse strand, counting down.
GAGGATATGGCCGAAGCCCTGCAATTCCAGCTCCGCCGCCTGGAGGCCATGCAGAACGCCGCCGAAAAACTAAAGTCGCGCCCGCAACTAGGTCAGCAGGTTTTCGCCCGCGGCATGCCGGAAGGACTTTCCGTGGTCACAGAAACACGCTGGGAGGTTGGCCTTTACGACATGCTCAAAGCTTATGGCGACATCCAGCGCCGAAATTCAGACGGGCAATACGACCTTCCCGTCTTTAACCTGATGTCCGCCGAATACGCACTGGAACGTTTGAGCAAAATGCTTGGCGCCCTGCCGCGCAAAGGATTGCAAAGCGTCTGGACCACGCTGCACAGCTTCCTGCCCGAGGACATCACCGATAAACTTTTCAGCCGCTCCGCTCTGGCCTCGACCCTTACCGCCGGGCTGGAACTCGCCAAGCAGGGCAAGCTGGAGATTAAGCAGGACGGCCTCTTCCGTCCGATCTATGTGCGCGCATTATCTCCAGAACCGGAATTGATGGAGGCCGCGGAATGAGTAACGAACAACACATAAGAATTCTCGAGGCGCTATTGTTCGCCTCCGCCGAGCCGCTAACGCCCAAGGCGCTGCATGAACGCATGCCGGAAGGTGCCGACCTTGGCGCATGTTTAAACGCGTTGCAGGAACATTATGCGGGGCGCGGCGTGAACCTCGTCCATCTCGATGGTGCCTGGGCGTTTCGCACCGCTGCCGATCTGGGCGAAGCGTTGCAGATTGAAAAAAATGTTGAACGCAAGCTTTCCCGCGCCGCGATGGAAACGATGGCCATTATCGCCTATCACCAGCCGATCACCCGCGCGGAAATCGAAAATATTCGCGGCGTGGTTACGCATCGCGGCACGCTCGATTCTCTGATCGAAGCCGGATGGGTCAAACCGGGACGCCGCCGCGAAACGCCAGGCCGTCCTTTGACGTGGGTAACTACCACCGCCTTCCTTGATCAATTTGCATTAGAGTCTATTATGGATCTACCGGGACTCGACGACCTGAAAGCCTCTGGACTTTTGGACCGCCGCCCGGCTATAGATGCTCTGCCCGAAACGCCGGACATGCTTGACCGGCTGGTAGAGGAAGAAAACGAAAAACAAGAGCGCGAAGAGGACTTCGAAGAAGACGAACTCGAAGACGCTTAAAAATAAAACTAAAGAAAACTAGAGGAAGAAATAAATGACGCCCGGTCCCTTACAACTTTTACTGATTGTCCTGATTATTGTCGTGCTGTTCGGCGCGGCCCGCGTACCTGCTATCGCTGAAAATCTTGCCAAGGGCGTGCGCTCTTTCAAGAAAGGTCTTAAGGAAGATGATGCTCCGGCGGCAAAACCGGCACCCAAGGCTGTAGCGAAGAAAACTTCGACGCCGAAAAAGACAGCGGCGAAGAAAGCTCCAGCTAAGAAAACAGCTGCCAAGAAGACAACCGCAAAAAAGAAAACAGCCGCTAAAAAAGCGCCAGCTAAAAAAGCCGCATCTAAAACCGCAGCGAAAAAAGCTCCGGCCAAGAAGACGACAACAAAGGCCGCGACAAGCAAGCCCGCTGTAAAAAAAGCGCCGGCGAAGAAAACGGCGACAAAAAAGACAGCCGCTAAAAAATAAATAACGATTAACCTGAAGACCTTTAAAAGGGTCTTCAGGGTGTCTCATCCCTAAGGACAAAACTTGTGCTCGATTTCGGCTTTGCAGAGCTGGTTGTGATTATCGCCGTCGCGGTTCTGGTGATCGGTCCGGCGGAAATCCCCGCCATGATGCATGGCCTTGGACGTATAATCCGGCGCCTGCAATATGTGCGCTACGCCTTCTCTCAACAATTCGAAGATTTCATGCGCCAGCATGACCTCGATGACATTCGTAATTCCGTGAATTTCGAGGCGCGCGATTTCGACGAAGACTTATTCGACGAGGCAGCAGGAGATGAAGAGTTCGCCGCCCTGCCCCCGCCGAAAAAAAAGAAACCACAAAAGAAAACGCCCGCTAAAAAAACGCCAGCAAAAAAGTCTCCGGCCAAAAAGACCGCGCCTAAAAAACGGGCTACGAAAGCATGACCCAGCATACGTCCAAATCATTGCCCGAACACCTGACCGAGCTGCGCAAGCGCCTGCTCTGGTCGTTCCTGTTTATGGCGCTGGGTACGGGGCTGGCGTTTATCTTTGTCGATCAAATTTACGGCTTCCTTGTCGAACCGCTTGCCAATGCCATGGGCCCGCAAGACAGCCAGCGTTTGATCTATACCGGCCTGACCGAGGCCTTCTTCACCTTCGTCAAAGTCGCGTTCTTCGCCGGAATATTTATCACATTCCCTTTCCTGCTGGCGCAGATTTGGATGTTCATCGCGCCGGGGTTGTATCAGAACGAAAAACGGGCCTTCCTGCCCTTCCTGATCGCCACGCCGCTCTTGTTCTTTGCGGGCGGGGCCTGTGTTTACTACCTCGTAATTCCCGCCGCTTGGCCGTTCTTCCTGAGCTTCCAGAGCGCAGGGCTTGATACCGCCCTGCCCATCCAGCTCGAGGCGCGGGTAAGCGAATATCTCGACCTGATCATGACGCTGATTTTCGCCTTCGGCCTGTGCTTCCAGCTTCCCGTGCTCCTCACTCTCATGGGCCGCGCCGGACTGATCACCGCCGACGGGCTGGCCGCCAAACGCAAATACGCGGTCATCGTCACCTTTATCGTCGCGGCCTTCCTGACCCCGCCCGATATACTTTCACAAATCCTGCTCGCGCTTCCCATTCTCGGACTTTACGAGCTTTCCATCCTGTTGATCCGCTATGCCGCACGATCCGATAACGCAATACAGCCAAAAGCTTGAAAGCGCAGAGCTGGAAGCTGACGCGGAGCAGGCCATAGCCGCGGCTTCGCTCCAGCGCCTTTATGGCGAAATCATGGAGGAACGCGACCTTCCCAAGCTGAACTGGTTCCAGCGCAAAACGGGTCTGGGGCGGCGCACGGGCCCCTCCCCCAAGGGGCTTTATATTTACGGCGGGCCGGGGCGCGGCAAATCCATGTTGATGGATATGTTCTTTGACTGCCTGCCGGACGACATCATCAAACGCCGCGTGCATTTCCACGAATTCATGATCGAGGTGCATGATTACATCCATTCCCACCGCGAGGTGGAGAATATCAACGAAGGTGTGGATGTCGCCCTACCCATGCTGGCCGAAAGAATTGCGGAGCGTGCCCGCGTACTGTGTTTCGATGAATTCCACGTTACCGACGTGGCCGATGCGATGATTCTGGGCCGCCTTTTTACCGCCCTGCTGGATCATGACGTGATCATCGTGGCCACTAGCAACTGGCCGCCGGATGATCTCTATAAAGGCGGGCTGCAGCGCGACCGTTTCCTGCCCTTTATCGCGCTTTTGAAAAACCGTCTGGAAATTATCCACCTCGACAGCCCGACCGATTACCGCGACCGGGAAATCGATGAAAGCGGCACTTATTTCTGGCCCTTGGGCCGTGACACGGAACGCCGGATAGGGGCGCTTTTTGCCCGTTTGAGCAAAAACAGCCCGGTAAAAGGTGAAAAATTTACCGTCAAGGGCCGCGCCATTCGGGTGCCAAAAGCGGCCGGAGGGGTCGCCCGCTTCACTTTTGCACAGCTTTGCGAAAAGCCGCTGGGCGCGGAGGATTATCTAGGCATTGCAAGGCGTTACCACACGGTGTTTTTAGAAAAAATTCCTATACTGACGCCCGACAAGCGAAATGAGGCTAAGCGATTGATGATATTGATCGATTCCCTGTACGAAAACGGCACAATTCTTGCAATTTCCGCAGAAGCACCGCCGGAAAAATTATACAGTGGAAAAGACCATGGTTTTGAATTTGAACGCACTATTTCCCGTTTACTCGAGATGCAATCGCCTGCATATTCGACTCAATCCACAAACGCGTAAATTCTTAAATCTTTTCCCCATCAGGAAACTTGCCGGGTAACGTATGGTTCGATTTCTCAAAAGATTTTCAAAAAGAAAAGTTATCAAACGCGATCCCGCGCGCTATGAGCGTGAAAAGGTTCTGGCGCGGTCCGAAGACGTGGAAGAGCGCATGGAACTGGCTCTTAGCCGTGACACGCACAAGGAAATTCTTTATTACCTTGCCGATAACGACCCCGATCCGCAGGTACGTCTGGCGGTCGCCCAGAACTCCGAACTTCCGGTGCAGGCCTCCGCCGTTCTCGCCCGTGACGCCAGCGAAGACGTGCGCATGGCGCTGGCCCGCCGCCTTGTCGATCTTCTGCCCGGTCTCTCGCAAGACCGTCATTCGCAATTATACGCCTATGCCGTGCAATCGCTGGGCACTCTGGCGCTGGACGAAGTTTTAAAAATCCGCGTCGCGCTGTCCTCTACCCTCAAAGATCACGCCCACGCGCCGCCCAAAGTGGTGGGGCAGCTTGCCCGCGATGTGGAGCGTGAAGTCTCCGAGCCTATTTTGCGTTTCTGCGCGGCCGTATCGGACAAGGATCTTCTGGATATTCTCAAAAGCCATCCGGCAAGCTGGGTCGTGCAGGCCGTGGCCAAACGCGACCGCGTCAGCGCGCCCGTTTCTGCCGCCGTGATCGAGGTTGAAGACGTCGAGGGCGGTAAGGCGCTTTTGAAAAACAGCGGCGCACAGATCGGCGAAAAACTGCTGATGACCATCGTGGAAAAGGCCAAAACCTTGAAGGAATGGCAACGCCCGATGGCGACGCGGGCGCAGCTTCCCCTGCCCGTCGCGCGCGAGCTTGCCGAGTTTGTCGATGCTTCCGTGCGCGATTTGCTGATGAGCCGGGGTGATTTCGACGAATCGATGACAGAGGAAATCGCCGCAATCTTCCGCCGCCGCGTCGAATTCGCCAATGAAGAAGAACATCTGACAGAAACCCATGAACAGCGCCTCAAGCGCCTGATCAAGGAAAAGCGTTTGAACGAGGAGACCATTTCCGATTGCGTGGCAATGCGTGACCGTGAATTCCTGTTTGTCGCCTTGGCTCATATGACGGGAACAAGCGCCGAAAGCGTGGAGAAGATTTTCGAAATGGAAACGGCCAAACCCGTCGTCGCACTGGCCTGGAAGGCCGAGCTTTCCATGCGTATGGCGCTAACCCTGCAAAGGGAAATCGCCCACATCCCGCATACGGCCCTGCTCTACCCCCGCGACGGCACGGAATATCCGTTAACCGAGGAAGAAATCAACTGGCAGCTGGATTTTCTGGGCCTGAAGGCGGCATAATAGCCCCATGAAAATCGTCACATGGAACGTTAATTCGATAAAGGCGCGGGGGGAGCATGTAAAACGCTACCTCACGGAAACCGCGCCCGATGTCTTGATGGTGCAGGAATTAAAGGGACTGGAATTCGCCGCCGCTGAATATGAAGCGCTGGGCTATCACACAGCCGCCGTATGCCAGAAGGCGTATAACGGCGTGGCCGTGTTCTCTAAAACCCCTGTTACGGTATTACGCGAATCCCTGCCCGGCGATGATACAGACGAACAAGCGCGTTATCTTGAGTTTGAAACGAATGGCCTTCGCCTCATCAACATTTACCTGCCCAACGGCAATCCGGTGGATAGCGAGAAATACCCCTACAAACTCGGCTGGATGAAGCGCTTGAAAATCCGCCTGCAGGCATTGCGCGAAGAAATGACCGATTTTATTATCGGCGGGGATTTTAATGTAATCCCGGAGGAGCGCGATTGCTGGGATCCAGCCGTATGGACGGATGACGCACTGTTTAAAATGGAAACGCGCAAGCAGTTCCGCAAACTCATCAATCTAGGCCTTACCGAAGCCTACCGCGCCCATAACCCGGCGGCGCAGGAATACAGTTTCTGGGATTATCAGGCCGGACGCTGGCAAAAGAATCAGGGAATCCGCATCGATCATTTCCTGCTCTCCCCCGCTCTGGCCGACCGCTTGATCTCCTGTCATATTGATAAGGGCCCGCGCGGCTGGGACAAGCCTTCGGACCATACACCCGTCATGGTACAAATCGCCGCATAAACACTAGTGATTTAGCCTGCTTCTCGTGGTAATTTTAATACTGGATAAGAATTCACCATGGGATTTAAGATGAAAAAAATCAGATATTTCGCCCTTCCCCTTATGGCTGCCGGCCTTGCAACAAGCGCGCTGACGGGGTGTATGAACTCAACGATCGCCATGCGCGGCGAAACGGCCGAGCGCATTGCCGGACCCGCCTTTATGGTGGAACGCGACATCCCGGCCCAGCCCTTCCTTCTAACCGCGTATGAGCGCGTGCATGAAAATGGCGGCACGGCCAATATTTATATCGAGGGTGATGGGCTGGCATGGGTATCGAAAAGCCGCATCTCGCTCGACCCGACGCCGAAAAATCCGGTTTCCCTGCATCTGGCCAGCCGCGACAAAGCGGAAAACGTGATTTACCTAGCGCGGCCCTGTCAGTATTCCAAGCTGCTGGACGCACCCGATATACCATGTAACAGTGCGTATTGGACGAACAAACGCTTCGCGCCGGAGGTCTTAAGCGCCTATGACGCCGCGCTGGACAATATCAAGGCGCGTTACGGTATTTCCGGCTTTAATCTTGTCGGATTTTCCGGCGGCGGCGCAGTGGCGGCCATTCTGGCCGGGCAGCGTAACGACGTGCTTTCCTTGCGCACTGTGGCGGGGAACCTCGATCACCGCGCGCATAGCGCCTATCACCACGTGACTTATCTGGATGATTCCCTGAACCCGCCGGAATATGCGGCGAAATTGCGCACTGTGCCGCAATACCACTTCCTCGGCGGGCGTGATGCGATCGTGCCACCGGCTGTACTTCACAGCTATCTTCAGGCTCTTGGCCCCTCACGTTGCGTGCAATATGACCTTGTTCAGGATGCCGGACATGACGAGGGCTGGGTGAATAAATGGCCGGAACTACTGGCCAAAAAGCCGGTATGCACGGTTGAATAACACTAGAAAAGCCCCCATAAAATGTTTCACGTGGAACATATTCCTATTTTTGGCGAAAATTTTCGCGAGACAACCCTGCGATTTGGCTAAATACGGCCAAATCCGGGCAGAGGCGACCGTTCGACAGCGCCGTCATTAGCAGCTTTTGTAACGCTGCGGTACGACCTCCAGGAAACAAAATGAACGATAAACACGAGATTGCCACGCTCCCGTTGTTCGCTCGCAATGACGGACGAAAGACAACAAAAAAGCCCCGCTACGTGAGCGGGGCTTTCGAATTGTTATGTTTTCAGATCAACGGATCCTAGAACTTGTAGGCAGCTTTCAGAACACCAGAGTGCGCGTCGTAGTCAGACTTGAACTCGTAGTTGTAGTCAGCTGAAAGTTCCCAGTTGTCGGTTGTGAAGTATGTCACACCGGCACCAAGATCCATCGTTGTCTGTGCGGGGTCGAAACCTTCTGTTTTGAAGGCTGAACCACCACCTGCGAAGGTGTTGGTAGCTTCGACTTCGTCACCGATAACGTCGTAGCGAACGCCAGCGCTAAGAGAGGGCTTGAAGTAGCCTCCGTTAGCTTGCTGGTATGTCCAGCTAGCGTCAACACCCACACCGATTTCCAGAACGTCAAGAGCTTCGCTGTCAACCGTCAGGTTGGCACCGCTTGCGCCTGTTTCGACGTAGTTGTCAGCGTCGTAGTGGTTGTAGTTAACCATCATGTTCGGTGTCAGAGTTGTCTCTGTACCAACCATGTAGTCACGACCAACTTCTACGCGGGCGATGATTTGATCACTGTCAAAGTCGCCTTTCGCTGTCAGACCGGACGTACCGCCAACGTTATGACGTGTGGTGTCGTTGTTGCTCCAGATGTAACCCACCTGACCGGCAACATATGTGCGGTCATCGAGGTCGTAGTCACCGTACAGAGATATCTGATATGAATCGATCTCTGTCTTTGTGGTGGTTGCATTGTTGGAGTCAACATCTGTGTCAGCGTAGCTGAACGCCAGACCCCAGACCCAGTCTTCCGCCAGGTTTTCGGTGTCGATACCAGCGGCGAAGCCAACTGAATCAACATCGAAACCGTCAACGCCGTCACGCAGGTCTTGTTCGCCTGTTGTGCCGAATACCTGGCCCCAAGCTCTCAGTCCTTGTGAAACGTTACCGGCAGCCATACCAGTCTGACCGGCTGTACCATCTCTCAGAGAGGCCAGACGGGCGCTGGTTACGTTGGCTGTGGAGTTAGCAACTGTCAGACCGCCGATGACGTTACCGCCGTCAACTGTTGACGTTGTTGATTCCAGAACGTTGTTCAACTCTTCCTGGGTGCTGGCATTACCGATGTTACCCTGGATAGCATCCAGAGTGGCATCACCGCCTGTACCAAGATCATCAAACAATGCGGCAACGCCGGAGTTTGATTGGTTGGCAAAGCCTGTCAGAGACGCTCTTGTTACTTCATACCACACGTTCGTGTTGTCTGAACCAGCTGTTGTGATAGCTGCGTTGTCACCACGGTATGCTGTGAAAGTGTAGATGAAGGAGTTATCCGTCACCACAGTTCCATCTGTAACACCTGTAGCGGCTGCAGTACCTTCAGCAACCTTAAGCTCTGTGCCTGTAGCAATGAAGTTGGAACCAACAACGCTCGCTTGCATGGTAGAACCGGTAAGGTCGAAGTCACCTGCAGAAATGTTCATAGAACCTACAGATGATGCACTAGCTACCTTGAAGACATACACACCACTGGCTGCTGCTGTATGATCAGCAACATCTAATATTTTGCCAGCAGCAACGGTAACTGTACCGCCTGTGTTTGTCAGAGCGCCCTGACCAGCAGTTGATGTCTCGTTAACAACAAGACCTGAACCTGCCGCCAGCGTAATAGCATCAGCTCTGCCAAAGGCATGGTTCAATGTCAATGTCTTACCAGCATCAATCGCGATGTCGATGTCACCACCCGTAGCAGTAAACGTACCGCCGGTTGTGAAATCACCGTCAACGTTCAAGACGTTCTCGCCGGCTGCCAGGTCTGTGGCACCAACGATAGAACCGCCGTTTACGTTGACCGTGTCAACTGCGGAGCTACCGGTAACGGCACCAGTGATAGTACCGCCGGTGTTCGTAATGGTGTTAGCACCACCAGTACCAGCAAGGTTCACAGCACCGGTAATTGTTCCGGTGTTTGTAACGGTAAGAACCTGAGCGTTGTCCTTGGTGATCTGACCAGTAACCGTACCGGCGTTGCTGATAGAAAGTGTATCAGCACCACCTGTATTAACAGCGATCGCCACACCGGAACCACTTCCGCCGCTACCGTTTGAAACAACCGTTGTACCGGATGCAAGAGAAATAACATTGGCATCAGTTTGGTCAGCCGTAATTTCGATTGCGATACCAGCGTTACCAGCAGTGTTGGTGTTGCTGATCGTACCACCGGAGATTACGAAATCTTCACCACCGGATGTTTGGTCAGCTGCGATTTCCAAAGCAGCATTACCAGCACCTGTAGCAGCAGTCGTAATCGTACCGCTGGCGTTGTTCAGGTCAACAGACGCTGTGTTTACGATAGCTGTGCTGATTAACAAACCAGAACCGCCGGTAGAAGAAATCGTGCCGGAGTTGCTGAATGTTGTCACAGCGCCACCAAGCTCAACAGTGTTACCTGTGCCGGCTGACGTAGAAATCGTGCCGGAGTTGGTAAATGTTGTGATCGCAGCATTCACATCCATCGCCACGCCGGTAGAGGCTGTAACCGTACCGGTGTTGGTGAATGTTGTGATTGCCGTGGCGTTGGTGATCGCATCGCCTGATGTTGTCTGGATTGTACCGTTGTTGCTCAACGTCGTAAGAACGCCGCCAGCGATATCAACAGCGTTTCCAGCATGAGCTGAACCGCCGATTGTAGCGCCAGAGTTGTTAGTTACAGAAGTTGTAGCCGCGTTGATGTCCAAGGCAATGCCCGCACCTGAGTTACCACCGGCAATAGTACCGGAGTTAACCAGCGTACCGGCTGTACCGGCCAGAACGATACCGGCGCCATCTGCACCAGCCGCACCGGCGTTACCGCCGTTAGCCGCACCGGCTGCGCCACCGGCGCCCCCGCTTACGGTTACACCGCTGTTAACAGTGATAGAAGCACTTGCGCCCGCAGTTTCAATACCGCTACCGCCAGCACCGCCAGCACCGCCAGTACCGCCAGCACCAGTTGCCTGAGCACCCGCGCCGCCGGCGCCGCCGGTTACGTTCGCACCGAGCGTAACTGTGTTGCTATCGGAATCAAGGTCAATACCGGCACCGCCAGCACCACCAGCGCCGCTGACCGCTGCGCCGTTAGCTGAACCGCCTGCCGCACCGGCGCCGCCAGTGATGGTACCGCCAGTTGTTGTCGTTACTGTACCGAAGTTGGAATCCAGAAGGATACCGTCACCCCCGGCACCACCAGCACCACCAGCCTGAGCGCCTGAACCGGCACCGGCCGCACCGCCTGCAGTACCGGCACCGCCGGTGATAGCTCCGGAAGCAGCCAAGGCAGGCTTAGATGACGTGGAAGAACCGTCTTGAGCAGACGGGAAGTTAACGCCGGCCCCGCCAGCGCCACCAACGTTACCGCCGTTGCTGTTGGCGTCAGCCGCTGCCGCTCCACCAGCACCGCCGGTTACGGTGTTTGTTGTTGTTACAGTAATGTTGGCCGCACCGAACTGTACGCCATCATCACCCGCGCCACCGGCGCCATCGTCAGCACCAGCAGAACCGGCATCCCCGGTTGTTGCTGTACTAATTGTTGATGTTGTTGCCGGCGTAGCACCGTCAGCCGCGAATGCGGGAGACGCCCCTATCGCCAATGCCACACTAGCGGCACCAAGCAACAGTTTTGTTTTAAGGTTTGAAGTCATTAAATTTCTCCTTTGTACTTCCCTTGTTAATTATGCAATTTGAAAAGCAGCAGATCGCGGCCTCAAAAAGCATTGAGACTGCCATATAGAGATGAGATTTATTTTTTGCTTTTGTAAACTCGTGTGCACTCTTTGTAACGGTACACGCCTAATGTTGTATCAGGGTCACAGGGTATGGCCAAGCCTTAAATGCCATTTATTCAGCATAAATTATAGACTGTGGCAAAAATGTACCACTTTGGTTCGGCAACAACTTATAAACCGGAAGCGGCTTTTTAGTCCACTTGTTTAAAAGCCTTGGAAAAGCCTTTGAGCGGCATATCTACGCTAACCTGACGGCCATCCACGACTTTCATGCCCAGCTTAACATTTTCACCCTTGCGTAAGCCGTCCATAATTTTATCGTTGATATCGAGGAACGCCACGCAGCCATTATTATCGCAATAACGCGGGGAAAATTTGAAAGGCGGCATATCATCGATCTGAAAAAGCACTCCCGATTCGAGCAAAATACCGAGAGGCAGAATCACCACGCCACGCGGCTTGCCGTCTTCGGATGAATAGCCAACAGCCATCTCGGCGAAGCGCTGGCCTGTTTCCTTTACATACAAAATTTGCACGACCTCGCACTTGCCCTTTTCCGGCTTATTCACATCCACACCCTCCGCACAACGGATTTGCCACGAAGCCTCCTCAGAGGATGAAGCCTCATCCTCCTTACCGGATACACTGTCAGAGGTAATTGCCTGAAACGATATGCCCGCAATAAGAAGTACAATCACAATAAGGGCGGGTTTGAAATATTTATGCTTCATTATAGCCTCTGCTTTTTGGGTAATATTTTGTTCGGTAAAATTTGCGTTCATTGTATCGGCTCCGTCAATCGTTTGCCTGCCCGCCTTCATTTCATTACGGCGTGGCATCCGCTTCTCTACCGCTACGCCGTGACCAGTCACGCCGTAGTGAAGCGAAGGCGGATGGTGCTGCTGGGGAGGATTGAACTCCCGGCCTCGTCATTACCAATGACGCGCTCTACCACTGAGCTACAGCAGCTTATCCACAAAACGCTGGGGACACTACAATAAAATGCTTGGCCTGTCACCCGCCTTTTTCACTATAGTCTAGGGCATTAGGGATTAAAACGCCGTGACGGATAAAAAAACCATAAAGGCCGAAAAGCGGGCCAGCGCGCTGCGGGAGAACCTGCAAAAACGCAAGGCGCAGGCGAAGGGCGCAAATACCCGGAGTGGGAATAAAGGGAATAAGAAGAAGTGAGTAGAGTAACTTATAAGGCAGATGAAGCGGTTCATGACCCGAAGCACGCACCCAAAACTGCGGATTTCGATGAAATGGCCATGCTGCCCGGCCTGCTGGCGGATCACCAGATTCGCAATCTGGCCCAAAAGCGGGGCATGATCGAGCCATTCGTGGAGAAGCAGACGCGCGAGGGGGTCATTTCCTACGGGCTTTCTTCCTTCGGATATGACGCCCGCTGCTCCGAAGATTTCAAAATTTTTACCAATGTCGATAACGCGCTGGTCGATCCGAAAAACTTCTCCAGCCAGAGTTTTGTTGACAGGAAGAGTGATATTTGCGTAATACCTCCCAACAGTTTTGTTCTGACGCACACTGTTGAATATTTCAAGATCCCCGAGGATGTGCTGGTGATCTGCCTTGGCAAGAGCACTTATGCGCGCTGCGGGCTTATAGTAAACGTCACTCCGCTGGAACCGGGCTGGGAAGGTCATGTGACGCTGGAGATTTCAAATACAACCCCCCTGCCCGCCCGTGTATACGCGAATGAGGGGATCGCGCAGTTTTTATTCTTTAAAGGAAGTAGTGCCTGTGAAGTCAGTTACGCAGATAGAGCCGGAAAATATATGGGCCAGCGGGGAGTCACGTTGCCGAAGCTTTGATACACTCACAACGCCTGTACTTCCCTCTCCCTTCAGGGAGAGGGATTGAGGGAGAGGGTAGATGAAGACAAAACGCAAAACCGATTTTGCGCGTAAACTTCGAAACGAGCCTACGGAAGCAGAAAAGACACTGTGGTTACATTTAAGAAAGGATCAGTTAGGCGCACGATTTAGAAGACAACTTAATATTGGTGCGTATATTGCCGATTTTGCATGCCCTTCGCGGAAACTTATCATCGAACTCGACGGCAGTCAGCATAGCGAAGCCCAGGAATATGACCGGATCCGCACACAATATTTGCAAAAACAAGGCTATAAAGTGCTAAGGTTCTGGAACAATGAGGTTCTTAAAAATACGAGCGATACTGTTGAAACAATTATGAGACATTTAAATCACCCTCTCCCTGAGGCGGACGAGCCGCCTCCCTCCCTCTCCCTTCAGGGAGAGGGAGCAAAAACGATAAGCCCGCCCGCTCCTTCTCAGCTTGCCAAAATCCGTATTACGGGCGGGCAACCGCTGAACGGCACGATTCCCATCAGCGGAGCAAAGAACGCCGCGCTAAAGATCATGTGCGCCGCGCTTCTGACCGATTCATCCCTGCACCTTGAAAATGCGCCGAACGGTCTGCGCGATATCGGCTCTCAAGTTGAATTGCTGACCCATCTGGGGGCCAGCGTATCGCAAGAAAACGATAAAATGGCGATCAACGCCGCCAACATCACAACCCAGACCGCGCCCTATGACATCGTGCGCAAGATGCGCGGCTCGATCCTCGTGCTAGGCCCCCTGCTCGCCCGTTTCGGTCAAGCGAAGGTCAGCCTGCCCGGCGGCTGCGCCATTGGCACCCGGCCCGTCGACATGCATATAAAGGCGCTGGAGGAAATGGGCGCAACCATCACGCTGGAGGACGGTTATATTAACGCCAAAGCGCCGCAGGGCGGCCTGCAGGGCGCGAAAATCCTGTTCCCCAAGGTTTCCGTGGGCGCGACCGAGAACCTTTTGATGGCCGCTACGCTGGCGAACGGCACGACCACCCTTGCCAATGCCGCGCGCGAGCCGGAGATCAAAGATCTCGGCGAATGCCTGATCAAAATGGGTGCGAAAATCACCGGCCTTGGCACCGATGTGATCCGGATCGAGGGGGTCAAATCCTTAAGCGGTGCGCATCATGCCGTCTTGCCCGACCGGATCGAGACAGGAACCTACATTATCGCCGCCGGAATGACGGGCGGCAAGGTACGTCTTCAAAACGCGCGGATCGAGCATTTAAGCTCCCTCATGGGCCTGCTTTCCCAAGCCGGGATGGAGATCGAACAGGAAGGGTGCGATATTATCGTCGAGCGTAACGGCCTGCGCCTTAAGGGCATCGACATCATGACAGAGCCCTATCCCGGTTTTCCCACCGACCTTCAGGCGCAGTTCATGACCATGCTGACGCAAGCCGAGGGCGCGGGCATGGTAACCGAAACCATTTTCGAAAACCGTTTCATGCACGTGCCTGAACTTATTCGCATGGGGGCGAACATCACGGTGCAGGGTAATTCCGCCATCGTGCGCGGGGTAAAGGCGCTAAAGGGCGCCGAAGTCATGGCCACCGATTTGCGCGCCTCGGTCGCTCTTGTACTGGCGGGGCTTGTGGCCGAAGGCGAAACTACGGTTCACCGCATTTACCACCTTGAACGTGGCTATGAGAACATCGTGCAAAAGCTCGGTAATTGCGGCGCGAAAATCTCACGGATATAAAAACCCTCTTCGTCATTCCGGCGAAGGCCGGAATCCATTTTGAAGGATATCGCCAAGTAGATGGATGGATCCCTGCCTTCGCAGGGATGACAGTAGAGACAGTGGCATGTTTGCAGACATACTTATGTTTACATATTCAATAACTTCTGCTATAAATCCTTATGGGATTTATTAAGAGCACTCTTGTCTACGGCCTCGGCATTACGGCTATTGCCGCCACCGCCTTTGGGGTTAGCTCCTTCGTTGCACCCGAAATGACAGCCGATTACATAGAAGACGCCGCCCACGGCTACCGCGCCTCAAAATACAAGGCGCTGGCTTCCACGCTCGCCGGGCTGGACCCCACTTTGGCGCTTGCGGGCGGTCTGGCACTCTTGTGTCTCGTATGGGCGTGGTCCAATAACGACAGCCCCTCACCGCCCAAGGCCTGATTCCCCCCTCAACAATGAAAAAACCTGTGTTCATCTACGCCCATCTATGGTTATAAAACTCCCATGAAGAGCAAAAAAATCATCATGGCGCTGCCCAAGGGGCGTATTTTAGAGGAGTTACTGCCCATTCTCTCCGCCTGCGGCATTACGCCCGAGGCCGCGTTTTCCGACGATTCCAGCCGCAAGCTGCAATTCACCACCAATCACGAGAACCTCGACATCATCCGCGTGCGCGCCTTTGATGTGGCCACCTTCGTCGCTCATGGCGGGGCGCAGCTCGGCGTGGTTGGTTCGGACGTGATCGAGGAATTCGATTATGACGACCTGTATTCCCCGCTGGATTTGAAAATCGGTGCCTGCCGCCTGTCCGTCGCCATGCCAGAGGAAGAGGCCCGCAAAGAAGACCCGCGAAGATGGAGCCATATCCGCGTCGCCACGAAATATCCCAATTTGACCCGCCGCCATTTCGCCAGCCGCGGCGTGCAGGCGGAATGCGTCAAACTCAACGGCGCTATGGAAATCGCCCCCGCTTTGGGCCTGTGCCGGCGCATTGTTGACCTTGTTTCCACGGGATCGACGCTCAAAGCCAACAACCTCGTGGAAATAGAAACGATACTAAACGTATCGTCTCGTTTAATAATAAATCGCGCTGCGTTGAAAACCAGGCCGGAAGAAATGAATAACTGGCTGGCGAAATTCAAAAACGCAGTTTAGAAACATTATGAACAAACTGGCCACAACACCCTCAAAAAACAGCCATATCAGCCTCGTTGAACTGTTACGTGAAGATACGATTATACTGCCCTCTCTGGTCGCGCGCGACCGCACCGCGGCCTTACGCGATTTGCAGCGCGAAAGCTTTTTTCAGCCCGCAAGCGATACCGACGGCCCCTATGTTTTGCGGCTGTCCATAGAGGAAAACCGGCTGGTGTTCCGCATGCAAAATGCCCTTGAGCGTGAGCTTCCCATGCTTGTTCTCGCCCTTAAGCCGTATAAGCGCATTATCAAGGATTATTTCATGATCATGCATAGCTATGAGGAGGCCCTTCGCGACGGCAAACCCTCGCGCATCGAGGCCATCGATATGGGACGCCGCGCCCTGCATAACGAGGGCGCTTCGCTGCTACAGGAACGGCTCGGCGATAAAATCAAAATGGATCACCCCACGGCAAGACGGCTGTTTACGCTGATTTGTGTGCTGCACGCTTCCAAGACGGCATTGTGGAGAGGTTAGCTCTTCCCCCTTGCATTTTCGTCCAAATGTCTTATAAACAACGCCTTAGAAAGGATTAAACATGGCTAAGGAAGACTTAATGGAATTTAAAGGCGTGGTCAGCGAGGTGTTGCCCAATGCGATGTTCCGTGTCACGCTTGAAAACGACCATGTCATCCTCGCCCACACCGCCGGAAAGATGCGCAAGAACCGCATCCGCGTCCTTCAGGGCGACGTGGTCATCGTTGAAATGACCCCTTACGACCTTACCAAGGGCCGCATTATTTTCCGTGAAAAGTAGATGATCTGATGATCAGATGAGCAGAAACGTCAAAAATTCCGATCATCTGATACTTGCATCAAGCTCTCCCCGGCGGGTGCAACTGCTGGAACAGATCGGCGTTACACCATCGCAAATCATCCCCGCCGATATAGATGAAACCCCGTTAAAAGATGAAAAACCGTATGATCTTGCCTTGCGGCTGGCGGCGGAGAAAGCCCGCGCCCTAGCCGCCAATCAAAAAGATGCCTACATCCTCGCCGCCGATACAGTTGTGGCGTGTGGGCGGCGCGTGCTGGACAAGACGGAAACAGCGGAAGAGGCACGCGCATGCCTCTCTCTGCTCTCTGGCCGCCGTCACCATGTATATGGCGGAATTGCGCTGATCACACCTTCCGGCGAATTGCGCACCCGCCTTGTCGATACGGTCGTATCCTTCAAACGGCTTTCCCGGTCCGAGCTTGAATCCTACCTCGCTTCCGGCCAGTGGAAAGGCGTTGCGGGCGGTTACGCAGTTCAGGGGCTGGCGGGCGCGTTCGTAAAATCCCTGCGCGGCTCATATTCCAATGTCGTCGGCCTATCTCTTTATGATACAATGATATTATTGGACGGAAACGGCTTTACCGTCCCCCGCTAATACAACGGAAAGCGACGCAAAACGTGGACATTCTGATCGAGGAAATGGAGGGTTCCCTCTGGGCGGCGGCGCTGGATCAGGGCCGCCTCGGCGCGCTGGAGGTCGACCCGCCCTATGAAGAGGTCCGCTGGGGCTCGCTTTACTGGGCCAAGGTCAAAACCATAGACAAGGCGCAGGACGCCGTTTTCCTTGATCTCGACGGCGAAAACACAGGCATTCTTTATAACGGCGATACCCGCAGCCGCGATAAAAGCGGCAAAATCGTAAAGGGCGGCGCACAAAGCATCGCTAAAAGCTTCAAGCCCGGTGATTTCGTGGCCGTGCAGGCCAAAACCGCCTATCTTCCCCGCTCCGATGAAGAATACACGGGCTCCGAGAACAAAATTCCGCAAATGAGCATGGATATCACCATTCCGGGCCGTTACCTCATTTACTGCGCCCATATGGATTGCAACCGCATTTCCCAGCGCATCCGCGATAAAACCACACGCAAGAATATGCGCGCCATGCTTGATGCGCTTCAGGGGCTGGAGGGGTTTATCCTGCGCAATGCTGCCGCCAACACCCAGACCGACATGCTGATCCGCGAGGCGAAAATTCTCAAAGAAATGTGGGATCAGGTGCAAGATTATTTCACGGGTGAGGAAGCGGGCCTGATTATGCTCGGCCCCGACGCGGTGCAGCGTCTGCTCAGCGATCAGGCGGATAAAACCGTAGACAGTATCGAAGTAGTGACCATGGATCATTACACCCATGCCGAGGAATGGTGCGACCTGTTCGCGCCCGATCTGGTTACGAAGATTGAGCCGGTGGAGCTGGAAGACGCCGATCAAGACCTCGCTCTTTTCCATTACCGCGACATCATCGGCCAGATCGAAGATTTGTTCCAGTCATATGCCCTGCTGTCCGGCGGCGGCAACGTTATTATTCAGCAAACAGCGGCGCTGACCGCCATTGACGTGAAAAAGGGCGGTGATAAAAAGGGCCATCTGAACACCAATCTGGAGGCGGCGGCGGAAATCGCCCGCCAATTAAGGCTAAGAAATGCGGGCGGTATCGTTATGATCGACTTCCTGCCCTTCAAAAGCAAAAGCGAAGAAGGGAAAGTTATTGCCGCCCTGGAGGACGCTTTTGCCGAGGACCCCTGCACGGTGCAAATCCACGGCCCCACCTCGCTGGGCCTGATCGAGATTACGCGCAAACGCCGCACGCCGCCGCTGGAAGACCGTCTGGAAGGTTTTCTGGAATAAAATAATAAATAAAATCAAGCCGCTAGCGTGTATGCGAGGTCGATATATTCCTTCGCCTCGGTATAGGAACGAAACTCGTGTCCGTTCACCGTATAAGTCTTGCTCTCCCTGTTGTATGAAAACGTCATACCAATCCCTGTCTTCTAACCACCTGAAATTAAAAATAAACCATCCCGATTACAGAATACGCAAACCTCATGCCATTTTTTACATAAAACAATACATTGACATATCAAAATATGCGGTTTATCAAACCACATGGAAAACAGCGATTATGTTATAGAGAATTTGAGGCGGATTTTCGGCTGCACCGTCGCACAAGGCGAAGACATGAACTACCTTGTCGGAGTGCCGCCCAGCGATAATAACACTTATCTGGTTTATGTAAGGGATCCGGACAGACTCGCACAAATTCTGGAAGCATCTCGTCCGCTTCGCTCTTCAGGTATTTCTGTTTTTTCTAATGAGAGACGGGATATGATTTCCACGAAAGAACATGTCCGTCTTGGCATCGGCTATGCGTGCCCCAGAACTGTCCTGATGATAAGCTTTCAATCATCAAGCAATCTTCCGGCTGCTTTAACATCCCTCGCCCACGCAGTAACGGCACGCTCTCCGTCAAATGCTACAGATTTATTTGCACAGCCCTCCGCCTCTTAAAAAAGCCCATAATGGCACCACGGAAACGGGGGCGAGGCCTATTCCGCCGCGTCGCCCTCGGTGGAAACAAGCTCCGGATGGGCCTGAGTGAAATAAAGCGGGTATTTGGTACGCACGGTATACCAGTTGCGCTCTATCAACGCATCGTCCACTATGCGCCCGTAACGACCGTTGACGATCCAGCGGAAACGCTCGCTCTCATTCGCAGCGCTGCGGTGCAGGAGCTTGCAATCGAAAAATATTACCGATCCGGCGTCAATCGGCCCGGTATCGACCGCTTCACTTTCCCAGCTTGCAACTTCTTCCTCCGAAACGGCCATAGAAAGGCTGTTGGGGTTAAAGCGCCCTTCTTTCTCGATAACTCGCACGGGGCGCAGGCGGTCGTGACTGCCCTTGACCATCTTCATCCCGCCCATACCTTGCGTGACGGGGCGCACGGGCATCCAGAACGTCACGGCGTCCATCGTAATCACGTTATAAGGATAATCCTGATGCCAATCGAAAGCCCCGCGCTGCGTTTCCTTGCCATCCACGCGAAACAGGTTAAAATCATGCGCCAGCATGTGGCGTTCGTCGCCCAGCAGCAGGCTCATGATCCCACGCAGCCTTGCCGACGACACGAGACCGTAAAAGGCCGGAAGATCGCGCCCCAGCCCCATGCACACTTCCGCCTTTGCCGGATCCAGCTTCCAGAGCGTTTTATACAGCGCATTGATATCCTTTCCGGATGTATCGGCGCCAAGCTTGTCCAGCGCCGCACGCATGGCGGCCTCAAGCTCGGCGACCGGTTTGGCCACCTCTTCCCCGGGGATCAGGTTCTCAACGACAACCACGCCGTCCTTGCGGTATTGTGCTTTCAGGCCTTCCGGATCCAGCGGCTTTCCCGCCTCATCGACCTTGAAATGCGCGAGAGCCATTTACTCGGCCTTTCCTTTGATGAAATACCCGCTCGGCGTTGGAACGAAAGGGAACTTGCGGTAAACCGGGCGCTCGCCGATAGATTCAAAATATTCGTCGGCGGCGGTTGTTTCCCCCTGCCACGGCACAAGACCGTATTCGTCGAAACACACCACCCCGCCCTCGAGAACCAGCGGATAAAGCTGCTCCAGAGCGAATTTCGTGACCTTGTAAAGATCGACATCCAGATGAAGGAGCGCGATTTTCAGGCCCGGATTTTCCTTCAGGAATACCGGCAAAGTGTCGAAAATATCGCCCTCCACCAGTTGCACCCGCTTGATGTTGGGCACCATCGTATCTTCGTTGAACAATTCCACCATCAGGCGGGAAATCTCCGCCGGTGCCTGCCACCCGCCCACCAGCTTGTCGTGATTGCGGTCATTGGTCAGCTTGCCGTCCTCTTCCGCGTAATCGGTTAAGCCCTGAAAATGATCGAAGCCGTAAACCATGCGGTAACGGTCGCCGGGGCAGAACGTTTCCATCAAATTTGCCCATGTCATCAGGCTGCCGCCCTTAAAAACACCAAGCTCGAGAATACAGCCCGGCAAATCTATCGTATGTTTGAACAGCTCATAATGCGCCAGAAAGCGCGGCACTTCGCGGCGGCGCACGAAAGCCGAAAAATTGCGTAAAATATCTTCGTGATCGTAATCTAGTTTCTCGAACAACTCCCCCATCTTGGCCCAGCGGCGCTGATCGCGGGCGGCGTAGTCGAATTCCTGTTTATCGGGGATGGTTGCTTGCGCTTTTTTGGGCATAAGAGGCCTCCTTGTGAACACACACGAGCATCATACCCCATGCCATCGAGGGGTCAAAGTGCAACAACCAAGAAATAACAGGTTTTTAAAACTTCCCCTAGACAGCCCTGATCTATTCTTTTATACACGCTTAGTTAATTTATCCCGCTTCCTGTGCCCGGGTAGCTCAGGGGTAGAGCAGGGGATTGAAAATCCCCGTGTCGGTGGTTCGATTCCGCCCCCGGGCACCATTTCCCTCCCCCTTTTAGAAACACTTTGCACCCTGTCCCGCTTGGGATAGAATGCATCCATGGCATCTTTAAAAAATAAAACAGCACTAATTACGGGCTCCACCAGCGGGATCGGGCTTGGCATGGCGCGGGCATTAGCTGGCGAAGGTGCCAATATCGTGCTGAACGGTCTTGGCAAAAGCGCCGACATCGAGGCCGCGCGCAAATCCATCGAGAAAGATTTCGGCGTTAAATGCCTGTTTCACGGCGCGGATATGACCAAGCCGGAGAAAATCGCCGATATGATGGCCAAGGCGGCGGATGCATTCGGCGGCATCGATATTCTGGTGAACAATGCGGGCATTCAGCATGTCTCGAAAATCGAGGAATTCCCGCCGGAAAAATGGGATGCCATTCTCGGGATTATCCTGTCCTCCAGCTTCCACACCACGCGTTTGGCCGTGCCGTACATGAAAAAGCAAAAATGGGGGCGTATTATCAATCTGGCGAGCGCGCACGCTTTGGTCGCCTCCCCCTTCAAATCGGCCTATGTCGCGGCGAAGCACGGGCTTTTAGGTTTCACGAAAAGCGTCGCGCTGGAAACGGCGCAGGACGGCATCACCGTAAACGCCATCTGCCCCGGCTACGTCAAAACCCCGCTGGTGGAGGGCCAGATCGCCGATACAGCCAAAGCGCGCGGCATCAGTGAGGATGAAGTCATTAAAAACGTCATTCTGGCCGCACAATGGACGAAAGACTTTGTTTCCATTGAACAAATCGGCGCTTTGGCCGTATTTTTATGCTCTAATCACGCTTCTAACATCACCGGAACCGCCCTTCCGATTGATGGCGGCTGGACGGCTGCATAAAAAATAGACCGGATTTTATCCAATCATTACCTATCCTTAAGAACTTCTCACTTAAAATAAGGAATAGGCCTGAAAAAGGGCCGCGTCTGCGTACGATAAAACATTTACTTTAGGGGACAGGGTTCAAAAATGGCATATAACGGAAGCAGCGATTTCTCCGATAGCTATAGTGCAGGCGGCGCACCATCAACATCATCACATCTTACATTAAGCGCTCATGAGGGCGCGGTAGATCTGCCCGACAACTCATTCGTACGTGACGCCGACATGTCCCGCGACGGCATGGACCTTGTGCTCGAGGGCCCCGGCGGCACGGTCGTTATCGAAGGATATTTCGCAGCTCAACCCGCCCCAGATCTGGTATCACTCGACGGCATGCATTTAACACCGAACCTTGTTGATTCTTTCCTCTCCAGTGGGTCCGAATACGCCAATGCTGGCTCCATGACCGATGAAAGCCCCGTGGGCGGGGTCAGTGAAGTCACCGGCGAGGCCACAGTCACCCGCGTTGACGGCACCGTAGAGCCCGTCACCATCGGCACGCCCATTTATCAGGGCGACGTGGTGGAAACATCCGGCGACGGCGCGGTCAATATCGTCTTTATCGACGAAACGGAATTCGCCGTTTCAGAAGACGCCCGCCTTGCCATCGACGAATATGTTTACGATCCGTCCACACAAAGCGGCACACAGAATTTTTCCGTCCTTAAGGGCGTGTTCGTCTTTACCTCCGGCATGATCGGGCGCGATGATCCCGACGATGTACAAATTGAAACACCTTCAGGTTCTATCGGCATCCGCGGTACCATTATCGCGGGCGATGTGACCAACGGCGAGATTACCGTACTGGAAGGCGCGATTGTGGTAACCGATTTCGGCGGCAATCAGGTCACTCTGGCCGGCCAGTTTGAAACCGCACGTTTTAACGTGGGCGGCGGCGTTGAAAATATCGGCGTGATGTCGGCGGGTGACGTGGCAGGCAGATTCTCTAGCGTTTCTAATGTGGCGCCAAGCTTATTCTCTTCCATCGGCGATGCGGCAAATGACAGCGGCAGCAAATCCGGCTCCGGCAATAGCGAAAGCAAAGGAGAATCCGGCGAAGGTAGTTCAGACAGCGGCGAAGGCAAAGCAGCAGGAGAAGCTCCTGCAGAGGGTGCCAAGGCCCCTGCGCCACAACCTACGCAAACACAAGCTTCCAAAGGCGGTTTCGGCACTACCGTTGACACAGCGACAACAGACGGCGCCAAAGCGGCACAAGGTCCGGCACCCACCGACACACGTGTAGCAAAAGCGCCTGCCCCACCTCCGCCCCCGGCTGACACAACAACCAAAACAACAACGACAACAAGCGAGCCCGTACGTCCCCCGCTCAAAACGACAACGACCAACGATTCCAACACGGACGATTCGAGTAATACAACACCACCTCCGCCACCACCGGCTGATCCGAACGCGACGTTCCTTACGCACAGCTATTCCGAGATCGTTAGTGGTGTAACCTCGCCGACTTATACCGTACTGGCTAAGATCCAGGTGGATGCCGGAAGCGCCGTCAGCGCGAGCGACTTCACGTTCGCAAATGCGCCCACAGCTTTCACCAGCGGCAATCTCCGCGTACTGTCCACGGGCACGGCAAATGTTTTTCAAGTCGTGGTCGACAATACGACCGCCGTTAAAGCGGGTCTGGACTTTGATCAAATTACCGACCTGATGCAAGCGGCCTCCAACATTACTGTTGCCGTGCGGGGCGAAACGCTAAACCTGGGAAATCAGATTACCCACAACATCACGGATGTGAACGAAAACCCCTTCCTGAAAGGAAATCATGATTCTTCAAACAGTGATGCAACACTATTCGAAGCTGGAACGGGCGACTATATAGACGGCGTTCCACTTGAACTCTTTTCTGCATCCGTAAACAGCCAATGGGCTTTTGATTTCAAACCGCTTTTCGGTGACCCTGATTTCGGCCGCGATTCCGGTGACAACGTCTTGTCAAGCGGCACTCAAGGAAATATTGCGGAACAGCTTACCTACAAGCTAAGTACAACCACAGTGTCAGCCTTAAATGCACGGCTTGGCAGCGAAATTGTGAGCATCACAGACGGAACCGGCAATCCGATTGATGTAGCCAATGGGCAGACAACATTTAATGGTATTTTGAAAATCAATTTCGGCGCAAGCATACCTGCCGATTTTAATTTCGTTTTATCCGTTGAGGCGCTCGACCAAAACGGCCTTTCCAGCGGGTTCCAGAATTTCAAATTTTATGGAGCGCTTCAGGATACTTATATTCCCTCAGACGGCACCTATAATTTTACAACCGGAAACGAGGTCATTGCAGTAAACCCCGGCGTAAGCCTGAATGTAAACCCCTTTACAATCAACAGCAACAATAACGAGATCTTTTTCGGTAACGCCAATGACACCACGATAGAAGTCGGTTCCTCTGGAGCAGTAACAGGCAACAAACTGCACTTGGGCGGCGGCGATGACGTAACTTTAATTCACCAAGGCTCCACAGGAAATACTGTGCTCGGCTATAACGGCAAAGATACTATCAACATTCAGGAAGCCAACAACAGAGTTTACGGTATGGCCGGCGATGATACTTTTATCTTTGATGCCTCCGTCAACGCTGGATTATTTGGGACAGGAACCGGAGGTCTGGGCTCAGGCCTTGCAAACGCTATTTATGATGGCGGGACGGACGACCTTCTGCTGCCCTCAGTCAGCGCAGGCGGCACGGCCAGCGGTATTGGCGATACGCTAAAAATAAACAGCAGCAGCTCACAAACCATCAATTTTTCAAATCTCAGTGATAAAATTAAAAACATGGAGATGTTTGATCTGGTCAACGGACAGTCCGAAACGATCAGCCTGACCCGCCAGGATGTCATTGATATGACCGATGGCCGTAATACGCTGATTCTCAAACTCGATAACGGCGGAACAAACGACGTTGTGAACTTCAACGCGCAAGGCAGCACCTTTACGCAAGGTCAGGATATAACCGTAAACGGCAATCTTTACAGCTCGTTCTCAGACGGCACGGTTACATTACTGATCAACGATCCGGCAACCAATTCCACCAACGTAACAGGTTTAGGCCTTCCGGTTTAATCTGTTGTTATAAACCAAGACCGTGAAAAAACTGTGTTACGCGCCCCGCGATTGAAGCGGGCTGGCGGCGGGATTTCCCTCTCCCCTGTTCCTCATCGGCTTGCATCCTGGCCCATACTTCGTTAAGGCCGTGATTGGGAGGTATATTGCGCAGAAACTCTCCATAATTTGGGCGCCCGGAAGAACCACCGGAAGAACCATGCTTGTCCCGTTCATAATTCGCCCGTGCCTGTTCAAAAGACAAGGCACGCAAGGGCGTAACAATACCGGGATTATCCAGCACATAAGCGATATCTTCCGCGCGCTGGGCCAAGCCCGCTACAAACTCGCCAACATTACCCTGATCCACCGATAAACACAGATCACCCAGAATATCTATATATGCGTAATCCCGGGAATTGTAATGCACCACAGGGCCAGATCTTACGCTTGCTGGAATATCGTAATACTCAACGTTTAAATAGGCCGCCACGACCGGAGCGCCCATTACACCAGGAAGCTCCAACCTTATGACCAGCCTTGTTTCAGGGGCATCGGGATGGGGGGCCGCACTCACCTTGTCCTGAGATATTCTAAGCACCCTTGAAAGCGTGCCTATGTCCTGATCGTCAATAGATTCCATTATAACTACCCCCCCTTAGATTCAACCCTGATAAAAATTTATCATAACGCCATAAGTTTTCTTATACTACCCTTACCCGTCTCACCGCAAGTTTCCAGCCTTCATACAAACTCTCACGGGTTTTCGCATCCATGGCGCTTTCAAAACGCGCATCCAGTCGCCATGCGTGGGTAATATCATCCAGCCCGCTGAACACCCCGCTTTGCAGCCCCGCCAGTGCTGCTGCGCCCCATGCCGTGCATTCGGCCACTTCCGGAACCTCCACACTGCGGCCCAGCATATCAGCCAGAAACTGCGTCATGAATTTATTGGCCACTAGGCCGCCATCAGCGCGTATAGTGGCCACCTTCACCCCGCTGTCATCCTCCATCGCCGCCATCAGATCGAGCGTCTGATAGGCCTGCGCCTCCAGCGCCGCGCGGGCGATATGCGCCTTGGTGGAATCGCGCCCGAGTCCGCAGATCAGCGCCCTTGCCTCGGGCTCCCAATACGGAGCGCCAAGCCCGGTAAAGGCTGGCACAAAATAAACCCCGTTCGTATCCTCAACCGATGCCGCCAGCGCCTCGCTTTCTTTCGCCTCGCTGAAAATCTGCAACCCGTCGCGCAGCCACTGGATCGCCGCCCCGGCGATAAAGATCGACCCCTCCAGCGCATAAGTCGTTTTCCCGTCTATCCGGTAACCGATCGTGGTCAGAAGACGGTTTTGCGACCTTACGAACTCACTCCCGATATTGATCAGCGCGAAACACCCCGTGCCATAGGTGGATTTGACCATCCCTTTTTCAAAGCACGCCTGCCCGATCAGTGCCGCCTGCTGATCCCCTGCAATTCCGCCAATGGTCAGGGGTTCGCCGAACAAATCCGTCGTGCCGAATTCCGCGACATTGTCCTTTACTTCGGGCAGAAGAGATTGCGGCACGCCGAGCATTTCGCAAAGCTCCGCGCTCCATTTATTTTCCTTTATATCGAACAGCAAAGTGCGCGAGGCATTGGTCACATCCGTGGCGTGCACTTTTCCTCCGGTCAGATTCCATAGAAGCCAGCTATCCACCGTGCCGAAAGCAAGCTCGCCCGCCTCCGCCCGCTCTCGAGCACCCTTAACGTTGTCCAGCATCCAGACAATTTTCGTTCCTGAAAAATACGGATCGAGCAGCAAGCCCGTTTTCGCGCTGATCGTTTCTTCATGACCGTCAGCTTTCAGCTTCGCGCACATATCGGCTGTGCGACGGTCCTGCCAGACGATGGCGTTATATATCGGCTCTCCCGTTTTACGGTCCCAAATAACGGTTGTTTCGCGCTGGTTGGTAATACCAATGCCGGCAACGCCGCTAGTCTCTTCCAAAACGCCGTGGCAAGCCCATAAAGTATCATCCCATATATCGCGCGCATCCTGCTCTACCCATCCCGAGTGCGGATAATAAAGCTTAAGCTCCTTTTGCTTAAGCGAGAGGATTTTACCCTCGGGCGAGAATAAAATCGCCCGGCTGCTGGTCGTTCCCTGATCGATCGCCAGAAGATTCCGCGCCCCGCTCATGGCTTGTAATTCTCCAGCAAGTCCGGCAAAGCCTCCTGCAAATTGCTCCGCGTTTCATCGCTGATGCTTAAACCAAGCTTCGATCTGCGCCATAAAATATCCTCGATACCGCGTGCCCATTCATAGCGGATCATATAAGCAATTTCCGTTTCATAAACGTAATCGCCGTAATGCGTGCCCATGTCGCCCAGTGCGTTTTTCCGCCGTAACAGCTTCTCCATGCATGTACCATAAGCGTGCGCATATCGCTCACAAAGCTCGGGCGGAAGCCACGGATAAAGCGCGTGCTGGCGCTCCAGAAAACTGCGGAAATCATTGAAATCCCCGCCCGGAAGCTTCGCCCCTTCGGTCCAGGGCGCCTCCTTGCAAATCATATTCACCACGCTTTCCGCAAGCTTGCGGTATGTCGTCAGCTTACCACCAAAAACTGAAATCAACGGCAACTTACAGTTCTCGTGTTTATAAAGTTTGTAATCTCGCGTGGCGGATTTGGCCTCGCCATCACCCTGATCGAAAAGCGGGCGCACGCCGCTATAGGCCCATTGCAAATCATCCTCGCTGATGCTGTCGCGAAACGCCGTGCTATATGCCTGACAAAGGTAATCTATTTCTTGCGGTGAAATTCCGGCCTGCTGCGGGTCGCCCTCATAATCCTCTTCCGTTGTGCCTATCAGGGTGTAATCCTTCTCGTACGGAATGACGAACACGATCCGCCCGTCCGCTTGCTGAATCATATAGGCATGCTCACCGGCATAGCGGCGCTTAACCACGATGTGGCTACCCTTGACCATGCGGATTTTCGGCACACTGGGCGTATCCAGCCCCGTCTCGCTCAAAAGCCGGCTAACCCACGGTCCAGCAGCGTTTACAACCATACGCGCCTTACAGCTCCGCGGCCCCGCCTCGATATGCCAGAGTTTGCCTTCTTCTCTCAGGCCCGTACACGCCGCATGCGTGACAATGCGCGCGCCCTTTTCCGCCGCCGACTGGGCGTTAGCCAAAACCAGCCGCGCATCATCGGCCCAGCAATCTGAAAAAGAAAACGCCTTTTTGTAATGAGGGGAAAGCGGGGCGCCGTATTTATCCGCACCCACATCAAGCCCTCTCGAGCGCGGTAATTTCCTGCGCCCGCCCAGATGGTCGTAAAGCCAGAGCCCAAGACGGATCATCCAGTAAGGGCGCTGGTCGGTATCATGTGGCAGAATGATTTCCAGCGGCTTGATAAGATGCGGCGCCATGGAAAGCAGCGTCTCACGCTCAGCCAGAGACTCACGCACCAATTTAAATTCAAGATATTCGAGATAACGAAGGCCGCCATGAATCAGCTTGGTGCTCGCCGAGGACGTACCGCTCGCCAGATCGCTTGCCTCCAGCAAGACAACCGACAGTCCACGCCCTGCCGCATCACGCGCAATCCCTGCGCCGTTAATGCCGCCACCTATGACACATAAATCGAAAAATGCATCGCCTTCGCCCATCCCTTAAGGCTACGCGATTCTGCCCGGTCAACATAGTCCGCGGACAGAAAAATCCCCGTTAAGCTTCCATGCGCTGAAGAATGATCCGCAGCTTCGCCTCAAGCTGGACAGGAGAGAAGGGTTTGCGGATATACCCCGTCACGCCGCTGGACTTTGCCTCTACGACCGATTCCATGTCGCTACGCCCCGTCACCATCAAAAACGGCATGGAAGGGTCAACCGTACGAAGCTGGCGCAAAAGCTCCACCCCCGACAGGCCGGGCATGTTCCAGTCACATACGATCATGTCGATGAAATCGAAAGCCGAGTCCACGAAATCCAGCGCCTCGCGCCCGTCCTTAGCCTCGAAAATCTGCGTAACACCCAACTCGCCCAGCATGTTGCGCAACATAGCGCGGGCCTCGGGCTGATCCTCTACGATCAGTATTTTCAGATCTTCAAAATTTACTTTCTGTTTTGCTTTCTGGTTCGCCATTTATCGTTCCCGCCTTTACTTTTGTACGGTTTCCCAATGCGCTGTCGCAATACCAGACTGATCTTTCATATCACTCTGCTCCCCTCCAATCAACTTGCCGTAGATAAGCCGCGCCAGATCATCGTAATTAAACGGCTTGGCGACGAACAATGCATCTTCGGGCAGATCGGGAAGGTCGACATTTGATTCTCTGCTTCCGGCGGGGTACCCGCTCATGAATATTATTTTAGCCTCGGGACGCAGAGATTTAAAGAGCTGAGCCAATTTCACACCATTGAGTTCAGGCATGATCACATCGGTCAAAAGCAAATCGATCTCCCCTTCATACTCATCCTGTTTCAACAGCGCGGCATTGCCGTTGCACGCCCCGATCACCTTCATGCCCATTTTCTCCAGCATGTCGGTCACTGTTTCCAGCAAGCCCTCCTCGTCTTCAGCCACCAGCGCGGTATATCCGTCAAGCCGCAGACTGCTTACATCCTCGAACGAGCCTGACGCTTTCTTTCCCGGCTCTTTATCACTGAGAGGAAGGAAAACCGTAAACGTCGTTCCCTGCCCCACTTCGGAAACGACCTCGATATGCCCGCCCATTTCCTGCACCAACCCGTAAACCATTGAAAGGCCTAGCCCTGTGCCCTGCCCTTGCTGCTTGGTGGTATAGAAGGGATCGAATATCCGCTCCATCACTTCTTTCTTCATACCCGTGCCAGTATCTTTGACTGACAGGAACGCATA
Organism: uncultured Pseudobdellovibrionaceae bacterium; assembly: GCA_964467925.1. GTDB lineage: Bacteria > Pseudomonadota > Alphaproteobacteria > Micavibrionales > Micavibrionaceae > CAYXSX01. The sequence continues at coordinate 68,183 of CAYXSX010000005.1, read as the reverse complement.
GCCGTGCGGATTGCTTTTATCCGCCATAGTATCAGGAAGATACGAAGCCTGCCCGACTTCGACACTCAGCGTCCCGCCTTTCGGCATGGCATCGCGCGCATTCACACATAAATTCATCAATATCTGCCCCAGCGCGTCCGGCGAACATTCCACCGGAAGATAATTTTCCGCGCTTTCGATTTTCAATTTGATCCCCGCCCCTAAAAGCGGCATCAACAAAGCCTCCTGCTCGCCTACCGCTTCGGGCATATTGATCACGCGCTCCATCACCACCTTGTGACGGCTGAAGGTCAGCATCTGTTTCGTCAGCGCCGCGCCGCGTTCCGATGCCGCGCTGATTTTATCCAGATACGCCCCCGCTTTTTCATGGTCGTTTAAATTCTGCGCCGTCATGCGCGCATACCCGTTGACGATTGAAAGCACGTTGTTGAAATCATGCGCAACGCCAGCCGCAAGCTGGCCCAGAGCCTCCAGTTTTTTGGATTGGAAAAATTCCGCCTCACGCATTTTCAGCTCGGTCGTATCGGTGAAAACCGAAACGAACAGATCAAGCTCCCCGCACTCGTCCATCACCGGGGTCAGCTTGATATTGTACCAGCGCACGGACTGGTCCACCCCCGGCACGCTAACATCCACATCCGCATTCTCGCCCGCCTCCAGTGCGGCCAGTAGCGTTTCATACACCTCGTCGCGGCAGAAGGAATAGAACCAGTCTTTCAAACTCACATCCACAAGTTCATCACTCTCCAGCTCCGCCAGTTCGGAAAACGCCTTGTTGCTGAAAATAATATCGTGGTTCTCACCCTTGGCATCGCTTACCACGATCGGGTTGGCGGTTGCCTGCACCGCCTGCAAAAGCTGGTGGTTCGTGCGGCTCAGCTTGCTGTAATGCTTTTCCTGCTGCTGGTAACTTTCAAGATCCACCATGATCACGACGGTCAGGCCCTTGGGCGTCTTTTGCACTTCAACGGCAAAAACATGACCGTCCTCGGTCCGGATCACATCGCGGAATCCCTGGTTGAAAATTTTCTCCGCTGCGCGGTCCACCGCCTTGCTCAGACTTTCCTCGATCTCGACCGAGGCGTCGAACAGATAATTCAGAAAATCGGGAAGGCCGTATTTGCTGCCAATCTTTTCGTGCAAGAACGGCAGCGCCGCAAAAGCCTGCGTATTAGCCCGCAGCAAGATTTCATCCTGATCGAACAGCACAAGCCCGTAACCGGGCGAATCCATGGAATCCTTCCAGATATCGATCTGCGCCGTAATCTTGCGCCGCTGCACCAGTATCACCGCCGCCGCGAACAACAACACGGCCAACAAAGTAACATCCGGAGAAAGAAACCATGAGAAATTCATAACGGAAAACGCCTTCGAAAACGGAAGGATGTTGGAAAACCCGCTGGCGGGCTTACCCTTAAAAGAATACCGCAAAACTTATCCCAAGGCCACGGCAAAAGCGCCTTTGCGGCTTTGACAGCCCCATACATATGCATGACACTTGAAAGGAGCGATTCCGCTTTACCTGCGCTTTTCGCGCTTTTTTGCTACGTTTTCCACTGTGTTTTTCTTGAGGGATACAAAACACATGGCTTTACGCCGTCTCAGCCCTGTACTTCTTTCCTGCCTGTGTTTGTGGGCGGGCGAGGCGTTGGCCGACGTTCCCGTTCCAACCAAGAAGCCACAGCCCGGAATCAAACCTCTCTCCCCCGCCCCCGAAAGCAAAGCTGCCTATTCCGAAAACGCTGTCGGTGCCTTGGGTCTTAACACCGTTCCATCCGCGCGTATGAACCCGGCGGGAACAATCACAATCGGTCTTGGACATCTTGATCCCTATTACAACGGTTTTCTGGGGTTTCAGATCGCCGAGCCGCTTTTTATCTCCCTGCGGCAGACCGCCGAAAGCCTGAAATTCAGCGACTTCAACAATCGGCTTTACCCGGGGCTCGATATGAAATTGCGCCTGCTGAGCGAAACGCGCGCCCGTCCCGAAATCGCCGTCGGCATGCAATCGGCGACCGGACACCGCCGCACGGCGGGGGAATATATCGCCATGTCCAAACGCTATCATGATTTCGATTTTACCGCCGGGCTCGGCTGGGGAAGGTTCGCCAGCGCGGGCCATTTGGGAAACCCGCTCAAGAACCTCAATTCCCATTTCGGCAACGACCGTTCGCTTGACGGCGAGTCCCCCAACAAACCATCGGACTGGTTTACGGGCGATGAAATCGGCCTGTTTGCGGGAGTGGAATATTTCACACCGCTCGACGGCCTGTCCTTGAAATTCGATTACGGCGCCGATACCTATGCCGCCGAAACCGCCGCCACCGGATTTAACGCGCCCGCTCGATGGTCGGCTGGGCTTAGCTACCACCTCACTCAGTGGCTCAATATCGGCGCGGCGATGCAGGGAACCGATAAATTCATAACCCGCCTGACCCTTAAAACCCATCCCGGAAAATGGCCGCACCGGGCGGGGGAAAAGAAAAACGCCGTGCCTCTGCGGCATTTCCGCACCGGCCTCTCCCTGCCTGCCCAGATGCAGCAATCCGCCGCGCGCGAGGGGTTGATGCTTTCCAACATCACGCGCGACACCCACACCGCCAGCGCGCAGCTCGAACTCGCCCCGCATGTCTCCGCCCCGCGCCAGATCGGCCGCGCCATGGTCCACATGGCCAACCATGCCGGACCGGCGGTGGAGGAGATCGAGATCCGCCCCACCATGCATGGGTTGCAGGGCCCGCGCGTCAAGCTGCTGCGCCGCGATTTCGAGCAAGCCCTAACACGCCATCAGGGCAGCCCGCAGGAAATCTGGCAAAACGCGGTGTTTGATGCCGCCCCGGTAAACCCAAATCGCAGCGAAAGCGATACGCCCCGGGTCGATCTTTCCGCTCGCCCGCAAATCCTGCACGCCAGCCTTCAGGATGAATTCAGCCTGACCGAGGAAGACCGCGGTTTCCTGCACCGTACCTCGCTGATCCTCGATGCCCGCACGCCCGAGCTTGCCGGGCTCCTGACCGCGGGCCTAAGCTGGCGCGCCAACCTTGCCGATAATCTGGATGAGCTTATCCTCATTCGCCCGCGCCCCGATAACCCGATCCGCGGCGACGTCGATCTTTACACGCAAAACACGACCGCGCTGGAACGCTCTTTCTTTTCGCTGAATTACAGCCTCTCCCCCTCCTTCCACACGTCTTTTACGGGCGGCTATCTTGAGGAAATGTTAGCGGGCTTCGGCGGGGAAATGCTTTACCGCCCCTTCGGCAAGCGCTACGCTTGGGGGCTGGAAGGGTGGAAAGTTTACAAGCGCGACCCCTTGACCGATCAGAGCGCGGGCCTGACAGATTACGACGCGTTTACCGGGCATCTTAATCTCTGGTACGATCTACCGCTATGGGATACGACACTCGAAACCAAAGTCGGGCGTTTTCTGGGCCGCGATTTCGGCGGGTCTCTCGGTCTTCTCAAGCGTTTCGACAACGGCGCGACACTCGCCGCTTTCCTGACCCTGACCGATCAGAGCGATCCAGAAATTCTCGGCGGTTCCACCAACGCCTATCACGGCATCCGCCTCACCCTTCCCTTCGGCCATGACAATTACACGCATAAATGGGCCGATGTGACCTTCAAGGCCGCGCCGCTCGGTCGCGACACCGGGCAAATTCTCGACAAGCCCCTGCCCCTTTACGAGGCCACGGAAAGCTTTTCCAAACAACATCTGGCGCAGTTCTGGGGTGAGATTTTGGAATAGCTCGCGCTTTTGTTTGACATATTGTAAAATCTTCGTATAAGATTTCGGAATAATTATAAATGGAGTAAACATGCGCGGACTTCCAACAATCGAAGAAGTAGACCCTAAAGGAACATGGAGAGCATGCCTGAAAGAGCATGCTGAATCTTTGGCGCTTACTCTCCTCGATAACCAGGACAGGCTGGCTGAATTTGTAAGAGAATGTATTGCTCTAAATGATGATCTTATTCATACCAACCCGAATGTCGTGCCGGATGATCCGGAATACCAAAACAGGGTGCTGCTCGCCGTCACTTCTTTCTTAGTCCTGAACAAAATTAGGAATGAAGGTGCTTCGCTCGATGATGCCTTTACAGATATAGTGCTCTCAATTCCCGAACTCACAGAAGAGAAGCAAAACTACAGGATACAGCAGGCTCTGACACTCTACCCCAGAATCTCGGCATCCTTCCGCCAGGAAGCCACTTCAGCCCCAGAAGCCAGACCTTAGACGCATCACTATAGAAAGCGAAAAAACCACAAAAGGAATAAATTCCTTTACTTTCACACTTGATTATGAGATAATTAATTTTAACCGTCCCTTTACGCCAATCTTGGAAAAACCTTATGAAAACGGCAAAAAAAACACCGCCCGGAGGCGGTGGAAAGTTAGGTACCAGATCGGATAAACTTGGAAAGTACTGATGTTTAAATAATCAAACACCCTATAGTTTTAGAATACATAAAATTTTATGTAAAATCAAGATAAATTTGATGATTTTGGAAAATTACCAACGAACTGAAGAAATATCGTTTAAAATCAATGGGAAACCCCACCCCCATCTGAATCCGCACAAACGAACTGAAGGAGGTTTTCCCTTTTGTCGTCATCACCCGCCTTGTGCGGGTGATCCATGTGGTAGTTTATACAGGACTTTCAATGGATTACCCGGACGAAACGGGATGACGGCAGGAAGAATTACACGCTCAAAAGGCCTATTAAACCCGCAAAATCCTCTGGCATGGGGGCTTCGAATGCCATTTCCTCCCCGCTTGCGGGGTGAATAAAGGAAATCGCCGCCGCATGCAGGGCCTGACGCGGGAAGGCCATAACTTCCTCAATGGTTTCAGGCTCATACCCGCCGCGTTTGAGCGCCGCCCTGACGGCCGTAGGTTGCGGGCCGTAAAGCGGGTCGCCGATCAACGGATAACCGGCATAGCCCATATGAACGCGTATCTGGTGCGTGCGACCGCTTTCCAGCTTGCATTCCAAAAGTGAAAGCACGCCCTTGAAATCCCGTTCCACCTGATAGTGCGTTTTGGCGGTTTTGCCGTGGCTGTTATTCACCGCCATTTTCAGGCGGTTGCGGTGATCGCGCGCCAGTGGCTGGTCTACGCTGCCCTTTCGCGGCTGCGGCACGCCCAGCACCAGCGCCTTATAGATACGGCTTAAGGAGCGGTCCTCAAGCTGCGCCGCAAGTCCCTTATGCGCCTGATCGGTTTTGGCCGCCAGCATGACGCCGCTCGTATCCTTGTCCAGACGGTGCACTATGCCCGGGCGCATCACGCCGCCAATACCGGACAGAGTATCGGCGCAATGATAAAGCAAAGCATTAACCAGCGTGCCGGAATAATTGCCCGCGCCGGGGTGCACTACGAGGCCCGCCTGCTTGTTGATGACGATTAAATGCTCGTCCTCGAACACGATATCAAGCGGGATGTTCTCCGGCACGGGCTCTGCCGAAACTGCCGGAGGAATGGTCACCTCGACGATATCGCCAAGCTTAATTTTTACAGAGGCTTGCGTGCATGTCTTTCCGTTTAACGTGACCTGACCTTCGGCAATCAGGCCCTGCAGCCGGGCGCGGGAAATCTCCTCCGTCAGTCCGCTGATGACCTTGTCCAGACGTCCGGTTTCATCTCCCGGTGTTATTTCAAAACGAATCGTATCGTTTTCATTTTCTAACTCAGTGTCGGTCATCACTCTTCCACATTGTTATAGGGAAGTTTACACGGGTCGGTATAGGGATCGTTGGGCGGCGCGGCCAGAACCCAGCCATCGACGCTGTAATTGTTGTCGTCTTCCCTTAACTCCTCTTCTTCCTCGGGAGTAAGGATTTTCTCCCGCTCCTTATCCTTCCCGCGGTATGGGTGGTGGAAGGCACGGGAATGACCGATCAGGATATGGTCCATATTCGGTCCCTGTATCATCTGGGATGCGTTGGCCCCATGACCGTTCAGATACGTACCGCTTCCCACCGTGGCACCGCGCGGGCTAAGGGTAACCATGCGTACTTCGGCCAGGGATTTCGTATCGCCCTTCGCCGGACGGCCGTCGATCATGACCGAGATCAAACCGTCGGGATAGGCGATAATATCGCGCACGCCATAGGCCAGATTGCCGCGGTAATAACGCTGCCAGCTTACATTGCCCGTCCCTTTGCGCAGCGCCATAACCCACGCCGCGCGTTCACCCGCGCCTATCGGATGGGTTTCGCCGGCCACGATGATATGGTTGTCGATAAAATTCGCCCCGGCGTTCAGGCTGGATAAAATGCCCCGCGCGTACTGGCTTTGCCATTTGATGGAACCGCTTTCGTTAAGCCGCACTACCCAGCCCGAGCGGCGGCCCTCCTCGTTAGTAATAAAACCGGTGGCCAGATATCCGCCCTCCGGCATTTTAACCAGGTCCAGAAGGCCGTTCTGCAAGCCCGGCGCATAGCCGTTATAACTTTGCACTTTGCCTTCCGCATTAACACGGTAAATCACGGCATTCTCAGTTTTTTCGAGATCGTCTCTTTTTGCCGAAACGGCGATCAGGAACTCGTTATCGTCCTTGCCCTCGATAATATCATGAGCTTCGAGATCGAATTTCTGATCACCAATTGTGGCCTCGCTGAGAAGGTTGCCTTCGGTATCGAAAGTGCCGAACCAGATACGCTCTTTTTTACTATCGGTTTTGTGCAAATTGGCCATGACCATATAACCCTTGGTGTGGGGCAGGATTTTGATCACTTTGATCAAATCCTCTACATCGGCGGATTTTTCCCACATTACCCGCCCGCGCTTATCCATTTTGACAAGGATCATCTCGCGCGGGTCATCCTCATGGGAATAACGGTCACCCACTACAATCACCGTACGGTTGGGGGCGGCAACCCCGGTAGCAAAACGCTCGGTTTCTTCCATCGAGCCGAACAAACCGTCCCATACGTTATAAGACCCCAGCGGATCGTCCTTGAATGTGGAGATCATACCATAGGGCAAAGAGCAATCTTCAGCCCGTACAACCGGAGAAAACAGCACCGCCATGCATAAAGCGAAAACGGTTGTGTAAAAAAACTTATTCATAACAATGCCATATTTTGAAACACTTTAGCCCAGTGTAGGATTGACCCGCTTAAAAGTCTATGCCAGAGGTTAAGCCCATGAAACTTCTTATCATCAGCGATGCCTGGCACCCGCAAGTTAACGGCGTGGTGCGCACCTACGAGCATCTTGGAGAGAAGCTGCAAGAAATGGGCCATGAGGTGCATGTCATCGGCCCGTCTGATTTTCCAAGCATACCCATGCCGGGCTATTCCGAGATTAAACTGGCCATCCTGCCCTATCGCGGCCTCAAGAAAATGATCGAGGAATTTGCGCCCGACTGGCTTCATATCGCCACGGAGGGGCCGCTGGGCTGGGCGGCGCGGCGCTACTGTATAAAACATGACCGCGACTTTACTACCAGCTACCACACGCATTTCCCCGATTACGTAGCCAAGCGCGTGGCGCGGTTCCTGCCCTTCCTCTACCGCCCCGCGCACGAACTGGCCAAGCGCCATGTGCGCCGCTTCCATGCGCCTGCCCGCGCGATGATGATCGCCACGCAAAGCCTTGAGGAGGAGCTGAAATCATGGGGCTTTACACCGAAGATGAAACGCCTGACCCGCGGCGCCGATTTATCGCTCTTTACGCCCGGCGAAAAGACGCTGTTTGCAAACCTGCCCCGCCCCGTGGCGGTCTATGTGGGCCGTGTGGCGATCGAGAAGAATCTGGAGGATTTTCTAGAGATGAACTGGGAAGGCACAAAAATCGTTGTTGGCGAAGGACCGAGCATGGCCGAGTTGACCCATAAATATCCAGACGCCGTTTTTACGGGTAAAAAGCTGGGTGAGGAACTGGCGGAGCATTACCGCTCGGCCGATGTGTTTGTTTTCCCGTCACGCACAGACACGTTCGGTATGGTGCTGGTCGAAGCGCTGGCCTGCGGTCTTCCTGTCGCCGGATATAATGTGACGGGCCCGAAAGATATCATTACCGAGGAGTTTCTGGGCGCTATCCACGATACCGATCTGGCATGGGCCGCCCGCGAAGCACTCAAGCGCGGCAGCGCGGAGCAAAGGGCCGCCTATGTGCGCGAATATTACACATGGGAGGCAGCGGCAGCCCAGTTCGAGCGCGCCCTTGTCAAGCGCCCCTTTATCAAGAAGGTGGATGAATAATCCGAAAATCTTGCAAGCTGCACAGAAAAGGTTTCCAATAGAGGTATGGCAAATATCCTGCTCGCCGAAGACGACTATTCCATGCGTGAGTTTCTGACTCTCGCGCTGACCAAGGCCGGTCACACGATTACGGCCTGCGAGCATGGGCTGGCCGCTATGAAGGCCCTGCACGACCATAAGGGAAAATTTGACCTTCTTCTGGCTGACATCGTCATGCCGGGCATGGACGGGGTGGAGCTTTCCCAGAAAGCCACCCATCTTTACCCCGACCTGAAAGTTATGTTCATCACCGGGTTCGCCGCCGTGGCCATGGAACGCGAAAGTGAGATGAACGCGGACACCAAGGTGATGTCAAAGCCCTTCCATCTCAAAGATCTGGTACGGCAGGTCGAAACGCTTCTGGCGGCGTAAGGCAAATTTAGCGCCAAAACCTCTTGAAAAACGCGGCATAACCCTTTAGTGATATGCCTCTACCGAGCAACCCAAGTAGAAACGTGGGCGGTTAGCTCAGCGGTAGAGCACTTGCTCGACACGCAAGGGGTCACAAGTTCAATCCTTGTACCGCCCACCATTTTACGCCAAAAATTTTAAAACCTTCGCTATCCTCAGGCTTTTAGCGTAAGCTGTAAGGCAACAGAAAAGGGTTCTTATCCGTATTGTATTAGCCCTTCTTTTAATCGTGACTTTTTGCCCCGATGGCAATGCCTACTCCAGCAGGAAGTTTGATTTTCTGTTAAATTTTTTCGATCTGAACGAAGCGGCCTTTGCATATCACCGCCATTGTCTGGCACCAGCGGAAAAAATCAGCCCCGCATTCCTGAAAACTCTGGAAATTGTCGCGGACGAGTTGTTCGCCCAGGCCATAGAAGATGACCCGCGCATCAGCCCGAAATATATCAAAACCAAAATTCTGGAACGGCGTTATAACCTTCAATACAGCTTTGATTATAACCACATGCAGGAAGGTTGCCTTCCCGCTTCGATAGCGGAAGCGAAAAAACATTACCAGCAGTTAAGTTCTTACAACAAAACAGAAGTTCATAATTTCATTGACGAACAAGCGGGAGACTATCCATGAAACTATTAAAAGAGTTTCTGCTTTTTCTGCGATGGTGCTTTCTTAACCATCCAGACGACAGGGATAAGTTGAAATAACATAAACATTGACAGACCTGAGGAAACCTGCAATTATCCAGCCAAGTTTGACAAATGCTCTCTATGAGATACGAGCTTACAGAAAATAAAAGTGTCCATTTACAAGACACGTGAACGTCAAAACCTCACCATTTTTTTCCGAGAAGTTCAACATTTTTAGGTTAGCGCCTTTTTCAGGCTAGCAAGCGCCCGCGCTTTATGCCGGGCGCATTGATAAATCATATATTTATAAAAAAGGAAAAAATATGAAACATTTTGAAGGCTTCGGCCTCTCTGCCGCCTTGGCAAAATCGTTGTCGCATATGAAATACACGACTCCGACACCTATTCAGACGCAAGCAATTCCGCTGGCACTGGAAGGCCATGACATTATGGGGACGGCTCAAACAGGAACCGGAAAAACGGCAGCTTTTGCCATTCCCTTGATAGAAAACCTCCTGACCGACCCCCGCGGTTCCGCCCTTGTCCTTACTCCCACACGGGAACTGGGCAAGCAGATCATGGATATCATGCACCAGTTGCTCGGTCGTGGCAGCAACATCAAAACTGCCTTCATTATTGGCGGAGAGCCGATGGGAAAGCAATTTAGTCAGTTGCGCGCAAAACCCCGTTTGATTGTGGGAACGCCGGGACGCATTAACGACCATCTGCAACGCGGCTCCATGGAACTGCACGACACCCGTTTTCTGGTTCTCGATGAAACCGACCGCATGCTGGACATGGGCTTTACCTCGCAGCTTGAAAGAATTTTCAAGCATATGCCGGAAAAACGCCAGACCTTGATGTTCTCCGCCACTTTGCCCCAAAATATTCTGAAGCTTTCGGAAAAATATTTGAACAAACCGAAGCGCGTAGCCGTCGGAGAAACCAATATCGTCGCCAGCAACATTCAACAGGATGTGGTGCGTATCGATCAGGACAAGAAATACAACGAGCTTATAGTACAGCTTCACGAACGCAACGGCTCGGTTATCGTCTTCGTCAAAACCAAGCACGGGGCAGACCGTATGGCGAAGAACTTGCGCCGTGACGGCTTTACCTCCGAAGCCTTGCACGGTGATTTGCGCCAAACCAAACGCGATAAAGTAATGCAGAATTTCAGAAATCAGAATTTCCGCATCCTGATCGCCACGGATATCGCCGCGCGCGGCATAGACGTGCCGCATATCGAGCATGTGATTAACTACGACCTTCCCCAGGTGGCGGAGGACTATATCCACCGCATGGGCCGTACGGCCCGCGCCGGGGCAAAAGGATCGGCTTTGTGTTTCGTGTCTCCTCAGGACGGACGCAAATGGCATGCGATCGAGCGTCTGCTTAATCCCACTGCTGCAAACCATCCGGCAAAGAGAGAAACAGACGGAAAAAACAGCTTTAAAGGCCGTAAAAACTACAAATCCGGTAAACGCCCCTTCAAAAAAAGGTCGCCGCAAAAAATAGCCGCATAATATAAAGCCACCGCCTGCAAATGATCAGTATTGCAGGCGGTATTTTTCCAAACAGCAACACCGCAGCTTAACACCTGCCGCATCTGGAACCGCTTTTACAGGAAGACAAAACCCTTTGTATTAAGGGACACATATGCTACATACACACCCGTTGGCGGATAGTGGGGAGACAAAAAACAAGGGTCTTCGTGACTTCTAACGAAAAGCGCTTGCTGTAAAAAAGGTTACCGGCCTTGAAAAAACTTTCTAATCTCATTTTCGCTCTTGCCTCCCCGAAAATATTTTTCTATGCGCTGATCTGGCTGATGGTTTTGCTGGTGGTCGGCACGGTGAGCCAGAAATATATCGGTCTTTATCTGGCCGGAGAGATTTACTTCTCATCCTTCATCGTCTGGCTGGGCGGGGCCGTGCCTGTGCCCGGCGGCTATAGCGTTATAGCCGTGATTGGCCTGAACCTTTTTTGCCGCACCATTCAGGAACGTTGGGAACGGCAGAAAGCGGGAACGATCATCGTGCATCTGGGCGCGCTGCTCCTGCTGCTGGGCGGGTTCATCACCGCGGCCTTCAGCATAGAAGGCAACATGGTCATCCCTGAAGGCGGAAGTGCGGGTTTCATATCCTCCTATCACGACCGTGAATTGGCTGTGATCGAAATTACCGATGAAAAGGCGGAAGAAGTGACGGCTTTCGGCCCCGCACTTTTAAAACCGGGCGCGCAGCCTGGATACGGCATCACGGTGCGCAATTTCTTCCGCAACTCCGCCGTAGCGGTGGAGGACGGACAGCCCCGCATCGTTCCGGCCCGCCGCGCCGCCGAGGACGAAAGCAATATCTCCGCCCTGTTATTTACTTCTGGCGCGCACGATTACAGCGTGTTCGAATTCATGCCCCGCCCGCCTGTGATCGAATATGAGGGACGGGATTACATGCTGATGCTGCGCCGCGCGCGCACGGCTTTGCCCTTCGAAATAGATCTGGTGAAGTTCACCAAGGAAACCCACCCCGGCACGAATACGGCGCGGCTTTATAGCTCCGAGGTTATTCTTAAAGACGGCGACCAAGAATGGCGCAGCGTAATCTCGATGAACAAACCCCTGCGTTACAAGGGCTATACGTTCTTCCAGTCCTCCTTCCTTACCGATGAAGGCGGGAACCTCGCCACCGTGCTGGCGGTGGTCAAAAACGCCGGGCGGCTTTACCCCTATATCGCCAGTATCATTATCTGTATCGGCCTACTAGTACATATGATCATCATGATCCCTAAACTGACGGGCGGGAGGGCAAAACCATGAGAGTCCTGCTCGCTCTTCTCGTTCTCCTGCTGCCCCTGCCCGCCGCCGCAGCGGGGAGAGATATGAGCGACTTCCGGCAAATCCCGGTACTGAACGAAGGCAGGGTCAAACCGCTGGAAAGCTTCGCGCGTTCTTATTTGATCGTCATGTCCGGCAAGACGAAGGCCGGGGATTTAAGCGCCGCCGCGTGGCTGGCCGAAACCCTGTTCGATCAGGAAAGCGCGTATAAACGGCCCCTCTTTTTGATTGCCGATCCGCGCCTGCGCGATGCGCTGGAGCTTGCCGAAACACAAGGCAACCGCTACAGCTTCCTCGCGATTTCCGACACCCTAACCGCACATGAGCAAACCATCCGCGCCGCGCTGGAAACGCCGGAGGAAAAACTTTCCGATCAGCAAAGGGCGCTGGTGAACCTCTATTACAAAACGCTGGCCTATGCCGAGATTAGCCGCTCGCTGTCACTCGCCCTACCCATGAACGAAAAGGGACAAACCTATCTTGATACAGGCAAACTGATCGGAGATATGGGCGCGCACCGCAATACCCGCATCCTGCGCGTTATCCCGCCGCTATGGGAAGCGGATGGGGACTTATGGTTTTCGCCGTGGCAGGTACTCGTGGAGGGGCGCAGTTCCCCCGCCGGGACGGAGCTTTTGCGCGAATGGCAAAATCTTGCCACTACCTATAACAGCGGCGATGAGCAAAGCTGGCAGGAACAGGCCGAGAAGGTCAAGACGCTAACCTATGACATAGCCGGAAATCACGCCAATAAAAACGTAAAGGCGCTGGAGGTTGTTTATCACAACCTGAACCTGCTGAAAGTGGCTCTCGTGATTTATATCGGGTGTTTTATTATGCTGCTCATCAGCTTCTTTAGTGGCAAAACCAACTGCCGCAAAATCGTCTTTGGCCTGATGAGCGGAGCCGCAATCATGCAGGCCGCAGCGATCGTCATGCGCATGATCATCATGGCCCGCCCGCCCGTGGCCACGCTGTATGAAACCACAATTTTCGTATCCCTGATCGCTGTCATTTTGTGCCTGATCTTTGAGGCGCGGCGCAAGGACGGCATGGCCCTGCTCACAGCCTCCATCATCGGCGCAGTGTTGCTGTTTATCAGCACACGTTACGCCGCTGACGGCGATACGATGCAGATGCTGGTCGCCGTGCTGGATACGAATTTCTGGCTCGCCACACATGTGGTGACCATCACCATGGGCTATGGCGCAACCTTGAGCGCCGGATGCCTCGCCCATCTTTATCTGATCCGCGCGGCTTCGGGGCGGGAAGGCAATATGAGCCTGCTTAAAACCGTAATGGCCACAGGGCTGGTGGCGATGTTCTTCTCCATTCTCGGCACCATCCTGGGCGGCATCTGGGCCGACCAGTCATGGGGCCGCTTCTGGGGCTGGGACCCTAAGGAAAACGGCGCGATGCTGATATGCCTCTGGTTGCTGTTCTGTTTCCACGGGCGGCTGACGGGACAGCTTTCGCCGCTGTGGTTTGCCGCGCTGATGGCGCTAGGTAACATTATCGTCGCGCTGGCGTGGTTCGGGGTAAACCTGCTGAGTGTTGGGCTGCACTCTTATGGATTCACCCAAGGGATCGCGCTGGCGCTGGGAACATTCTGCGTCGCGGAATTAATCCTGGTGGGCGGCCTTGTCCTGCTGGCGAAAAGGAAGGGGGCATAAATGGTCAAGCTGATCGCATTTCTTGCCGCTATCGCCCTTCTGGCTGGCGTGTTCGTTTACGATTCACAGCTTACTCCTGCGCCCATCGAGGCGCAGAAAAATTCCCGCGCTGTTAAGGGCGAAAAGGCCCCAGACTTCAGCTTCCGCACTATGCACGGCAAAACCATGTACCTTTCCACCCTGCCTGAATATGAAGAAGTGCTGATCCATTTCTGGGCCGGATGGTGCGGTGTGTGTTTCGAGGAATTCCCCGCCCTGCTGAATTACGTGGAAAAACAAAACGGCAAAACCGCCCTGCTTGCTATCGCCATCGACGATACCCTGCCGCCCGCCACAGCCTTCCTGAAACGGCTGGGCGCGGATATGCGCCAGAAAAACGTTTACTGGGCATGGGATAGCGGTAAATCAATATCGCTCAAAATCTTCGGCACCGTTGCCGTGCCCGAAACAATCATCCTTAACCGCGAGCTGGTGATGACGGATAAATACACCGGTCCGCATGAATGGTAAAACCGAAACCATATTGCGTTTAATCAGGATTCGTGTAAACAAAAGCACCATGGCAAAAAAAGCAACCAGACATGTTATCCTGAGCCTTATGGCGCTGACCCTTCTGGCGGCCTGTACTACCGTACCGCAGAACGGCCCCGAACCGTCCGCCACATACCAGCCACCCTCGTTGTCAGCACTGGAACAGGCCTACAAGCAAAACCCGAATAACGTCCAAACAGCCATCAACTACGCCGGAGCGCTCCGCGATGCCGCCTACCTGAACCGCGCAGCGATCGTTCTGGCTCCTTATGTTCATGCCGCCAAGCCTTCCGAGGACGCTCTGCTGGAATACAGCGCCGTACAATTGGACCTAGGAAATTACATCACGGCCGAAGAATACGCGCAAAAAGCGATTACCAAAAATGACAAGAACGCCCGCGCCTATCACCTCCTGGGAATTGCGCTTGATGCCCAAAACCAGCACGAATCCTCAGAAGCTGCCTTCCGTAAGGCCATCGAATACTGGCAAGGTAACCCCGCCCTGGTTATGAACGATCTGGCGCAAAACCTGACCACACAGGAAAAAGTGGAGGAAGCGTCGGAAACCATGGAAGAAGCCGCACGCCTTGCACCTCAGAATATCGACATTGAACGCAACCTACGCATTCTTCGCGCGCTTCAACAAACCAATGTAGCCCGCCCGCCCAAGCCAGGGGCCAAACCTGCCACGCATTAAAAGTTTGCAAAAAATCGGGTAACTAGTCTCTCTCGATCGCAAAGCCGTCTTCATCAAGAACGTCTTCGCCTTTGACCTCGCGGCCCCAGCGCTCGACGAGCGCCTCCTGCTCCAGCAATATATCTTTCTGGCGCTTTTTGCCCCGCTCATACATCACGTTCGCCACCAAGCCCGTCATCGCCCAGTCGATAACGTATCCGGCCGACGCCGCACCATACATCACGATAATGGCGGTCGGGTCTGTGATAATCGAAAGCGCGCGGTCGAAAGTCTGACCGTTCGACCAAAGCTCAACGACAAAAAGAGAGCAACCCGCCAAATTCATCGCGCCCACAGTAACCGCCTTGGCAAGGCGCTTGCCCGTTCTTTCCACCATTGCAACCATGGGCGTAGGCAGCATCCCGACAACGATCACCAGCGTCGTCGGTAAAAACATGATCGCACTCAGAAGGCCGAACAGTAAAATGGCATTCCGCCCCAGAAGCGACTTTTTAGGCTTCCGTGGTTTGGCTGTATCTGTGGCCTTATCCTTTGTGTTGCTCATTTGTTAAATTCCCATCATCACAGCACCAGCGATAATAATAGCCGCAAGAATACATGAAATCACAGCGGCTGCATTCTTTCCTGTCGCCCGACCGAATGTCGTCTTGTTCAAAAGACTGCGCTCCAACTTCTGATACTCTTGCGTAAGGGCGAAGTATTCGGCTTGTGCCGCGTTAAATCCCTCCCGGTCCTTGCTGCGCAAACCTGAGCTATCAAGTAGCGTCGCCATTTTAACAAGATCGCCCGATTGTGCAAAACGCTGTACCTCACCTTGCAACCTTTCACGTACTTCCCGATCATGATAACGGGCAAAAACAGGTTCCAGCATGTCAAGAAAAGCGTGGGCCACATGAGGAAAACCAGGGAGACGCCCGCGCTTTTGTACGGTCGAAAGCGCCTTGAGATTACCCATTACCCGCCGATGAGCATCCTTCGAGTTCAGATCCGACATATAGGTTTCAATAGAACCGCTGTCCTTCGCGAAAAGATAAGCCGCCGAATGTCTGTCTAGGAACGTTGCCGGAGCCTTGTTTTTGGAACACATATCCTCGAAAGCATCCATCATGGCCTCCGGACTGTTGACATAGTAGGATTTCAGCTTATCGCTCATACAATGCGCTTCAGGACAAAGAGCGTACATGCAACGTTCAATTCCGTAGCCAAGCCTGTCCTGACGCAGGAATGTGCGCACCGCATCAAGCTTTGCATACAACCCGGGAACTTCTGCGTTACGTTCGATTTGTGCTGTAGCCCAGCGCAAAGCAATATTCTGGGTAAAAACTTTTACAAAATTCTGCACGTCCTCGCCCTTAGAAATGGAAGAAGCAAGCAACCGCCCTATCCCCTGCCCGCGAGCTTTTATGTTGTCAAATCTGATGGGAGCATGAGTATCAAGAACAATCGAAATATAGCTGGCAAGCCGCTCGGCATAGCCCACACCGGAACCAAATTCCCGGGCGGCGATTACAGCACCCGCCAGACCATCCGCCTTTTCCTCATCCTCCAGAGATCTGGAAAGCCATTGTTCCAGCGACTGGTCTTCCACCATGCGCACAACTTCCGTCGGATTATCCCATAAGCGTGCTGCAAGACTGGAGCATGACAGATATTTATGCTCGTTAAAGTAAACAGAGCGCGGCGCCTTTTTCTCTCGCACACTTTGTTTGGAATTCGGACGGTTACCTTCCGACCAAGCCATCATTTCCTCAACGGTCCAGCGTTGGGCAGGATCATCCTGCAACAATCCCCGCAAAAGATCGAGAATGGGTCCGTGGAAACGCTCTTTCGAAGTAAGTGTGGTAAAACTTCCCTGCTCTATCTTTTGCTGGATAATTTCCCGCGGCTCCATATCTTCAAGTGTGTCCTGATGGCGAAGTAATACCACTATAGAAACCCCGAACGCATAAAGGTCGTCCGCGATACTCCCCTCTCCGCGACCCAGAGGAGAAGCCATTGCCCGTTCCGCTATTTCATATAATGCAGGCAACTGCGAGGAAGGCGGCAAGGAAAGGCAATCACCTATAACGATATTTTCCAGCTTGTCCGTCCCGCCGTTATAAAAATTATAAGGAGATATATTGCCGTGTACGAATTCCTTGTCGCGGAAATCGCGGAACACACCCAACATGGGCCGAACGACACCATGAATAATAGTATCCGCCTTCCAACCTAGCGCAGGCTTTGCTCCGGCAGGAAGGATCGGCTTACCCAGAGTATTGCGATAAACGAAAACGAACCGCTCTTCATTCGTAGGCGGCCAGTAAGCAACCCCGCTGGAAACCATCTGTGCCAGACAGGGGTGGACGATAGAAACATAAGTGGATTCGGAATGTACTCGCGGAACGAGGTGCTTTTCGCAAATGAGCGCGAAATAATTATCCTCCTGTGCCTGTCGTGCTACTGCCCGGTAGGCCTTAACCTCACCCTGATTAAACTCTGGTATCGGTGTACCGATATAAATCTCAAACTTATCGTTTAATATTGTGACGCGGTCCTGCGGCGAAAGTTCCGCACTCACTATACCCTCGGGCCGCGAATTCCCGTTCTTTACGGACTTTTCCTTTTTACCATCATCCTCCACCGCAACCTTGGCTTCAGGCTCCTGTTGTTGGGTATTGTCGTTGTCGTCTGACATTTAAAAATCCCGAAAAGATGCTTGTTACGAAGGCGCTCGCGAAAGAGACGAGCCGAAAAAGCCCGTATTCTTTATTGTAATATGCATATGGGAAAAAGTAAAACGCGTTAGCGGCCTAAAACCCGATCCCTTACATAAACGGGTCGTGCATCAGGATAGTGTCTTCACGCTCCGGACTGGTGGAAAGCAGCGTCACAGGCGCGCCAACCAACTCCTCGATATATTTCACGTATTTCACCGCCGCCGCCGGAAGCTCCGCCCATGTGCGCGCACCTTTCGTGCTCTCGCTCCAGCCCTCTATCGTTTCATAGACCGGCTTGGCCGCTTCCTGCGCCGCTAACGCGGCGGGAAGGTAATCGTAGCGCTCTCCGTTAATCTCATACCCGACACAGATTTTAAGCTCCTCCAGCCCGTCCAGAACATCGAGCTTGGTCAACGCAATACCGTGAATGCCGCCGACCTTGATCGTCTGGCGCACCAGCGCCGCGTCGAACCAGCCGCAGCGCCGTTTGCGCCCCGTGGTCGTGCCAAATTCATGCCCGCGCTCGCCAAGAAACTGTCCGATTTCGTTATCCTGTTCAGTCGGAAACGGGCCGGAGCCCACACGCGTCGTATATGCCTTCGTAATACCCAGCACATAGCCCACCGCATCGGGGCCTACGCCCGCCCCGGTTCCGGCCTGCGCCGAAGCCATGTTCGAGGAAGTCACGTAAGGATATGTGCCGTGATCGACATCCAGCATCATGCCTTGCGCACCCTCGAATAATATTCTTTTGCCCGCTTTACGCGCATCGTCCAAAACGCGCCATGTCACAGCCTTGAACGGCAGAACCTTATCGCGCACATCCATAAGCTGGTTAAATATCTCTTCCTCGCTGACCTCGTCCACACCAAGACCGCGCAGCAGCGCGTTATGGTGATGCATCATGCGCTCCAGCTTGCGGCGCACGACTTCTTCGTCTTCCAGATCGCACAGGCGAATAGCGCGGCGCGCTACCTTATCCTCGTATGCGGGGCCGATGCCGCGCCCTGTGGTACCGATGGGTTTGCCGCCGCGCGAGCTTTCCATGGCGGCGTCCAGCACGGGGTGAATAGGAAGAATCAGCGGCACGTTTTCCGCAATCATTAAATTCTCGGGCGTAATCTCCACGCCCTGCCCGCGAATAGCCTCGATTTCCTTGACCAACGCCCAAGGATCTACCACCACGCCGTTGCCGATAATGGAAATTTTCCCGCCGCGCACGATGCCCGACGGCAACAAGTGAAGCTTATAGGTCACGCCATCTATCACAAGCGTATGGCCCGCATTGTGCCCGCCCTGGAACCGCACGACCACATCGGCGCGGGAGGACAGCCAGTCCACGATCTTGCCTTTACCCTCGTCACCCCACTGGGAACCGATTACCGTGACATTGCTCATTTATGTATTCTCCTGAAATTTCGTCATTGCGAGCGTAAGCGAAGCAATCCAGCGATACAAGCGCCATTACTAGATTGCTTCGTCGGCGCTGCCTCCTCGCAATGACGTTCTGATTTTTAGATTTTCACTACCTTACCGTTTTTATAAATATGCGACATGCTCGCTTTGGTGCCATCATGCCCGCTTTCACGCAGCACTGTCCATCCTTCATCCTGCAGCTTCGCGATAACGTCCCACCCTTCGGCAGTGCTCACGTAAACCTTGTCTTTCGCTTTGGTGCGCGGCATCCCCGTGCGCACCGTATCCATATATAGCGTAAAACCGGCGGCGGTTTCCTGCCCGCCCTCGCCACGATCAATGCCGTAACGCCCGCCGCGGCCAAGCTCCCCGCGCACTTCTGTGGCAAACAGTGTAAAACCGATACCGCTTTGGTATTCGAAACCCTTGCGCTCCAGCGGGTCGAGCGTTACCCGCACACCCTCAAGGCCAAGTTCCGCAATCGCTTTGCTCACGCCTTCGCACACCCCGATCAGGCGCTCGATATCTCCTTTGGCGTCTTTCGGCAAGTCTATACCTCGCAGGGCTTCAAGCGTCTTTTCCGGCACACCCGCAGCCATCACCAGAGCGGCCAGCGTCTTGCGGCCTTCATCCTTGCCTGATTCCAGCGTGCTGACATCCTTGTGATCAACGGCGGCGCGAATATCCTCTGCTTGCTTTTCAAGACCATAATCGGCAATCAGCTTACCAAGTAAACGTGGCGCGCACAGATCGATGCTCATCCCTACAATGCCCAGCGCCGAAAGGCTTTTAAGCGCCACGACGCAGACTTCGATATCGGCCTCAAGGCTATCCACCCCGATCAACTCGCAACCTGCCTGCCCGAACTGGCGTTCGATGCGCCGCCCGCCCGCTTTGGTGCGTAATACGTCGCCTGCATAGGCCAGCCGCAACGGGCGCGGCTCATGCCCCAGCCGCGCCGTGGCAATGCGCCCCGTTTGCGGCGTCATGTCGGAACGCACGCCCATCATGCGGTGCGAAACGGGATCCATCAGGCGGAAAGTCTCGCCCGAAAGCGCCACACCGGGGCCTGAGGATAAAAGGCTTTCCTCGAACTCCACCAGCGGCGGCTTGATACGCTCGTACCCGAAAGCCGAGAACACGCCCATCAAACCGTTAATCGCCGCAGCCTCCTGCTGCGCATCGGGCGGCAGGAGGTCCGTAAAACCGCTCGGCAGCAGGGAATTTTGTTTATCGCTTTCGTTCATCAAAAACCATTATTCCTATCGTTTCCCCCTCCCTCAGGGAGGGGGTCAGGGGGAGGGGATTACAGCGAGGTGACCCTACGCATTCCCGGCGGCTTTTTCAATCACGGCGCACAGATCACTCACAACCTCTTCGATGCGCGCCTTATTGTCCCCTTCCGCCATGACGCGGATCAGCGCCTGCGTGCCCGAGGCCCGCACCAGCAAACGCCCGCCTTGCGCCAGCGTATTTTGCGCGCGGACAATTGCCGCTTTCACCTCGTCCGCCTCCAGCGGCTTGCCGCCATCGAACGTCACATTACGCAGGATTTGCGGCAGCGGCGTAAAGGGCTTTAAGGCCTCGCTAGCCTTTTTCCCGCTTTCTTTCAAAATTCCGACCATCTGAAGCGCTGCCAGCAAGCCGTCTCCCGTCGTCGCATAATCGGACAATATTATATGTCCCGATTGCTCGCCGCCCAGATTAAACCCACCCTCGCGCATCATTTCCATCACATAACGATCGCCCACCCCTGCGCGTTTGAGCGTAATTCCCTGCGCTTCCAAAAACCGCTCCAGCCCCAGATTGGACATCACCGTTGCCACCACCGTATCGCCCTTCAGCGTTCCCGAATTTTTCATCGAAACCGCCAGCGCCGCCATAATCTGGTCACCGTCGATCACCGCGCCGGTTTCATCGACCATGATCAGGCGGTCGGCATCACCGTCCAGCGCGATCCCGACATCCGCGCCGAATTCCACCACAGCGTTTTGCAAATTCTGCGTGGCCGTAGCCCCGAAACCCTCATTGATATTCTTGCCGTCCGGTTCCGCGCCGATCGTTTTAACCTGCGCCCCCAGGTCGATCAGCGCCTCGGGCGCGGTCTTATACGCCGCCCCGTGCGCGCAATCGACCACGATTTTCATCCCCGTAAGCCGCGGCCCCTTATACGTCGCCTCCAGCGCCTTGGCGTAACGCGAATGCGCATCGTCCAGCCGCACCGCCTTGCCCAGATCGGCGGGCTCCACAAGGCGGTCGTTCAAATTCTGCTCCATCAGTTTCTCAATAGAGGCCTCCAGCTCGTCGGGCAGCTTGTAGCCGTCAGCCCCGAAAAATTTCATGCCATTATCTTCGTAAGGGTTGTGAGAAGCGGAAATCATAACCCCCAGCGCCGCGCCCGTTTCACGGGTCAGATGCGCCACGGCAGGCGTCGGCAGCGGCCCGACCAGCGTGACATCCATCCCCATGGAGACAAACCCGGCGCACATCGCCTGCTCCAGCATATAGCCGGAAATGCGCGTATCCTTACCAATAATGGCCCGCAAACGCCCGGTTTTACCCTTTCCAAGGGCCAGCGCGGCGGCCATCGCCGCCTTCATCGCCATTTTCGCGGTCATCGGGTGCTCGTTCGCCCGCCCGCGTATACCATCCGTTCCGAAGTATTTTTGTGTCATGGAAACTTTATAGCCGCGCTTGACCCGGGGCGCAAAGGTTATTCAGTATTTCAAAGCCATAGATGTTGACATAAACTAAATACATAATTATAGAAGATTAAGTGTTTTGTATTATCACTGTATAGAAAGTGTAAAAAATGGCCAAAAACATGAATAAAAAAATCGCTGACGCTATCCGCACTAACAACCGCAGAGCGAGAGCAATTGCCTGTGGACTGAGTGAAGTGTTAACCGATACATTTAACGCCCGCACAGTAAAGCCCAAAGGTAACGTACAAGCAATTTATAACTCCGACAAAGTTGTTATTTTGTGGCAAGGCGGAGAGAAACTAAGCACTATGGGGGAACAAATCACTATTACTGCCAATCGAGACCATACAGTAACACTGCGACACTCGCCCGCACCTGATAGCGGAACCGGTTATAGATTGGATACCACAGGCCCTAATGCCATGGCATTAAATTACATTATAAACACTCTTGATGCTCATATATCACGCGGCAACACAATAGTCGTCGATGTGAAAGACTTGGATACAGAGCAAGCAATAGCAAAAGTGCTAGCTGCTATAAGTCGGGACGTCTTCGTTACAGATAGCCAGATAGGGGAAGAGATAAAAGAAATGCTAGACAATATATGCGCCATAACACCAAAAGATGGTGCACCTGAAGCTGGTCTGAAATAAAAATAACGTACCGCTAAGCTCCCTGCGGAACCTCACCATCGCCGCCTTTAAGGCCGCCGGTGGAGGGAACGGAGGATTTAGGTTTTACGCCTTTATCGTCGTCATCGCCCGTATCGCGCACAATATCTTCACCGCGCAAAAGCGCCTTGATCTCATCACCCGAAAGCATTTCATATTCCAGCAACGCCTTGGCGAGTTTGTGCAAATCGGATAAATGCTCGGTCAGGATAGACTTGGCCTTCTCATAACCTTCATCCACCAGTCTGCGCACTTCCGTTTCGATTTTCGATGTGGTTTCGCTGGATATTCGGGCCGGGCGGTACTGCACATCATCGTCGCTGTAATCGATCATGCCGATTTCCTTGCTCAAACCCCATTCGGTCACCATGGCGCGCGCCAGTCTTGTAGCCTGCTGGATGTCGCCCGAGGCTCCGCTGGTTACGTGTTCGGCGCCGAAAATGATTTCCTCGGCCACGCGCCCGCCCATGGCGACGGACAAATTAGCCTTCATTTTTGCCAGCGTTGTGGAATAACGGTCGCCCTCTGGCAAGCGCATCACCATGCCCAGCGCACGGCCGCGCGGCACGATGGTCGCCTTGTGGATCGGATCCGATTCCGGCTCGTGCAGGGTCACAATCGCATGGCCCGCTTCGTGATAGGCGGTCAGTTTTTTCTCTTCGTCGTTCATAGCCATAGAGCGGCGCTCCGCCCCCATCAGAACTTTGTCTTTCGCATCTTCAAACTCGGCCATAGACACAACGCGTTTGTTGCGCCGCGCGGCCAAAAGCGCCCCCTCGTTCACCAGGTTGGCAAGATCGGCGCCGGAAAAACCCGGCGTTCCGCGCGCAATAACGGAAGCATCGACATTCCCGGCCAGCGGCACTTTCTTCATATGCACTTTCAGAATTTTTTCACGGCCCGAAACATCAGGCAGAGGCACGGTGATCTGGCGATCGAAACGGCCCGGACGAAGCAGCGCAGGGTCCAGAACATCCGGGCGGTTTGTGGCCGCAAGAATAATCACACCTTCATTGGCCTCAAAGCCATCCATCTCCACCAGCATCTGGTTGAGGGTCTGTTCACGCTCGTCATTGCCGCCGCCGTAACCCGCACCGCGGTGACGGCCTACGGCATCAATCTCGTCGATGAAAATAATGCAGGGCGCGTTTTTCTTGCCCTGCTCGAACATATCACGCACGCGGCTTGCGCCCACGCCGACAAACATCTCCACGAAGTCAGAGCCGGAAATGGTAAAGAACGGCACTTGCGCCTCCCCGGCCACAGCCCGCGCCACAAGCGTTTTACCCGTACCAGGTGGACCGACCAGAAGCGCTCCCTTGGGAATTTTACCGCCCAGACGCTGAAACTTGCCGGGGTCTTTCAGGAATTCGACAACCTCTTCCAGTTCCTGCTTGGCTTCTTCGATCCCGGCCACATCCTCGAATGTCACGCGGCCCTGCTGCTCGGTCAGAAGCTTGGCCTTGCTCTTGCCAAAACCCATTGCACCACCGCCCTTGCCGCCCTGCATCTGGCGCATGAACATAATCCACACACCGATAATCAGGAACGCAGGCAACAGCGAAACCAGAATACCCATCAGGCTGATGCTTTCGGGCGGTTTGGGTTTGGCGGTAATTTGAACGGCCGTGTCGGCCAAACGGTCGACCACGTTTTCATTGGGGGGAATCTGTACACGGAATTCTTCCCCGCCCGCTGAAAGATTGCCCAGCACCTGATCGCCCTGAATCGTGACGTTGGAAATGCGTCCGCCGCGCGCCGCTTCCATAAACTCGCTGTAAGACATTTCACTGGCGCGGGTCGCGCCCGGCTCCTGCGCTCCCTGAAAAATATTGAACAGGAAAATCAGCAGCACAGCCACCGACAACCAAAACACCAGATTCTTTCCAAAACCGTTCACGGCAAGCCTTCTTTCTATCTATGCTCAACTGTATAAATTACTCTATTTGTCACGCGGGACAAGGGTTATCGACCTTCCGCCGACAAAATAATTTTTTCCCCACCATCTTGCTCCGCGCGCTCGAAAACGATACCGCCCAGTGTGCGCTTCCTAAAGGGTGCGGGCAGGAGCAAATCTTCGAACAAATCCTCGACACGCTCCATGCGCGGTCCGTATTCGTTTTCACTTTTTGCGACCGCCGCCAAATCGGCCATCGCCTTTTGCAAAGCCCGCAGGGAAATTTCCTCCGGCTGCTCGCACCAGATTTCAAAATCCAATACGATACTATGCGTATCTTTTTTTAATGTGGCTTTTTGATAGAGGTTGGCGGCAAGCATGTCAAGCGCCAATCTGGCTCTGGTCAAGCGTTTTGCGGTAACGGCCAGCCTTTTTGCGCTCAAACCCTCCTCTTCCAGAATGTCTCTTGCGCGGCGTAAACGCACCCTTGCAAACTTATTATTTTGGTTGCTCGGGTCCTCGAAAAACGGCAAATCATGCGTGCGGCAATATTCCACCAGTGCCTCTTTGGAAACATCAAGCAACGGCCTTATCAGCTTCAAATCATTACTATATTGATGGACTTTCGTCATACCGCCAAGTCCGTCCAGCCCGCTGCCCTTGGCAAGGCGGAACAGGAAAGTCTCCGCCTGATCGTCCTCGTGGTGAGCAAGAAAAAGATACGTAATACCTTCCTTCCGGCAATACTCCTCCATTAATTCATACCGCGCGCCGCGCGCCGCTTCCTGAATTTTTCTATCCGGCTTCTCGCCTTCCCATGTCAGGATTTTGCAATCTATACCAAGCCCCGCCAGCCGTGTTTCCAGCTCCCTCGCTTCGCGCGCCGCTTCTGCCCGTAAACCGTGATTGACGTGAAGCGCCAGCACCTGCGGCTCACCCCACCGTTTAAGCATATGACACAGCGCCATGGAATCCGGCCCGCCGGAAACGGCAACGGCAACGCGCGAAATTCCGCGCAGCATATCACCGCACTGGCGCTCCAGATGCGCGCTAAAATCCATAGCGGAAAACGGCATGTCTTTCATGAAACTGTTATAGCGCGCCGAAAGGGCGTTTGTACAGGAATAGCGAAAAAGAGGACCCTAGCAGCCCAGGCGGCTCATTTCCTGAACCGCACGGCGCTGCACGTTGGCGGCGGATTTGAACTTGCTGTCCTCAAGCTGGGAAAGCGCAACGCAAGCATCGGCCTTGTTGCCCATGCCGGCAAGCGACATACCGAGCTTAAGCAGGTTATCGGCCACTTTGCTGCCATTCGGATATTTCTGATAGCCTTCAGCAAACAAACGCGCCGCGCGCTCGAAATCACCGCGCACATAATATGTCTCGCCCAACCAGTATTGCGCATTCGGTGTCAATTCGTGGTTCGGGTTTTCGTTCAGGAATTTTTGGAAGTCCCGCTCAGCTGTATCGAAATTCCCGGCCTTGAGTTTGGCAAAAGCGTTCTCGTAAAGCGCTGCACCGGGGCTGGCCGAAGCGGTAACCTCTCCGCTTTCATCCTGTGTCAAAGTACCCAGTTGCTTTTGGGTCGGAGTTTGTAAAATATTATCCAGTTGCTCGCTTGTATACGCACCGGATGCCGGGCGCTCCGTAGCAAGCGTTTGGGTCAGGTTACGGGCATCGGGCTGCGCCACTTTCGGCTCCTCGGGCGCCACATAGATCGCCTCATCCGAAGCGGCCGGAGTATCGCTGTAGGTATCGCCCGCTCTTTCGGAATATGATGAAGGAGCGGAGCCGTTTGAAAGCTGCATATCCGCATTCATAAGCTCAAGTTTTTCCGTGAGCTGGCGGATCTCGTAGCTCTGCTCTTCGACCTTGCCGCGCAAATCACGGATCTCGCCTTCCATCTGTTGGAAACGCACTTCCGCATCGGCAGGGTCGTTCACACCGACAGCGGCACGCGCGCCGGCGGGAGGCCGTTCACCGCGGTAAACTGCACGGTTAAGAGTATCAAGCTCGTTTTCAAGGCGCTCCAGACGGTTCTGGACATCGGCTGACTGCGCAAAAGCAGGCGTGAAAGCCTGCCCTGCCAGAACGGCTCCTGCTGCGAGTCCCAGATATAGCTGTGAAAATCTCATATGCCTTACTTAAATGGATGCCTGTGGGAACCGGAGCTAAATGCACCGGCGCCCACAGGCGTAATGAGGTTAGTCGATCTTGGTCACGCCGCGGCGGTTTTGTGCCCAGGCGGTCTCATTAGCACCAGGAACGGCGGGGCGTTCCTTGCCGTAGGAAATCGTCGTAATGCGCGAAGGAGCAACGCCCATCGCAATCAGGTAATTACGAACGGAGTTAGCACGGCGATCGCCAAGCGCAAGGTTGTATTCGCGTGTACCGCGCTCGTCCGCATGACCTTCAATCGTCACGTTAAGAGAAGGATATTGGTTCAGCCATTCCGCCTGACGGTCAAGGATCATACGGGCCTCGGCGCTCAGATCATAACGGTCATAACCGAAAAATACACGGTCGCCGACATTAACAACAAGGTCTGCCTGCGTACCGCCTTCGGGGCCTTGCTGGCTTTCGTCATAAATATCGGACAGAGGACCTTCGGTAATCGTCTGGCGTGAATCCAGAGAACCGTCATCCATAGTGGAATCTTCTGTTGTCGAACAGGCCGCGACCATCAGAACTGCGGCCATGAGTAGGAATAAACGAATGGGCATTACGGGAATCTCCTTAACCGTGAAACTGTCTACTAATATGTGCTAACTCTTGAAACACATATTTAGTTCGACAGATTATTCTCTTCCTTTTCACCTTGCAAGTTAAACTCTTGTTTTCGCCCCGTTTAATTCAAACTTTCTTTTAATTGCTGTAATAAGATTGCGGCCTCCTGACGGTCGCGGTCGGCGGGCGCAAGACGAATGTAATCTTCCAGAAAGTCAATCGCAGCGCGGGGTCGCTCGGTTCTGGCCGATAAAACCCCAGCATCAAGAAGCAAGCGGTATTCCTCCGGCGCGATCAGGCGCATCACATCGACAATCTTTAGCGCCGCTTCATAATCCTCACCGTCGATCAACCGGTACTTAATATTATTCTGCAAACGAATCAGAATGTCCCGGTTTGTGGCGGCCTTAAAATACGCCGCAGAAAGTTCGGCTTTCGGCCCTGCCGTCTGCTTAACGATCTGGCGCAAATCCGACGCCTGTAAAACCCGACCGCTGTGAAAAGGATCAAAAATCAGGCGCTCGCCATCCTTTTCAAGACGGCAGACAAAATGCCCGGGCAGGTTAAGCCCGGCGATTTCCCAGCCTTGCGCCCGCGCCGCATGGATATAAAGTATACAAAGCGCAATCGGCAGCCCCTTACGCCGCTCGATCACCCGAATCAGATTGGCATTTTGCAAATCGTCATAGTTTTTCTGATCGCCCTCATAGCCTTGGTCGATCACCATAACCTCCTGTAGCGCACGGAGACGGGTATTCACATCGTCCGGCTCGCCCTGCTGTAACAAGACCGCGTGGGTTTCAGCGACTAACAACTTGAGTTTATCAAGGTGATTAAAAAAGCGTTCGAGATGAATGTCAGGTTGGGATAGTGAGGCGATGACGATAGCTGCAAAAGCAAGCTCGATATTTTCATCCGCACTCTGTGCCAGTTTTTCCAGATAGGCCCGTGCGTCAAAGCCCATGGCGACCTTACTCATCGTTTTCCGGAGGCGGGCTGGCGATCTTCACATAGCTCACCACTTGCCGCACATCGGGGGTCGTGCGCGCCACTTCCTCGACACGGTTAAGCTCTTCCTGATTCTGCGCAACGCCCATCAGGTAAACCACACCCTGCACGGTATCGATGGAATAATTCACAGACTTCACGTTTTTATCCAGCACGATAGTGCTGCGGATACGCGTCGTAATCCACGCATCACGGGCGTGACGCGTAAAACCGCCATCCTCATCAACACGGATTTCGTTGATCACCTGTTCCACCCCTTCAGGCTGCCACGCAAGCCTTACGGCCTCGACCCGCATTTCGGGATCTTGGACCACGCCGGTAATAAGCACGCGGCCCTGATTAACCGTGAGGTCCAGTTTGCGAAACGCATCCACGCTGTAACGGAACCACAAATCGTTAATGGCTATCTGGATTTTTGCATCGTTATAGGCGGTTGAAATTCCGCCCTCGCGCGAGGCCGATACTCCAGCGGTCGCACCTGCTCCCGCCGCCATGCCAAGCGGGCTGCAGGCGGAGATCAATAACAAAAGAGAAACCAAAGCTGCGGGAATGAAATTTTTCATCCCTGCATTATGAACGCGCTTGCCACGCATTGTCCAGATGTCTGATGGAAAAAGGAAGCGCCAGCGCCAGCACGTCAAAGCGGATTTCATACTCATTATATAGGGGATTGCGGGAAAGAAAATGCAGCGCCGCCCGCTCCACCCTCTCCCGGTTGCGCGGGCTGACCGCCTCCAGCGCCCCGCGCATCTCTTTGCGCGCTTTCACCTCCACCATCACAAGCGCCCGCCCCTTAAGGGCGATTAAATCTATTTCCCCGGCGCGGCATTTATAACGGCGTTCTAAAATCCGGTATCCGCGAATTTGAAGATAAAGCGCGGCCAGCATTTCAGCCCAAAGCCCGTCGCGGTAGGCCCTTATTTTCTTATCGCTTCGCGCCATCGGTTTTATTTAGCTCCAGCGCCATATTATAAAGTGTCTTGCGGGGCAGCCCCGTCTTCTCGGATACATGCGCTGCGGCTTCTTTCGTGCTCATGTCTTTTAAGGCTTTCTTCAAAAGCGCTTCGGCCTCGCTTTGTGAAACCTCGCCCTTTTCTTCCGGCGGAGTGATCACCAGAACGATCTCGCCGCGCGGTGCTCCACGGTGCTCGTAATAAGCGGCAAGCTCTCCCGCACTTCCCTTACGCAACTCTTCGTGGAGCTTGGTAATTTCACGCACCACCGCAACTTCGCGCTTCGGCATTACCGCCGCTATATCTTCCAGCGATTTAATCAAACGCTTCGCGCTTTCAAAGGCAATCAGACTGGCCGGAACATCTTGCCAGATTTGCAGCATCTCCCGCCGCGCTTTACTTTTGACAGGAAGAAATCCGAGAAAAGCAAACTGGTCCGAAGGCAAGCCTGAAATCTGCAGAGCAGCCAGCGGCGCATTCGCACCCGGCACCGATGTCACATTTACCCCGGCCCCTATACACGCCGCCACAAGCTTGTAACCGGGATCGGAGATTAGAGGCATTCCCGCATCACTTATAAGAGCGACCGATTTTCCGCCCGCTGTCGCCGCGATAATTTTTTCCCGCTGTCGCGCATCGCTATGGTCGTTATAAACCTCCAGCCTTTTGGAAATCCCGTAAGCGGAAAGAAGCTTTTTCGATACCCGCGTATCCTCGCACACCACCATGTCCGCCGCCTTTAAAACCGAGAGCGCGCGCAGGGTTATATCGCGCAAATTGCCGATGGGCGTGGCCACCAGATAAAGCCCCGGTGAAATACGGTGGGTAACCCCATCATCCTGTAGCCACGGCGTTTCTTTTTTTGTAAGCTCTGTCGTCATGGACCCGAACAATAGCACACCGTTGAAAACAATAAAGCGCTTTGGCCTTGTTGCCGCGCTTCTGCTGAGCGTTATCATCGGCGCTTGCAGCGGCGGAGGCGGCAGCTACCCAAGCTGGGGCTACGGCAACAGCGAAGCACAAAGCGGCCCGAGCCAGCTTTCCGAGGTTTATGCCGAGCGCGCCGCAGCTTCGACCGATTCTCCCCCGCGTGTAGGACTCGACGGCAAGCTTTTGCCACCTCCTCCGGAAGAGGGAGAGCAGGCTTATTTATATGACGGCACAGTGCCGGAGGGTCAGGAAGGCCAAACCGGCTACCTGACCAAGCAACCGGAAAAGCCAGTGAAAAAGAAACAGGCTCCCATGCCCGCGGGCGCACCGCCGGTAAAAGTCGCCATACTTCTGCCGCTTTCCGGCCAGCACAAGGAACTCGGACAATCCATGCTCCGCTCCTCACAAATGGCGCTGTTTGATATCGGACATAAAGGCTTCGAACTAATGCCGCAGGACACCAAGGGAACGCAGGAAGGCGCAGCCATAGCGGCACAAAAAGCCGTGAATGAAGGCGCGCAGCTTATCCTCGGTCCTGTCTTCGCCAATTCTGTGCGCGGCGCGCGGCAAGCCATTCAAGGTTCCGGCATAAATATCGTCGCTTTCTCCACCGACTGGACTCTGGCGGGCGGAAACGTCTTTATCATGGGCTTCCTTCCCTTCGATCAGGTCGAGCGCATCACAAGCTTCGCCGCTTCACAGCATATTAACAGAGTCGGTGTTCTGGCCCCCAACACCCCTTACGGCAGTGCGGTTGTTTCCGCCTATCGTTCGCATGCCCCGAA
Organism: uncultured Pseudobdellovibrionaceae bacterium; assembly: GCA_964467925.1. GTDB lineage: Bacteria > Pseudomonadota > Alphaproteobacteria > Micavibrionales > Micavibrionaceae > CAYXSX01. The sequence continues at coordinate 37,361 of CAYXSX010000005.1, read as the reverse complement.
GACCGGGCTTACAACGCCGAACATCCAGCTTTTTGACCCCGACAGCCGCAACCTTTCCCCCGAAGTCCGTAACTTTGCGAAATATGACGAACGAACCGAAAGCGTAAATCAGGTAATCCGCCGCCTGGAAGAAAAGGTTAAACAAAATCCTGATGACAAGGAATCAGCAAAACAGCTTAATGATCTTACAAGCAACCGATCAGGAAAGATCGCATACGACGCCGTATTACTTCCCGTTGGCGGCGAACAGGTCCGCGCGATTGCCAATCTTCTAAGCCATTATGATCTGTTGCCCAGCAGGGTCCGCCGCCTTGGCACCGGACTTTGGGACGATAAAGGCCTCGCCAGCGACCCCGCTCTTAGCGGTGCATGGTTTGCCGCCCCCTCGCCCGAACAACGCCGTGAATTCGAGCGTCTCTATAAAGAACTTTATGGCGGGCACGCGCCGCGCCTTAGCTCTCTTGCCTATGACGCCACAGCTCTCGCGGCTGTGCTCTCGCGCACGGGCATAGAGCGAAACGGCGCTCCCGCTTTCGACAAGAATTCGATTGCCAACCCCAACGGCTTTGCCGGAGTTGACGGTATTTTCCGCTTCCGTCCCGATGGCCTCGTGGAACGCGGGCTTGCCGTTCTGACATATAGTGAAGGGGAAATCGCGATCCTCGACGAAGCGCCGACGACCTTCCAGCCTTCACGGTTCTAATACATGTCATCCCCGCGCCCTGCGCAGCTTCAGCGAAGCAGGGTTTAACAGCGGGGATCCGGCATAAGGTAGGCAGCAAAGCTGCCCTCGTCCCAGACCCCCGAAGTTTAAGTCTTGCTTTGCAAGACCTCGGGGGTGACGTATGAGGAAAAATGAATATAAACGCCTACTGATTTAACCGTGCGCTGCGCAGGGCTTCGAACTCGGCGAATGTAATCCGCTCCGCCTTGCCCTTTTCATGCTTGCGCTGCATGGCTGTGAAAATTTCACGCGGCACGTTGACGTTACAACATGATTCCAGCCCTTTGAAACCGGGGAAGGTATTGGCCTCGCAAATCGTATAACCGCCCTTTTCATCATAAAGAAGATCGATACCTGAAACCTGGAGGTCCAGAATTTCAGCCGTTTTAATCGCCAGCTCGCGCGCCTCGTCATCAGGAATAAATTCTACCACCGTACCGCCTTGCGAATAATTGGCCTTGAAACCGCCCTTGGGCGCACGGCGTTCCATCGCGGCGATAACCTCGCCTTCCACCACAAACAAGCGTAAATCACGCCCCTTGCTGCTGGCTATGAATTTCTGGAAGATCAACTGGATATTCGGCGTCGTTTGCCCGATCAAATCCATCAGATCCTTGAACGCCGCCTCGCTGTCGATCAAGAACACGCCAGAACCGTTAACGCCCAGAAGGGTTTTAACCACCACGGGAAACCCGATTGTCTTTTGCACCAGTTCAATATCGACCGGAAATTTCGCCAGCATGGTCGTTGGCGTCGGCAAACCGCTTTCCGCCAGAACCTGATGGGTGTGCAGCTTATCCGCCACCATTTCGATCGCGCTGGAAGAATTGAACACTCGCACACCAAGCCGCTCAAGCTGCCGGATCACTGCAAGCGCGAAATATCCTGTATCAACCACATAGGTGCGCGGCAGTAAAAAATCAGGAAGCGGCATGGGATGGCCGTCGATAAGAACTGATTCCCGTTCGTCCTCACTCACAAGCAAGTCGAACTGATCGGGCTTGAAGACTTTAACGTCAATGCCCATATCCCGCCCTTCCGCCATAAACCGGCGTATTTCAAACGCCTCGGCAGAGGAGGATTCAACTTCTTCATTAAATAGGATCCAGACTTCCATATGGGCTTTTTTTCCTTCCGCTGTTCAAAAAATGGGAGCGCTTTTATAAAGCAGGCGCCCCTTATGTCATGATTACCCTATAAAATAAAGCAAAAGGGGCTTTCGTGCAAATTCGTATCCACAGGCACTGCTGCCCCCCCTTTGTCATCCTGAAGCGCTTGCGCTGAAGGATCTCATGACTTGTAGAATAGATCCTTCAGGGCTAAAGCCCTTCAGGATGACAGCATAGAAAAAATTTCCGGATAATTTTTCCCGCCCTATTGTAAAAAAATTAAAAATACTATCTTGCATGCGTATCGAAATTATAGCATGATCGCGACCGCATATAATACGAAACGATGAGTTTGAAAAACTTCAAATCTGAAACGCAAAGGAGAGCGCGATGAACGCCTATACTGCAACCCAAACCGCTGCGCAATACGAAGAAATCATTCAGGACAATGTCGAGCCGCCAACACGCAAAGGCCGCCCCCGTTCAGAAAAATCCCGTAAAAAAATCCTGGATTCCACCAACAAGCTTCTTTTGCATATGTCAGTGCAAGAGCTTTCTATCGAAGCCATCGCCAAGAAAGCGAAAGTCGGCAAGACCACAATTTACCGCTGGTGGCCAAATAAAGCCGCCGTTGTGATGGACGCGCTTGTGAACCAGCCCGGCATGCAAACACCCATGCCCGTGGCGCAAAATAACACGCAAGCCATCCGCATGCAGATTGAAAAACTGACCCGCCTGCTCCACAGCAATAACGGCCAGACCATCGCCCAGCTTTTCAGCGAAGCGCAAGGCGATGAAGCCAGTTTGAAAATTTTTGAAGACGGTTTTTTGGGCCCGCTGATCGACGCGATCGAATACAGCATCCTGCAAGGTCAGGAAGACGGCGAATTCCGCACAGACATCGACATCAAGCTTGCTGTCGACATGATCTGCGGCCCGCTTTTCTTCCGTCTGCTGGCCCACCCGCAAGACTTCAACGACGGGTTCGATAAAACCTACCCGATGGAAGCGTTGACGTTCCTGCAGGCATAACAGACCTACCAGCTACCTATATTTTTTCGAGAGGCCCAGGGCTCAGCAGGCTCCAGGGCCTTTCCTTTTTGTAAAAGTTCGATCGAAATTCCATCAGGTGATTTGATGAACGCCATATAACCGTCGCGCGGCGGGCGGTTGATCGTTACTCCCGCCGCCTCCAGCGCCGCACAAGTCTCGTAAATATTATCCACGCGGTAGGCAAGATGCCCGAAATTCCGACCGCCTGTATACTCTTCAACCTTGCCGTCTTCATCCGGCCAGTTATAGGTAAGCTCCAGCATCGGCGCCTTGTTCTCACGCGCCGCCGCCTCGTCACCCTTCGCGGCCAGAAAAATCAGCGTGCAATTCGCGCCCTCCAAATCCTTACGGCTGATCTCGACCATACCCAGCTTGCCGCAATAAAAACCCAGCGATTCCTCTATATTGTGAATGCGCACCATGGTGTGCAGGTATTCCATACAACTCTCCATCTTAGGTTGTCATTGCGACCCCTGCTAAAGCAGGGGGAAGCAATCCAGAGTCCCAAATAATTTTTCTAGATTGCCGCGTCGCCCGTCTTCGCTAACGCTACGACGCGGCTCCTCGCAATGACGGTTTTCACTAATTAAGACATTAGTTGCGCCTGCGTCAAAATCAAGTAAGCTATAGGACATGTTAAAGAATTTCGATCCTCACGCGGCATGGCAACAAATCTCGACAGGGGTCGCCGGCACGCTCTGGACAACCGGAACTTTATACCAGCTTATCGCCGTGGGCCTCTGTTTTGCCGTGGCGGGGTTTTTATACCGTTTTATAAACAAGCCGCTGGAAGATTTTATCGACCGCACCGATATGCCGCTTCAGGCGCGTAAAATCCTGCATAATCTGCGCCGTCTCTCCCTTCCTTTTATGGCACTGATCGCCCTGTTCATCACCGATGTCGTGATTGTGGCGGAAGGCCTGCCCATGAGTGTTTATCTCATCGAATCCATCCTCAAACTGCTTGTAGCATGGATGATAATTCGCACTGTGCTGCAATTTATCGCCAACCGTTTCGTGCGCAACATATTCGCCTTTTCCATCTGGGCGATCGCCGCGCTCTCCATCTTGGGCATTCTGGATGAAACCACTTACGCGCTTGACGCCGTCGCCCTTACGATCGGCGATTTTCGTCTTTCCCCGCTGGTGGTGATCAAGGCGGCGCTCTCGCTCTTTACCGTGCTTTATCTGGCTGTTTTCGCTTCCAGCTTTTTTGAGCGGCGCATCTTTAAAATTTCCGGCCTCACCCGATCTTCGCAGGTCCTGATCGCCAAGGGCATCCGCGTTTCCCTTGTCGTCATGGCGCTGCTCATCGGTGTGACTTCGGCCGGGATCGACCTGTCCCTCTTTGCCGTCTTCGGCGGCGCGGTCGGCCTGGGGGTGGGTTTCGGTTTGCAAAAGGGAATCTCCAACCTCTTCTCCGGCATGCTGCTTTTGCTCGACCAGTCGATCAAGCCGGGCGATGTGATAGAGATGGAGGGCGGCACTTTCGGCTGGGTCAACAATATGGCCGCGCGCTATACTGAGATCATCACACGGGATAATAAATCCTATCTGATACCCAACGAGGAATTCATTACTCAACGTGTCGTAAACTGGAGCCACGGCAACACGCTCATCAGGCTGGAAGTGAAATTCGGGGTGGATTACAAACATAACCCCCATGAGATCCGTGAGCTTGCCGTCAAAGCGGTTAAGGGATGTAACGAACGCGTTTGCACCGAACCCGAACCGGTCTGTCATTTCGTAGAATTCGGGGATAGCTCGCTGAATTTTTCTTTACGCTTCTGGATCAAGGATGCCGAGGCCGGTATCACCAATGTCCGCGGCGCGGTTATGCTCGCCCTTTGGGATGCGTTCCAGGAAAACGATATCAAAATCCCCTATCCCCACCGCGAAATTTATATGCGGGAAGTTAAGGAGCCGGGGAAATCTCGTCAGCCAAAGTGAAACTGACAACTACATAACCTTTGACTGGCTCTCCAGTCTGTTGGTTTACACTATCGACTTCTTGAATAGCACAAAAACTTTCATTATTAGAGCCGGGGCGCAAAACACAGGCGGCTGTAAAGCCCTCGACACTGGTATGCTTAAAATTGGTTTTAACTTCAGCCTGAACTACAGAATTCCTTCTTACAACGGCCGAAGACCAAGCCTCCATAACCTCAGTCACGGGTGTTAAATTTTTAATCACAGTTCTCATTGAAGGCTCACTAATCACTTCTATAGCTTCGGCTAAGCTCACGTCAAAACACTCCTTGTAAAAAGCCAAAGAAAAATTTATACGTAAAGTGCTAAAAAATGTCAATTATTATATATTTTATATATCCACAGCCTATTTTATGCAGGAAAAACGACTGGCTATCGTAATAAAATTACCCAAAATGCACAGGGCCCCTTTTCGGGGCCCTCGCTGTAACTTTTTACCCTCGCCAGAAAGGCTGGGGGACATGGATCTCTAGGCCGCCTGAGCAACCGCCGCGCCTACTCCCGCACCTTCTGCGTCCATAATGGCGGCTACGGCGTTGATGGTGGCTGCGATACGCACGGCTGTCTGGATCTGCTCCTGCGTAAAACCCTCGTCGCGAAGCTTTTTCTCATGCGATTTCACGCAAAACTGACATCCGTTAATTGCCGAAACCGCCAGCGACCAGAGCTCAAAATCGCCCTTATCGACACCGGGATTGCCAATAATATTCATACGCAGCTTCGCCGGAAGCGTCTGATATTCCGCCATCATGCCGGTGAATTTGTAATAAATGTTGTTCATGCCCATAATCGCTGCGGCGGCTTTGGCGGCTTCCCGCGCTTCCGGCGAAAGATGCTGCGAAGCTTCGGCCTCAATCGCCGCCGCTACGCCCGTATTGCGCGCGCCGTGCGCTGTGGCCAGAAACGTGCCCCAAAGCTGTTGCGGGCTCAAAGTTTCGTCATTGGCAAGCGAGGACAGGTTCAGTTTTATATCTTTTGCGTAGTCAGGGATTTGGGATTTCAGGGACTCGATAGACATGGTTTTCTCCTTTCGTTAGATACAATAAAGGCGGCAACGGCCTTTAAACCCTTGCCGCCTTGGGGGAAGTAACTTTATGCAGCCTTCTTTTTCTTGTTCAGATCGTTCGCCGCCGCCTTCACATCGATGGTCTCGCCGCCAACCGCGCGGTTGCATGGGCACAGCTCATCAGATTGCAGAGCGTCAAGAACGCGAAGCGTTTCTTTCGGGTTACGTCCGACATTAAGACCGTTCACCGTCACATGCTGGATAACATTGTGCGGATCGACGATGAATGTCGCTCGCAAGGCCACACCCTCTTCACGGTCACGGATACCAAGACCGTCCACCAGAGAACCTTTGGTGTCGGCAAAACTCCACTGGTTCAGACCATTAAGATCGGAATGTTCGCGGCGCCATGCCAGCTTACAGAATTCATTGTCGGTGGAGCCACCCAAAACCACAGTGTCGCGGTCGGCAAACTCGCTTTCCAGCTTGGAAAATTCGACGATTTCCGTTGGGCAAACGAATGTGAAATCTTTCGGATAGAAGAAGAACACCTTCCACTTACCTTCAAAGCTTTTCTCGTTGATGGGTTCGAACGCGCTCTCGCCGTTTTCTTCGTGAACGTTAAAGCCGGGCTTTACACCCATGATTTCGAATTCGGGCATCGTATCGCCAATTCCTAACATGTGTCTTTCTCCATAATTTTTCGGTTGTTTTGATTTAAGTAACCCTACCCTGCCCCAGAAAACTCTATAAATCCAACAAGAAATTCCTTAATTTACAATCGATTTTTTCGATTTAATTTTAAAACTTAATATGATATTTTCGATTACATGATCCGCCCCTCGTTAAGACAACTCAGCTACCTTACCGCGCTGGAGGAAGAAAGCTCCTTCAACGCTGCTGCCGATAAATGCGCGGTAACCCAAAGCACGCTCAGCGCCGGAATCAAGGAACTGGAAAACGTCATGGGCCAAACTCTGGTGGTACGCGGGCGCAAAAACATCACCCTCACCCCCTTCGGCGCGGAAGTGGCAGAGCAGGCCCGTCAAATTTTGAAAGACGCCGACCACATCGTCGCCCGCGCCCGAATGCTGCGTGAACCCTTAAGCGGCCCCTTGCGACTCGGCATTATCCCGACCATCGCACCCTATATGCTCCCCGCCATGTTGCCCGCGCTGGGCCGCCAGTTTCCGCGGCTCGAGCTCCAGCTTCACGAAGACCTGACCGACCGCCTTCTGGACCGGCTGGAGCGGGGAGAGATCGACCTCGCCCTGATGGCCTTTCCTTACGACACCCCCCATTGCACACAAAAAATCCTGTTCGCGGAGGACTTCCTCGTTGCCATGCCCGAAAGCCTTGCGACCGATGCCAAAGCCATCGACATGAAAGACCTTGAGCCGGAAAAGCTATTATTGCTGGAGGACGGCCATTGCTTGCGCGATCACGCGCTTTCCGCCTGCGACATCCAGCTCCCGCGCCAGCGCAAAACCTTTAGCGCCACCAGCCTGCAAACCCTGATTGAGATGGTGCGCGCGGGCATGGGCATGACGCTGCTCCCCGCCATGGCCGCCGACGCGGCGGTGCTGGGCCGCGGAATCCGCCTCCTGCCGTTCAAGGAGAAAAATCAGCCCCGCCGCCAGATCGGCCTTTGCTGGAAATCCGGCGATGCACGCGGAAAGGAATTCAGCCTTTTGGCCGCATCGATCAAATGATTGCAAAATTTCACAAGGAAGCCTATAAAACCAACCATGTTTAAAGTCGCCGCCCTTTATAAATTTACCACTATCGAAGACATCCACGCTCTTCGTGCGGAGATTTACGCCTTTGCCGAAAATATAGAGGGTATTTGCGGCACGCTTTTGCTGGCTCCCGAGGGCGTGAACGGCACCATCGCAGCCCATCCCGATTCCATGGATCGCATGATCGATTTCCTCGATGAAAAACTCGGCATTCGCGGCGGAGAGCTTAAATTCTCCCATGCCTCGCAGCAGCCCTTCAACCGTTTCAAGGTACGCCCGAAAAAAGAAATTATCACCCTGAAAAAGCCCGAAGCCAATCCGAATAATCAGGTCGGTCAATATGTCGAGGCCAAGGACTGGAACGATCTGATCAACGACCCCGAAGTCGTGCTGATCGACACCCGCAACGATTACGAAACCAAGGTCGGTATTTTCGAGGGTGCCATCGACCCCAATATGAAAGTGTTCACCGAATTCCCCGACTGGGTGGAAAAGCATTTAAATCCGGCCAAACACAAAAAGGTCGCCATGTTCTGCACCGGCGGTATCCGCTGTGAAAAAGCCAGCTCTTATATGATGGCCAAGGGCTTTGAAAATGTTTACCACCTCAAGGGCGGTATCTTGAAATATCTCGAGGAAGTGCCCGCGAAAGAGAGCAAATGGAACGGCGAGTGTTTCGTATTCGACCACCGGGTTTCCGTCGGTCACGGCCTTGAGGAAGGATCATGGTCGGTTTGCCATGCCTGCCGCGAACCATTGAGCGCGGAAGATGTCGAGCGGCCCGAATACGAAAACGGCGTATCCTGTCATCACTGCCATTCTTCTCTGACGCCCGATCGTGCCAAAGCGCTGCGCCAGCGCCAGAAACATTATGCGCAGCACTACGCGCAAAACCAGCAAGAATCCCAAGAAGAAAGTCATGGCGGGTAAGCAAACCCTAGCAAAACGGCTTCGCATTTACGGTCGGGTTCAGGGCGTCAGCTACCGCATGTGGGCGCAATCCGCCGCCCGCAAACGGAATATAATCGGATGGGTGCGTAACCGCTCCGACGGTACGGTGGAACTACTCGCCAGAGGGAAGGAAGACGCTCTGGAAGCGCTTATTTCCGAATGCTACGAAGGCCCCGAAAGCGCAGAAGTAGAATCCATTTATATCGAAGACGCGCCGCAGGAGGAATTCGAAGGCTTCCGTATTCGCGACACCTTGTAAGACAAGACCTATTCCGGTTTAGCTTCCGGCTTCGGGGCCTGCTTGCTGCGGTACCATGGCGCGATCATGCGGCGCTTTTCTCCAAGGCTTTCCGCCAGCCGTCCTGCCAGATACTGCCGTTCCTTATCGGGCAGCGCCAGCGCCAGTTCCTTGGTCGCGTTCAACTTGGTATCGAGAATGCGCGCCTGGGTACTGCGCAGCTTATCGGCGTTATGCTCATAAGAAAGACTGTCGAAATCATCGGCCTGCAGCACCTTCATTATATCGTCGCGCGTTTTGTGAAGACGGCGGATATCGGTCTCCAGCCCATTACGGGTCTTACGCATGATGCGGGCGGCAAGATGGCGACTTTCGGGGTTGAATTCATGCGCGGCGCTGTAAAACCAGTCACTATGCAGGCGCGTATTGATAAACCCGGCCAGAACGCCAAGCAGTAATATATTAAGCAGGATCGAAACCGTAAGAACTTTCTTTAACGTGTCGCTCACATCCATTCTCCCACTAAAACGCCGTCTTCAATATTAAACGGCGTGATTAAAAATTTTGCTTCCGTAAAAAGCTGTTCTTGCACAAACCCGCCGAAGGAAAATCCGATCATGGCCAGCAAGATAAAGGCCAGAACCTTGAACGGCATATCGACGACCGCATAGGTTTCGCTAATCCAGCCCGGAATATGCCATTGGTCGGGCTCGTTCACGCGCACCGCTCCTTCAGCGATACTGCGCGCCAATCGGGCCTTGGGCTGTTTTTGCGATTCGTCTGCCATGCTCTATTCTTCACTTTCGGGAGGAAGCTTATAAACTTCGCATTAATATATCAATAGAAGCGGTTTTTTGATAACCTTTATCCATGAAGAAGATTTCCAGCCGTGGCAAAAGCCTTTCTAAATCGACGCAGTTTATTCTCGATCAGCATGTATGGATAAAAATCCTCGTCGGTATGGTGCTGGGCGTTTTGCTGGGACTCGCGCTCTCTCCCGAGGGCCTGGCGATCTGGGCCAAGGAAGATGCCTATGCTGCAGGAGAATGGATCGCCCTGCCCGGCACACTGTTTCTGGGGCTGATCCAGATGGTCATCATCCCGCTTGTGGTTACCTCCATCGTTCTCGGCATTTCCGAAAGCGGCTCGCTCGATTTCCTCAAACGGCTGGGAACGCTTATCATCCCCTATTTCCTCCTCACCACAGCCGTTTCCATTACGATCGGGATTGCGCTGGTTAGCGTCATCAAACCTGGTGAAGTAATCGACCAGACACTGGTGCAGGAGGCGCTGTCTTCCGGCGCGGCACAAGGCGCGATCCCTTCCGCGACCTTCGAAGACCTCACCATCCCGCAACGCATCTCTAACATGATCCCGACCAATCCTGCGCGCGCGCAGCTTGAGCGAGACATGCTGCAAATCGTCATCGCCTCCATTCTGATCGGCATTGCCCTGCTCACCATTCCGGCGGCGACGGGAAAACCGTTCAGAGACATTTGCATGGCCGGGCAAGTGCTCTCGATGAAGATCATAAGCTGGGCAATGCTCATCGCACCATATGCTGTTTTCGGCCTTATCTGTAACATTACGATACGTCTCGGATTTGATGCCCTGCTCAGTGTCGGACTATACGCGTTAACGGTTTTGGCGGGACTGGGCTGCATGATGATGGTCTATCTTATCATTATCAAACTTATGAACGGCCATGCCGGAAAATTCATGAAGGGGATACGCGAGGTTCAGCTTCTGGCATTTTCCACCTCCTCTTCCGCCGCGACCATGCCGTTTTCTATTCAGGCCGCCGAGGAAAAACTGGCCGTGCGCCCTGAAATTTCCCGCTTCGTTGTCCCCCTTGGTGCGACCATCAACATGGATGGCACCGCGCTGTATCAAGCCGTAGCCGCTCTCTTTTTATGTCAGGTTTTCGGCGTAGAATTATCAATGGGCGAAACAGTCATGTTGCTACTGACCACCGTCGGTGCCTCCATCGGCACGCCTGCCACGCCCGGCGTCGGCATTGTGGTGCTGGCAACAATCCTGATCGGTATCGGCGTCCCGCCAGAAGGCATCGCGCTCATTATCGGCGTAGACCGTATCCTTGATATGTGCCGCACCACCGTCAACGTCACGGGTGACCTGACCGCATCCGTTGTGATGAACAAAATTTTACCGAAGAAATAGTTACAAGTTACAGGAAAACATCGGCATTTTAGCGCTCAAATCTTGTAACTTGTAACTTGTAACTTGTAACTACAAAGGCGCTATATCGAGCATTATACGGTGATTGCCGTAAGTGCTGTTGGGCGCAAGCGAGGTCGCCTCGAGAATCCGCACGGGGCGTTTAAGCTGAATCGCCAGCATCGTACCGCCATTGCCGTTATCGCTGGCATTATAACGCGCGATCAGGGGATCTTTGGAAAACGCTTCGGTAGATTTGGCCGACCAAGGTGTAGACGGCAAATCGATCAGCAGAAGTTTTTCGTTGTTATCCAGATCGTAAGTAAAATTGCTCTTCTGGCTTAAATCCAGCACCATCCGCGTTTTACCCGGATGCTGACCAAGGCGCACATCACGCACGCCGGGCCCAGTGCTTGCCGCCGGAGCGGGAGCACGTCTTACCGTTTTTGCCGCTGTTTTTGCAGGCGCGGGGGCGCTCATTGAAGAGGCAGATTGAGGCGCATAAACGCCTTGCGCGTTTTCGACATTGCGGATGGCGTTCTCAAGCTGCGCATCGGAAATCAGAAGCTCTTTCAAAGGCGGCAAAAGCTTGTTGAAATCGGCGCGCAGTGATTGTACCTCGCGCTCCATACGCAGAAGACGGAAATGAATGTCCTCTCCGCTGGTCATCATTTGCGGCTTTTGACGACTGGTATAGGCGCCATTCTGCATCTGGTCGGGGTCTACGGCATTACGTGCGGCGGCGTGTTGCTGCGCCGGGGAAGGAACGCGTTTTTCCTCTACCAAGTGCCATGTTCCCTCCGCGCCCAAAAGGTCCTCGCTGGTCTCGGCCTTGGTGTTACCGCCGCCGAACGAACCCATGTCCATACACGCGGCCAGCGCCAAAGACGCCGTAACCAATAGTCCGAATTTCAGTCTGGATTTTGTAAACATAGCCCCGCGCATGTGAATATTTTATGACTCGACTCTACGGAAGGGTTTGGCTCACCTCAAGTCGCTTGGCACAGAACGGGGCGCGTTATCCACATAAGGCTTACGCCAGCTTTTTAAACAGACGCACATAAAGATGAGACCGCTCGCTTACCGCCATATGGGCAAGCAGGCAGACAATCCAGAGCGTTGTCAGCACCACCAGCGGCACACCCATTTTCGCCGCCAGCACGCCAAAACCGCCAAGAATAAAGTTTACGACAAGAATCATAAACACCGCCTTGCCCGGCGGAATTCCGGCCTCGATAAAATGGTAATGAAAATGCCCCCGGTCAGGATCGAAGGGATGCCGCCCCTCGCGCATGCGCCGGTAAAACTGCGCGCAAATATCAAACACGGGAAGCGCGAGTATCCACGCCACACTGATCGGCTCGAGCGAGAGCGCCGGAGATTTGGCCAGCAGTATCGCAAACCACGTGATCACCACACCCAGCGACAAGCTGCCTGCATCGCCCAGAAACACGGCGGCTTTTTTCCGCCACGGCCCCCGCATATTATAAACAAGGAACCCCGCCAGCGCGGCCATCAAAACGGCTAGCTCCGGCATCGCGGCAATCCCCCCCGCAAAGGCCAGCCAGAACAGCATAATAAACGCCGTACCGCCCGCCAGCCCGTCCAGCCCGTCGATCAGGTTCAGCGCGTTAATCAAAAGCGCGGCGGCGGCCAGAGAAAACGGGACGGCCATAAAGCCAAGCTCGAAATCGCCCAGACCAAAAAGATTGCCAAGGCTGTGAATTTGCGCCCCGCCCGTCAGAACGACCAACAGCGCCGCCGTGATATGCACCGCGAAACGCGGCCATGCGCCTATCTGGAAACGGTCGTCCAACGCCCCCGTCACAAGCACAAGAATCAGCGCGGCAAAAAGCGGCCAGAGCGTGGCCAGCGAGCCACCCGCCAGCAAACTCACAATCATGAATACCGGAAAGATACAAAGCCCGCCGGTTAGCGGCACTGTGCCCTGATGTTTCTTGCGCCCCCCCCGGGCGGTCAACAAGCCCCACCAGCCGCGCGGGCCTTCTTACCAACGGCACAAGTGCAATGACGGAGATGAAAGCGATAGCAGGCCAGATCATGCGCTATATCTATCACAAAAATCTTGCCGGATTAAGCAAATCTATCGTCCCTTTAGAAAGTTCTGAAGGCCGCGCCAGAACCAAATCACGCAAGTAATGCGCCGCCGCTAAAGAACTGATAATCCCGTGCGATCCATGCGCGGTAGAGACATAGACATTATCCTGTCCGGGGAGCGCCCCCACCACCGGGAACTGATCACGCGAGGCCGTGCGCAAGGCGGCGCGCTGGCTTATTACTTCGTAATCTCCGGTCAGCGCCGGAACCGCCGCCGCCAGCCCCGCGATATTATCGCGGTCGTCCTCGGGCAAAAGTTCGGTATGGTCTAACCAACGCTGGAACGTCGAACCGACCATATGTACCCCTTCATGCACGGGCGCGGTATAACCGCCGTAACAAAGGCAGGTTTTAAGCCCCGCCAGCGCGCCGCTGCTGCGCACATAGGTAACCTGCCCGCGGATGGTCTGGAGCGGCAACTGCGGGGCGAAATGCCTGACACCCGCAGCGCAGGCCAGAATAACCGCATCGGCGCGTAATTCCTCCAGCGTCTCTATGCGCGTGTTCAGGCAAACCTCCACCCCTTGCGTATAGGCAGCGCAAAGTTTGCGCGGAGAAACATAGCCGGATGCCGCCAGATAAAGCACCTCATGGGGAATCTCCACCCCGGCCAGCGCGGAGGCTTCGGCGGCACCGCACCAGCGCATGTTTTCTTCCGGCCATGGCCAGTTCTCCTTCATCTGGCGGAAACGCTTTTCCTTTTTCTCGTCAGTCACAAGATGCAGCGCGCCACAGGGATTGTAATCCACCGCCTTCCCAAACGCGGCGAATACCTCTCGCGCCCTCCGGAAACCGTAATCGTAATACTGCGCCTCAGGCGAATAATGCGCCGACAGGCGCGGGTTATAAAGCCCCAGCGCGTTGCCCGACGCTCCGGCGGCAAGCTCCGGCCCGGCCTCGTATATGACGGGCTCCAGCCCCGCGCGCTTCAAAACATAAGCCGCGGCGCACCCCGCCAGTCCGCCGCCGATAATTGCGATTTTCATGGCTTGCGCCCCACAGACATCTCCCGCTTCCGTCCAAAGCCGCGCACTTTAGACACCTCAAAGCCCGCCGCCTGAAGGCCCCGCCGCACAAACCCGGCGGAAGTAAACGTGGCAAACGTGCCGCCCGATACCGTCAGCCGCGCCATATTTTCGAACACGGCCTCGGTCCACATTTCCGGATTGCTGGATGGCCTGAACCCGTCAAGAAACCAACAATCGACAGGCGTTTCCAGCTTCGGCAATTCTTCGTTCACATCGCCGATAATCAGGCGCAGCGTAACATTTTGCGCAATCCGCCCGTCTGCCGGATAGGCCGCGCACAAAGCATCGGCGTATTCTTTCAACTCCTCGTCCCAAATCGAAAGCGCTTGTTTCATCTCCGCCGCACTTAGGGGGTATTTCTCGAAAGAAATGAATTCAAGGCTTTGCCCCGGTATGGCCGTCTCAGCAAATAATTTCCACACCGCCAGAAAATTGAGCCCCGTCCCGAACCCCGTCTCGGCGATCGTAAAACGCCCCCGCCCCGCCCACGCTTCTGGCAAATTATTACCCGCCAAAAACACGTGACGCGTTTCCTCCAGCCCGTCTTCGGCGGAAAAATATACGTCGTCGAAGATTTTAGACCTTGGCGCACCCTTCATAAGCCCCATATAATGTTATAAGAACGTAAAAAGGAATATAAATGTCTGATAATAACCCCTTACTGCAAATTTCCAGCCTGCCCAACCATTCCCCCGCCTTTAGCAAAATCAAGACCGAGCATTATCTTCCGGCGTTTAAGGCGGCGATAGAGGTTGCGCGCAGTAACTACGAAAAGATCAAGGCCGACAAATCCGAACCCACGTTCGACAATGTTATACTGGCCATGGAAACGGCGGGCGAGACACTGGGCCAGATTAGCAGCATATTCTACAACGCGCTGACCTCCCTCGGCGGAGACGAACTTCACGAAATCGCCGAACAGATCGGTCCGATCACCTCCAATTTCTCCAGCGACATCATCCTGGATGAAACGCTGTTCGCCCGGCTCAAAGCCCTCTATGACAAGCGCGGCCAGCTTGACCTTACCACCGAGCAATCAACGATACTGGAGGATTGTTACAAGGAATTCGAGCGCGGCGGCGCGAACCTGCCCGCGGATAAAAAGAAGCGTCTGCGCGAAATTAACGAGGCGCTCTCCACTCTCGGCCCCGCTTTTATGAACAACGCGACCAAATCGGCGGAAGCCTTCCAGATGGTCATAGAGGATAAGTCTGATCTCGCGGGACTACCCGATAGCGCGATAGAAGCCGCCGCCTATGCCGCTCAGCAAAAGGGGCATGAGGGAAAATGGCTGTTCACGCTCGATTACCCCAGCTACGTCCCCTTCGTACAATACGCCGATAACCGCGAACTGCGCGAGAAAATGTGGCGCGCTTTTTCCAACCGCGGTTATGGCGATGAGTATGATAACTGCGAGAATATCAAAAACATCCTGAGCCTGAAGAACGAGCGTGCCAAATTGCTTGGCTTCCAAAGCCACGCCCATTTCGTGCTCGAGCGCCGCATGGCAGGCACGCCGGAAACGGTGCTGGGTTTCCTCGACAAGCTCAAAGAAGCATATCTTCCCGCCGCCAAAGCCGACCTTGAGCGCCTCAAGGAATTCGCCGCACAAATCGGCGGGCCATCCGAGCTTAAACCATGGGATGTCGGTTATTATTCCGAAAAGCTCAAACAAAAACTCTTCGATTTTTCGTCCGAGGATTTACGACCCTATTTCCCGCTCGACAACGTGCTCAAGGGTTGTTTCGAACATTTCAGCAAGCTTTTCGGTCTGCGCTTTGAAAAGGCGAAAGGCTACGACACATGGCACAAAGACGTGCAAAGTTTCGAAGTTTACAATACGGATGATGACAGTTTCGTCGGCACGCTTTTTGCCGATTTCTTCCCGCGCGAGGGAAAAAAGAACGGCGCGTGGAAAACCTCCTACCGTGATCAGGGCCTGTTCAACGGCCATATAGAACGCCCCGTCATCGCCATTGTCTGCAATTTCACCAAGCCGACGGCGGACAAACCTTCGCTGATTACCCATGACGAGGTCACAACCCTGTTCCACGAAATGGGACATGCCATCCACGGTCTGCTTTCCGATGTCACATACCGCAGCGTGGCAGGCACAAACGTGAAATGGGATTTCGTCGAACTCCCCTCTCAAGTGCAGGAAAACTGGTGCTACGAAAAAGAAACGCTCGATATGTTTGCCGGGCACTATGAAACGGGCGCAAAAATTCCCGCCGAACTCATCGAAAAACTCCGCGCCGCCATGAACTTCATGGTGGCTTGGGCGGGGCTGCGTCAGGTTAATTTCGGCTACCTCGACATGGCCTATCACACCGCCGACCCCGCCACTATTACCGACGTTGCCGCGTTCGAGGATCAAGCCACAAAAGAAACCTCCCTCTTCCCGCGCCTTGGCGGGCCGTTCTCCTGCTCCTTTGCGCATATTTTCGCAGGGGGCTACAGCGCCGGATATTACAGCTATAAATGGGCCGAAGTGCTCGATGCCGACACGTTCGAGCTATTCCTGAAAAAAGGTCTCTACAATCAGGAAGCCGCCCGCGCCTATCGCAAGGAAATCCTCTCAAAAGGCGGATCGGAAGATCCTTCCGTGCTTTACCGCAAATTCCGCGGCCGCGACGCCGACCCCGATGCCCTGCTGCGGCGGGAGGGATTGCTGGGTAAAGCGGCTTAGGGTTCTGGGGCGGCTGATGGTGGGGAAGCAGGCTCTGCCGCATTCACCGTCAAACCCAACCCCTTGCCCCGAAACTCGGCGGGAAGGTTTTCTTCGGCAAAAGTTGTTTCGATCCAGCCGACTAATTCTCTTAACATAGCGGTAACATCCTGCCCTGCATCTCTGTCCGGTATCGTAATTTCAACTCTGGGGGAAACAATGGCAAGCTTCAGAATTTGCCAAACCTTGCCCACATCTCCTACAGAAAGATGGCCATTTACACCAGTCAATATACCGGAAAGCACGTGGTGTGGCTTAAAATATGGGCTGGTTTGTGGCGCAGCACCGCTTTCTACAACCTCTCCGATTTTACCGTAATAGGCTTTCACCAAACTCTGAAGACGGGTATAAGCCGCTGGCGGAGAAGTAGAATAAACTTTCTCGCAATACAAAGAAAACCGAAAGGCTTGTTTTTCATCCACCATACGTTTTTTATTACCATAAAACAAACCATCTCACAATATTTTCTTCCCCTTGAGAAAAAACGAAAGCCAACCTACACTGATTACATGACCGACCATCCTCTTGACGGCAAATATCTGATCACCAGCACTTCGTCTTATCACGGCGACATTGAAAAGCGCAGCGATGGAGAGACGGAGATCAAAAACTCCCGCACGGAGCGTTTCGACGACGCCAACTGCAAATGGATCAGCACGTTTGAAATCCTGAATGAAAGTCAGGTTAAAATGACTTCTATCGCCGATCCCTCCAACGCGGTAGTGGACTTCCTGCTCACGCGGCCCGACGGCTCGCCGACGCGCGATCCGGTGACTTACGAAACCGTGCTGAAATTCGGGCAAAAGGGCGATCGCATCCAGATGTCCGGCCAGATCGAATATGGCGGGGAAGTGGTGTTTTTGACGCTGCGGAAGATGACATCATAGATGTCATCCTGATGGAGCGTAGCGACTGAAGGATCTCTTTCACAAGCTCTGAGATCCTTCGACTGCGGGCTACGCCCTCCGCTCAGGATGACAGTTAATAAAGCTCCATTAATGTGCACCTCGCCGACCCGCCGCCGTATTTCTCCAGCGTAGGCAGGGGAGAGTGCAGAAATTTCGCGAAATGCGTCTCCATCACCGCCCGCTGATCCGCGGTTAAAGCCTCATACGCCGCGCCGGAAAGCGCCAGCATGGGCGCATTGCCCTCACCTCTCACCTCCAGTGCGTTGCCGCAGAAATGCTGCAATTGATCGTTAGAAAACTCTACCGCCTCGTGATGGGCCTTGAGACGCTCCAACACGCGGGCGCGGTCCTTTTCGACAATGCAGCTCGCGCATATCCCGGCCAACCCGGTACCGATCCACATTACAAGATCGGTATGGTAAACCGGCTTGCCGTTATGCGCGCGGGTTTCGAACACCTCGATCTCATAGCCCATCATCTCCGCCCATTGCCACGCCAATCCCTCATCGGTTCGCGGCGAGAGAGCCGCATATACCACCTTGTTCACCCGGTCGCAGACAAGGCTGCCCCGCGCCTCCAGAAACTTTCCATCCCGCTCATGCGCGCTCATATCGATCACATCCGGATAAGTCTGGCGCAAAAGCTCGATCACTTCCGGCGCGCGCTCGGCCCGGCGGTTGTCATTCATCATGGGGTAGATCACCAGCCGCCCACCCTCATGCGTCGAGGCCCAATTGGGAAAAACCATGTCCGGGCATTCCTTATACCCCTTGGCCGTGGTGACGATAACGCCAGCATCCACCAAAACGTCGCGGAAAGCGCGGAATTCCGATAGGGCCGCGGTGAAAATTTTCCCTGCATCCTCAGCGTTCTGATCGATTTGGTACATATTCGTTTCCATCGTTTCCGGATTGGCGTAAAACGCCGCCGGTTCGATCATCATGATATGACGCGTGGATTGAATGATTTTTTCGGAATGAGCCATCCTTAGGCTGTAGCAAACTCGCCTGTGGAGTGCAAGGCACGACCGATCTTCTCTTCGATCAGGGTCATCGCCTTCTGGGTCATGGGCGCGGCAAAGCCTGCCTTCTTGAGATTCTGCCAGCGCTGCGCCAGATAAGACGCACCCACGGCGAAATCATTGTCTTCCATGGAAAAAACCGCGCGAAAACCCAGCGGATCCTCGGCCGGATCGCAACGTTCCACATAGACATGCTGGATGCTTTTTTCCCAGTTTTTCGCCTGCGAATTCGAATCCATCAATTCTGCAAAGGGCGCTTTGGCCATTTTCTTTGGGTCTTTCACACGTAAACATTAGAAATGAAGTTCTTGATGACTTCTAGGTACTTATCCACAAACTATCCCCAAAGTGAAGAAAGGTCAAGAAAATCCGTGAATTATTTATGCGGCAGCGCACGAAACCAGCGTCACACCTAATATTTGAACATCACCGTATGCGACAACGAACCCCATGTTCCCACATCAGCCCATGGCGTTTTTATGTCGGTCACGGAAAGATTTCGCGCCTTTTCCATCAGAGCTACGTCAACGGGAATGGCGGGGCAACGCTCAAAGGCTGCGCGGTCCGGCGTGAAAATATTGCCCTCCTGCTTGCCGCTCTTATGGGCGCGCGCACACGACTCGTAAATATCGGGCGCATGGCGCTCAAGTTTTTCCAGATACACCCCCGCCTTGCATAAAAATATGCCTGTGTTCCAGAAACAGTTTCCGGCGGCGCGAAGCTGTACCGCCCGCGGCTTTTCCGGCTTTTCGACAAAATGCTGCACCTTTTTGACTTCGGCCTTGCCGAACCCTTCCGCCAGAACGTAACCATAACGCGCATTATTGCTCTTTGGCCGCGCACCAAAAATAATCACTGCCCCCTCCTGCGCCCGAGTGCACGCCCCGCGCAATTGTTGCAAAAACACCTCCTTATTGCCGATCACATGATCGCTCGGCATAACCAGGATCAAGTCATCTGTTCCCACGCACAGCGCGGCCATAGCTATAGAGGCCGCTGTGCTGCGCGGCACAGGCTCGGCGACTATTCCTCCCGCCCCTTGCGCCACGCCATCCAGATTGCTTTTGGCTTTACCGGCGAATTCCTGCGCACAAACAATAATCGGCTCGGCACAGGTTTCAACGCGGCGTAATGTGCGCTGAAGCAACGTATATTTTGAAGAGACTTTCAGAAAAGGTTTGGGCCTTTGCGAACCTGTCAGCGGCCACAAACGCACACCCTTGCCGCCCGCAAGGATGACGGGCGTCACTTTCTTAAGCGGCAGATTTATATCCATGGTACTCACGGTACCAACCGTAGGTGGTTTTCAAACCATCTTCCAGTAAAATTTCCGACCGCCAGCCCGCGCTATAAATGCGCGATGAATCCATCAATTTACGCATCACGCCATCGGGTTTGGACGCATCGAAAACAAGTCTTCCTTTAAACCCGACTACGGCGCAAATTTTCTGCGCCAGTTCCGCAATGCTTATGTCCTGCCCCGCACCGATATTAACCGGCTTCTCTGCGCTATAACGCCGCAACAGAAACACAAGCGCGTCCGCCAGATCGTCAGCATGCAAAAACTCCCGCTGCGGCGCACCACTGCCCCAGACGGTCAAGCTGTCCGCTCCCGCCTGCTTCGCCGCATGCGCCTTCATCATCAGCGCGGGCAGAACGTGGGAACGCTCCAGATCGAACCTGTCATGCGGGCCATACAAGTTACACGGCATGGCGGTGATAAAATCATACCCCTGCGCGCGATATGTCTGACATAGCTTAATTCCTTCGATTTTCGCCCGCGCATACGCCTCGTTGGTCGGCTCCAGAGCTCCGCTCATCAGCGCGTCTTCGGAAATCGGCTGCGCCGCGTCTTTGGGGTAAATGCAGGATGAACCGAGGAAGAGCAGCTTCTCCACGCCGAACTGCGCCGCGCCGTGAATGATATTGTTCTGGATCGCCATATTATCGTTGAAAAACTCGTCCGGATAATCGCGATTGGCCAGAATGCCGCCCACCTTCGCCGCCGCCATCACGATCACATCGGGCCTGTTATCCGCAATCCATTCTTTCGCCGGCGCTTCCTCCCGCAAATCCAGCGCACTGCGGGGAACGGTCAAAACCTCCACACCCTCGCGCGCCAGTCGCCGCACCATGGCCGAGCCCACCAGCCCGCCATGCCCGGCCACCCAGACCCGCTTGCCGGAAAGGTCATACGGCGCTTCTAACCAGCCACCTGCCATCCGCGTTCCCCTGCCTTGCTGCGCAATTTCGTACGGTCCTCGTTGACCATTTCGGCGATCAGGCTTTCAAAGGAATATTCCAGCTGCCAGCCCAACTCGCGCCGCGCCTTGGCGGCATCGCCTTGCAAATAATCCAGCTCGGTGGGGCGGAACAACGCCGGGTCAACCGTAACGAGCACGCGCCCGGTCTTGGCGTCCACGCCCGTTTCCTCCGCTCCCTCGCCCTGCCATTCAATCTTCACACCCGTATGGACAAAGGCCCGCTCTACAAACTCCCGCACGCTATGGGCCTGCCCGCTCGCCAGCACGTAATCGCCTGCCTCTTTTTGCTGGAGCATCGCCCACATGCCGCGCACATAATCGCGCGCATGCCCCCAGTCGCGTAAAGAGCCGAGATTACCCAGCGTTAACACCTGCTGCGCGCCCGCCTCTATCGCAGCCACGGCGCGGGTGATCTTGCGCGTCACGAAACCCTCACCGCGAAGACCGCTTTCATGATTGAACAAAATGCCGTTGGCGATAAACATGCCGTAGCTTGCCCGGTAAATCCGCGCCAGATGATAAGCCGCCAACTTCGCCGCGCCATACGGACTGCACGGGTTCATCGGCGTGTCCTCATTTTGCGGTGCGGGCGCGTTGCCGAACATTTCCGAGCTGGATGCCTGATAAACCCGCACGCTTTTCTCCATCCCCAGCACACGCAAAGCCTCCAGCAAATGCAGCACTCCCTTCGCATTCGTATCGAACGCGGAAGCCGGCGTTTCAAAACTCACCTTCACATGACTAAGCGCGGCGAGGTTATAAATCTCGTCCGGTTTTACCTTTTTAATCAGAGAAGAAAGATTATGCGCGTCGTTCATATCGCCCATATGCAGGCTCACCGCGTCATTCACCAGCCCTAGCTCGTCCAGCCGCGAAAGACCGTCCAGCGGATCGGCATAGCTATCCCAGCGCACAAGCCCGTGAACGCTGTACCCCTTGCCTACAAGCAGTTCGGCCAGCAACGCCCCGTCCTGTCCGGTAATCCCGGTGATGAAAGCTGTCTTTGTTTCGGCCATGCTCCCTCTTCCCGTTTCCTGCTAAGAGGATGTTTTATCTTCATACCCGAACGGCTTGGGCACGAATTCCGGAATAATACGCTGCTTCGCCTTTACGCTCAGGAAGGGCCAAATAAGCTGGTGTATAAATCGCTCCGGCAGATAATCGCTCATCCCGATTACCGCAGGCGGGCGGCGGCGCGGGTTCACAAATGTGCCAAACACGTGATCCCAGATCATCACGTTTTCACAGTAATTGCGGTTGCCCTCGCTCAGATCCATGGAATGGTGCCAGCGGTGCAGCTCCGGCGTATTAAACACCCAGCTAATCAGGCCGAAACGCATCTCGACATTGCAATGGGTCAGCATGCCGATGAAGGCGGTAATGGCCGAAAGCCACATGACGACCTCCATCGGCGCGCCCATCGCCAGAATAATGCCGAGGCCCAAAATAATGCTCAAGAGGCTGTCGATAAAATGGAACCGCCCCGTATTCACAAACCACAGCTTGGTCACGCTGTGGTGAATGGCGTGAAAGCGCCAAAAAAACGGCACTTCGTGCCCTGCGCGGTGCACCCAGTACAGCCCAAACTCGGCAGCTACCAAGCCAAGCATAACCTGCGCCGCCATCGGCCAGTCGCGCGGCCAGATGCCGTATTCGGGCCCGGCCTCGGCCACCGGCGTCATAATCTGCGCCAAACCGATCACTCCGCCGAACAGCAACAATCCCTGCACCGTGCCCTTGGAAGTCAGTGTGTGCAAAATACTGGCAATCGTCTGTCCATCGGGGTCGTGCCAGCTTTCCTCATGCGGCATAAAACGCTCGAGGAAAAACAGGGACAAGGCGAGGAGGAAATAGGCGAAGTTGAAATAAAGCAGCACGCGGTCCTGCGCAAACCCGACTTGCGTGATCGCGATACACACGATCATCAATAGCGGCCAGCTAATCCAGCTTATAATGTATTTCGCCTTATTCATTTCCTACTGCCCGTCATCCTGACCGACCCCGGACTTGTTCCGGGGGAGTGGAAGGATCTCATGCAAGGGCGGGAGATCTTTCTTAATTTCCGCTGGCCCGTTGCCCATATCATAATATTCCCGGTACCAGCGGACGAATTCCTGTAACCCTTTACGCAATGATGTTGAAGGCCTGAATCCTATCGCATCTTCCAGATCGTCGCAATCGGCATATGTGGCGTAAACATCGCCGGGTTGCATCGGCAGCATATTCTTTTTCGCCTCGATCCCCAATTCTTCCTCAAGGATACCGATCATCTCCATCAAATCTTCGGGATTGTTGTTTCCAATATTATACAAACGGTACGGGGCGCTGGAAGTTCCCGGATTGGGATTATCGCCCGACCAAGCGGGGTCGCCTTGCGGCACATGACCGATCAAACGCACCATCGCCTCCACAATGTCGTCGATATAAGTGAAATCGCGCTTCATATCGCCGTGGTTGTAAACGTCGATCGCCTCACCCGCGTAAATCTTCTGCGTAAACTTGAAATACGCCATATCGGGCCGCCCCCAAGGACCGTAGACCGTAAAGAACCGCAGGCCCGTACAGGGTAGGCCGTAAAGATGTGCGTAAGAATGCGCCATCAGTTCCCCCGCCTTTTTCGTAGCGGCATACAGGCTAACCGGGTGATCGACGTTATCGCTCACGGCAAAAGGAACCTTTGTATTGGCGCCATAAACCGAGGATGAAGAAGCGAAAATCAGATGCTGCACATGGTTGTAACGGCACCCTTCGAGGATATTGAGAAACCCGGCCAGATTACTATCGATATAGGCATGCGGGTTTTCCAGCGAGTACCGCACCCCCGCCTGCGCCGCCAGATTGACGACAATCTCCGGCTTAAACTCCGCAAAAACCTCTGCCATGCCTTCACGGTCGGCAAGATCGACCTTGCGGAATTCAAACCCCGGCAGGCCGCGTAAAATCTCCAGCCGGTCTTCTTTCAACACCGGGTCGTAATAATCGTTTACGCTATCGATGCCCAGCACACTGTGCCCGGCTTCGCAAAGCCGCCGCGCATAATGAAATCCGATAAATCCGACCGCCCCGGTGACAAGTATTTTTTTCATGAAAAGCACTTTACTTAAGCGTCATTGCGAGCGCAAGAGAAGCAATCTAGAGCCAGAGAGCACGGTTTCTGGATTGCTTCGCGCCCCGGATTAAATCCGGGACTCCTCGCAATGACGTTATGCCGCGTCCAGCCGCCACCGCTCTAGGCAAGCCTCTCAAAATTCCGCTTATCAAACTGCGTTTTTGGATGTAAATTTTCCGCTTTTAACCAAGGATCATTTACATGGATAATGTCACCCCTATAGGCACAGCTTTTGCGCAAGAACAACAGGCGTCGCAATTCGCATGGCCCGCCACCGCCGCCGAAATTACCGCCCAACACTGCCTTGACGGCGTCAAATGGATGGTCGCTTCCGCCAAAGGCGGCAATGCGCCGGAAAACTCTCCCGCTCTTTCCCACATATTATTTACCCTGCTTTACTCCGGCGGAGTCTTTAAGGACGTAGCCGATTATCTACGCACTAAACTTCATGAAGGAACTCTAGATGCACACCAGCACCAATTTATCCAAACCGGGCTGGAACAAGCACTGACCTGCGTACATAATGAAATTATGCCTAAGACGGATGAAGAATCCCTGCGCGCCAAATTCGGCAATGCCTATCTGGGCGGTGCCATTTCTAACTTGGCCTCACTTTATTCGGAATTCTTAGCCGTAAATCAGGGGCATACACCGGAGGCACCAAAGCCTATCGCTGCTGCGGTCTAATCACCTCGCCGCCGCGCGGCGCAAGCGGTCGTTGATCGCCACGCCCAGCCCCTTGGAAGGGATAGCCATGACAGCTATCCCCGCATGAGAGGGCTTATCCAGCGCGCGCAGCATGGCGAATAAATTCGCAGCCGCCTCGTGCAGATCGCCTTCCTCGCTCAAATTCATACGGCTTTCAGGTGGCAGGTCTTTGGCCGCGCCGCCACCGCGGATACCCATAAACTTATCCGAGCCAAAGGCCAGCAGCGCCTCCCCCGGCTTTAAATCAACCGCGTTCAGCCTTAGCGGAACCAAGGGCGCGTAATGCTTCAAAAGCATGCCCGGCGATTTCGGATTTACCTCGTTGCTCTCGGCAAGCTCTGGATGCACGCCAAGCACCTCCTCTATATCCTCCGCCGTCACCCCGCCGGGACGCAAGATCACGGGAACCTCGCCGCTTAAATCCAGCACGGTGGATTCCAGACCCACCTCGCACGGGCCCGCCGCCAAAATCATATCAACTTTTTTGCCCAATCCTTCGGCCACATGAACGGGCGTGGTCGCGCTGACATGGCCGGAAATATTCGCGCTCGGCGCCGCCAGCGGCACGCCTGCCGCACGGATCAAATCGCGAGCCACCTTATGCGCCGGAACACGAACGGCCAGTGTATCCAGCCCGGCCGTCACCAGCTCGGCGATATTGCTTCCCCCAGCGCGCGGCAGAACCATAGTCAGCGGCCCCGGCCAGAACGCCTCCACCAGTGCGCGGAACATTCCCTCATCGCGTAAGTCTACATGCGGCAAAATATCGTCGGATCGTGCAAAGTGCGAGATCAGCGGATTGAAAGCCGGGCGACCCTTGGCCTCGAAAATCTTCGCCACCGCCCGCCCGTTCGTGGCATCCGCCGCCAGCCCGTAAACCGTTTCCGTCGGCATGCCAACCAGGCCGCCGGATTTTATAATATCCGCCGCCTCTTTTATGCTTTCGGGATTTGCCGTTTTGATCACGCTCATAACACAAGAGTTAGCCAGCAAGACCGCTGAAAGGCAAGATGTTCTTACTCCGCCGCCACAGACGGAGCGTTAGCAACGGCTGTGGGCTTCATTTGATCCGGGGTACGCACACTCACCATCGGGGCATGCATATCTCTTTTACCAATACCAAGAAACTTAACCGCTGCGCTTTGTACGCGCTCCGGAAAACCATGGTCGGGATGTGTTTTACCCTTATCGTCTTTCACTGTCCGGGAAGGAACAACCACTGTAATGCGTTCGAGATTTAAGGGCTTTCCCTGCCAATACGCTTTTACAGGCTCTGTTGTAATCTGAATGTCGGATTCGGCAATTTTAAACGCCGTTGAAAGGTGCCCTGCGAGGCCTGCAATTTTACTCATCATAATCTCCGTTTACTAATTCAGTTGTCGAACCTTGTAAACAAACAATAAAGATTATGCAAACTTTAATTGGCGTGTCTTTTAAGCCGCCTTATACAGCACCCCGCCCGTCATAGGTGCGGGCACGCCGGTGGTCATAGGCAGGCTCAAGGGCTCCCCCATCATGCTGCGCACGGCCAGATACGCAAAGCACTGCGCCTCAATGGCATCGCCGTTCCATCCTGCCGCTTCAATCGGCTTCACCAGCGCGGGCGCAAGGCGGCGGGACAGAGCGTCCATCAGCGCCTTGTTATGCCGCCCGCCGCCGCAGGCATACCACGCCCCCGGCGCCGCAGGGAAATGATCCAGCGCGGCCTGCACCCCTGCCGCGCTTATCTCCAACAGTGTCGCCATGGCGTCCTCCGGCGTTTCCGGCAAGCTCTCCAACACCGCTTCAAAATGGTTCCGGTCGAGCGATTTCGGCGGCTTCGCGACAAAAAACCCGTGAGCCAGAAACGCCGCGACCGCAGCCCCATCCGGCTTACCGCTCTCCGCCAACCTACCATCCGCATCGTAATCCCGCCCGGTATGGCGTTTCATATAATCATCCATCAACGCATTGGCCGGACCGCAATCAAACGCGGTCAAAGCATCGCTCGCCGCATCAATATAGGTCACATTCGCCACGCCGCCGAGATTGAGCACCGCCAGCGGCCCTTCCCCGGCCTGCTCCGCCATGATCGCGCGGTGATAAAGCGGGGCCAGCGGCGCGCCCTGCCCCCCTGCTGCCACATCGGCGCTACGAAAATCCGCCACCACATCCATGCCCGTTGCCTGCGCCAGAACCGCCCCATCACCAAGCTGCCAAGTAAAACCATCTTCCGGCGCATGGGTAATCGTCTGGCCGTGAAAACCGATCACATCGGCCTGAAAGCCCGAAGCCTTCACCGCCTCGATATGGGCGCGCGTGACAAGCTCCTCCGCCGCCCGCGTATCCGCATCCACCGCCCGCTTGCCGAAACAGGCGCGCACAGCCTCCCGCACCGCGCTGTCGTAAGGTTGGGGCGCAAAATCCAGTGCCTTCACGTAATCGCGACCGTCCGTTTCAATCAGCGCCACGTCGATTTCCCCATCTAACGACGTGCCCGACATCAGGCCGATGGCTCTGTAAATTTTCTTATTCATGAAACAAAACTAACCACAGATAAACACAGATAGACACAGATACTTGTTTTGTAATAAAAGACCATACAATAAAAATCGGTGTTCATCTGTGTCCATCTGTGGTTAAAAAATAATATGACGAAATACAAATCAGATTTCCTAAACATACTACAGCAGCGCGGTTTCATCCACCAGTGCTCGGACTTCAACGGGCTGGACAAAAAACTCTGCGAAGGTCCGCAAAGCGCCTATATCGGGTTTGATGCCACGGCCAGCTCACTTCACGTGGGTTCGCTCGTGCAAATCATGATGCTCTACTGGTTCCAGCAAACGGGCCACAAACCCATCACCCTGATGGGCGGCGGCACGACAAAGGTTGGCGACCCCAGCGGCAAAGACGAAAGCCGCAAAATGCTGGATGATGCCGCGATTGACGCCAATATCGAAGGCATCAAACAGATTTTCGCCAAATACCTGAAATACGGCGAAGGTAAAACCGATGCCCTCATGGTCAATAATGACGACTGGCTTTCCGGCCTGAATTATATTGCATTCCTGCGCGATTTCGGCCCACACTTTAGCATCAACCGCATGATGAGCTTTGATTCCGTGAAGCTCCGCCTCGAGCGCGAACAGCCTCTGACCTTTCTCGAATTCAACTACATGATCCTGCAGGCCTATGACTTTTGCCACCTAAGAAAATATTATGGCGCAATTCTGCAAATGGGCGGCTCTGACCAATGGGGGAATATTATTAATGGTGTTGAACTATGGAGAAGATTAACAGGAAAACGACCGGAATATGAAGTACCTGGAACTCATAGAGATACCTCAGAAAGCCTATTCGCCCTGACCACCCCCCTCCTGACCACATCTTCCGGCGCGAAGATGGGCAAAACCGCCGATGGCGCGGTATGGCTGAACGCCGACATGCTCTCTCCCTATGACTACTGGCAATACTGGCGCAACACCGAAGACGCCGATGTCGGACGCTTCCTGAGGCTCTTTACGACCCTTCCCATTCCCGAGATCGAAAAACTTGAAGCGCTTGCGGGTCAGGAAATCAACGAAGCCAAAATCATTCTGGCGGGCGAGACCACCAGAATGTGCCACGGCGAGGAAGCCGCCAAAGACGCCGCCGCCACCGCGCAAAAAGTGTTCGAGCAAGGCGGCGTTGGCGATGATTTGCCGAGCATAAATATCGATAGCTGGACTTTGGAACACAGGGGATTCAATATTATTGATCTTTTCCAACAAGCTAGGTTGGTTAATTCAAAAAGCGAAGCAAGACGCCTTATTCAAGGCGGCGGAGCGAAATGTAATGATGAGACCATCACCAATCCGGATATGCTTGTTACCAAAAGCGACTTAACTTCCGAAGGGTATATAAAACTCTCCGCCGGCAAGAAAAAACACGCTTTGGTAAAGATAAAATAACGTCATGCCCGCCCCCGCGCGGGCATCCGGAAAGGCCTTAAACCAGACCCCCGCCTTCGCGGGGGTGACTTTTTTGTAAGAAAGAATGCCCCCATGAAAAACCTCTCCCTCTACATCCTGACCGTCCTGATCTGGGGCTCGACATGGTATGTGATCACGTTCCAGCTCGGCACGGTTGATCCGTTCCTGTCCGTCGGCTACCGCTTTTTACTGGCCTCGGTATTCCTGTTCGCCTTTTGCGCCGCGACCGGGCGGCTCAAGGTCAAATTCACCCGCCGCCAGCACGGTTTCGTCCTGCTACAGGGGATATTACTTTTCTGCCTCAATTACTGGGCGACCTACAGCAGCACGGCGCACCTGACCTCCGGCCTCGTGGCGCTGTGTTTTTCCACGCTCATCATATTGAACATCATCAATCAGGCGCTGTTTTTCAAAATGCCGATCAAGCCAATGGTGGTTCTGGGCGCGGCGATGGGGCTTGGCGGCATCGCGCTGGTCTTTCAGCCGGAGATCAAGACCTTAAGCTTCGAAGATGAAACCCTGATCGGCATTGCCTATTGCCTGTTCGGCACGGTGCTCGTGTCCTTCGGCAATATGACCGCCATGCGCAACAACCGCGACGATATGCCCGTGATCCTGACCAACACTTACGGCATGCTGTATGGCGGGCTCATCGCATTTGCAATCGCCCTCCTCTCCGGCTCTCCGCTCGTATTCGACACGTCCTTTAATTACATCTGGTCGCTGGTTTATCTCGCCGTTCTGGGCTCCGCCGTGGCGTTCGGGTGCTACCTTACCCTCATGCGCTCCATCGGCGCGGACAAGGCGGCCTATGCTACCGTCATGTTCCCCGTTGTCGCGCTTGGTGTTTCCACAGTGTTCGAGGGCTATGTCTGGACGCCGCAAAGCATCGCGGGGATGGTGTTAATTCTCGCCGGAAACGTGGTCGCCATGCGCCGCGACAAACCGTCACTCAAACAAAATCCGGCGTAAAATTCCGGGCGCGAGCACGGAAAGCGGGTTGACGGAAATATCCGGCTCTTCCAGCTTGCCCTTGACTGAATAGGTCGCGGCAAACACGCCGCCCGTCCCCCCGGTCAAAATATCGCCGATCAGCGGGATCGAGCCTAAAATATTGTTCACCCCCGAAATCGGTACCAGCGTGCCGGTCACATCAATCGTTCCCGCCGGGTTATCCACCACGCCGTCGAAAGTCAGGCCCAGCGAATTGCCCGATGTGCGCCCCTCTTTCATGACCAGCAAGCCCCCTTGCGGGCGGTAACGCCATTCGAATTTGGATTCCAGCTTGGAAAAGGCAACCCCCTCATTCCCCAAAAGCTCCAGCATACCGGGCAGGGATAGTGCACCCAGAAGCCTTGCAAGCCCCGGCGCCTTGACCACCCGGAAGTCCGTAATCTCCGCCGTACCGACAAGGTTGCGGTCATACACGCCGCGCACGGGCTCGGCATAAACCACCAGCCTGCCGCCCTTGATATTATCGTAGACCTGAAACGCCTTAAGCGTCGCGCCCGCGTCATCGGCCTCCAGCCGGAAGGTGCGCATGCCCTTTTCATCTTCCTTAAACCGCAGATATATCTCGCCCGGCTTGGTAACCATGGCGGGCTTGGCGTTTTTGTCGCCGGCCTTCTTTTCGCCGTCCTCCGGCGCGGACGCTTCGACGGGGACACTCACCGTTCCGGCGATCGCATCGAACTCCAACTGATTAAAACGACCCTTCGCGTCAATATCGGCGTAAATTTTGCCGTACTGAATCACGTCGTCGTCGCTGGTACGCAAACTGTCGGCGGCCACGGAAATCTCCAGCGGCTCTTCGTTATACTCTTCCGGCGTTTTTCCCTCGCCCTCTTCTTGCGCGCTTAAGAACGGGCGCAAATCAAAAAACGGCCCGGTGACACCGATCTTGAGTTTTTCCGGCCCGCCGCCGCGCATAGGCACTTTTTCGAACTCAGCTTTTGCCACGGTCTGACCCAGCGTAAAGCGCGAAATTTCCCCGCGACGCAGGCTCATGTTTCCCCCTGTCCCCTCGAAAGTCAACGTCGTATCTTCCAAACGGAAAGACGGCGCATTGGCGATCAGGTTTTCAATCCGCACCAGCTCGCCGTTTTTCAAAATCGCTTTGGCCTTGGCTCCGCCGCCCTGCCCTGGTGATTTTTCATACCCGAACGGTTCGACGAAGAACTTGGCCGGCCCCATATCCGCACTCACATAAGCATCGGCGCGCCCATCCCCGTATTCGGTATAGGCCACTTCAATCGGCACATTGCCTGCGATAAAATCACTCAGGTCGATACCGAATTCTGAACGTAAGCCTTCATCGGCCACCAGCTTCGCGTTGATTTTGGACGTGTACTTTTGCCCTTCGGATTCAACGAACTCCTGCCAGCGCACATCGATATCGCGCCTCGCCAGCTTGCCCTTGCCGCTTACCACCGCCTCGTTATCCTTCACAGCAATGTTGAACGGCCCACCCGTCAGTTCTAGCCCCTGCACGACATCGGGCAGGCCTATCTCATTCGCCGTTCCTGTAATATCGTATTTTACCTCCGAGGTTTTGACATCCTCTCTTGCCGGAAATTCCAGCTTCACGTGCAAATCCACCGTCCCCTTCACCGCTTCTTTATCAAAGCTGTGCGCAACGGCAAGTGGCTCATTCTCTATGTATCCCAAAACATTACGCAACGGACCGGATAGTTTTACATCGATCTTCGCCATCCCCTTCCCTTCAGCGATAATGTCGGTAAATTCCAGCTTGGCTTCCTTGACGGCCAATTCACCGATCATCCCCTCATCCACGTCGATCACGAGCTTGTCGCCATCGACATCGAAAACCCCTTTTCCCTTGCCCTTGGTGACGGGCCAGAGTGGCGAACGATAATCGGCCTTCAAATTCTCGAAATCAAAACTGGCGACAACATTCTTTGTCTCGATATTCCATCCCTCTTCGGTTTGGCCCTCTTCATCCTGCGCGCCTTTCGTCGCTTCAAGATGCAACGATGCCTTCACGTTGCGCAATATCCCGTCCGCCATTCTATGAACGATCCAGTTTTCCGCGTTATCCCCGCGAAGGGTTTCAGGCCACAGCGGATCGATCTGCTCATGCGCAAGTTCATCAATCCATACATTCACAGGCCCGGCAATCTTTCCCGTCTCGTCGCGGGTCAGGTCGGCACCCCCCTCGAACGTAACATCCTTGGTCGTTATGGCTGCCTCAGAAAGCCTGTAGGCTTGTTCCTCACGGTCATACGTAACAATCGCCCTCATGTCCGAATAAGGCAGCGGCTGCTTCGAAAGCTCCTCAATATTGATCGCCCCTTGCGCGGAGCTCACATCGGCGCGCGCCTCAACCGGCATAAAATCGGGGTCCAGCGTGGCGGCAATTTTTACATCCACGCTCATATCCTGCTGCGCCAATAATCTGGCTTGCGGGAACTTCGCGCCGATCATCGCAAGATCAAGTGCGTTAACTTGTGCGCGTAGATCCGATGTCTTGGCCTCCCAGCGGTAGTTCAAATCGGCCTTAACCGTTCCGTTTTTTCCGTCCCATTCGGGCAGCACGACCGCCAGTGAAGATTTCAATCCTTCATCCGTACTTAGGAACGCTCCGTCGAAACGCGGCACGCTCCATGAAACATCCAGCATGCGGTCTTCAATACTGACCGCGGCCTCCTGTATTTCAAAGGCATGCATAGTGGCCAGCGGCGTATTTTCATTCTCGTCGCCCGGTTTGGATACGAACTCCAGAATGCGGTTCATCAGCGCGGTTTGCTCGTCCGCCCGTTCCACACCTCCAAAACCGACATTGATTTTGCCGTCTTCGCTGCGCACCACCTGCAAGACGGGTTTACGCAGAACGATCGAGGTCGGCGCGATCCGTCCGGAAAGCAGCGCAGTTTTAGACAACGCCAGCCCCGCCTCGCCCACCGATACGATCTCGTGATCATCCGCGCCATAGACGCGCGCATTGGAAAGCCCCAGATATAACGGCCCTTTTAAATCCGGCCAGTGCAAAGCCACGCTGTCCATTTTAACGTAAATTCCGCGCTCCGGATTACGCAGCGCGTTTTCAATCGCCGGTTCAGCAAACGGGATGGGAAGCGGCGAAGCCGTCAGCCGCCACAACAATATTCCGGCAATGACCGCCAGCACGGCCAGCACGACCGTCACAGTCTCAAGGAAAACCAGGCAGCTGCGCCAGCAAAATTTTGTCACGTTCTCTTTCATGTCTAAAGATACTCATAGCATTGACTTTTCTTGCGATGAACCCATTTTTTGCGTAAGTCTTTTCAATACACAGCGAATTAACACAACGAATTTGAAAGAGAGAGAAAATTCATGAGCGAATTAAAAGCCGGAGACGCCGCCCCCGATTTCACCCTTCCCGCCGATGGTGGGAGCGAGGTCAGCCTGTCTGATTACCGCGGGCAAAAGCTAATCCTTTATTTTTATCCGAAAGACGATACCCCCGGCTGCACCACTGAAAGCTGCGATTTTCGTGACAATTTAAGCGCCTTTAACGCCGCCGGTATCGCCGTGATCGGCGTTTCAAAAGACAGCGTAGCCAAGCACGACAAGTTCAAGGCCAAGCACGGTCTGAACTTCCCCCTAGCTTCGGATGAGGAAAGCGATGTTTGCGAGCGCTACGGCGTGTGGAAAGAAAAATCCATGTACGGCAAAAAATTCATGGGCATCGAGCGCACAACCTTCCTGATCGACGAAAAGGGAAACATCGCCCATATCTGGCACAAGGTCAAAGTCCCTGGCCACGTCGCCGAAGTCATCCACGCCGCGAAGGGGCTTGCGCGGGCAGCTTAGCCACTCAAACAAAAAAATGGCCCCGATAACGGAGCCATTTTAAATCCTTAATAACACCCTCGCGGAAATTACGCCGCGATGCTTTCTCCCACCGGAATATGCTTGCCGTCGCCGGCCTTGTTCAGGTGGTCGTGAATATGGTCGATCATCGTATCGGTGTGACCGTGGAAGAAGTGGTTTGCCCCTTCTACCGTGCGGTAATCGATCGTGATGCCCTTTTGCATCTGGATTTTGTCCACCAGATTGGCGACCGACTCTTCCGGCACCACATCATCGCGCGTCCCCTGCAGGAACAGACCCGAAGTCGGACATGGAGCGAGGAAGCTGAAATCCTGCACGTTGGCCGGGGGAGCTACAGCGATAAAGCCTTGCGCTTCCGGGCGGCGCATCAAAAGTTGCATACCGATCCATGCGCCGAAGGAAAATCCGGCGATCCACACATAGGGCGCGTTCTTGTTGATTTCCTGCATCCAGTCCAGCGCAGAGGCCGCATCGGAAAGCTCGCCTTCGCCGCGGTCGAAGACACCTTGTGAACGGCCCACGCCGCGGAAATTAAACCGCAGCGTTGAGAACCCGCGCGCGACAAACGCCTGATACATCATATAAGTCAGTTTATTGTTCATGGTGCCGCCGTGTTCGGGGCTTGGATGAAGAATAAGAGCCAGCGGCGCATTTTTTGTTTTGGAGTGGGAATAACGGCCTTCAAGACGACCCGCAGGGCCATTGAAAATAACTTCAGGCATAATGATCCTTTATGTTTTTTATATTTTTATAAGGAGAATAAAATAACCCTACTCTCCGGTACCTTAAGTGGACTATATATTAAAGCGCTTATCATAAGTCCAGAAATTTCTTATAAGTGCCTGATAAATATGTGGATAATCGCGCATGCACTTCACAGCGATATTGCGCATCCGTAAAATATTTGAATTACCGCCGCTCGCCCCTTATAACCGCCTTATGAAAGAGCGCGTTTACCTCGATTACAATGCTACCGCCCCAGTGCGCCAAGCCGCCAAAGCGGCGGCTATGTCTGCCATGGAAGACGCCCATAACGCCTCTTCCGTGCACAGCTTCGGTCGCGAGGCACGCTCCATGGTCGAAAAAGCGCGTGAGGCCGTCGCCGCCCTTGTAAACACCCCGCCCGCTCAAGTGATTTTCAATTCTGGCGCTACGGAAGGGAATAACACCGTCCTGAAACATTTCGCGCATGAGAAAGTCCTCGTCTCCGCCATCGAACATCCTGCCGTGCTCGAGGCGCATAGTAATGCGATTAAAATTCCCGTCACCAAAGACGGCATAGTTGACCTCACCGCTCTCGAAGAACTGCTCAGATCCCCCCCTGAATCCCCCCCACAAGCGGGGGGGTCTGGGGGGGAGAAAAAGCCCGCGCTGGTTTCCGTGATGATGGTGAATAACGAAACGGGTGTGATACAGCCGATCAAGGAAATCTCTGCCCTCGCCCACAAATACGGCGCGCTGTTTCATTCCGACGCAGTGCAGGCCGCAGGGCGCATTCCGCTCGACATAGCGGAACTCGGCATAGACTTCCTAACTCTCTCTTCCCACAAAATCGGCGGCCCGCAAGGCGCTGGCGCGTTAGTGATGGGCTTATGCGGCATTACCCCCGTCCTTCTTCACGGCGGCGGACAGGAAAAATCAGCAAGGGCCGGCACGGAAAACGTCCCCGCGATTGCCGGATTTGGCGCAGCGGCACAAGAGGCGCTCGAATGGATAAACCGTCATCCTGACCGAGCCCCGGGCAACGACCCGGGGCGAGCGGAAGGATCTCATGCGACTTTGTCAGATCCTTCGACTACGGCACTTCGTGCCTCCGCTCAGGATGACAAAAAGGCTGGATTGAGCCCAACGCAGCTAAGAGAACTCCAAACCTCTCTAGAAAAAAAATTATGCAAAATAAATGAGGC
Source organism: uncultured Pseudobdellovibrionaceae bacterium (assembly GCA_964467925.1). Lineage (GTDB taxonomy): Bacteria > Pseudomonadota > Alphaproteobacteria > Micavibrionales > Micavibrionaceae > CAYXSX01. The sequence goes on along the minus strand of CAYXSX010000005.1, from coordinate 1,797 downwards.
CATCATCATTCATGGTCAAAACGCTGATCGCGTTCCCAACACGACGATGTTCTCCCTGCCCGGTGCCTCATCGGAAACGCTCATGATGGCGCTCGACCTTGAGGGCATAGCGGTATCCAACGGTTCCGCCTGCTCCAGCGGCACGGTCAAATCCAGCTACGTGATCAAAGCGATGGGATATGGTGATGATATAGCCTCCAGCGCATTGCGCATCTCCACAGGCTGGAACAGCAAGGAAACCGATATCGACCGCTTCCTCGAAGCGTTCGCCAAAATCGTAAACCGTATTAAAACTAAAAAAGCTGTATAAAATAAAATCAGAAACCACAGATGAACACTGATAAACACAGATGCCAAAAACACCAAAATCATCCGTGTCCATCTGTGTTAATCCGTGGTTAAAAAAATAGAACAAGAAAGCCGCTAATGCCTAAAGTCATTTTCGAATTCAAAGACGGATCATCCAAAACCTGCGAAGCCCCTGTCGGCTGGTCGGTAATGCAGGTTGCCAAGGATAACGGCATCACCGAAATCGAGGGGGCCTGCGGTGGTGCGATGGCCTGCGCCACATGTCATGTTTACCTTCATCCCGATTGGAAAGACAAAGTCGATACCGCCGGAGACGAGATTTGCGAGGAAGAGGAAGATATGCTCGACCTTGCCTTTAACGTGACCGAACATTCCCGCCTTGGCTGTCAAATCCACCTCACCGAAGAGTTGGACGGCCTCACCGTCGCGCTGCCCGGCACGGATGTAGGTTGGTAATTTTTATTGACATATTACATGAGCATCTTTACTTTCCTCCGAATTAAGGAGATTTCATGCTTAAATCAAACACCCAAAAAAAATTAGGAAGTTTTGGCGAAAGACTGGCTAGATACCTAGCCTGCGCCCTTGCACTTGCAATTGCCTATGAGCTAGGAAAACAGAGCGTACCGACATGTCATGATCTGGACAAACATTTCATGCCAAACCTCTCTCTTATATTTGGAAGGCTTGGAAATGTGGCGGGCGCAAGCCAGACAATTGCTTTCGACCAACGTGGAAACATAATTGGAGCCAGCATAGCAAGAGAGTCGTCGTCCTACAGCAGAAGTGACATTAATCCCGAGACACTGTTCGCGTTAACTGAAATTCTGCAAGACGCAACAGGGTATAAAGTCGCCCTCAATGACCTTTCCGATATCAGCGACTGCAGATTGGATAGCCCGCGACGCTTCTCCACCATGATAGCAGCCTATAGTTTCGGTGAGTTAAGAGCACGAACCAATGCTTTCTTTCGAGAACCAAGCAAATACCCCGAGTTAAGCGCTTACACTGTAAGAAATGTTCTGGCCCGGCTTCAACCCTTGCAAGACGATTTGAAAGGCATCCCTTTCAGGCCTATACCTGTTGCCCCCCCAATTAGCCCTAAACTCTAAAGTTAAAATATAGGATTTTTTTCCTTTATTTTAACTATATTTTATGCTACATTAAAAAGCATGAAAACACGCGCCTCCACCACCCCCATGAAACACTCAACCCATTATTTTTAAATGGAAATTTTTCGCAAAAAATTAAAACCCCCTACCCCCTCCCCCCCAAAATTGAAAAACGAAATGCGGAAATCTAATTCACTTGCAAAATCATTGGCTTACACACTAATATTGCCAAAAATTTGCATTTTTCTCTGCCCGCCCCTATATTCCCGCGCAAGGAAAGGGAAAGCATGAATAGCCTCGGCATTGATAAAAAACCCGAAGATACCCGCGTGGTTGTGGCCATGTCGGGCGGCGTTGACTCATCTGTCGCGGCGGC
>CAYXSX010000004.1:0-150471 GCA_964467925.1 uncultured Pseudobdellovibrionaceae bacterium | reverse complement strand
CAGGGCATATCAACATCACCCCGTCTTCATAGGTATAAGGGGATGAACATTTCGGACAGGGTGGGAGGGTGGTGGTCATGAATTACTTATAACGTCATTCCGAACGGAGTCGAGAGATGTTTTTTAACACAGAAAACACTGAGGTAACATGTAAGAGAATAGCAAAAAAATCAGGAATATTTTTTTAACAACGATTCTGCCATTAAGTATTAATTAACTGAAATATCTTACTATTTCTCGGAATAGAGGAATAAAAATGGCTAGTTTAAATATAGATGCACGTCCTTATCTCAACAGAGATTTTGAGAAAGCGCTTTTTGAGAAAATGGATAAAGTCATGGCGGAATATGAACTTCCCAAAGGTCATGCGGCTATGGTTATCGTTCTAGGGTTAAGTAACAGGGAAATCACGCAGCTTTCAACACCTGCAAAGGCACATCTTATTGATTCAATTGTGAACTTTGAAGGAAAACTTCCTCATCCCAAACTTGAAGAGGTCAGTATTTTTTCTTCTGAGTACTGGGAAAAAGACTTGGCCATTGTCGATCTTGCGAGCCTTCTTGGGATGATTCCCGATTTTGTAATACACGAAGATTTTGAAAAATCTACACAAGCCGACTTTATAGAAGCAGATACTGCTTTAAACAGGCTTTATGAACACACAAGAAACGGCACTTACGATGCAAACAGAAATCCGATTGGGTATTGGGGGTTTTTAAAAGAATTAGAACTTATTCCTATTCTGGCATCCGATCCGGTTCTTTCGGAAGCAAGAGAAAACTGGGCGGACTACTCCACGGAACAGAAACGGGATACTTTTCAATATTTGCATGGCATTCATATGCAAGTTTTTGCCGCAAGCAATGATTATGGTATTAAAGAACTCCCCATTAAAATTGAAGACACTGGCGATGCAGGCGGGTATTACAACGGAGATGAAATTGTAATAGGAGATGAAGGAGTCGAAAACGCTTCCTTTAACTGGCTTTTGGGCGCTGTATTGCACGAGGGGCGACATCATATTGACAAATCCATTCAGACGGCTCTCCTGGAAGGACGAATAACGCCTGATGATCCTTTGTTTTTTGACGCGGTCATTGTTGCAAGAAATTATGATGACTACCATGAACCATACGTTAATGGTGATGTGAAAAAAATAGATCCATCGAAAGTTGATCACTATCTCAATAACGTGACAGAACAATATGCCCGCGCTTCCGCAGTCATCGCAAAAATTGCAGGTATCCTTGACCCTGATACACAAAAACTAGCGGACGGGCTTTCTGATGCCGAACTGTCAGAGGCGCAAATAATTTCATATCTTACGCCTATGGCTTTATCTGAAACCCTATTAATCTCAGATGAGCACAAATCAATAGCCGGAAATGCATTGTCCTTACTACAACATATCAATTCTCTTAGTGTCGCAGAAAGCCTGAGCCGTAACCCCGATGCGAAAATTTTTGAAATTGACGACGAAACTTACAATGCCGTAACCCAGCCAGAAGCAAAACCCGCTATTTCTTCAAATCCTCTTTAAAATTTTACCAAAGAGGTATACACCGCTCTGCTCTCTTGTTTCACGCTCTCCCCTGCCTTTAAAAACCCGTGGATGCCGGCTTTCGCCTGAATGGCGAAAAGAATTAAGCCGCTTCATCCTTTTTCTCATTCGCTGCCACAAAATCCCTTACATCCTGCGTGATTTTCATGGAGCAGAATTTCGGGCCGCACATGGAGCAGAAGGAGGCGGCCTTATGCCCTTCGGCGGGGAGGGTTTCATCGTGCATGCTCCGCGCTGTATCGGGGTCGAGGCTCAAATTAAACTGATCGTTCCAGCGGAATTCAAACCTTGCTTTTGACAGCGCATCATCGCGGCGTTGCGCACCGGGGTGACCCTTGGCGAGGTCGGCGGCGTGGGCGGCAATCTTATAGGTGATCACGCCCACCTTCACGTCGTCGCGGTTGGGGAGACCAAGATGCTCCTTCGGTGTGACGTAGCACAGCATCGCTGTGCCGTACCAACCGATCTGCGCCGCGCCGATCGCGCTCGTGATATGGTCGTAGCCGGGCGCGATATCGGTGGTGAGGGGGCCAAGTGTATAGAACGGCGCCTCGTAACATTCCTTAAGCTGCTTATCCATGTTTTCCTTGATGAGGTGCATGGGCACGTGACCGGGCCCTTCGATCATCACCTGAACATCATGTTTCCATGCGATCTGGGTAAGCTCTCCCAGTGTTTTGAGCTCCGCAAATTGCGCGCGGTCATTGGCATCCATAATTGCCCCGGGACGAAGACCGTCACCCAACGAGAAGGACACATCATACGCTTTCATGATTTCGCAGATTTCCTCGAAATGAGTGTAGAGGAAGCTTTCACGGTGATGGTGCATGCACCATTTCGCCATGATCGACCCGCCGCGCGAAACAATCCCCGTAATACGATCCGCAGTGTATTGAATAAACGGCAGGCGCACACCCGCGTGAATCGTGAAGTAATCCACGCCTTGCTGGGCTTGCTCGATCAATGTATCGCGGAAGACTTCCCATGTTAAATCTTCGGCTACGCCGTTCACTTTTTCCAGCGCCTGATAGATCGGAACCGTCCCTATCGGCACGGGGGAGTTGCGCAAAATCCATTCGCGCGTATCGTGAATGTCTTTACCCGTGGAAAGATCCATGATCGTGTCCGCCCCCCAGCGTGTCGCCCAAACCATCTTGTCGACTTCCTCACCGATGGATGAGGTCACAGCGGAGTTACCGATATTGCCGTTAATCTTCACAAGGAAATTACGGCCAATAATCATGGGTTCAGATTCAGGGTGGTTGATGTTCGCAGGGATAATGGCGCGGCCTTCGGCGACTTCCTTACGTACGAATTCCGGCGTGATGAAATCGGGGAGGTTAGCACCAAAACCTTCACCGCCTTTATTGTTGTGAACTTTCTCACGCGCCTGATTTTCGCGCACCGCGATATATTCCATTTCGGGCGTGATAATGCCCTGACGCGCATAGTGCATTTGCGTGACGTTTTTACCTTCCTTGGCACGCAGCGGTTTTTCGGGGGAGGCGGGGAATTTCTCATGGCGCAGGCCGTTTTTCTCGCGCACACGCTGTGCCTGCTGATCGTCTTTATAACCGTTATCAATCGCCTGAACCGCGCGGCCCTCGACTTCTTCGACATCGCCTCTCGCCAAAATCCATTCACGGCGGCGGGTCGGCAAACCTTTCATGATATCAAGCTCTATACTGTCATCTGTATAAGGGCCGGATGTGTCATAGACGGTGATGCTCTCACCATTGGTAAGTTCGATCTCGCGCATCGCTACATGATGCTCGCCGATATAAACTTTTTTAGAGGCCGGCAGGCTTCCGCGCGTTACATGGGTTGTTGACGGGCACGCGCCGCCTGTTTGATTTGGCTGGTCTTTAGGGGACATGGTTAAATTCCTTTCTTCTTAATTGTCATCCTGAAGCGCTTGCGCTGAAGGATCTCATGTAATTGAAACTAGATCCTTCAGACCTAAAGGTCTTCAGGATGACGGCTTGGCTAAGCTCATTTCATTCGCTAAGCATTCCGTCATTTCTGGTAACTTACTGCATCCAGCTCGACGACTTCGGCAGTCACCGCAATACGGTCATCATGGATATGGCTCTTGAGCGTTTCTCGCAAATCCGCCGCCATTTTGGCGCGCAGTTCATCACTACGCCCGGGCAGCAATCTTAGCGTCACATGGAACATCTGGTCACGATCTTTGCCGTCACCGACAATTGTATATTGCACGGGCACCGCACGGCTTTTGATACCGTGAATATCGACGGTTTCCTGCGACGCCAGATTTTTATGAAGCAAGGTTAGAAGTTTCGGCACATCTTGCGTCGAGGCCAGTGATTCAGAATATTCGAGTATAATGTGAGGCATGTTTTTCTCCTTTCCCTGCTGCGCAGGTTCTAAGGGTATGCTCTCAGCCCGCGAACGGGCACCCCCAAGGTTGTTTATCTGCGCCCCACATTCGTGGAGTCTTTGGATATTGTCAAGCTTCCTTGGCTGGTCTATACAGGTCGCATGAAAGATCAAATCAAGAAACGTCTTAAAAGAACCGCTGCGCTGGCTGTGATTGCGCTGATTGTCGGTGCGGGCGTGGGATATTATCAGGTGCGCATGGATGGCGTGCGCGTGGTGCGCCCGGACAGCAAGCCCGCGAATGAAGAAAGCATCATGAATATTGCCGGGCTTCAGGTCGGCGGGCCCTTTGCGCTGGTTGACGAAGACGGGCAGAATGTCAGTGAGAAAACCTATGAAGGGCAGCATAAGCTGGTGTTTTTTGGCTTTACTTTCTGCCCCGATGTCTGCCCCGCAGAATTGCAGAAAATGGCCAAGGTTCTGGATGAGTTGGGGCCGCGGGCGGAGCGTATAACGCCGTTATTCGTAACAGTTGATCCGGCGCGCGATACGCCCGCCGTATTGAGCGAATATACCGACCAGTTCGACGACCGGATTATCGGCCTGACCGGAACGGAAGATCAGGTTGATCACATGGAAAAAAATTTCCGCGTTTTTGCCGCCCGCGCGGAAGACGAAAATCTGGACGATTACACCATGAACCATTCCAGCTTTACGTATCTGATGGGGCCTAAAGACGAGTTTCTGGGGCTTTACCGTTCCGAAGACGCGGCGTCCGATATTGCCGCGGATATCCAGCAGAAGCTGGGCCAGAATTAGATATAATCAATCTTCCAGCAGCGAATTGAGTTTCATGGCATAACCCATCGATCCTTTGACCTTGAGCTTGCCCATCATGAATGCCATGTTGGGGTCTTGCGTGCCGTTCAGGATACCCTCGATTGTCGCGATAGAACAGGTCAGGGTGGTTGTCGCTTCGGCGTCTTCGTGGCTGAATTCCGGCGCCGGGCCTGTGCCGTCGACAAAGATGATCCCGTCATCGCCAAGATCGATTTTGAACGTGGCGCCAAAGGGCGGGGCGAGGTTCAGTTTTTCTTTGATTTGATTGGTGATGGTTTCAAGACTCATAGAACTATTATACGGGCTTTTGCGCCAAATCCCAAGGGGAAAGCCGTTCGTTTCGAGTTGTTTCAAAGAACACGGGATGCTAGGATGCAAATCAACGTTCGTTTCACCAATGAAATGCCGGTTTTTCATATGTTTCAAAAAACAGCTCTTTGGGGGTTTATATTCGGCGCGGCCCTGTTGACGGCGTATCTGCCGATCACTGCTCAAGCCGCGCAGGAACCGGAGCTTTCCTTTTATCCCGCCAAGGGCTGGGTTGTACGCACCAAGCCGCTGGTAAGCGCGCCGACACAAGGGCGGCAATGTTATCTGACTTCCGAGTTTAATAACGGCTTTTACATGCAGTTTAGCGGCAACGGCAAGCAGATCGACCGCATCAGTTTCGATTTCCGTCAGAACGTTTTTGCTGCGAATGAAAGCTATAACGCCATGCTGGCGGTTCCCGGCCAGATGCAGGAAAAAACCACGGCGAACGCCATCAGCGACAATGTGATTACCATCGATCTGAACAAGGTGCCGGGCGTGCTGGATAAAATGCGCAGCGCCAGCGTTCTTGATTTGCATGTGGAGGAAAACCGTTTCCGTTTTTACCTGACGGCGCTTTCGAGCGCGCTGGGCAGTTATGAAAGCTGTGCCTCTGAAAAAGCGCCCGCCGCTTCCGAGCCTGTGCCTGTGGCGAAAGCATCACAGCCCAAGGCGAAGCCCGAAAAGGCGATGGAAGAGATTATCGAGCAGCAAACGCGAGAGACTGCGGCGCTGGATGCCGGAAAACCCGTGCCGCTGGAGATAAAGATCGATGAAAGCGAGCCTGCGGATGCGGGGACTGATTTCCCCGACCAGATCAAGGGCCGCCGTTTAAGCACGCTTCTTGCCTCGAAGATGGAAGGTAAACCCGCCGACGCGGGAGCGCCGTCTATCGCTGCGGTTCAGGAAGTAACGCCGGAAGCGACTGAAGAGCCTGTAGCGGATGGTGCAAAAGCCGATCCGGCTACGCCCGCCCCGGTGGTGGAGGTGGAGGAAGTCGCCGCCGTAGCGCCGGAAGCTGTGGAGCCGGTTACACCCGCCCCAACCCGTACGAATTATAAAACGCCGTGGCCCGAGGAAAAGCGCAGTTCCGGCCAGATGGAAATCGACGTGTCGGCAGCCGGAATCGGCAAGAACGGCAAGCCGCAATCGGGCAAGGTTTACAGCTATGACGCCGCCGTGGAAGAAATGACACGCGCCAATGAAGGCCGCGAGCAAAACGATGCCGAGACGGAAGCCCTGCGCCGCAAGATCAGGGAACTGGAAAAAACCGTCTCCCGTCTTGAAACCGATAACCGGGTGCTGGGCGAAAAAGTGGAAGAGACCGAAGTTGCCGAGGTGCTTCCGCCCGAGGATAATTCCGGTGTCGATATTTCCACCGATAACTGGGATCTAGAACGCGCCACCATGCGCTATAACGAGGCGGAACGTCAGATCAAGCGTCTGGGCCGCGAGTTGGCGAAGGAACGCGCGCGCGCGGCCGCTGAGAAAGAAGAGTTGCAGGCTATGCTGTTCGATCCGCAGGTCACCAGCCAGCAGCAAATCGCCAAACTGGCCGAGCTGGAAGAGCAGCTTTCAGAAGCCCAAATCAAGCTGGCCGAGCAAAAATTACGCTTCGAAGAACGTATCCGTACGCTGGAAAGTCAGCTGTCCGAGCCCGCCGCGCAGTAGTTTCAAATACCACTGGACAAAGGTCATTTTTAGCAATAATCTCCGCGCGATTTTGCTTGAAGTGTGCTGAATGACCCTTTCCAAAAACCTGATTTTGACCCTGGCGGCAGGAGTGTTTGCCGCGGTTTTTCTCGTGCTTGTCCCTCCGGTTTATCAGGTGACGAGCGGAAATCTGCCTGCGCGTCTGATTTTCAAAAAGACGGAGAAAAAGCCGTCCTGCCCCTATGCTTTTAATCAGGCGGTGGTGGTTTTTTCGGGTGACAAGGGGCGCATAGAAACAGCGTTGAAATTGCATACAAGGGGCAGGTCTTCCAATCCTGATCTCAAGCTGTTTATTTCCGGCGATAGCGCCAGTCCCAAATTGGCTTCTCTACGGTCTTTTGCGCAAAGTGTGCGCACTGTGCTTGATATCAAGGCGCGCAACACTATCGATAACGGGCTGATCACGGCGGAATGGGCGCGCAAGAACCGCATCAAAAGCGTCTGTCTTGTAACCGACGATTATCACATGGCGCGTTCGTATTTCGAGCTTAAGAACGTTGCGCCGGATCTCGAGATAAAACCCGTTCCTCTGAAACAGGGTCACAAGGGCAAGGCGGAGCATTATAAACTGGCTTGCCGCGTATATGAGGATTTCGCCGTAACGTTTCTGGGCCTTGATTCAAAACCGGGTCAATATTGTTACCGCCTGCGCGATAACATCCTGCCCGGCGGCGGGAAGAAAAACTTCTTTTAAAACGCTGCCTCTTCCAGTTCCATCAGAAGCTCAGCGCCAGCCATAACCATTTTAAAGCGGGCGTCTGTTTCGGGAAGGACGCGGGTCATGAAAAATTTTCCGGTGACAATTTTGGATTTGTAGAATTCCTGATCACCCTCGCCGGAGGCGATTTTCTCCAGAGCGGCTTTGGCCATCAGACACCACATATAACCCATCGCAACAAGGGCAAACTGGCGCATATAATCGACGCTTGCCGCGCCCGCTTCGTCAGGGTTTTTAAGCCCACGCTGCGCGACCATGGCTGTTGCCTGCTGTAACTTTGCAAAAGCCTTGGCCAGCGGGAAAACGAATTCTGCCAACTCTGCGTTCGCCTGATTATCCTCGATGAATTGCTGCACCGGATGGAAAAAACGACGCAGCAAACGCCCGAAGCCCTGTCCCATTTTCCGCCCTACAAGATCAAGCGCCTGAATACCGTTCGTGCCCTCGTAAATCTGGGCAATCCGCGCATCACGGACATATTGTTCCATGCCCCATTCGGCAATATAGCCGTGCCCGCCATAGACTTGCTGACAATCCACGGCGACCTCAAGTCCCATATCGGTCAGGTATCCCTTCACAATGGGGGTGAGCAATGCGACAAGATCATCCGCGCGCTGGCGTTCCTCGGGGTCGGGGTGATGGTGTGAGATATCAAGGTTCATACCTGTCAGATACGCCAGCGCCCGCCCGCCTTCGGTAATAGACTTCGCCTTAAGCAGCATCCGGCGCACATCGGGATGCACGATAATCGGATCGGCGGGTTTATCAGGCGCTTTCGTGCCGGTGAGAGAGCGCATTTGTAAACGCTCCTTCGCGTAAGTTAAAGCGTTCTGATAGGCAATCTCGCAGATGCCAAGGCCTTGCATGCCCACACCAAGACGGGCCGCATTCATCATCACGAACATGGCTTTCAGGCCTTTATGGGGTTCACCCACGAGCTGACCCCAAGCGCCATCATAATTCATCACGCAAGTCGAGTTCGCGTGAATGCCCATCTTATGTTCGATAGAGCCGCACTTTGCAGCATTACGTTCACCCAGAGAGCCATCTTCCTTCACCATGAATTTTGGCACGACAAACAGGGAAATACCGCGTACCCCTTCGGGTGCATTGGGCAATTTCGCCAGCACAAGATGCACGATATTTTCGGTTAAATCGTGTTCACCCGCAGAGATAAAAATCTTCGTGCCTGTGATGCTGTAAGAGCCATCGCCATTGGGTTCCGCCTTGGTTTTGATAAGGCCGAGGTCAGTCCCGCAATGCGGCTCGGTCAAATTCATCGTGCCGGACCAAACGCCTTCAATCAGCTTGGGCAGGTAAAGCGCCTTTTGCTCGTCTGTGCCGAAATGATGAAGCGCTTCATACGCGCCCTGCGAAAGCCCAGGATACATTCCGAAACTCATATTAGAGGAGCAGATCATTTCCTGCATCACGGTATTGAGCAGAACCGGCATCCCCATTCCACCATATTTGGGATCGGCGCTAAGCCCGCACCAGCCGCCTTCGGCGAATGTGGAATAAGCCTCTTTGAAACCTTCGGGAGTTTTAACTTCACCGTCATTGAACTTGCAGCCTTCCTTATCACCGCTTTGGTTGAGGGGAAAGAGAACTTCTTCGCAAATCTTACCGCCTTCTTCGATGATCTGGTCGATCAGGTCAGCTGAAAATTCTTCAAACCCCGGCAGATCGGAAAGGCTCTCGGCTTTCAGAACGTCATGCAGGACGAATTTGATGTTCTCGGCAGGGGCGCGGTAGGTGGGCATAGGATTCTCCTTAAGTATACGTCATCCTGAAGGAGCGGAGTGATTGAAGGATCTCAACGTTACTTTGGGAGATTCTTCGCTTACGCTCAGAATGACATTGAATATTATAATTATAGCGTAAAATCTGAGAAATTTCAGAAGGAAATTATAAATTTGTATAATTATGTAAATTAATGTAAAGTGGTTGATGTTTTAACCATAGAAGAGCAACATCAGGAACATGAGCATTTCAAATAAAAAAAGTGAGCAAGCAGCAGGGACCTTATCAGCCATAGCAGCAGAGCAAATTCAACCATTTGGCTCTGGTTGCCTTTGGCCGGAAGTTCTATTGTTTGATCAAGGTTGGTTACGCCCTGAAGAACTTGAAAACGCTGCTAAAAACTGCCCCTGTGCAGGTTGCGGCCCTAAAACACCCGAAGCTTCCTAATATTGCTCCCGCTCTTTCATCATAAGAAGTAGCTCATCAAGTACACGATCGGGATCGGCGGCCTGAATTTGCTGCTTGGCCTGCTCTGTGGCCGATCTTTGCTTGGCGGTCATGGCCTCGGCGATTTTATCGAGCGTTTCCTCGCCGATATGCGCCCGCGCCGCGCGGACGTTCGCAAGCGCCTGCGCCCGGATATCGGCGGGTGTTTGCGGCTTTTCAGGCTTTTTGTCCTTATTTTTCCTGCGCCAGAACATAGGACAAGATTACCCGAAAACTTTTAAGGCAGGGTAAAAATTAATCTTTTAATATTATAATAAGCCAAAAAAGACGTTGTCATAACTTTAATTTCATGCTTTATTCAGCGATCAAAATTATAATGACTCTGGAGTAAATATGTCTGCCTCAATTCGCTTTAACTATGTCAAAAGAGATGCCGTTCAATCGCTTATGGGCTCACAAGCTTCGGCAGAGCGTATTGCAGCGTTTTCAAAGCATGAGGCTGATGTGGGCTTTGCCAGTATCCAGACAGCCGGGGGAACATTCTGGGATTCCATCATCCGCAGCAAACGTGATCCATGGAAATTTCTTGAGGCTATTATGCTTCCCGCCAAGGAAAAAGGCATAAAGCAGTCGGCTCTTGTACGGGGCGACTGCCTTTTCGGTTTTGAGCCCCAACCTTTTGATGTGCAGTTATCTATGCTGCGTGAAATGGCCAAAATGGGGCTTAATGTCGTCCAGAACTTCAACGGCATGAATGATTCCAGAGCAACAGCCAGCGTTGCGGAAGCCGTCCGCGTCTTACGTGAAGAAGAAGGTTTTGACATTCATGCCCATGGCACAATTTGTATTGAAGATAACCCCAATATTACTCTGGAAAGCTGTCTTGCTCATGCGAGAGAATTGATAAAACAGGGTCATACAGGCCTTTATCTGAAATCTGCCAGCGGTTTTGTTAAGCCAGAGTTTGTCGGCGAACTCACGGCGGCTCTTATTGATGAATTCGGAACAGATATTCCTATAGATATTCACATTCATACAACATATGGACAGGCAGCCGCTGGATATACTTATGCTTCACGCGAGGCAATCAAGCGCGGTGCTTCTATCGGTTTGGATGTACAAACTCCTGCTCTGGCTGGCTCAACTGCCCACCCCAATGTTTTAAAAATGCACAGCCTTTTAAAGGCGGATCCAGACCCAGCGGTGAGAGATGCAACCCCCGATCTTAACGTGGACGCCCTTAATGCAGATATGGATGAACAACTCGAGACACGTTTTCTTTTCCAAGATATGGAAGCTGAGTATGACCCCAGATTGCTCGAGGCAATGCGTAAAGCCCGTGCCCCTGGCGGTGCTTCATCAACACTTCGCGTCTATTCAAACGGCCAATTATACGACCAATTGAAAAGAGCATTAGGAACAGATGATTGGACTGACATCCAGATTCAAGTTTACGAGATGCAGGCAGAGATTGATAAAATGCTTGGCAGCCCTGTACAAATTACGCCTTATGCCAACATGACGACAGTTCAGGCTGCTTCATGTCTTATCAATAAAAAGAAGGGGTTGCCTCTTTTTGACAGAACATCCATGCGCCCGGAAACAATCGGTTATTTAACCGGTGAACTTGGTAAAGTGCCTGAACATGTCGACGAAAGTGTTTTGCGTCTTGCCGTGAGCATGAAGCATGATATTCCGGAAGAGGAAATTAAAAATCCCCGCGATTACATTGTTCCATATAAAGGTGGTCTCGAAAGAGAACCTGATATGCCAAAACAAGAGGTGCGTCTTAAAGAAGCAGGGATTGATAATCCTACTGATAGGCAAAAACTGATCACAGCAACTGCGGCACGCGATTTCCGAGGACAGGATAAACATATCCACTTTGTAGAAGATATTGCCAACGATAAGTTACCAAAATTCAAAGAGCCGAGTCTTCCCACTTACGCGCAAAAATATATACATCAAGAAGAATTTAACGGAAATTGGCTGCACAAACCTGTAAAGACAGCGATAAAAATCACTGATAACAAAAGCTACAAAATCTTTGAAGCTTTGGGTGGGGCAAAAAAGTTGGAACTCATGGCGATGAAGGCACTTTTTTTACGTCAGCTTGATAATGACTTAAATGTATTTCCTGAAGGAACAGAAATAAAAAGGGCTGAATGGCGAGATAATTTGGTCAATCAGCTTCGCGACTTTTATGATGTTTACATTCCACAACAACTGGCAGCGCATGGGCTCTATAAAACAGAACTACAAGCGGCATGGTTGGCAGTTGATGTAGAAGCCATGTTACAAGCAGTCTTGGATAAAAAAGGTCGCGGTATTTACAGGCATTTCAAAGAAAATATGCGTCATACTCAACTTCAAACACTCAGTGTAGATGCTAAGCCAGTGGGTGTTGAAGACACTAGGGAACTGGTCGCTTAGACCCTCTTTCCGTTCAAAACCCACGCCCTAGCTGTCAAATACAGTACAACCCCGTTCAGGATGTGCCATGCGAAATGGGTGCCGAGGGGGAAGGCCGGGCATATGCTCATGTCTAGGCTGCGTAAGACAAGTGAGAGGGCGAACACCCCCGCCGCCAGCAAAAGGCCTAGGGGCTCGGTTTTGTTGTTGCGCCAGTGCCAGATTCCCAAACCCAGCAGGAAAATAAACGCCGGCGCGTAAGCGATCGAGCCGTTCAGCCATTCCCCGGGCAAGCGGTAAAACGCGGAAACCGTAACCGCGAATGCGGCGAGCATAAGGCATGTCCCCTTCCAGCCCGCATCCATCACACGACAGGTGTAAAACGCCAGAAACGCGATTTGATAAAAAAGGATCGGCAGGGAATCGGCCATCATCGCCCAGAAGGTCGCCGTGGTGTGGAACAATGTGCTGCCCGTGCCGATGACGATAATAAGAGCGATCAGGATAACGGTCTGGAGGTTCAATTTTCCTTCGCGCTTTGCCAGCATAAACGCCGCCAGCGCCGCAATAAAAAACGCGGCGTTGGTGATTACGTTCATCGGCTCGGCCCATAAGCCGGGTTCAAGACGTTCACAGTAAAGATCGATGTAGTCTTCCATTTTTCTGTCATTCTGAGCGAAGCGAAGAATCTCATAAGCATGAAAGAAATCCTTCGGTTCGCTGCGCTCTCTCAGGATGACACCTGCGGTGTCAGTTTCTCAGCGGTTTGCCTTTTTCCAGCATGTGCTCAATACGCGCCATGGTGCCTTCGTTTTTCACGAGGCTGGCGAATTGCTGCAGCTCCAATTTTAAAAGATCATCTTCGGAAACGGGGCTTGTCCAGTCAGCTTTGGGACCGCCTGAAAGCACGGTGGCGAGGTGATCGGAAACCACGACGTCGTAATCTGTCGCGCTGCCGTTTTTGCGAAGATCGGATACGGCCATATCGAGCGCCATTTTTCCGGTCGGGCCGGGAAGGCGGATATCTTCCACCTTCTCACGCGGCTGATAATCTTTGGCTAGCTCCAACGCGCGTTTTTTCGCATCAAAAAGCAAGCGATCACGGTTCATGGTGATACCATCGCTTTCGCGGAAATAACCGATATCAACGGCTTCTTGTGCCGACTTGGCAACCGTTGCCGTACCGATTGTTTCAAACGCCTTACGCACAGCGCCCATCGGGGAAACCGGAGGGGAGAACCAAAGCGCATCGCGCCCGAATTTCTCCACCTTGCCTTTATAGGCGGCTTTCTCCCGTTCCTGCAGGCGCAAAATCATTTCCTTACAGCCGCCCCAGCCGGGAATAACGCCCACGCCAACCTCGACAAGGCCGGTATAGGTTTCGGCGTGCGCCTGGATTGCATCAGACGCCAAGAGGATTTCGCAGCCGCCGCCCAGCGCCAAACCGCTCGGCGCACTAACGACCGGAAACGGAGCGTATTTTAAATCCATGAAGGTTTTCTGGCCCGCTGCGATGAACTGCTCAACCTGCGCCCACATCGCGATATTAATCATGAAGAGCGCGAGCCCCAGATTGGCACCAGCGGAGAAATTGGAGCCCTCATTGTAAACAACCAGCGCTTTGTAATCGCCTTTGCCATCACCGATAATCTTGATGGCTTTGTTGATCATCTCGAAAATCTGTTCATCGAAGGTATTCATCTTCGATGTCTTTTCAAGGCACAGAACACCGTCACCGATATCCCAAAGCGAGGCGGAGCCGTTTCTCTCAACGGGTTCTGAGTTCAGTTTTATATCGCTGAGCAGGAGCACACCTTCGGGACGGACGATCTCGTGATACTTGCCGTCGGTGCCGAAGTAATATTGCTTACCATCTTCGATTTTATAAAACTTGCCATCGCCCACTTTGGAAAGAATGGCGGGAACCTTGATCCCTTCCTCGCCAAGTTTTTCAGCAAGCCATGCAGGGCCCAGATCGTCCATCATTTCGAACGGCCCCTTCTTCCAGTTATAACCAAGCTTCATGCCTTCATCGATATCATAGACCGTATCGGCAATCTCCCCGACCAGTGAGGCCGCATAAGCCAGCGTTTGTGACAGCACTTTCCATGCATAAGCACCGCCTTCATCATCAGCCTCTACGACGGCACGAAGACCTTTTTTACCCGCGCCAACCGAAGCCAAAGATTCTGCCGCTTTCTTATTTGATTTCTCGTATTGGGCTTCTTCAAATTTATCGGCTGTAATGGCCAAAGCCTGTTTCTCTTTATCGCCTTTGGGGGCGTCAGGGTTCAAACGGTAAAAACCGCCCTTGCCTTTACGGCCCGTATAGCCTGCTTCGATCATCTGGTGAACAAACGGATAATCGACAAAAATTGTACGGTATTCATCGTCTTTGGAAAGCGTGGAGAGCAGAGATTCTGCCAGCTTGGGCATCAAATCAATGCCAACCAAATCAATCAAACCGAAGACGCCTGTTTTAGGGATACCGACAGGGCGGCTCATTACAGCGTCAGCCACTTCGATAGAAATACCCGCCTTAATCGCTTCGTTAATTCCAGCGGTCAGCCAGAAAACACCAAGACGGTTAGCGATGAAACCAGGCGTATCATTACATTGCACCACGCCCTTACCCAGACGCACATCGCAAAATTCACGGATCGTTTCAATGGCTTCTTTGCGGGTTTTCTTGCTCGTGACCAGCTCCAGCAAGCGCATATAACGCGGCGGGTTGAAAAAGTGGGTGATCATGAAATCTTTGGCGAAATCTTCGCCCTGTCCCTCTGCCAAATTCTCCAACGGAATGGTGGAAGTGTTCGAAGAAATGATGGAGCTTTTTTTGCGGTGCTTGTTCAGCTTCTCATAGGTTGCGTGCTTGACTTTGAGGTCTTCTAGAACGACCTCGATGATCCAGTCACAATCCTTCAACAAAGCGAGATCATCATCCAGATTGCCCGTGGTAATCAGTTTCGCATTGGACTTGCGCATAAACGGTGCAGGATCTGCCTTAAGCATTTTCGCCACAGCGTCTTTGGCAAGCTCCTTGCCCTCGACCTTGATATCGAGCAAGACCACAGGCACACCCGCATTCGCCACTTGCGCGGCTATCCCGCTTCCCATCACGCCAGAGCCGATAACGGCGATTTTATTGATAGCGGTCATCAAATCGCCTCCAGCACGGTCGCGATGCCCTGGCCGCCGCCGATGCACATGGTGGCCAGCGCGTATTTCTTTTTCTCGCTCACAAGCAGGCTGGCGGCTTTACCCGTGATCCGCGCGCCGGATGTTCCCAGCGGATGACCTAGAGCTATCGCCCCGCCATGCAGGTTGACCTTGTTTATATCAATGCCCAGTTCCTTGATGACGGACAGTCCTTGCGCAGCGAAAGCTTCGTTAAGCTCGATAATATCCATGTCTTCGAGCTTCAGCCCTGCGCGCTCTAATGCCTTTTTGCTAGCCGGAACAGGGCCTATCCCCATGATTTCGGCGTTACAGCCCGATACGGCGATAGATTTAATACGCGCCAGTTTGGGAAGTTTGTGTTTATCGGCATATTCCTCGGATGCTACAAGAACCGCGGCGCTGCCGTCCGTCAGCGGTGAAGACGTGCCCGCCGTTACCGTTCCGTTTTCATCAAAGGCGAGTTTCAGTCCTGCCAAGGCCTCTTCGGAACTGTCGGGGCGGATGGTGCCGTCGGTTTTTACATCACCGATAGGCACGATTTCTGCATCAAACGCCCCGCTTTCGGCAGCTTTCGCTGCCTTGTGATGTGAGGCCACAGCAAATTTCTCCTGCTCGGCGCGAGAAACTTTGTATTTTTTCGCAAGATTTTCCGCCGTTTCACCCATCGACATATAGGCCTGCGGGTAAATCTCGCCCAGTGCGGGGTTGGGCATGGGGTTAAATCCGCCCATTGGGATACGGCTCATGCTCTCTACGCCCGCCGCGATAAAAACCTCGCCCGCGCCCATCTGGATATAACCCGCAGCCTGATGAATCGTGGTCATGGAAGAGCCGCAAAAACGGTTTACGGTCGCCCCGCCCACGGAAACAGGCAGGCCGGCGAGGTTCACCACAAGCCGCGCGATGTTAAAGCCCTGCTCCCCTTCCGGAAAGGCGCAGCCCATTAAAAGGTCTTCGATATCCTCCGGCTTTACGCCCGTTTCTTCGACCAGCGCCTTGATAACAGCCGCGGCCATATCGTCGGGGCGCACCTTGGCGAGCTCGCCCTTATTGGCGAAATGCATGGGGGAGCGTTTGAAGCCGCAAATCACGACAGATTTTTGCATGGGGATACCTCTAAATAATTGATGGAGCGCCGCTAAGATAAAGAATCGGCACCGAATTCTTTTATTTTATAATGATATAGGCCTCGGGTCTACGGGTTTCCAAATATTAATGGAAGCTAGGAAAAAGGCCGTGTGATAAGCCAAATATCATACGGCCTTTTGTTACCAGATATAAAATATAATCAGAGAATCAGGCTGTAGCCGGTTCGAGATCAGGAGCATAAGTTTTATTACCTGCCCCTACCAATTGTTCACCAATAGAAACCGCCCGGGACATAGGTTTTCCATGTGTTGCAAAGGCTTGAGCAAGAAAACGTTTTGCTTCATCAGGGAGCCTATAAGTGCCCCAGTGGTGTAGTCCCGCAAAAGGATCGGAAGTTAAAGCACGAGCAGAAGGTTCGGGAGAATCGAGCTTTCCTGCCAGCCGACCCACAAGAAATTGCGCAGGGTTGGAAAGTTTTCCGCCTTCTTGAAGCGATACGATAACCGCTTTTGCTGAGAGCGGGGCAATGCCGATTTTATCACCGTTCGTTAACCGGCCAAAGGTAGTTGTCAGCTCTTCCGGGGATATTCCCAATGCATCAAAAACGGCTTGAGATATGGCACTTATTTCCTGTCCCCCGTGACCAATTAAACAGGGCTCAGTGAATGCGCTATATATAGTATCCACAACACTGACAGCAGTGGATCTTTTAAGGTTTGGCGCCTCTTTCAGAGCCTTAAGCATTTGAATTGCCGCTATCTGTGAAATCGTTCTTTTTGGTGAAGGATCTGCACTTATTACAAACTGATTAAGGGACCGAATAATCCCTCTTTCTTCTTCAACCATTTTGGGAAGCACCCCCGCGAATGCAAGCGCAATGATTTCACGCAACTCGGGATTTTCCGTTGCTATATCTGCTATTTTATAAACAACAGGGACGTTCCAAAGGTAGTTTTTGGGTCCTATGGTTGACTCTGCCAGAGCTTCGATGACATGGGAACGTATAGCAGGATCGGCCATAAAAATGGCGATGGTATCGTCAAAGCGATTCTTAATTCCTTCATAACCCCTGTAACTTACATGGTCAGTTTTTCCTATACCAATACTACCTTCAAGTGCAAGAGCTTTCAGGATATGAATAGCCTTAGTTATAAAGGCCTTTTTGACCTCGATTGCTTCGTCTGGGATTTGCGCATAAAGATAAGCAACATATCGCGTAAAACAAGCATCCTCATCGACTTTCTTTTGTGGCGCTATGCTAGAAAGCCTATAATAGGCAGGATCATCCTCATATGCCGGCCGCACTTCTCCTGTCGCCAGCCCATTAAAGTCTAGCCACTCTAGAAATAAACTCACATAAGGCCCTCTCCACTCACCGGCTTCCCAACCGCCATAGGCAAAACCACCATACTTACCTCTTTGGAAGCTGGCAGCGTCTAGACATCTTATGATAGGGAGGTCGTCCACTACATGTCTCGCTATTTGGCACTTGACTTCTGCGTTTGGGGTGTAATATTGCTCATTATCTGCGATTGCTTTTGCTATCAAAGCGTTAATTGCCTCTGGCGTTAGTGCCGCAGTACTCTCTCTGACTTGCTGTGCGGTTATTTGTTGGGTCATATCTCTTCCCTCTCAAAACTTTAAATTGAATCTTTCATAAATTTTGCAATATGAAAAATTTTGTACGGTGTTTTTTTATATATGTCAATATAAATTTGTAATTTTATAACGATGGAAACTTGCATAGGATAATTTTTTTATCTTATGTGCCGCCGTTTCTTGCATCATCCTCAAAAATTTTGAGCCAAATCTATCTATTGACAGTCGCAATTCATTTGAAAAAGCGGAAGTACATTTTTCAAGCCGAAATTCCGCCAAGACCTAGACACATTCCATTTGACACACCGCCCGAAATGAGGCATTTCGAGGACTACGGATTTTTTGAATTTTTAAGGAGAGTAATACATGGCCGTGAAAGCACAGACCAAGGGTTTTAAGAGAATTTGCACAAGCTGCGGAACACGGTTTTACGATTTCGACAAACGCCCGATCGTATGCCCCGCCTGTAACACCGAGTTTACCGGCGAAGTGAAGTTGAAATCACGCCGTGGCCGTGCCGCCGCCAATGATGAGAGCGCAGGTCAGGTATCCGCCGCCGCCGCTAAAAAGAGAGCATCAAGCGACGATGAAGATGAAATCGAGGACGAACCAGACGATGTGGAGGTTGTGAGCCTTGAAGATCTGGAGACATCCGGCGACGATGATGATTCCGACGATGTATCTATTTCTCTGGATGACGATGACGATCTCGACGACGACATGGATGACGATGACATGGATGACGAGCTTCCTGACGATCCCGAGGCAGACGCCCTGACCGAGGAAGCGGATCTGGAAGACTTTGATGGCGAAGACGAAGAAGACGATAAGTAACCCATGTATACGGCGCGGATAAAACTTCCGGCCCATTTCACCGAAACTCAGGTCGCCTCGCTATCCGGGGCGTTCGAGGACCGCGCGGTCGCGGTTACGGCCTTGCGTGCCCATCACAAAAAGGACACGGAATGGGAAGTGGAATGGATCATGGAATCACCTATGGCCGATGCCGATATGACGGCGCGCTTGCTGCTTCAAGGGGCGATTTACGATCTTGATCTCGATGTGGCGGCCAATGACTGGCGGGTTGATAAAATCCCCGAAGATACGGACTGGCTGAGCGAAAGCTACAAGCAATTCCCCGCCTTTGAAATCGGGCCGTTTTTCATTTACGGCGGCCATTATGCAGGAAGCGTGCCCGCCGATAAAATGGGACTTCAGATCGATGCGGCCACGGCCTTCGGTTCGGGCGAGCACGCGACGACGGAAGGATGCCTGAACGCCATGGTCGCGCTGGAGGAACAGGGGGTGTGTCCGTGGAACGTGCTGGATATGGGCACGGGGTCCGGTATTCTGGCGGTGGCGGCATGGAAGCTCTGGAAGACCATGATTTTGGCGGTGGATATAGAGGAGGAGGCCGTGATCGTGGCCGCCCGTCACCGCGACCTCAATAACGTGCCGGGCGATGCCGCCGGAATGATATGCGCGACCGGGGACGGGTTCCGCACGAAAGACGTGCAAAAGAAAAAGCCGTTTGATCTGATCATCGCCAATATTCTGGCCGGTCCGCTGATTGAGATGGCGCATGATCTTAAGGGCGTGAGCGATGAAAACGGTTTCGTTATTTTATCCGGCATGCTGAGCGAGCAGGCCGACAGCGTTTTAAGCGTTTACGAGGCGGAGGATTTCACCCTTCATACGCGCGAGGATATCGACGGCTGGGCTACGCTGGTGCTGCGTAATGCGGGGTAAGGTGAGCAGGTTTTAATTAAGCCGCCTGCTCTTTTTCCTTCTCGTTCTCGCTCATGTTATCCGCCATACGCTGGGCGATTTCTTCTTTTATTTTCTCTTCTATCTTGGCGCGCTCATCGGGGGGCAGGGCCGCAAGCTCTTCCTTCGTTAGGCCCATTTCCCGCAAAATGGCTTCGTAATAGCGTTCTTCCGGGGTTTTGCTCATATAATCGAGGAATTTTTCCTTTGCCTCATCGGCCATTTTTTGCGCTTGTTCTTTTACGGCGTCGGCGTTTTCAGGCTGGACCTTGACCTCTACCTCCTCGCCGTTTTCTTGCGCGATCTTCTGGGCCAGAAACGCCGTGCGGGCCTGCTGGAGTTTTTGCAGCTCCTCATAGCGCGGATCTTCCTGCATTGCGGCAACATCCACTTTCATTTCTACCGCAGTGATGGCGCGGAATTGGGTCTGCGTTAACGCGGTGGAAGATTTTACCACCTCGCCGCCGAGCATTTCGGCAATAAATTCCGCCCGTGCTTGCGCCAGTTTTGGCCCTTGAATGACGCCGCCAGCCTCGTTCGGCAATTGATCTTGTAGTTTCGCACCCAGCGAATTGGAGGTTGTCGTATAGCCGTGATTGTCGATTTCGGCCACAACTTTGCCCCCTACCATCACTGTCGCATAGTTCTGATAGGCCGGATTCTGAGACGTATCGGGCTTTTGCGCGTAATCGCTCTCTAACGCGGTTTTTTTGGCCTCCACCATGCGGCGGTAAAAGTCTTCCGGTGCGTGCGAAAGATGCACGGCCTTGAGCTTGCCCATATCAAGGGCTTGCGCGTTCATAAGAGGAATTCCGGATTGTATCGGCGTCATTGATCGCTCCTTTTACGCACCCTGCTTAAGGGGGAAAGAAGCAATATCTATGCCAGAAGAGCCCTTTTGAACACGGCAGGTTTTAAATGAACGTCGTCTATGTGGCTTCCTTCGCACGCGTAACCATCGCGGCCCAAACTTGCCTTATATACATCGATAATATCGGCTTGGCGTGAAAGCTGCTCGTTAAATAGTCTTATAACTTCACGTCTATCGCCCAGACGCGGATGAGGGGCGGGAATATTTACGAAGGTAACATCTGTTTTAGGGGCAATATTTTTTACGGCCTGAATATAGCGTGCAACTTGCTCTTCCACGATATTTTTTAAATTCAGCGAGGTTTTATGCTGATAGGCAAGCATTCCCTCATCTATCCGGCAGTCGATTTCCCCGAAACAGCAAAGCAGGGTGGAGTCCTCTTCAAGGCGGTCTGTCTGGGTTTTGAAGGCTGTCAGATAACGGTTGGGCGCTTTGGAGGCGATATGAAATGCTTTGGCTCCGAAAACCAGCTGAGGGGTAATCTTCCTGCCGTTAAACTCCAGTCCGGCGTAAGAAAGCACATGGCTGTCACCGATCATGAAAACGGGTTTGGAATCGTGATAGATGCTTTCGTCTTTTTGCTCGGCCAGTCTTTGTAAATGGGTCTGATAAACTCCTATGTTTTTTATCCAGTTATAGCCTTGCGAAGGAGCGGGAAACTCAATTGGGAAACGCTCTTGCTTCAGGGCCCATAAAGCGCAGGCCGTGTAAATCGAAGCAAGATATTTATGCTCCGGAAGGGCGTTGTTATTACCGAGAATTTTTTGGCATAGTACAGGCCATTCTTCCATGGGCGCGTTATTGCACCATACGGACAGAGCGTTGGGGCCTATATGACGATTCTCAGGGGAAAGGGCATAAGCTTTTCCTACATAGTCCAATGCTTCTCTTCCCCGCCCCAATTCATGCAGAGCGAAGCCGATATTGTTTAGAGTTGAAGGGTGACCGGGTTGTAAATCCAGCGCCTTGTGATAGGAAGTCAACGCGCGCTCGTAATCCCGTTGATGTTCGTGGCATACCCCGGCGTTATACCACGCATTAAAGCCGTGAGCAGGCGCGGCTTTTTCGAAAAACTCGAGTGCCTGTTTATATTCGCCATTTTGATAATGGCTCGCCGCGATATTCATATAATCCATGGTGGGAGTTTAAAGCCTTCAGCGGATCGCGGTCAATTTAGGAGTTAGGTACGGTTATTCCACCGTCACGGATTTCGCGAGATTACGCGGCTGGTCAACGTCGGTGCCCTTGGTGACAGCAACGTGATAGGCCAGAAGCTGGACGGGAATCGCGTATAAAATCGGTGCAACGAAGGGGTGAACCTGATCGAGGGCCACGCTCCATGTCGCGGTGTTTTTAAGTTTTTCCGCGCCTGCCGCATCGCTGATGAGAAAGACCTTCCCGCCGCGCGCGACGGTTTCCTGAATGTTGGAGACGTTCTTTTCGAACAACGGGTCGTTGCCGGGGGCGATGCAAACCACGGGCACGCTGTCGTCGATCAGGGCGATGGGCCCGTGTTTCATTTCTCCGGCGGCGTAGCCTTCGGCATGGATATAAGAAATTTCCTTGAGCTTGAGCGCACCCTCAAGCGCGATGGGGTAAAGGCTGCCCCGTCCCAGATAAAGCACGTCACAGGCATGGGCGACTTCCTTGGCGATTTTTTGCACTGTGCCGTCACATTGCAAAATGTCATTGGCTGCGGCCGGAACATGGCGAAGGGCCTCGGCCATCTCATGTTCCTCTTCCGCGCTCAGGCGGTTTTTTGCGCGCGCGGTCGCCAGCGCCATACAGGCCAGCGTGGTGATTTGGGTCGTAAACGCCTTGGTCGAGGCTACGCCGATTTCCGGCCCGGCCAGCGTATGCAGCACAAGATCGGACTCCCGCTCGATCGTGCTTTCGATCGTGTTGACGATAGAGAGCACCGTTTGGCCTTGGGATTTGGTGTAGCGCAGAGCTTCGAGCGTATCGAGCGTCTCGCCGCTTTGAGAAACGAAAATAGCCACACCGCCCTCGGGCATCGGTGCCTCGCGGTAACGGAATTCTGAAGCGACATCAATTTCGCACGGCGTGCGGGCGATCTGTTCGAACCAGTATTTCGCCACCATACAGGCGTAAAACGCGGTGCCGCAGGCAACCAGCGTAATGCGCGGCGCGGTGGCCAGTGCCTCGACCACATGATCGGGCAGGGAGATTTTCCCCGTGGAGGGGTGAACGTAAGAATTTAGTGTATCGCCGATCACGGCAGGCTGCTCGTAAATTTCCTTGAGCATGAAATGCTCGTACGCGCCCTTACCGGTTGTCGCGCCGCTTTGCGCGGTGATGCGCACCGACCGTTCAACCGGCTCGTTGTCGTTCACGTAAATCTGTGCGCCCTGACGGGTGACGCGCACGCGGTCGCCGTCTTCCAAAAAGCTGATTTTTTTGGTGAGCGGGGCAAGCGCGTAAGAATCGCTGGCAACAAACATTTCCCCCTCGCCGTAACCAAGCGCCAGCGGCGTGCCGCGGCGGGTGGCGACCATCAGATTATCCTCGCCGGTGAAAATCATCACGACGGCGAATGCGCCCTCCAGCCTGTCAAACGCGGCGTTGGCGGCGTCTCCGGGCGCAAGGCCCTGCTTGAGATAATGCGTCACAAGATGGGCGATGACTTCGGTATCGGTGTCGGTTTCGAAGCGGCATTGATGCTGCTGTAACTCTTCCTTCAGCGCGGCGTAGTTTTCGATGATGCCGTTATGCACCACGGCGACTTTATCGGTGGCGTGCGGGTGGGCGTTATCTTCCGTCGGCCCGCCATGGGTGGCCCAGCGTGTATGGCCGATCCCGGCCTTGCCCTTGAGCATGCCGGCCTGCAGTTTTTTCTCAAGATTAACCAGCTTGCCTTCGGCGCGGCGGCGCTCGATCACGCCGTCATGCAGCGTGGCGATTCCGGCGGAATCGTATCCGCGATACTCAAGACGTTTCAGACCCTCCAGCAAAAGCGGGGCCGCCTCTTTTTCTCCTAAAATACCGATAATGCCGCACATATTTCCCTGTTCCTGACATCAAGCTAAAAATTGTTATGTTATAACC
Organism: uncultured Pseudobdellovibrionaceae bacterium; assembly: GCA_964467925.1. GTDB lineage: Bacteria > Pseudomonadota > Alphaproteobacteria > Micavibrionales > Micavibrionaceae > CAYXSX01. The sequence continues at coordinate 126,813 of CAYXSX010000004.1, read as the reverse complement.
TAGCGTCCAGCGCGCTAAGGCACAAATCACGAAGTTTTACGGATTGTTTCAAGAGGCCTTCTTGGTTGCGGCGTTGGCGGCGGCACGTTTTTTTTGCGCCTTGATCTTGCGGAACTTGGCCGCCCAGCCCTCGCGGATTTCGTTGCGGGAGCGCCCGACAGACAGGGCATCGGCGGGAACGTTCTCGGTGATCGTCGATCCGGCGGCGATAAATGCGCCGTCATCGATCTGAACCGGGGCGATCAGGTTGACGTTAGAGCCGACCATCGCGCCCTTGCCGATGACGGTCTGGTATTTTTCAAATCCGTCATAATTCACCGTGATTGCGCCGCAGCCGAAATTGGTTTCATCACCCATGATGCAATCGCCGACATAGCCCAGATGGCTGACCTTGCTGCGGTCGCCGATGGTGGAGTTTTTGATTTCCACGAAATTGCCGATACGCACGTCGTTGCCGATTTTCGCGCCGGGGCGCAGGCGCGCCATGGGCCCCACGCTCGTGTTCTTGCCCACGCTCGCGCCCTCGATATGGCTAAAGGCCTTGATATGGACGTTATCGCCTATTACCACGCCCTTGCCGAACCATACATTGGGCTCGATATGCACATTTGCGCCGATTTTCGTGTCGTGGTGAAAGTAAACGGTGGCCGGGTCTTGCATGCTTACGCCGTCTTTGAGGAATTTTTCACGCAGGCGTGACTGGAAAATATGTTCATGCTCGGCAAGCTGCGCCCGGTCGTTCACGCCCCATGTGTAATCGATGGACACGGCAAAAACTTTTGTCGCCACGCCGTCATCGGCCGCGATTTTGGGAAGATCGGTCAGGTAATATTCCCCTTGCGCGTTGCGGTTGGAAAGTTTCGCCAGCCAGCGCGATAGCTTCTCCGCCGGGAAACAGTAATTGCCCGCGTTGCAGACGAAAATCTCCCGCTGTTCGGGCGTGCAATCCTTTTCCTCGACGATATCGACCAGCGTATCGCCATCGGTCACCATGCGGCCCAGCCCTGTGGGGTCGGGCGGTACGATCGCCATAGCGCTCGCACCGTTGTGCGCGGCCATGCTTTTCAAAAGATCGAGTGATGTGAATGGCTCGTCTCCCATCAAAACAAGAACGTTTCCCGTGAAACCTTTCAGCGCCGGAAGCGCGGCCTTGAGTGCGTCGCCTGTGCCGTTCTGTTCTTTTTGAATGACGCTTTCATGAGGTTTGACCAGCTCGCGCAGTTCTTTCATATCGGGCGCGGTGACGACGATAATTTTCGCGGGCTTTAGTTTGGAAACCTCGTCGATCAGGATGGAAATCATCGGCTTGCCCGCCAGGGTATGCATGACCTTGGGCAAGGGCGATTTCATGCGCGTGCCCTTGCCGGCGGCCAGAATAACGATAGCGAGCGGTTTCTTACTCATAAGGCGCGTTATAGCGCGGCCTTCCGGCAATGTCGAGAATTGTCTTTGGTTATCAATTTATTCGTCATTCCGGCGAATGCCGGAATCCATTCCTCAAATCGCGCCATGCAGATAAATGGATCCCGGGACAAGCCCGGGATGACAGAGGGAGAGGTATTATTCGCCTGTCTCACCATTCGCACGGTTTTCGGCGATGAAGAGTTTTTCCTCGCTTTCATATTCAGCTAGATGGGCAAAAAGCGCGCCGTAAGCGGTTTTGACGAGGATTTTTACCGGAACGGCGAGGCCGTCTTCGGCGATTTTCCCCATCCATATTGTGGGCATGGTGCCGCGTTCGCGCCCCTGTTCCTGAATGGAGAGCCAGCCGCGGGGCTTGTCGTACCATTTTCCGGCGAGCGGTTTGACCTCGACCGTGCAAAGCTGGGTATTGCCCTCGTAAACGTTATAGCGCGTGGGATGCAAAAGTTCCTGTTTCTGGGGCACGAAGATCATTTCGAAGCGGCGTTTGCCGTCGAATACTTCCGAAGTTCCCTCGCATTTATGGCCCTCTCCCGCCTTTTCCATGACCAGAAGCGTGGCGGTCAGGGCGTCGATCGTGCCTTGGGTTAATGCGTCTTCAAGTTCGGGTTTTTCCGGCGCCTTGTCATGTTCGGTAATGACCAGAGATTCGAAGTTGCCGGAGCGGGAATAATTGTATTCCTTGACCTCCGGTTCATCACGCCATGTGGCGGTGGATTTGTGAAGCTCGGGCTGCAGGCCGCCGTCGTTATTGATCCAGCCTTTGCTTTCAAACGTGCCGTGCCATGGCGCGAGCTTTGCGAGAAAGCCGCGTGTTTTTGCCGCGAGATTTACCTCGTAACGGTCGTTGCCACTGTAATCGATATTCAGCTCGGCCTGTACGGCGTGAATGCCGCCCGCATAAACTTCGTAGACCATGCGCTGGTGTCGGATTTCGGCCAAAGCGGGAAAAGCGGCCAGCAGTAAAAAGGCGCTAATGATAAATGCCGGCAAGATGGACGAGTTCCCCGCCCAGACCTTCCTTGAATGTTTTAACGCCTTGCGCCGTGTCATCGTTTACTCCTCCGAGGTCGAAATCGCGCACGCCCCGCTCTTTCAGGCGGGTTAGCGCATTCCACAATAATAGATGATGCGCGTTCTCCTGTCGCCCTTTATCGGTAGTCCAGCCGACCTGATAGGTGGCGCTGCGCCCGTGACATAGAATTAATATAGAAGCCGCGACCTCATTATCCAGTAAAGCGCGCCCGATTAGCAGGTCCCCTTCGGCGGCAAAGTTCCTCGCAAGCATATCAAGCAGTGCCGGAGATACCCCGTGATAGCCCCGCCCTTCTTTATCGGCCATGTAAGAATGGATGAATTCGGGAAGGCGGTCCGGTTTTTCGTCCCATTCTATTTTTAAATTGCTGCGCTCCGCCTTTGAAACTTTGCCGCGCCAGCTGCTTTTAAGGGCGGTGCGAAGCTCCTCAATCTCGGGCTCCAGATCAAGCCATATCGTCTGGTATCCGCCGGGTTGCCGGCGGCGCAGGCCGGAGCTTAGCAGCATTTCCGTGCTCATGGGTGTATCGAGGAGGTTGGGAATAACGCGCCGCTTGCGTCCCAATCGCGGTGGAAATTCGCGATGTAGCGCATCCCAGAATTGTTTCTGGTGAAATGCGCTGCCGAACCCTTCGCACCATAACGGGCCAAGGTCGAGAATCACCCCGTGGATCAGATTGCGCAGCAAACCCGTCTCCATAATCTGGACGATCCCGGCTTCCGCGCCATTGAACCGCAGAATGCCCCGGCGCGGCTTTAAACCCTGAAACGCCGCCATGGTGCGGCCGTAAGTCGGGGACTGCAGAATCGGCGCGCGCCTTATTTGCGAAAAAAGCTGCAGCCAGCGGGGGCTGGCATCGCTTTGCCAGTCGATTTCAAAAGGGGGCATAATCATCGTTCCGGCATTCTATGCTTTTTCGGCTCAAACGCAAAAGACTTGCGCAAAACCGCATTTTATGGTGAGTTTTGGCGGATTTAAAAACACATATCAGGAGTTGTAGCCCATGAATGCCCGCGCCGCCGTAAACCCGAACGATCTCGAGTCCATTGTAAATCAGGCTTGGGAAGAGCGCGCCTCAATCGATCCGACGACCAAGGGCGAGATGCGCGAGGCGGTGTATGAGGCGCTTAACCTGCTTGATAGCGGCGTGCGCCGCGTTGCCGAACCCTCTAATAACGGGTGGACCGTTAACCAATGGCTGAAAAAGGCTGTCCTTTTGTCTTTTCGCCTCAACCCCATGAAGCAGATTTCCGGTTCCCCCGGCGAATCGCACTGGTACGACAAGGTGGACAGCAAATTTGTCGGCTGGAGCGAGGAAGATTTCGCCGCCGCCGGTTTCCGCGCCGTGCCGAACTGCACCGTGCGCCATAGCGCCTTTATCGCCAAGGGCGCGGTTCTGATGCCCTGTTTCGTCAATGTCGGCGCCTATGTGGATCAGGGCACGATGATCGATACATGGTCGACCGTGGGTTCCTGCGCGCAAGTGGGCAAGAATTGTCACATCTCCGGCGGTGTGGGGCTTGGCGGCGTTTTGGAACCTCTGCAGGCCGAACCCGTGATTATCGAGGATGATTGTTTCATCGGCGCAAGATCAGAGATTGCCGAGGGCGTCATCGTAGAAAAAGGCGCGGTGATTTCCATGGGCGTCTTTATCGGTGCCTCCACCAAGATTATCGACCGCGAAACCGGAGAAATTCACCGCGGGCGCGTACCATCGTATTCAGTGGTCGTGCCCGGCACATTGCCCGGCAAACCGCTGCCTGACGGCACTCCCGGCCCCAATTTGGCCTGCGCCGTCATCGTAAAGCGCGTGGATGAGAAAACCCGCTCCAAAACCAGTGTGAACGAGCTTTTAAGAGATTAACATAATTATTGTGTGTTTTTTCATAATTTGTTTGCGGAATTTCTAAGATTCGCTTATAACCACCGTAAATTTGACGAATCGAAGCGTTTGTTTGTATTTACCGGTTCGTGGGAATTAAGAGGGTTTAGGGTCTTAAATGAAGCGGATAAGACAAATAGGCAGAATGTTCGGGTGGGCTGCAAACCGTGAAAGGCTTATTAAAAAGAATATCAAAAGCCTTTTGGCAAGCTTGGCACAATATAAGACAGGCGCTTCTATAAATACACTTGCTGCACAAAGAGATATTCGCGAAAAATTTTGGCATTTTCTGGAGGATTGCGGCTTTTTTATGGCGCTTAGCGATTTTCAAGATATTCTCAAGCAAACCGAAGGAAAATCGCGCGAGGATGGAACCGTTCCTTGGTATCACCAGCTTACACCCATTCTTATGGTTCTTTCCTTAATAGAAAGTGGCGAACTGGATTTAAGTCTTCTTGAAGAATACGGAGGACTGGAAGTTTTGATCAGGACGCATTTACATCACGATACGATAGAGGATACCGGAATCGATGCAGAGGTTTTTAGTAAGCAGCAACAAGAAAAAATAAAAGATGTTCGGCAAGAATTTAGAGAGTTGGAAACGGCCAAAACTGTGATTGTTGTTAACAACGTAAGTCTTATGAGTAAGAAAACGGCCATTCTTGACGAGAAGGGAGATCCGCAAAAACATCCGGACGGGAGGATTGTCAAAAAGGATCTTTTTGAAAATACGCGCGCCTATGTGAAAAACATGCTGTTTTCTGTCTTTGCCTCTCCAGTTGTCTGGTGTTTAAAGTTAGGAGACGGAATTCAGAATCTGTCCAGCATGATAGGTGCGGCAAAGTTCACGGTCGCACGGCGTAAAAAATATTGCAACGAACGCGAGGATATGTTCGGAGCGCGGCAAGGCAAGACCGATATAGCTATAAGGAAATGGCCTAAATTTGCAAAAGTGATAGGAAAATTCGATGATCTTATGGGCGCAGTGTTATACTTAAATTTTGGCTTTTTGGAATATGTAGATCTGGCCTATCCAGACGATCCAGATAAATACAAAGAGGGACAAGCAATAGACGTTTTAGGCTTCGATAGGTATTTAGCTAATGCTCTGAGCTTTAAAGTTCCACGTGCTTTTAGCTCTTTTCATGAAACGTTAGATCGTATGCGTCATGTCAGCGAGCATGATCCCGATCTTGCCAAACGAGCCCGTGCGAAGGCGTATCTACAAGAAGCTGTCTACCCGGTATTAGAGCCGTACAAAGAACATTTTCCCGAGATATTCAGCGAAGAAACCATTCTTGCTAACGCTCAAGCCACTCAAGAAAAGCTTCCCGAGAGGAATCCTCCTCATATCTAACACCATCATCTTCTTGCCCTTGCCCCTCTTTCCCTATAATCAAAAGATATGAGCGACATTATTATTTTAACCGAAAAACTGATTGCCTGTCCGTCCGTCACGCCGGAGGATGCGGGGGCGCAAGTTGCGCTGGGCGCGTTTCTGGAAGGCGCCGGATTTACCTGTCATCACCTGCCCTTCGGCGAGGGGGCCGAGCGCGTGCCCAATCTCTTTGCCCGTATCGGGAGCGCGGAAGGCCCGCATTTATGCTATGCGGGGCATACGGATGTCGTGCCGCCGGGCCCCGCTGAGAAATGGACTTACGGCCCGTTTAAACCCACGATCAAAGACGGCGTTCTTTACGGGCGCGGGGCTAGCGATATGAAGGGCTCGGTCGCGGCCTTTGCCTGCGCCGCCGCGCGCTATATCAAGAAACACGGTGCACCCGAAAAGGGTTCTATCTCGATGCTGATCACGGGTGACGAGGAAGGCCCGGCGGATAACGGCACGATCAAGGTGCTGGAATGGATGGAGCAGAACGGTCATATCCCGAGCGTGGCGCTGGTGGGCGAGCCGACGAACCCCAGCGAACTGGGACAGGAAATCAAAATCGGGCGGCGGGGCTCGCTTTCGGGTACGCTGAGCGTGAGCGGCAAACAGGGCCATGTTGCCTATCCGCATCTGGCCGATAACCCTATGCCGCGGCTGATCAAAATGGTGGATGCGCTATGCGATTATACATTCGATGAGGGTACCGAATTTTTCGCCGCCACCAATTTAGAGATTACCTCGATCGATGTCGGCAATATCGCCAGCAATGTAATTCCGGCGGGTGGTCGCGCGGTGTTTAATATCCGTTTCAACGATACATGGAGCGGGGAAACCCTTTCCGCGCGCTTGCGTGAAATTCTGGACGGTGTAGGCGGGCAGTACGAACTTAGTCTGCATGAGGGCTCAGAGAGTTTTATGACGCAGCCCGGGCCATGGTCGGAAGTGGTGAAAAAGGCGGTCGCGGAAATTACTGGAAAGACTCCCGCCTTGACCACCAGCGGCGGCACCTCTGATGCGCGGTTCATTCACAAATACTGCCCCGTAGTGGAGTTCGGCCCGATCAACGCCACCATTCACCAGATTGACGAGAACGCGAAAGTGGCAGACCTTGAGGCGCTGGTGGAAATATACGAACGCGTGATCGAGATTTATTTTAATAACTGACATTTTTTTCACTACAGAGCGCGCAGAGTTTGTATTATCGTCATCCCGGGCTCTCGCCTGGGCGAAGCTGAATCTTCGCTTCGGCGTAGCTTGGTGTCCCGGGATCCATTTATCTGCGTGGCGCGATTTGAGAAATGGATTCCGGCATGCGCCGGAATGACGTTTCATTTGTTAAAAATCTCTGCGTTCTCTGTCTGGCTCTGTAGTTTAAACTAATTTCCGCGGATGAAATCTTCCAGCGCGCGAGCCTGATCGGTTTCCATGACAAGGCCGCTCCCGTTTTGCGGCAAGCGGATTGCGCCCATAGGCACCGCGGCACCTTTACCGCGCTGCGTTCCGACCTCCAGCGTAATATAGAGAGCCTCGACACGACCGCCTTGCGCGGTAAACAGAATGTCACTGACGCGGCCTACGGGCTGTCCTTCGGTTGTTTTTACCTGCGCGCCTTTTAAGGAACGCACGCTGAAAACTTCACGCCCCGTTCCCGCGGCGGGTTCGACATTGGCGAGCAGGGAGGGGTATATTTCTTCGATCTCCTTGGCGTCGAAGCCAAGCGCATATCCGTTACCTGCCGGACGGATTCCCATTTGGCGGTATGAAAGCGGTACGGACTGGCGAAGGCGCAAACGGTCGAATTCCGCATCCACGCTGGCGATAGCGCCGTAAGGATTGATGTAAACATCGCGTATTGTGCCGATGATGCGGTTTTTGTTGTCGATGATGTTGCCCTTGAGCACCTTGTTCAGCGATTCGTACTGCGTATTGAACAGGATATTGGATTTGTTCATTTCCTTCAGCGCCTTGTAATGCTGGGTATAGCGCAGAGAATTACTTTCTGCGGCGGCAGGGCAGGCGGCAAACAAAGTGGCGGTGGCCACAAGAATTCTTAAAGCAGTCGTAATACGCATAAATCCTCCGTTGATTATGATGGGTTTTATAGCAAATAAAGCCGGAAGAGGCAAGTATTTTTCATAATATAAAAATTTAATTCGCTTCGCACCTTTGTCATTCCGGCGTATGCCGGAATCCATTTCTCAAATCGCACCAAATGGATGAATGGATCACGGGACAAGCCCGGGATGACAAAAGCTAAAAAGCTAAACCCCGAAAGCGCCTGCCAGCCGCGTTTCCGTGACCATAATGACGGGCGCTTCATAAGGATGGGCGGGGGTCAAAACCTCCTCAATGAAATGCGAAAGCGCGTCAGGATCGAGCGGAATTAAACATTCAAAGCGTATTTCCGGCACTTGTTCGATTTTACCGATTTCCCCTTCTGCTGGCTCGGCCCCCTCCAGCGGGCGGAACTGGCCCGTGCCGGGGGTGGAGCGCCAGCAGACGTGATCGTATGCGCCGATGAAAGAGGGAATATGCGGCGATACGACCGCCGTAAATTCCTCCGCCGCGTTCACAGGCACATAAACCACAATGTGATAGCAAAGCGTAAACCCGCTCATTTTTCGCCTCCCGTATAATCCACGCGCATCAGGTAAAGACCTTCGGCGGGTGCGGTCGGCCCGGCTTTGGTGCGGTCCTTCGCCGCCAGAATGGCACGCACATCATCCGGAGTGAAATTTCCGTGCCCGACTTTTACAAGCGTGCCGACCATATTGCGCACCTGATGGTGCAGGAAAGATTGCGCCTGCGCCTCGATCAAGATCTCTTGTCCGCCGCTTAGGGGTTCCGGTGTGGCGATAACATCCAGTCGGTCCAGCGTGCGCTCCGGCGATTTTGACTGACACTGCGCATCGCGGAAGGATGAAAAATCGTGATGGCCCAGCAATACATCGGCGGCCTCCTGCATCGCTTTGGTATCGAGCGGGCGCTTGACGTGCCATGCTAGCCCGCGGTCCAGAGCCATAAAACCTGTGCGGTTGATAATCCGGTAATGATAAAGCTTGTCCTTGGCACGGAAGCGCGCATGAAACTCCTCATCCACCAATTCGGTTTTGATGACGGCAACGGGCGCGGGAACCAGATGCGCATTGATCGCCTTGGTGATTTCGAACGGCTCCATTTCGCGCGAAAATTCAGCCAGATTCGCATGGGCGACCTGCCCGCGCGCGTGAACGCCTGCATCGGTGCGCCCGGCGCATTGCACCGTTACCTGCTGTCCGCAGAATTTGGCGATGGCTTCCTCAACCGTGCCCTGAACGGTGGGCACATCGTCCTGCCGTTGCCAGCCAAAATAATCCGCGCCGTTATATTCGATGGTGAATTTATATCTTTGCGTTGGTGCGCTCATAACTTCACATACCCGCCGTTTAATGCGGAAGCAAAATCCATCACGTTTTTACCCGCGGGTTGGAGTTTCAGGATTTGCAACACGCTTCCCCCGCCGCAGGCGATATGACCCTTTTTATCCAGAAACGTGCCGGGGGGTTTACCGGTCGTCTCGCTACTCAAGCGTGCTTCCTTGATTTTAAATTCATCGGTAAATGTATCCGGCCAAGGGTTGAGCGCGCGGATCTGGCGGTCGATTTCGGCGGCCGTGTTATTCCAGTCAATGTGCCCGTCTTCTTTAGTAAGCATGGAGGCGTAGGTCGATGCGCTTTCATCCTGCGCTTCGGGTTTTATATTTTCGATGTCTGCCAACACCTCCAGTAAAAGCTTCGCACCATCCGCGGCCAGTCGATCGTGCAGGCTCTGGCAGGTTGTTTCCGGCGTAATCGAGGTTTCCGATTTTTTAATCATCGGCCCGGTATCAAGACCGCGTTCCATCTGCATGATGGTCACGCCGCTCACTTCATCGCCGTGCCAGATAGCGTATTGAATGGGTGCCGCTCCGCGCCAGCGCGGCAGGAGCGAGGCATGGATATTCAAACATCCATAGCGAGGCGCGTTTAAAACCGCCTCAGGCAAGATCAAACCATAGGCCGCCACCACGGCGACATCGGCGTTCAAAGCCTGAAATTCCGCCTTGGCTTCCGCGGTTTTGAGCGAGACTGGCGTATAGACCGGAATGTTGTGATTGGCGGCTAGCGCGTGCACGGGGGATGGCACGACTTTCTGCCCCCGCCCCTTGGGCCGCGGCGGCTGGGAATAAACCGCGATCACCTCATGGCCGGAATCGAGCAATGCCTGAAGCGCCGGAACCGCAAAATCCGGCGTGCCCATGAATATGATTTTGAGTTTGTTGGTCATGCTGATTTTAAACCACAACGGAGGTGACGAAGACAACGGTTTTTAAATAAACTACAGAGGGCGCAAGAGAACGCAGAGTTTTTAATAAAATGAAATGTCATTCCGGCGGATGCCGGAATCCATTTTTCCCATCACGCCATGCCGATGAATGGATCCCGGGACAAGCCCGGGATGACGATAACAAGGACTCTGCGTTCTCTTGCGCACTCTGTAGTTCAAAAGCCTACAGCGCCTTTACTGCCTTTTGTACTTTCTTGAGGATCATATTGCGTTTGAGCGAAGAAAGATAATCGATAAACAGCACGCCGTTCAAATGGTCGATTTCATGCTGCACGCAGTGGGAGAGAAGGCCCGAAGCCTCCAGCTCCGCTTCCTTGCCGTTATAATCAAGGTATTTTACGCGCACGATGGCGGGGCGCTCGACCTCCGCATATTGTTTGGGAATCGAAAGGCACCCTTCCTCCATCACGCTCATTTCCTCGGACTGCCAGATCACCTCCGGGTTCGCCATGCAAATCGGCGCGGCTTCCTCTTCATCCTCACGGCTGGATAAATCCATCACCAATACGCGGTTGAGCAGATTGACCTGATTGGCGGCAAGGCCGATACCCGGCGCGTCATACATGGTTTCCAGCATCGCATCCATCTGTGCGCGGACATCATCGTCAACGCCGGAAACGGGCTGGGCGATCTGCTTTAAAACAGGGGAAGGGACGGTTATGATTTCATATTTATTCATGGTATTGAATTAAGTGGTTTTAAGAAAAGGGTCAAGACATGGCTTATATCACACGCGCGCTTTCGGCTGGTGAAACACTTCTGGTTACCGCCCGTCCGCATTGGATTTATGCGCTCAAGGCTCTGGTTTTCGGCGGTTTCTGGCTTTGGGTCGGATTTCTGGCCGATGATTTCCTGTACGAGCGGGGCGGGCATAACGCGGTGAATTTCGCGGTCGATCTCGGCGTTATCACGTTTGACGAGCGTTTTACGCCTATTCCGTTCATGGGCGCGGCGCTGGGTCTAGCCATATTCTGGGGCTACTTGACTGTTTTCCTTTCACACGAGGTCGGACTGACGGATCAGCGTTTCATTCATAAAAAGGGGTTGTTTTCCGTGACGCTGGAACAAATCGATCTTGATGATATCCGCGCGGAAAACGTTCATCACGGCTGGTTGGGATGGCTTTTGCGGTACGGTTACGTACATCTTGATTCCCGCTTTACGGGCGATTTATACCTTCCTGCGATCACCAAGCCGTATGAAATTTTGAAGGAGGCCCACAGGGCCCGTATGCGCCACCCGGAAATTATCTACGACCAGAAAAATCTGGACGAAAACCTCAGGCGGCTGGAGCGGGAGGAGGACGAAGCCCGTACGCGGGCCAAGCTCAAATCTCTCCATGATCGGATTTTGAATGGCTTTAAGAAGGCGGCCTAAGAGTTTTTATTTGACATAAACAAAAACTCTTATTATGATAGCTGGAGTTTTTAATAGCAGGGTGTATGATGGATATTTCTCGTAGACAATTTTTAGAAGCGGTAGGCGGCAGGGCAAAACATTCTGCCATTCTAGGCCTCGGACTTGGGGTTACCTTTAATTCATATAAGGCCAGCAAAGTAGAATATAAGGCTGCAGGCTTAACGGATGAGCAAGCGAACAGACTAGCCGTTAAACGCAGCTTGTTACAGATACTCGGTTTTACCGCATGGGGGGCAGGAATAGGCGTTGGCAGCAAACTTATGTTAGAACCTGCCTTAAGAATACTGTTCGCAAAATGGCACACTCCTATGACACCTGAAGAACGGGGAAATGACCCCCTGTATCAGGAGATAGAGCAGAGTATAAAAAATATAATTGGAGAGGATGCGGACCCAAAGGCAAGCGGTCCGGAACTGGGCAAGAATTAAGCCCGCTTTTTCTCCTGCTGATCCTCAGCCGTTAGGTTAAGTTCGCGGGGAGTTTCGGTGATAGCTTTTAATTCCGGGAGTTCCTTCTCACCCGCGCCGCCCTGCAGCTCCTTGAATTTACGCGCCGCCGGAAGGACGGAGCGTTCCAGAGATCCCACTGCGTCGTCATAACCCTTCATCGCGCTTTGCAGGTTTTTGCCGATTTTTTCGATATGTCCGGTGAAGCTGAGCAGGCGTTTATATAAATCATTGCCGCGCTCCGAAATTTCCTGCGCGTTTTTGGCAAGCTCCATCTGCCGCCAACTTAGCGATACTACGCGCAGCAAGCTCATCAGCAAGGTCGGCGAGGCAATGATTACGTTCTGCGAAGCCGCGAAATCGACAATCGCCGGATCACCGCGTAGCGCCATGGAATAGATGTGCTCTGACGGCAAAAACAACACCGTAAAATCCGGGCTGTCGAGATTCTCCCAGTACCCTTTGCGCCCTAACGCTTTGACGTGCTCGCGCACCTGCCGCGCCAGATTGCCCATCAGCTTGATATGGTCTTCCTCGCTCATCTGCTCCGACAAACGCTGGGCGAATTCGTTCAGCGGTGCTTTGGCATCGACGATAATGTTGAAACCGTCCTGCATGCGGATGACGGCGTCGGGGCGCTGACGGCCGTTTTCCGTTTCGATGGAGACTTGCGTCTCGTAATGCACGCCCTTCATCAGGCCGGATTTTTCCAGCAACCCCTCAAGGATAAACTCCCCCCACGCCCCTTGAGCGGAAGGATCGCGGAGCGCACCGACCAGTTTCGATGTTTCGCGGTTGAGATTTAAAATCTCTTGCCGCAGGGCCTGATCCGTGCCCTTGACCTGCTCCAGCGCGCCCGACATGGCTTTGAGGTTTTCCTGCACCGGTTTCATAAGCTCATCAATCGCGCGGGTGCGTTTATCGAGCTCGTGCGCGCCGTTGGCGTGATGTTTTTTGAAAGTTTCTTCCGCGCGCTGGAGAAAGGCCTCATGCGCCTGCTGCACGGCTTCCTGTGCGGTTAGCTTGAACTGGCTTTCCATGTGGCTGTTAAGACCGCTGCCGCGGTTTTTCAGCACGAAATAGGCTGCCGCTGCTCCCAAAAGAAACCCGATTAAAATAAATGCTAGTGACTCGATCATTTCCCAACCTGTCATCCCAACCGGATCCTGCGTAGCTTCAGCGAAGCAGGAGGAGCGGAGGGATCTCGTTCGTTATCATGCCAGATCCTTCGGCTTCGTCCGCTTTCGTTACACTTCAGCGTGACTTCGCTCAGGATGACGTATAATGTAGACGTTATGAACGCAAGACGTCAAAAGGAATCGGGCAACGCCCTTATCTATGTTCTTATCGCTATCGCGTTATTTGCGGCGCTGAGCTTTACCCTTAGCCGGGGCACCGACACGGGCGAGACGGGATCGCTCGACGAGGAACGGGCGGGGCTTCTGGCAACCCAGCTTATTTCCTATACCGCGCAGGCAAAACAGGCGCTGGACCAGATGGTTTTTATGGGCGCAGATGTCAATAATATCGACTTTACGCTTCCTACCGACGCGGCATTCAACACGGCTCCGCACGGGAACAAGATTTTTCATCCGGATGGCGGCGGGCTTATTCCGGGCAAGCTTCCGGCTAATGCTATTTCCGGCACACTGACCGATCCTATCCCGGGCTGGTATATTGGCCGGTTCAACAATGTGGAATGGACGGCCACGAACGCGCCGGAGGTTATTCTGGTTGCTTACCAAATTCCGGAGCTAGTATGCGAAAGCATCAATAAAAAAGTAACGGGCAACACGACTATTCCCATCATGAACGATTCCATCAAGGAAACGTTGATCGACGATGCGCTTTATTCCGTCGGGGCGAATGTCGATCTTTCCACCGCCGATCCCGGTGATATCTGCACTGCCTGTCATGAGCGGGTATCGTTGTGTGTTCAGAACGATACGCAAAACGCTTATGGTTTTTATACGATCCTGGCGGATCAATAAGACCGGTTAGCTCGTATAGGATGCAATAATTTCGCGTAATTCCCCGATGCCCGCCCCTTTATGAGAGCTGGTTCCCAGGATTTCCGGATAGGCGGCGGCGTGTTTTTTAAGCTCGGCCTCTATATCCTTCGTTACCTGTAAAAGCGCCTGATCTTTGACTTTATCAGTCTTGGTTAAAACGATACGATACGACACGGCCGCTTCATCCAGCATGGTCATAAGTTCCTTGTCGCTGTCTTTCAGGCCATGGCGGGAATCCACCAGAATAAAACAGCAACGAAGCGAGGGTCGCCCGCGCAAATACGCGCGGATGAGTTTCACCCAATCCTCGACCAGTGTTTTAGATACTTTGGCGTAACCGTAACCGGGCATGTCGACCATGTACAAAACGCCGCCCAGATCGAAGTAATTCAGCTGCTGCGTTTTTCCCGGTGTGGCGGAGGTTTTGGCCAGTGTTTTGCGCCCTGTCAGTGCGTTGACAAGGCTGGACTTGCCGACATTGGACCGTCCTGCAAACGCGATTTCCGGTCTGTCTGCCTCGGGCAGCTGGGAAAGATAGGCGACGCCCAGAACGAAGTCACAGCGTTGCTTGAACAGATGATCGGATGATCCGATGATCGGATGATCCGAACCGGTTTCTTCCTGCGCCTTCCGATCATCTGATTTTCTGCTCATCTGATCATCCGTCTATTTCTTCTTCTTTTTCTTTTTCGGCTTCAGCGGTTTTATAGGACCGGTGGGTTTATCACTGTCTTCACCGAACAATGCATCTTCGACATTGTCTTCGGCCATCTCCACGAGCGGATGAACGGCCGGGCCCTTTTCGACAGCTTTGTCCAGTTTCTTTTCGTCTTCCGTCTCGCCGAACAGGTGAATGGGAACGCCGAGCGAACGCATGATGATCATCTGCTGCGCGGCGGAAAGAAACGCGCTGAACGTCCAATACAGAACAAGACCGGAGGCGAATTTCGAAAGCACAAAAGTAATAACGAAGGGGAAGTAATTCGCCATGTCGCGTTGGAGCTGATCCTGCGGCGGGGGATTGAGTTTTTTCTGAACGATCATCACAAGTAGCATCAGGCATGGCCAGACACCTATCATCAGGAAGCCCGGCACATTGTAGGGCAGAAGGCCGAACAAATTGAAAATACTGGTTGGGTCGGGCGCGGAGAGATCCTGTATCCAGCCGAAAAACGGAGCGTGCCGTATCTCAATTGTAATGAAGATGATTTTGTATAGTGCGAAGAAAATCGGGATCTGCAGGATAATCGGAAGGCACCCGGCCATGGGGTTAACACCCTCGCGCTGGTAAAGAGCAATCAGTTCCTGTTGCAGTTTCTGTTTATCATCGCCGTATTTTTCACGCATCTCGACAATCTGCGGGCTGACCTTTTTCATCTTGGCGAAGGATCGGTAAGACGCGTTGGTCAGCGGAAATACGGCCGAGCGGATCAGGAAGGTCAGGACCAGAATGGCTATACCCATATTGCCGATATGCTGGCCCAGCCAGTGCAGGATGTAGAAAAACGGTTTGGTCATGAACCAGAAAATGCCGAAATCCACCGTCAAATCGAATTGCGGGATATTCAGGTTTTTGGCGTATTTGTTTAAAAGCACGACCTTCTTTGCACCCGTGAACAGGCGCGACGTGCTTTCTCCTGCCTCGCCCGGCGCGATGGTAACCGCATCGCCAAGGAAATCGGTCTGGTAACGACCGTGATCGGGCGCAACCGCATCGGGTTTGTAGGTAAAGCTGTATTTGGTTTGCGTGCCCTGCTGCGGGATCAGGCCGGTAAACCAGTATTTATCGCCAATACCGATCCAGCCCCTTGTGGCATATTTGGTGAGCTGCGGTTCCTTGGGCATATCCTTGTATTTTTGTTTGACCAGCTCATCGCCGATATATCCCAAGGGGCCCTCATGCATGATGTAGATGCTTTGATAGTGTTTTGAAATTCCCGTCTGGCTGATCAGGCCGTAAGGGTAAAGCGTAACGGGGGAGCGGGTGGTGTTAATCACGCGCTGGGTGATGGTGAACATGTAATCCCGATCGAGAGCAATTTCCCGCTCGAAGCGCAGACCCGCGCTGTTATTCCATGTCAGAAGCACGGGCGTATCGGGGGTCAGTTCCTGATTGCCCTGTACCTGCCAGCTTGTGTCCGCGTCTGGCACTCTTATCTTTTTATCGGCGGCCACCCAGCCATATTCGATGAAGCGGGGGAAGGCGGTGCCGCGCGGGGAAAGAAGCTCGACATTTTCTTTTTTCTCAAGCGTTTCGTAATATTCATGGAAGGAAATGTCATCCAGCCGCGCCCCGGTCAGAGAGAGCGAGCCGAAAATCTGGTCGTTATTGATTTTCAAACGGCGCGAGGCGGCGACAGCTTCTGAACGGGGTTTGATCTTGGCATTTTCGGCGATATCCGGCGCTGCATTCAGTGCGGCGATTTGGGCTTGCTGCTCGGCGATAACACGTTGCTGCTTCATCGCTTCGGCCTGAGGTTTGAGGAAAAGCGCGTCATAGCCGAAATAAAGGATAATCGCCAGAACCGCGAAGATAATCAGGTTGCGTGTATCCTCGGGGTGCATTTTGTCTTTTTGCTGCATCAGGTTTTTCAGGCTCGTTTGTTCGTTGCAGGGGAACCGATCATTGCGGTTTGCGGTTTTTATAGCCCATCATCCGGCGCTTAGCAATCGGCCAATCGTAATGCTCCGGCACCGGGTCTTCGTAAGGATGATTGTGCCACGGGTGGCATCTTAAAATACGCCGTCCGGCAAGGTAAAGCCCCTTGGCGGGGCCGTGTTTTTGCAGCGCCTGATGCGCATAGGCCGAGCACGTTGGATGAAAACGGCAACTCCGCCCCAAAAGGGGGGAAACAAGAAGTGCGTAGGCTTTGATAAAAAATTGCAGGAATTTAGTCATATCAATTATTTACCATATGTTTCACGTGAAACGCTTTGGGAATTTCCATCAAGATAACCCAATTTTTTCAGACACCATTTCAAATCTTCGCAAAGTGTTTCATAGGGCCGTGTCGCTGTGGCGGGCCGCCCGATGAGTACATAATCGCATGACCCTTTTGCATGAAGGGGCAGAATATCGGCAGCGACAGCGCGCAGGCGGCGCTTGATCCGGTTACGGTTTACGGCGGATTTATCGGTTTTCTTGGTAACGGTGTAGCCCACACGCATTTCGTCCAGATCGTTTTCGCGGACCTGAAGGACAATTCCATGTGATACCCATTTTTTAGCGCGCGTGTTCATCAGCACGAAATCGGCGCGGTTTTTAAGGATGATCAGTGATTTTTGCTGTTTTTTGCTGGCGTGCATAATGTACGCCTTTCGCGAATGGCTTAGGCGCTCAGAACCTTACGGCCCTTGGCGCGGCGGCGTGCCAGTACGGCGCGGCCATTGCGGTCAGCCATACGTGCGCGGAAACCGTGGCGACGTGCGCGAACAATGCGGGAGGGCTGGAATGTACGTTTCATGGCTCTAAAGGCTCCAAATTCTTATTAATTCTCTCAAGTTCGAGGTTTATAAACGCGGGGCGGGGCAGTTGTCAACAATAAATCGCCTCTTCTAATCCCCCATGGCGCGTTTCATAAAAAAGCGTTTGGCGGGCGCAAGCCGCGCAACCGTGCGCAAACCGAAACGGCGCAAGGCGCGGACAGGCGGCAGATCATTGGAAAACAGCCGCACCAGCCCGTCCGTTACGGCGATCATGCTCATATTATCGAAGCGCCGGGCGCGGGCGTAGTCTTCCAGAATTTCCAGCGCGCCGGGGTCGTTCGCGTCGCTTACCAAATCTGCCAGCGCCTTTACGTCACGGAAACCAAGGTTAAGCCCCTGTCCGGCGATGGGATGAATGCCGTGCGCCGCATCGGCCACCAGCGCCATGCGGGGCGCGGTGTACTCTCCGGCATGGATGAGGGATAGCGGATAGGCTACGCGCTTGCTGATCGGCTTCACCGCGCCGTAAGAGGCGGGGAAACGCGCCTCCAGCGCTGCCTGAAACGCCGCTTCGCTGTAATGCATAAGCGAGTCCTCTTCCCGTCCGTGTTCTGTGAAAACGACCGAGGAACGGTGCTCGCCCTTCGGCCCGTCCGCCATCGGCAAAACGGCGAAAGGACCGGAGGGCCAGAAATGTTCCACCGCCACATTATGATGCGGGTTTTCGTGGGCGACGTTAAAGATTACGGCGCGCTGGCGGTAATTCCAGCCGCGCTCAGGGATATCCATCCATTCGCGCATTTTCGAGCCGCGCCCGTCCGCGCCCACGGAAAGGCTTGCAGTGATCGTTTTGTCGCCCTCAAGATGGATGGTGATTTTTTCATTATCACAGGCGAAATCAGCCACATTGGTGGGGGCAAGATGAGTAACGTTCTTGAAGGATTTCATGCGTTTCAAGAGCACGCGGCGCATATCGGCGTTCAGCACGATCCAGCCGAAACTTTTTCCGCCGACTTCGTCACTCAGGAATTGCAGCAAAAGCGGACTGTTACCATCCAGAATCTGGATATCTCGGATAGGGCATGCGGTTTTTAAAAGCGCGTCCCATATTCCGGCCTCGGTCAGAATTTTCGAAGAGCCGTAGGAAATAGCGGTGGTGCGTAAATCTTGCGCCGTAGACGTTTTGGGGATGTCGCGGTCGATGCAGATTACTTTTTTGCCCGATCCGCCCAACAGGCAGGCAAGGCTCATGCCCGACAAACCGCCGCCGATAATCGCTATGTCATAGTGTTTGGATTCCATGCCTTTTTATATAGGCAAGGGCAGGGGTGAAGGAAAGAAAAAAGGAATTAACGGCGGTAGGGTTTGCTCTTGCCGTAGGGCAAGTCCCATTCCATCCCGAGGCGGAATTCGTGGCTGGAATAATCGATCTGGTAACTGGCGATGTCCATATCGCCCGTGCCGATATAACGGTATCCACCTGTGACAGCTAATTCAGGGCTCATGCGGTATTTCAGTCCGCCGCCAAGGTGATAGGCAAATCCCGTGCTGCTGTCCGAGGTGGTCAGGGTGGTGCCCGAAGGGTCCACGATGCTGGCGTCATGGAAAACAAGGCCCAGACCGCCGCCGATAAAGGGTTGCATCTTCCAGCGCGGGTAGTTGAAATCGTGATAAAGGCTGATAAAGCCGAATTTGCTGCTGATCTTGCCGCCCATATCGATATTGCCTGTCCCGCCGACATCGGCGCCGGAAATATCGGCCTTGCGGTAGGAAAATTCCGCTTCCATTCTTGTGTCGCGGGAAAGGCGCAGACCCAGAGCGCCAGCAAAAGAACCGGCGTTATCAAGTTCGATATCGCCGCTGGTATTTGTCGAGGTCTCGGAAAATGCCTGATCGTTAAAGGTGGAAAGGCCGAGATAGCCCGCGAAATAAAGACGGCTGACTTGCGCGCTAGCGGGGGTTGAAACGGCAAAGGTGCATAGCGCGGCGCTGGTGGTAAAGGCAAGAAGCGGTAAGGTTTTATATTTCATTTTTGAAATCCCGAAGAGGCAGGCAAAATCCCACACGCCCATGCTAGCAAAGATAGCGGAGGCGGAAAAGCGCAAAGCGGAAACTATTCAGGGTAAAAAACAGTATGCCGTCATTACCCGGCTTCGTCCGGGTAATCTATTGCAAAAATAAATCAATAAATGAATGGATCACCCGCATGAAGCGGGTGATGACGTCGAAGATTAGGGTCAAAAATTATCAGGAAACGGGCTTATCGACTTTTACCGGAAGGTCGGCGGCGATCGGCTCATCATCGATCATCTCGATCATGCCTGATGGCTGGACCGCGAAATTGGCGATGAAAAGAGCGTTGGAGTAGAACACCACAGCATCACAAAGCCAGTGACCCTGATCGTTCTTGCCTTCATAGGAAGCCGGACGGATCGTACCCTCGATAACGGAGCGGGTGGTCTCGTCCATTTCCTTGGGCATATTGGGATCGTCCATGCTCTCGGCGATATAGAACGGACCCTCTTCTCCGCGTACGAAGAAACAGAAAAAGCGCAAGTAATCGAGAACGTTTGCGTCTGTGACTTTGATCGGCGCTTTGGCGTTGACTTCATGGATCGGGGGTGATGTGCCGTTCAGCCGGAACAAATTACCCTGATCGGTCAGGTAATAGATATTGAGTTTCTTGTTCACCCAGTTGGGGTCGGACACGCGCACAAGCGCAACGGAATCGTAGAAAGGAAGCATGCGCCATTCGACCTTGGTCGATTCAGCGCTTACGCGGTGCTTATCATCGATCGGGTTGATCTGTTCCAAAAATCCGGCGAGTTCGTCTCCCTCAACCGGATTCCACTTATCGTCATTATACATTAAAAAATTCCCTCGCTTACCGCGACATAATATCTGCACTATTGTGCGCAAGATCGTACCTTAGTTCAACCCCCGTTTTTACGCAAGCTTGTGTTATTTGGAAATTCAGGAGTTTTTCTCGCGGTAAAACCGCAGGGTGAACATGAAAAACAGCATGATCAGGATAACTTCCCCGATCCACCAGCTTTGCCAGAGACCATATCCGGTGGCGGCGATGGAAAGGCAGGCCGTAAAAACGCCGACACCAAGCCGTGACATTGTCGTGGGTAAGACGGCAAGGCGGTAAAGCAGGAAACCGGCAAGGGCAATGGCCGGCAGCACACCGAGCAAGCCGAATTCGATCCAGAGCTGGAGCGCGAAATTGTGAGGGTGCAGGATGGTGACGCCCTTTTGGTAAATCTCTGCTGTATCGAAGGCTTCGACCGCGCGTGTGGCTTCTATGCCGAAACCGTGGAAGGGGTGCTGAAGGGCGTAACGCCCTACATAGTCCCATATCTCCAGCCTTTCGGCGGCATAACCGTTTTGCAGCCATGGCGCGTTGTGGAAATTTTCTGCCAGTTCCTTAAACGCGATTTGTGATACCCACGGCGCCGTTATAACGGCCAGCGCGATAAGAACAGCAAGAGCGATCCATGCGGGCCGGAAGCGCGTGGGGAACGCGGCCCAGAAAAGAACGAAGACGATAAAGGCAAGCTGCACCGACTGGCTGGCGGTTTGGTATAAAATAGCGAGAAGGGCCATCGTCAAAAGGCCGAGCATGATCGCGGTTCGCTCTCGTGAAAATCCGCTGGCGCAAACAAAAAACACCGCCAAAGGCAGACTGAGCAGAATACAGACGCTGGCGCGGTTAAGATTGGATAGATTGAATTCTTCCGGAATTTCCGTTCCGCGAATGGCGTGATAAAGTGGCGCTTTGCAATAAAGTTCGATCATAAGAAGGATGGCGGCGGCTATAACCGCCCAGGGGAAGACCCAGACAAAATCGCGAACCGCCTTATGTGGTGGGAGTGCGGTAAAGGCGAGCAGCAAAGCACCGGGCAGCAAAATCAGTGCAAGCTTGGCCGCGCGGTCGCCGGATATCTCCGGATTTAGCGCCCAAAGTACGCTGAAGCCTGTCAGCGCCATGATAGCGCCGCAGATGATGAGAGGGGATTTGATAAATTTTTTGCGGTTTTCTAAGGCGCTTGTAAAAAATACGCCAACCCCCAAAAGAGCAAGCAAAAGCGGGGTAAACGCCATAAAGCGCGGCAGGATAACGCCCAGTAGCGGCATGAGCGTCATACCCCCGATAAACAGGCGGTTAAAGATAAAGGAAGTGGGGCTAGGGTAATCGTTCATTGGCAATATTCTTCGGCCCTATTCGCCGGAGCGCTTGCGTACAAGATAGCGGCTGTTGTCTTCCGTCAGTCGCGGTGCGCGAAAACCGCCGCCTGATCGGGGCTTATAGGTATTGCGCGGTTTTGCGGATTTGTTTTCTTCTTCCTGCTGAATAAGATCTACAAAACCGCCCGCTGCCGGTTCGTATCCGGCAAGAAAATCGGCGAAAATATCGGGATCGTCGCCCAGCGCTGCCGGAGCCTTGCCGGAAAAACGCGCACCGAATTCATCGGGCGGGGCGGCCAGCGCGGCGGGGCTTGAGAAAATTAAAACCAGTGCGGCGAGAAAAGAAAGGCGGGACGGATTCATGAAAACTCCTTGCCCTTTATATTTACCAAAGACGGCAGGGCGTGGCAAATTATTGCTTGAAATCGGGCGTTATTCTTTATATGTTTCGCGCTACTTGGTTAAGCCCTCCTTCGCCAAGGCTACGGAGGGCGTTTGAAAACCTAATCCTGCTTCGCAGAATAATGTTTTCTAAACGGGCCCTTAGCTCAGCTGGGAGAGCGCTTGCATGGCATGCAAGAGGTCGTCGGTTCGATCCCGATAGGGTCCACCAATTTTTTCAAAGCCCTGATAAAGATACAGGCACCATCTTTCATAAAAAATTTTATAAACGGCCCGAAATATAGTACCCTTAAAGAAGGGGAAAGATATTTATTTTGCCCTTCCTAAAATAACAAAAAGGCGGCCATGAAATATCAAAAACCCAACGGTTTTACACTGATAGAACTTTCCATTGTCATTATTATTATCGGTTTGCTTGTGGCCGGTTTTGCGCGTGCCTATACGATTTTTATAGAGCAGCAGCGTGAGGCGAAGCTGGTTGAAAATCACAACCTTGTCCGTAATGCCTTGCGTGAATTCATCATGCAGGATCTGGACGACGACGAGGTCGCTATCGATACGCTGGGTCGTTACCCTTGTCCTGCCGATCCGGCTGCGCCGCCTGAAAGCCCCGAGTTTGGTATGGAGCAGCGCGATGATGGCGGAGATTATACGGTGCCCTCTGCTGCCTGCCTCACTACAGGTGCTATAACAGCCGTAAATACGGCCAATGGCCGGGTGATTATAGGCACCGTGCCCACCCGTTCACTCGGAATTTCATCCCAGCTTATGCTCGATCCCTTCGGCAACAGGATGACTTACGCGATTACAGAGAGCTTGGCCGAAGAAAAAGGGGCGGTTTTTCAAAAATTACCCGGCGCTATAACGGTTAATCTTACTCAAGGGCCACCAATGCAAAACGCACCTTTCGCGCTTATTTCGCATGGCCGCGACGGGGCGGGAAGCTATAGTGCCAGCGGAGTTCCTTATCCTGAATCATGCAACGTTAATGATGGCGATAGTGAGAATTGTGACGGTGATGCCGTTTTCAGCGAGCTAAACCGCAGCTTGGGAGACAATAATAATTTTTATGACGATGATATTGTTTTCGCCCTTGCCGATGGTTTGAACGATCAGTTCTGGGCCTATACCGCGCTTAACTCCCGCGATATCTATAACCGCAATATTGATGAAAGAGTGGGTATTGGCACCATAGACCCCCGTTCCACACTTGATGTTGACGGCGAGGTTGGTCTGGGGGATTCCGGTATTGCCTGTACTAGTGGTAACCGCGGGGCACTTCGTTACGATGCCGGGCAAGACCAGATCATGTTCTGCTCAAACGATGGCTGGGTGCCGTTGTTGAAGAACCTCGCGCTTATGTGCCCCGGCGGTGAGACTTTGCAAGGTATAAACAGCAGCGGTAATGCAGTATGCGTTGGTCTTCTGCCCGGCCCGCCCGGCCCTCAAGGGCCGCAAGGGCCTTCTGGCGGAACTGGTCCGCAAGGGCCCCAAGGTCCTCAGGGACCACAAGGCCCTCAAGGACCCCAAGGTCCTGCCGGAAGCGATGGCGGCGGTGGCGGCGGCGGTGGTGCTTGCGGCGGCACTCCTCCTCAACCGATTGGCTGTGTATGTACAAGCTCAGGCTGGCAGTGTGAGCAGCAAGGCGGCATGTAAAGCCGGTAGCCAATCAATCAACGCAATAAAAAAGCCCCGCATCAGTGCAGGGCTTTTGTTATTCAATATGGGCCTTGTGCTTAACGTTGTTGCATCAGTTGAAGCACGTGGATGAAGATCGCCACGAAACTGATATACAGACTTAAAGCGGAAGACCATGCAAGGCGACTGTTGCCTTCCTTGCCGTGGGCCACGTTATAGCTTTCCTTGGTGCGCTGGGTTTCAAAGGCTGTAATGCCGGAAAATGCCAGTATCGCCACAACGGAAATCAGCATTTGCACCTGGCTGGAGAAGCCTACGAACAAGCCGACGATGCTGATGAGTAGTACACCGAGGATTGCCATCACGGCGAAGGTGCCGAGTGCGGTCAGATCCTTTTTCGTGGTATAGCCGAAGATGCTAAGCCCTGCGAACATGCCGCCCGTAATAAAGAACGCGCGGGCGATGGATTCGCCGCTGAAGGCCAGCGCGATGGTTGAGAAGCTGATCCCGTAAAGCACACTGATGGCCGTAAAGGCGATCATGAGTTTCGAGGAATTCATCTTCGCCGGATTAAAGCCGAACCATACAACGGCCAGCGGGGCAAACATGATGATGTAAGCCTGCGGTCCGCCGAGGAACAGCGCCAGAAGCGCGGGCGAGCTTGCCACCAGCCATGCAGTGATGGCGGTAATGATCAAGCCTATCGTCATACGGCTGTAGACGCTGTTCATATGGCTTTGCAAACCTGCGTCTACGGCACTGCGGGCGCGGGTTTGCGATAGTGAAGAACGATCAGACATAGTTTTTACGTCTCCTTTCAAGAGTTAAAATCTATTTGATACATATATAGACCCTATGGACCGCGATTTCAAAGAAAACCGGAAATATTATTATGACGAAAGCCCGTCTTACATTGAAACAGTGCTTTATTGTGATAAATTGCTGCAATGAGCCTTTACACTTCTTCACAATTCGCCTCCTCGGTCGCTTCGGGCACTGATTGGCGCGATACGTCCAGAAAAGTTCTGGAATCGCTGGAGGGCGCACGCACGGAAGGGGACGGCTTTAATTTCGGTTTCCTTTATATTTCCGACATGCTGGCCGAGGATGCGCAAAGTATTGTAAACCTGTTCCGTTCGGTTCTGGGTATCGAGAACTGGGTGGGGTCGGTGGGCATCGGCATTTGCGGCGTGGGCGAAGATTTGATCGACGTGCCCGCCATTTCTGCGATGATCGGGCGCTTCGGCGAAGGGGAGTTCTGCCTGTTTCCCAAAACCGACAACGGGCCGCTCTGCGAAGACGGAACACCGCGCCATGATCTGGAGCACTGGCTGAAAGACCATGAACCGATGCTAGGCATGGTGCACGGCAACCCGCTGGAGGAGGAAGATCCCGCCAATACGCTGCGGCAATTTGCTGGCCTCACGGGCGGGTTTCTTGTGGGCGGGCTTTCCTCGGCACGCGGTAAACATTTTCAAATCCGCGGTAGTGTAGTGGACGGACCCTTAAGCGGCGTGGTGTTTTCCCGCGAAGTGCCCGTGGCCACCAGCATATCGCAGGGCTGCGACCCGATCGGCCCGGCGCATACGGTTACTAAAGCGGACGAACATACAATCATTGAGCTGGACGGCAGAAGCGCGGTCGAAGTGTTCGAGGACGATCTGCGCAGCATGGCGATCAAGAAAATCGACAAGGACCCGAACGAGATTATTCTGGACGATCCCGATCATATTCCGGAAGAATTTCATACGCTGTTGAAAGGTGAAATGCATGCCGCCTTCCCCGTGCCGGGGACGGATCAGAATGATTTTCTGGTCCGTAATATCATAGGCATGGACCCCGAAGAAGGCACGATTTCGGTGGCCCAGCACGTGGCCCACGGCGAAAGCGTTTTATTCGTGCGGCGCGATGACGATACGGTGAAAAGCGATTTGTCATCCTGTCTTTTGAAATTGCGCGAGCGCGTGATGAAAGAAACCGGAGGGTTCAACCCGAAGGCGGCAATATACGTTTCCTGCGTCGCGCGGGCGTTTTCGAATTTCGGTCCGGCGGAAAAAAATGCTCCGCCCGTGCCGAGCGGGGAAATGGCGCTGGTGCGGGAAATTATCGGCGATGTGCCTCTGGCCGGGTTTTACGCGGGCGGGGAAATATCCAACGGACGGCTTTACGGCTATACAGGAGTTTTGACGCTGTTCCTGTAAGTGGTTTACACTGTTATTAGAGTTATATAAGGAATCTCATATGAAATATCTGTTACTTGCCTTGGCCCCTTTGTTATTTGTTTTCCAACCTGCCTCCGCGCAGGAGACCCTGCCCGCATTACCGGCGCCGATCCAAAATCTGGTCGATGAGGGGGCGCAAATCCGGTTTATGGGCAAGGATCACGGTTTTGATGCGTGGCTGACGGTTAAAAACGGGCAGGAACAGTATTTTTACGTTCTTCCCGACGGCAGCGCCTTTGTGATGGGTGTGTTGTTCGATGCGAACGGCAAGGCCGTTACGGTGCAGCAGGTCCAGCGCCTGCAACAGGGCGGAGACCCTATGCTGGACGAGCTGGCAAGCGATGCGAGAGCAACAGGCAGCGATAAGGCATTTGAGTTGCAATCCCCCGCAGAGCGTTTGTTCAGCGATATTGAGGGCAGCAACTGGATCGCGCTGGGCGGCCCTTCCGCGCCCGTGATCTATAGTTTTATCGACCCGCAATGCCCGCACTGTCACGCCTTTATCAATGATTTGCGCAAAGGCGGTTATCTGGAACAGGGGCGGATCCAGCTTCGTATGATCCCCGTGGGTTTCCGCGAGGAAACTCTGGCGCAAGCCGCGTTCCTTCTGGCTGCGCCGGAACCGGGGGAGCGTTTCCTGAAACATATGGACGGCGATGCTTCTGCCCTGCCCGCCAAGCGCGATATCAATACGCAAGGGGTGCAGCGGAACCTCGCCGTTATGCAGACATGGGATTTAACCGTGACGCCGCTGATCGTTTACCGCGATAAGGCCGGCGGGATCAAGATCGTGCGCGGCCGGCCCAAGGATGTCGAAGCGCTTGCCGCCGATATCGGCGCGGGGCGTTAATCGTCGTAAGCGGGCTTGTTAGGCTCTTCGAGATGGGGTTCCAGCCAGTTTTCAACAGTTCCTAATGCCCCGTCGGCCATGGCACGTTGAGGTTCGGTAGCCTGAGATCCTGCCGTTTTTTGGAAAGATCTGACTGGGAAAATGCCCGCAGCGGTTACTAATTCTAACTTTGCAAATCTTACAACATCTTGTTCGGATTCGTTGCTCATAATAAAAACTCCCATATTCGATTTAGCAGATATTTGTCATAGCATTTACAAAATTAAAATGCAAATCCGCAAGTTTTGCGAGAGACTCTTGTACGCAGCCGCCATTCCGCTTTATACTTGTAAATAGTGGCGGGAATTGTATTTTCCCGTTCCTTGTCATTCCCGAAGGCGGGTATCTAAAGTCAATGTCTATGGATCGTAAGTTTCAATGAGCGGGCGCGCGGACTATCTTATACAGGTGCTGGAGAAAATAGGATCGCCGCTGATGAGCGGGGTTATCGGCGCGCCGGAAGCGACACAAAGCGAAGATGCCGCCGCCGAGGCGCAGAAAATCGCCTCTCTGCTCTCCTCTTCGGTGAAATTCAGCATCGATATTGGCAATTTAATCGACATCAATTCCGCCGGAAGCGAGGGCGACCGCCTGCGCATTGCCCTGACCGCGCTGGCCAGTCCGCTGGTGGGCGAATATTTCCGCCAGCACGGCAGAGCGCCGGACGAGGCGCAAATCAAGAAAATGGGAGCGGCGCTTCAGGCTGTGATCAGCTTTTCGGACAATTTCACGCCTGATAAAGACAGCACAAGGGCGCTGGAAGAAATGGCGGCCAAAACGCTGGAAAGCGGCGTGAATTATATCGAGGCGATGGTACCCGTGGTAAGCGCTGTCGGCGCCTTCGCCTTCGGTCAGAGCGAGGCCAAGTTCTTGCAAGACGTAAGTTCGAAACTTTCCGCAAGCGCGGGAACGCTGGGCGCGGCGATTTTGAGCAAGGAAATGCCGCAGGATGAGCGTAAAAAGGCCGAACTGGCATTGCTGCGGCCTCTGGCGCATCTTTATGCGGATGCCCATAACGGCGAAGTACAAAAATTGATGACGCTGGATGAGTCCAAGCGTATGAGCGCGCAAATCTCCGCCGATACGGTTTGGAGCGTATTCGAAACAAGACAGGCCATGTTGCAGGCTTTGGCGGAAAATATGGTGCCGGGCGGTGCGAACGCTTCTGCCGCTTCCGCTCCAGTATCGTCCGCTCCTGCTGCTGAGGAAAAGCCGCCACAGGAAGCGCCCCCCGCATCGCCGTTTGCGTCTTTTGCAGAAAAACCTGCGCAAGAAGCTCCGCCCTCTTCTCCGCCTCCTTCAGCCTCGCCAGCGGCGAGCGAAACACCGCCCGCGCCTCCTCCGGCAGAAAAGCCGGCGGGGAACCCGATGGCGATGTTTGCGAAAAAACCTTCCGGCGATACGCCTCCTGCACCTCCGCCTGCAGAAGTGCCGCCGCAAGCCCCGCCCGAAGTACCGGAAAATCAGGCACCATCAACGCCTGCCGAGCCTCCGGCTCCGCCCACGGAAATTCCACCTCCGCCCGGTGAGACTCCCCCCGCCGCTCCGGCGCAAGATATCCCGCCTGAAAAACCCGCAGATAAACCATCCGGGAACCCCATGTCGTTCTTTAAAGCGCCGCCCAAAAAAGAGGAAGGCGATGACAATGCGTAACGTTAAAATGTATAATGTAATTTGTAATAGATTGAGTATTCCGGAGGAAACATGGCGATGAACGCAACCGTGCTGGCGACTTGTATCATGCTGGCTTCACAAACCTATTCCGTACCGCCCGCCGTGATGGTGGGGATTTACAAGGCCGAAGGCGGCAAGGTCGGGCAGGAAGTGCGCAATACAAACGGCACGGCCGATCTCGGTCCCATGCAGATCAACACGCTCTGGATTCCGCAACTTGCCAAGCATTGGGGCGTGTCCGAGGGCGTGGCGCGGCAATGGGTGCGTGACGATGCCTGCACCAACACGGGCGTGGCAGCGTGGATTTTACGCTCCCATCTTGATGAAACCGGATCGCTTTCAAAGGCGATTGCGCAGTATCATTCCCGCACGCCGCATGTCGGCGGGCGCTATAAAAAGCGGGTCATTGCTCTGATGAAACAAAGCGGCTTGGTTCGCACGCGATAGAGCTTTGCTTTACAGGTAAAGAGCTGCTCTGTTTGTATTTACGCAGGCAGAATCGAAAACACAGCGCATCAGGCGCTCTTGTACTGCTTCGTCTGCCACAGAAGAAAATAGCTTTCGAAGCTCTGAGGAAGTTATAGTTGTTATGGCTTTAGAAGCTGCTTGGATATTACGATCTGGGTCTAAATATATGCGGTCAAGAAGTTCTAGACCCGCTTCAAATTCTTTTGCTCTTTTGAGTTCTAAAGCAGCGCTCTCTATATCTTGACCTTCTTCGCCGAAAGCTTCTTTGGCGGCGTCTTTAGAGGAATTGTAGAGCATAGACCTATTCTTCAGAGAAGCTTTGAATGCCTCGTTGATTATAACTTTGAAGTCCTGCGGTACGGGCTGCGAATGTGTGTAAGTAAAAAGCGCGGTATCGCTTGTACGGGCGCGTTCGAAAAGGCGTTGAAGAAGATGTTGTTGCAAAGCCGTGTTATCAGGAGCAATGGAATCAATTGATTGTTTGAGCGCACCAGAATGAATGTAGCGGGTTTGGATACCGGCAATCGACAGGTGGTGATCCTCAAAAAAAGAGAGCGCTTCGAGACAAGATTCGGCCTGCGCCCATTCCTGAACTGCATTTTCCTCTTCTTCTTCCAGCAGGCTCGGTTCTCCAGGAAGGGTGTTGGTTAACCGGGCCGGAGCATCATTCGCTATCTTGGATTCTTCTAAAGCATAGGCAGCATCTATGAGCGCCAGCATTGCATCGTTAAGCACACGACGCAGGGCGGCCTTTTCCTGTCGAACTGCTTTTTCAAAAGCTTCGTTCAATATGATTTCAAATGTTTCCGGCATGTCCGGGTTTTGAACACTCATAATTTACCCAGTTTTCATATATTAAACCATGTTTATAAAAGGGCATTGTTTTTATGTCAATATATGGATTGCGGTTTTTCTGCTACGGCTTTTCTTTGCCGGAAAAAGGGGCTACAACGAAAGGCGCATTTCAATTTTTCGCCACCAAAAGGAGCCTTACGATGAGCATTCAAGCAGGAGACAAAATCCCGTCTGTTACAGTAAAACGCATGGGTGCTGGCGGGCTGGAAGACCTTGATATCGCCGCTTATATCGCCGGACGCAAGGTTGTGATTTTCGCGGTTCCGGGGGCGTTTACCCCGTCCTGCGCGCAAAAGCACCTGCCCGGTTATATCAAGGCCGCCGATGACCTTAAGGCCAAAGGCGTGGATGAGATTATCTGTATCGCGGTGAACGACCCGTTTGTGATGGCACATTGGGCCGAGAGCGCGGGTGCGAACGGCAAGGTTACTCTGATCCCCGATGGCAACGGCGAATTTACCCGCGCCATGGGCATGGATTTTGACGGCTCCGGTGCGGGGCTTTCCATACGCTCCAAGCGCTACAGCCTGATTGCCGAAGACGGCGTGATCAAGGATTTGCAAGTCGAGGCCGCACCGAGCGATGTCGAGCTTTCGAGTGCCAATTCCTGTCTGGCCCGGCTGTAGGGTTAAAATCAATGAGCGAAACCTACGCCAATTTGTGGTGTGACGACCATGACCCTGTTTACGACACCCGCCGCGGACGCAACGATTTTGTTGCGAAGTTAATAGCAGCGGAATTTCCCGATGCCATCGAAATCATTAACGTTGGCGGCGGCGGCAAACGCCACCTGCAGACGGCCCTGTCGGAGGCGGGGGTAGCGGGCAGCAGAAGTGTGCGCGAGATCGATATGGTTGGGGATTGCGATTTGACGATCAATCTGGATCAAATCGACGCCCTGCCCCTGAAAGACGGGGCCGCAGATTTGTGCGTGGCCACCGATATTCTGGAGCATCTGGAGAATTTCCATCTTGTTTCGCGCGAGCTGGTGCGTGTGGCGCGCAACGCCGTGATTATTTCCCTGCCCGTACCCACCAATTCCTTTCTTCATATCGCCACGGATAACCGCCAGCGCGAACCAGCGCAACGTGGTGTTTTCGATAAATTTTACGGCTTGCCGCTGGAAAAACCGGAAGACCGTCACCGCTGGTGGTACGCGGTCGAAGATGTGGAGCGTTATTTCGCGCATCTGGCGCAGGAGCTGAATTTAGAGCTGCGCTTTTTTACCACACGCCGTGCCTACCGCGTGCAGGGGCTGAAGGGTAAGTTGTTACGGCTGGTTTTGGGGCGCAGGCTCTACCGGAACATTCGCTATCCTTATGTTTGGATCATACTGAAAAAGCCCGCAGTGCAGCCCAAGGAAAAAGCCAAAGTAAAAAAGGCCGGACGATCCAGCTAATCATCCGGCCCACTCGGTTCGAGCTAAACAAGCTCAAGTCGGGGTTCTTTTCCGAGCGTTAAACTTTAAGCAGCCCTTATAAAGAGCCGAGCATTTTCGCCACCAGCGGGTGGCGAACGATATCTTCGCCGGAAAGGCGAACCACGGCGATGCCTTCGATGTCCTCCAGTTTGGCGGAGATTTCGCGCAGGCCCGATATGCCCTCCAGCAAATCGCTTTGCGCCGGGTCGCCGGTAATTACCATGGTGGAGTGCCACCCCAAACGCGACAGGATCATCTTAAGCTGCGCGTAGGTGCAGTTCTGCGCCTCGTCGATCACCACGAAGGAATTATTGAGTGTGCGCCCGCGCATGAAGCCTATAGGCGCGATTTCGATCGTACCGTCTTCAATGAACTGGCGCACTTTCTTGCCACCCAGACGGTCGCCGAGGCAATCGAATAACGGGCGCAGGTAGGGGGCCATTTTTTCTTCCAGATCGCCGGGAAGGAAACCGATGGACTCGCCTGCCTCCATGGCCGGGCGGGAGAGGATGATGCGTTCTATCCGACCGGCCTCCAGCGCTTCGACCGCGCTGGCAATGGCAAGGTAGGTTTTGCCTGTTCCCGCCGGGCCGACGGCCAGCGTTAAGGAGTGCTCCTTGATGGCTTCCATTAATGCGGCCTGCCCTTCGGAGCGCGGTTTGATGTTCTTGCGGTATTTCTGGTCGCGCTGCCCGTCAATCTGTTCATCCAGCGGATGCCAGCCGCCTTCATGCCCCTCGAACGCGACCGGGTGGACCACATTGTGGTCGTGGGAAACTTTACCGTTTTGACGAAGTTTGCGGCTTTTTTTAGACATGGGTTAGCGTTCCTTTCTGGAAGGTTGGAGGGAGAACACAGACGTAATAGGGAGGAGAAGGTCGAACAGAAGCTGGAGAGTGCAGGAATTTTATGCGGCGAGATGATCTAAAAGCGCCGGAAGGGGGAATTATGTGGTGTGCATCAAAATGAAAGATCAAGAACAGATCCTTTTGTGACCAGTTAAAACAAGCATAACAGATGATTCGGGCTGATGCACGTTTTTTAGGGTTATGAATTGCTTTTCCCGCATTTTGTGGATAGTGTGCGGTCTTTCAAGGACTTGGAGCACTGGTTACATGACCGTCACTTTCGAGGATGTTAAGGCCGCCCAGCAGGCCATCAAAAGCCGGACGCTGCGCACGCCGCTGGTACGTGCGCCGCGCATATCCGTGCATTGGGGCATCGACCTTTATCTGAAGCTGGAGAATTTGCAGCATACCAACGCGTTTAAGGCGCGCGGCGCGCTCAACAAGCTTTTGACTCTGAGCGAAGAGCAGCGCAAAAACGGTGTCATCGCCTGCAGCGCGGGCAACCATGCGCAAGGCGTGGCCTACCACGCGCAGGCGCTCGGCATTCCGGCCACCATCGTCATGCCGCACGGCACGCCGTTTAACAAAATCCAGCGCACCGAGGATTTCGGGGCAAAGGTGGTTCTTTACGGCAAGCAGTTCGATGAATCGGTGGGCGAAACCATGCGTCTTGCCAAGGAGCAGAACCTGACCTTTATTCACCCCTTTGACGATGATCATATCGTGGCGGGGCAGGGCACGCTGGGCCTTGAGATACTTGAGGATCGGCCCGATATTGATGTTGTAGTGGTTCCTGTGGGCGGCGGCGGTTTGATCGCCGGGGTGGCGACAGCCGTTAAGGGTATGAAACCGGAGATCGAGGTCATCGGCGCGCAGGCCGAATATTATGATGCCGTTCTGGCGCACCAGGAAGGGCGCGACGGACCCGAGGGCGGTACGACACTGGCCGAAGGGATCGCTGTGAAATCGCCCGCGCCGCGTAATCTGGCGGCTATCGAAAAGCTTGTGGATCGCATGGAGGCTGCATCCGAGCCGGAAATCGAACAGGCGGTTTTCGATTTGCTGTCGCAGGAAAAGCTGGTGGCCGAGGGTGCTGCCGGAGCCGGCTTGGCCGTGATCAAAAAGAATCTCGATTACTTCAAGGGCAAGAAAACCGCGCTGGTTGTCTGCGGCGGGAATATCGATTCACGTTTGCTTTCTACCCTGATCCTGCGCGGACTTGTGCGCGACGGGCGCATCACGCGCCTGCGGTTTGAGATTAACGACACGCCGGGCCAGCTTTCCGACATATCGCGCATTATCGGCGAAGCCGGAGCCAACGTGATCGAGGTTATTCACCAGCGCATGATGCAGTCCGTATCCCTCAAGCGCGCCGAGCTGGATGTGGTGATTGAGGCGCGTGACCGTTTCCATGTGCAGGATATCGTGAAGAAACTCACTGACAGCGGATTCCAGGTTTCCGCCAATACCGACGTTTAAACACGGCGGCGGTCTATTTCATTTCCTTGCATAATTAAGCTTGTGCAGCTAATGTCCGTGCTATGTCAATTAAAACAAAGGATATTTCTCTTCAGGAGCTTTTTGCCGAAGTGGCAAAATGGGAAGATATTAGTGGTCTTCTTGAGCTGACACGCGCCGGAAAAGTATATGACGAGTATTGTGTGCCTGAGAAAACGGGAAAGTCGCCTCGAGATAGTATCTATGTGGAAGGGGTCATGCTTATCGCCAATTTATTGTTCTTATATCCGCGAACCGAAAAAAATTCTCCCGTTTGGAAGGAAGATAGTTCTCTAAATGCCAGTATCGAGCGCGCAGTAAAAAAAGTACGAAAGCGGCTGATTCAATCCTGGCTGGCACGTAATGCGGATAAGATCGGTTCCGATCCTTCTTGCTTTCTGGAAGAAGGGGGGCATCATCCTTCGTACCAGGATTTTGCGGAATGCTTTTTCTTTGAAGCCTGGGCAAAGCTTCTGCCCATGATTGAAGCGTCACAAGATATTCAGGCGGATAAAGCCCGCGTTCTTTTTACTGTGCAGTTGCAAGGTTACGAACGTTCTTAATTATTATGCGCGGTCAGCTCTTCTTTTTGGCTTTGGGTCTGGAAAGCTTTTTCTTGCCTTCTTTATAGGGGTTAGCTGGAATGGTTTTCGGCAGGCCTTCGAGATATTCGACGATCGTCTCACCATGGTGGGCAAGGTCGAGGCCCCAATATTCCACGTGCGGATCAACGCGCAGGCCCATTACGGCCTTGACGATATGTAGCAGGATAAACGTTGCCACGCCGGAATATAGGCCGGTGACGAGCACGGAGAGAATTTGCGCCCAGAGTTGCTTGTCGTTACCATGCAGCAAGCCCGCCGCACTGCCGATATCGGGATTGGCCAGCACGCCGACCAGCACCGCACCGACGATACCGCCAATACCGTGCAGGCCGAAAACATCCAGCGCATCGTCATATTTCAAAAGCGTTTTGAGGTAAGCCACGGCAAAGTAGCAGATAATACCCGCCGACAGGCCTATGATAAGAGAGCCGGAAAAATCGACAAATCCGGCGGCGGGGGTGATGGCGACAAGCCCGGCGACAACACCCGATAGCGTGCCCTGTACGCTGATTTTTCCTTTCAGGAAATGCTCCAGTGCCATCCATGTGGCGGCGGCCGCTCCGGCAGCAGAATTGGTTACCAGCATGGCAAACCCGGCAGAGCCCCCGGCGGACAGAGCGGAGCCAGCGTTAAAGCCGAACCAGCCTACCCAGAGCATGCCCGTTCCGATCACGCTCAAGATCAAATTGGTGGAGGTGGAGGCGTCATGCCGGGTTTTCATGCCCCGGCCCAATACTACCGCGGCGACCAGCCCGGCCACACCGGAATTGATATGCACAACCGTTCCGCCCGCGAAATCGAGCGCCTCGCCGTAACCGAGGAAACCGTCGTAATCCTCCAGCCCTACACCGCCGATAAAGCCGCCCGGGCCCCAGACCCAGTGGGCGATAGGCGCGTAGACAAGGATGATCCAGAGCGGGGTAATAACGAGCAAAGAGGTGAATTTAATACGGTCGGCCACCGCGCCGACCATCAGTGCCATGGTGATAATGGCAAATGTGAGCTGGAAGATGATGAACACGCTTTCGGGGATCGTGCCTACCGCCGAATCGGGAGTAAGGGTTTCCAGCATGAACTGGTCCATTCCGCCGACAAAGCTGCTTCCCGTCGTAAAAGCGAGGGAATAGCCGATGATCGGCCAAATCACGCTGACCATGATCGCAACGCCCAAGCTTTGCGTCAGGGCGGAAAGCACGTTATCCCGTTTCACAAGGCCGCCATAAAATAGCGCCAGCCCCGGCACCGTCATCATCAGAACCAGCAGGGAAGAAACCAACATCCACGCTGTATCGCCACTATCGAATGGTGCGGCATGGGCGCTTGCCGGGAAAAGAAACACGGCGATCACGAGGAGAGAAACAAAATATTTCATGTATTTAGACCTTGGTAAACGGGTTGAAGCAGGAAAATGCTTTATTTCTTTTTGTAAGATAAGATATGCGTTTGCGTCAAGTCAGCATTGAAAATAAATTATAGCTAAGTTAGGGATAAGATATAAAAAGTTTTTGCTTTTTTTGATTGGTTGTGAAGTAAGGATTTATTAATATTATGTTCATCCTTTTAATGCTAAAATGTAATTAGAATTTTATGTATTTTTGCAAAGTTGCAGCACAAGGAAACGGGGCCCAATCATGTCTATTTATTCTAGATTTATTAATGCTTTCAAAGCATGCGGGAACAAATTCACGTGCGATAATCGTGGATTTACCCTGATCGAATTAATGGCGGTTCTGGTGATTGTAGGCGTGATGATGGGTGCCTTTTTCTCGGGCGCTGCAATTTATATGAAACAAAAACGTATTGAAGATATGCAGGGGCGTTTTGATGACATCCGCGTTGGTCTTTCCAATTTCATTAAGGACGACCCGGCAGATAATAGTGATTTCGTTCGCTATCCGTGTCCTGCCCCGCTGACTGCGGCTCCGGGGATGACAGGTTTTGGTGAGGAACTCTGCCCCTCCAACTATGCCTCTTTAAGTCCCGGCGACGATTTGGGCGGCGTATTTGTCGTGCAAGGCGCGGATGGTGGTCTAGTTCTGATCGGTGCTATCCCGACAAACACGCTTGATATCAGTAACGATCTGATGATCGACGAATATGGTAACCGTCTTACTTATGCCGTTACCCTTGGCCTGACAGGGCCTAACGACGATCAGTTGCTTTTGCCTAATCTCGATCCGCCTGCGGTCATTCGCGAATATAAGGAAACTGATCCTGTATCAGGTACGGTGGTTACCAAAACCGCAAATACAGAGTTTATAATTGTCAGCCATGGCGCTGACGGAGCAGGGAGCTATACCGCACAGGGAGTTCCCAACGGTACTGCTTGCCGTACTACCACAAATCCCGGTGACGGCGATTCTTTAAACTGCTCCTGGCAGACAACATTTAGTGCGACTTTCCGTGATGAAGCCAATAATTTTGCCTCTATATTCGGCGATGATGCCTATGACGATATGGCGGTGCATTCGCTTGGCGAGAACGATGGCTGGTGGCAGGCTACCGGCGGTGCGGGCAGCGACATTGTGAACAGAAACCCGGCCAATATAGGCATCGGACCAAACGTAACTACGCCTGTGCAACGTCTGGACATTGGCGGTGCCATCAAGGTTGCTAACTCAGCAAGTGATCAGTGTGATGCCGATCGTGTGGGTTCCATCCGCTATAACGACGGTTCTAAAGACGTTGTGGAATGCTGTAACGGCTTTGCCTGGCAGGACATTGCCTATGGCTGTGCCAGCGGGGATTGCACACCCGATAAAACGGGTCAGATGCGTTTCAATACCGAAACCGGCGTGCCGGAATATTGTAACGGTCGCCTGTTCGTACCAACCTTTGGTGCGGATTGTGGCGAGCATTATCACGGTGAAATCTATGACCAGCCTGAAACAGAGACAGCGGAATGTGATGGTGGCTTGCGGGGTCAGATGACCCGTAACCGTATTAATAAAATGCTTTGCAATAACAGTAGCACTGTGCTGCATGAGGAAGGCCAATGGTCTGATTATGATCGCTCCGCGTGTGCTGTGTTCCCGGTAGGACAGCCTTTCTCAGTGACTTGTACTTCCAAGCACGGCAGAACGCAGACCATATCTGCGACAGGTGCCGGTGAAGCGGCTGTAGGCACGGCTCCTTCCGGCAATGGAGTATGGGTAGTGTATGAAAACGGTCCTTATCTGAACTGTTTTACCGAAAGAGACCGTTATTGGAACGGCTCCACCGGCCACCTAGACTTCTTTAATGCGGAAGGGTGTATAAAATATGCAAACCTGACGGGTATCGGCAGAGACTTGGCGTCTTGTACCTTCCATTAATGAAGAAGAGATTCGTGAAATTTATATATGCTGAATATAACTTGATTTGAGAAATTTTTGTTACAAAAAGGGGCCCATCATGTCTATTTATTCTAAATTTAATAGTGCGTTTAAAGCATGCGAGAAAAAACTCAGCAGCGATAACCGCGGTTTTACTCTTATCGAATTAATGGCGGTTCTGGTGATCGTAGGCGTCATCATGGGGGCGTTTTTTTCCGGCGCCGCGATTTATATGAAGCAAAAACGTATCGAGGATATGCAGGTACGTTTTGACGATATCAGAAACGGGCTTTCCAAATTCGTTATGGACGAACCTCCCAGTGGTGACCCAAGCGTTCCGGATGATGCTGTCCGCTATCCGTGTCCTGCATCGCTTACGGCTGCCCCAGGTGCGACAGGTTTTGGCGTGGAGCTTTGTCCGTCACCTGCCGCTTACGGTTCTTTAAGCCCCGGCGATGATCTGGGAGGCGTATTTGTGGCGGAAAGCGATAGAGGCCTCGTATTGATTGGCGCCGTTCCGACTAATACTTTGAATATTAGTAACGATTTGATGCTGGATGAATTCGGCAACCGTCTTACCTATGCAGTAACCCTTGGTCTGACGGGCCCTGACGACGATCAGTTATTGCGCCCTAATCTCGATCCGGCGGCTGTAGTGCGCGAATATAAAGAGGAAGATCCTGTTACTCATGCCGTAACCACCAAAACGGCGTATACTGACTTCATGATTGTCAGCCATGGTGCTGACGGGGCGGGTAGCTATACCAGCCAAGGTGTGCCTAACGGCACTGCTTGCCGCACCACCACAAATCCGGGTGACGGCGACTCTGTAAACTGTGCTTGGCAGACAACATACAAAGCGACCTTTAGGGACGAATCCCATAATTATGCTTCTGTATTTGGTGAGGGTGCCTACGACGATATGGCTGTGCATTCTCTTGGAGAGGATGATGGCTGGTGGCAGGCCACTGACGGTTCTGGGAAAGACCTTATAATCAAAAACCCGAATGCCAATATTGGCATCGGGTCTGCTGTACCGGTGCAACGTCTGGAGGTTGATGGTGCAATCAAAATTGCCTACACGTCCAATGACTGTAACGCGCAATCTGCAGGTTCCATCCGTTATAATGACGGGTCCAAGGATGTTGTGGAATGCTGTAATGGTATGAACTGGCAGGATATAGCTTATGGTTGCGCCGACGGTCAGGAATGTAACGCGGATAAAATCGGTCAGATGCGTTTTAATCCCGTGACCAACATGCCTGAATATTGTAACGGCAGTGCCTTTGTGCCTATAAATGGTGCAGATTGTTCCGGTCGTTACCACGGTGAGGTATTCCCTCAGGCTGAAACTGAGTCGGTTGCTTGTGATGGTGGGCTGCGCGGTCAAATGACCCGTACCCGCACCAATGAAATGTTGTGCGTTAATGGCGCTATCCAGCAGCAATCCCAAGGTACGTGGTCGGACTATGACCGTTCCGGCTGTGCCGTATTCCCTGTAGGGCAGACTTTCCAGGCGACTTGTACCTCTAAAGCCGGCAGAACGCAGACGCTTAGAGCTGTGGGTAGAGGGGACGCAGCTACCGCTCTGGCGCCTACAGGCAGCAGTACTTGGGTTGTGTTTGATGGCGGGCCTTATCTGAACTGTTTCCATGCGGGAACGTCAACACCCCCCGATTTTACTGGAAACTCGGATTGCCAGAGATATGCAGGGACTCCCGGACACGGCAGATATCTTAACTCCTGTATTATTCCGCCATAAACTGTAATAAATATAGAAACAATAAAAAAGCCGCCGAAAGCAGAAAATTCGGCGGCTTCTTTTTTTTGTGGAGCCCTGTCTTCTGTTGAAGCTCCGGTTACGCAGTAGTGGAAAGTTCCTTTAACTCTATTCGGCGGCCTCGGAAGAGGAGACCTGCTCCCCGCCCTTATCGGTTCCGCCGATTTTCTTGCCGTAATTGCCGGCAAAAATATCTTCGGAGAAAACATCTTCCCATGTACCGCCCGTAGAGGCCTTGGAATACTCCGTAGAGCGGTTTTC
Organism: uncultured Pseudobdellovibrionaceae bacterium; assembly: GCA_964467925.1. Lineage (GTDB taxonomy): Bacteria > Pseudomonadota > Alphaproteobacteria > Micavibrionales > Micavibrionaceae > CAYXSX01. The sequence continues at coordinate 87,354 of CAYXSX010000004.1, read as the reverse complement.
GAAGAAGTTGGTATGTTCCGCGCCGTTAAGCATTTCGTCCATCCAGGGAAGCGGATTTTTCTCAATCCCGAATACTGCATCCAGATTAAGCTGTTGCAAACGGCGGTCGCCGATATAGCGGATGTATTGCTTGACCTCTTCGGGTTTCAGGCCCTCGATCTCGCCCATTTCAAAAGCAAGGTCGATGAAAGCGTCTTCGTAACCGATAATGGTTTCGCAGCATTCGGTGATTTCACGTTTCAGATCGTCATCCCAGATATCGCGGTTTTCGGCGATAAAGGCGTTAAACAACTTGATCATGGACAGGCAGTGGAGCGTTTCATCACGTACCGACCATGTCACGATCTGGCCCATGCCCTTCATCTTGTTAAAGCGCGGGAAGTTCATCAAAATCGCGAAAGAGGCGAAAAGCTGCAGCCCTTCGGTAAACGCGCCGAACATGGCCATTGTTTTGGCGATATCGCGGCGCGAGGACATGGAGGCGTTCTGCATATAATCGAACTTGTCCTTCATTTCCTTGTATTTCAGGAAGGCCTCGTATTCCAGCTCGGGCATGCCGATCGTATCAAGAAGGTGGGAATAGGCGGCGATATGCACGGTCTCGATATTCGAGAAGGCGGAGAGCATCATCTGCACCTCTACCGGGCCGAAGACTTGGGAATAATGCTTCATATAGCAGTTATTCACCTCCACGTCGGACTGGGTGAAGAAACGGAAAATCTGGGTTACCAGGTTCTTTTCGGACGGGGTCAGGTTCTTTTTCCAGTCACGCACATCCTCGGCCAGCGGCACTTCCTCGGGCAGCCAGTGGATGCGCTGCTGTGTCAGCCATGCCTCGTAGCACCAGGGATAAAGGAACGGTTTATAGACATGGCGCTCCTTCAAAAGCAGGCTGTCTGAATTTGTGACGTCATTGGTTGGTGCCGTGTTACCCATTGTTATTCTCCTTCGCAGTGATTCTATAGTTTCAAAGTGTAGAGGGCCGGGCGGCGATTCCGAGTCATTTCGCAAAAAAAGCCTTGGGAAAGCGGGGATAAATGTATACCGGACCGGTTAGAGCTTATGACTACATATTGTAGTCATACCCTAAACGATACACCATATTTTGTGGTTTTCAAGAAACTTTATTCAAAAAGGGACAGGAATTCCCCGTATCCTTCTTTTTCAAGGTCGTCTTTGTGGATGAATTTCAAACTGGCGGAGTTGATACAATATCTCTGCCCGCCCGATTCTTTCGGCCCGTCGTTAAACAGATGGCCCAGATGCGCATTCGCCTTGCTTGAGCGCACTTCGGTGCGGCTCATGCCGAGGGAATCGTCCTGAAATTGCGCCACCAGCGCCGGGTTGATCGGTTTGGTAAAGCTGGGCCAGCCTGTACCGGAATCAAACTTGTCGGTGGAGGAAAACAGCGGCTCGCCGGAAATGCGGTCAACGTAAATGCCGGGCTCATGATTGTCCCAATATTCGTTTTTGAACGGAGGCTCCGTGCCGTCATGCAGGGCCACGTATTTTTGCGACTCGGTCAGATGCGAGGCATCCATGCCGGTGCTGGTGGTTGTTTTATCGCTTTTCATCGGGCTCATGGCGTTTATTCCTGTCGTTGCTGCGAAAATCAGGCCCGTAATGGTCGCCGCGGTCAATATATACCGTCTCGTTTTCATGGCCTTCATTTCCCTTTCTTTATGGAATGATTTATCTCTGTCATTACATTCGTAAAGGGGGCGGGGGAGGTTACAAAACAAATGTGAAAAGCAAGCCGCTCTTCTTAATTGACATAGAAAAATAATTATGTAATTTTTTGTTATGGTTAAGGAATCTACAGAATCCGATTTTACGAAGCTTGGGGAAAGGCTTACGGCCCTCCCCAGAGACGCGGCAGAGTTTAATAATGGAAATTTTGCAAAACGCCTTTCAGATTTCGTAGAAAATGGCGGACTTCATTGGGGCGAGCAGGAAAAATATTCTTTGGCCTTCATTCTGAGCACACCAAATGGAAGCTTGGTAAACAGGGAGATGATCAGATGTTGGAAACACGCGATCACGGTCCCTTTTTTTATACATCCCGGAATTCCACATATACAGTTTCCTAATTACCCTGTATGTATGGAGGGTGTTGATGCGCTTTTAAGGGCTGCTTTTCCTAGTTTTTTGGAACAACTTAAAAAAGAAACTGGGCGCTATACCGGCGTTTTCGGAGATGCTGCCGCAAAAGATTCACATTATGCGCATGCCGAGGTGCTTGAACGAATTTTCAAAGATTTTACAAAGCCATTTTATGATCATAACGAATGGTCTGAATTCAGTGACGCTATCCTTGAGATGATGGTATTAGCGGAGAAAAAGCTGGAAGAATATGGCATTTCATGCAAAGCCATTGAATTGTATAGACATACTATTATCGGCATTCGTGAAGGTGACAATATGTCACTAACAGCAATTAATCTCTCCTGGGATTGGAAAATAAGACAGCTTGGGCTAAGAAAAGAGCCAAGCGGGATTGTAGATGTAGAAGACTTGTTAGCTGCACGAATGATGCCGGTCTAGACCAGACGCTGCCTAACTAAAATCCGTCATAATCTACTGACAGGCCAAACACTCTTCGTATTTATTCTCGCCTTCTGCGGCTGCGGCGATGGCGGCGGCTTCGGCGGCGAGTTTTTCACCGTCTTTCGTGCGCTGCCATGACGCGTTGGATTCCGCACGCTGGATAGATTTGGAACGGCAGTAGTACAATGATTTCACGCCCTTCTTCCATGCTTCCCAGTGAATGCGGTGCAAATCTGCCTTATGCACGTTGGCGGGCAGGAAGATGTTAAGCGATTGTGCCTGACATACATAAGGCGTGCGGTCCCCGGCATGCTCGATGAGCCAGCGCTGGTCGATCTCGAACGCCGTCTTGAACACGTCCTTTTCTTCCTGAGACAGGAAGTCCAGATGCTGCACGGAGCCTTCGTTGGTGAAGATAGAGCTCCAGATATCATCGGTGTTCTGGCCTTTTGTTTCCAACAATTCCATCAGGTACTTGTTCTTGACCGGAAAAGAACCGGAAAGTGTTTTATGCGTATAGGCATTGGCCGCGTTCGGCTCGATACCCGGAGACGCGCCGCCGCAAATAATAGAGATGGAGGCCGTCGGGGCAATCGCCATCTTGTTGGAGAAACGCTCCATGATGCCGTAATCGGCGGCATCGGGGCAGGCACCGCGTTCTTCCGCCAGTTTGCGGGAGGCATCATCGGCTTGACGTTTGATGTGTTGGAATATCTTGCGGTTCCAGACCTTGGCCATCACCCCTTCCATCGGGATCATTTTTGATTGCAGGAAGCCGTGGAAACCCATGACGCCCAAACCAACGCTGCGTTCGCGCATCGCGGAGTATTTCGCGCGCTTCATGGAATCGGGGGCCTTGTTAATGAAGTCGGTCAGGACGTTATCAAGGAAGCGCATGATATCCTCGATCATTGTCGGGTGGTCCTGCCACTCGTCATATTTCTCGAGGTTGAGCGAGGAGAGGCAGCAAACGGCTGTACGGTCATTACCAAGGTGGTCAACACCGGTTGGCAGAGTGATTTCAGAGCACAGATTGCTCATCTTCACGGTCAGGCCTGCCATTTTGTGATGGTCGGGAATGGAATCGTTCACGTGATCAATATTGATGATGTATGGCTCGCCGGTTTCGATACGGGCGGTCAGCAGGCGGATCCAAAGGTCGCGCGCACTGACTTTATCGACCACCGCGTTGTCCTTGGGAGAGCGCAACGCCCATTCCTCGTCATTTTCAACCGCATGCATAAAGGCATTGGTCACCAGCACGCCATGGTGCAGGTTCAGCGCCTTGCGGTTCGGATCACCGCCCGTGGGACGGCGAATCTCGATAAATTCTTCAATTTCGGGGTGCCAGATCGGCAGGTAGATCGCAGCAGAACCGCGGCGCAAAGAGCCTTGGGAAATCGCCAGCGTCAGGGAGTCCATCACGCGGATGAACGGCACGATACCGCTTGTTTTACCGTTACGGCCGACTTTCTCGCCGATGGAGCGGACATTGCCCCAGTAAGAGCCGATACCGCCGCCAAGGGAGGCAAGCCATACGTTTTCATTCCACAGCTCGACAATGTTTTCGAGAGAATCTTGCGTTTCGTTGAGGAAACATGAAATCGGCAGACCGCGGGACGTACCGCCATTGGAAAGAATCGGGGTGGAGGGCATAAACCACAGCTTGGACATATAGTCGTAAAGGCGCTGGGCATGGGCGGAATCGTCGGCGTAATGCATGGCGTTGCGCGCAAACAGGTCCTGATACTGCTCTTCCGGCATCAGGTAACGGTCGGTTAAAGTCGCCTTACCGAATGTGGTGAGGTTTTCATCGCGTGAACGGTCAATCTGAACACGATTGCCCCTCTCCATTTGCGCAACGTCAAACATGAGCAGTACTCCCTATATCAATTTTGGTTATCCGTAGAGGATGAAAGCGACAGATGAATGAAATGTGATGAACACACAATCCATAGCGGTTACTTAAGAAATAACATACTACATCTCGTGGTGTGCAGCAAAAGGAACATGTTCCTAAACCCCTGATCCACAGGGCAAAACGCGTTGTTTTTTTTGCAAAAAATGCGCATATCCCTTTTTTTATCCCATGTGAAAAAAGGTGTTTTTTGTAATTATATTTCGCGTTTCCAGTCATATTTAAAAATGTAGAGGAGTCGCAAATCAAAGCCAGATTTTTTCGCAAAACAGCGCAATAATAGCGGGGATCACGGGGATAACACCCGCTTTTAGCCATTATACAGCGCGGCTGGCATATTTGCCCAATTCTGGTATGATTCCCCTTGCGAATATCCTTGCAAACAGCCCTCTTTTCAAAGAAATCACCATGACCCATCATCACCGCCAGACCAAAATTGTAGCCACGCTCGGCCCCGCCAGCGCCGATAAAGAGGGAATCAAGGCCCTGTTGGAGGCCGGAGCCAACGTCTTCCGGCTCAATTTTTCACATGGCAGCCACGAAGATCACGCGAAATCGGTCGAGCTGATCCGCGGCCTTGAGAAAGAAACCGGGCGGCTGATCGGGATTATCGCCGATCTGCAAGGGCCCAAGCTTCGAATCGGCAAGTTTAAGGACGGCTCTATCGCGCTGGAAAAGGGGCAGACGATTCGTTTCGATCTTGAGGAGGCTTTGGGCGATTCCACCCGTGTGAGCCTTCCCCATCCGGAGGTGCTGGAGGTGCTGGAGGAAGGCTCGAAAATTTTCCTCGATGACGGCAAGGTGCGCGTTGAAGTTACCGCCAAGGGCAAGGGATATATCGAGGGCACGGTTAAAAGCGGATCGAAGCTTTCGGATAAGAAGGGGTTCAACCTGCCCGGCACGGTGGTGCCGATTCCCGCCCTTACCCTAAAAGACCGCCATGATCTGGAGGCCGCTCTGGGCATGGGTGTGGACTGGATCGCGCAAAGTTTCGTGCAGACGCCGGAAGACGCCCATGAGGCCAAAACGCTTATCAAGGGCCGCGCCGCGCTGATGCTCAAGCTGGAAAAACCTTCGGCGCTGGTGCACTTGCCCGAGCTTCTGGAGCTTGCCGACGGTATCATGCTGGCGCGCGGGGATCTGGGCGTCGAGATTCCGCCGGAAAATGTGCCCGCCGTGCAAAAGCGCGTCATCAAACAGGTCCGCGAGGCGGGCAAGCCCGTGATCGTGGCCACGCAGATGCTGGAATCCATGATCGAAAATTCACGTCCCACCCGCGCCGAAGCTTCCGATGTTGCCACAGCCGTCTATGACGGGGCGGATGCGGTGATGCTTTCGGCGGAAACGGCCGCCGGAAAATATCCGGAAAAAGCGGTGGAGATGATGCAGCGGATCATCCGGCGCACCGAGGAAGACGAATTTTATATCGAACTGGCCGAGGCCAACCGCCCCGATGCGATAGGCAGCGCGTCCGACGCCATTACTACGGCGGCCTATTATGTGGCGCTGGATACCGAGGCGGCGTGTATCGTTAATTACACCATGTCGGGCTCCACAGCCCTTCGCACCGCGCGCCAAAGGCCCGAAATGCCGATTCTCTGCCTGACCCCCGATGTGGCGGTGGCGCGGCGCCTCACGCTTTCATACGGCGTTAATCCGGTTCATACGCCCGAAACGGTGGACGATTTCACCGGCCCAGCGCGCCATGCCGCCAAAATCGCCGAGGAAAAGGGATTTGCAGAAAAAGGCGAAAGCTTCGTCATGACGGCGGGCGTGCCCTTCGGCGTCGCAGGAACGACCAATATCCTGCGTATCGCGCAGGTGGAATAGGGATCGGCGAACATGAGCGCGATCCACTTTATATTGACGGGTGGGACGATCGATAAGTCTTACGATCCCGTGCGCGAAACGCCGACGCCGAACGATAAGACGGTCGTGCCTTATTACCTTGAGCGCAAAGTGCGGCCCGATATCGAGATGAGCTTCGAGGAAATCTGTTTGCTCGATTCCAATGACATTACCGAAGACATCAGGGGCCGGATTTTAAACGCCGTCAAGGACGCGCCGGGGCGCCATGTGGTCATCGTTCACGGCACCTCGGCCATGACGGTGACGGCGGATTATCTGCATGAACATCTGGGCGAGGGATTCGATAAAACGGTGGTGCTGGTCGGCTCCATGATCCCGCTGCAGGAATTCGCCATGAGCGATGCGGGGTTTAACCTCGGCTATGCCGTTGCCTGCGTACAAAACTTGCCCGCCGGGGTGTATATCTGTATGAACGGGCGCAGTTTCAGGGCCGGCGAAGTCATAAAGAATATCGAAAAAGCCCGGTTTGAGGGGAAGGATTAATTCCTCTTTTGTCATTGCGAGGAAGGGCGTAGCCCTGACGCGGCAATCTCTTTGGGGCTCTGGATTGCTTCCCCCTGCTTACGCAGGGCTCGCAATGACGGATTTGATTTTTACTGCGCGCTCGCCAGCATGGTGCCGGCATCGGGCTGGGTGTGGAGCCACCAACCAAGGCGGTTGATGGAAAAGATCGGGCGGTAACGGCCCGCGCTGGCGCCGCTTTCCATGGTTTCGGACTGGTTGTCCAGAATATAGGGGCCCTGATCGGTGTAAACCACCAGAACGGCGTGGGGAATGTCTTTGAGCGTGTCATGGACGATAGCCATGCGAAGGCGCTCTTCCGGCACTCCTAAGGCGCGAAGCGCAGCATATTTGGCAATCGCAAAGTCCTCGCAATCGCCGCCGCGGCGCATAAATTCGATGGGTGTGGCCCAGTAATCGCTTTGCCCCCAGTTTTTGGAATCAAGGATATATTCGCGGGTGTTGACGAAGCTGTTGACCCGGCTTGCCATTTCCTTAAGCGGCAGGTTTTCCATGCTCTGCAGGTTTTCATGCCATTGCTGGATGATCAGCGAGGAGCTGGATGATTTCATTTCAAGCTCGAACCGCTCGAACATCGACGTCCATTTGGTAAAGGCGGTAAGATTGGAAGAGCTTTTTTCCTGCGTACCGAACAGGGAAGGATAGGAAACGATATTGGACATGTAAGAACCGCTGCTGGCCAGTGAAAAGCCGGGCGGGATATCCTTGATAGAGCCTGCGCGCGATTTTTTGCCCGCTGTAGCGCCCAGAGTGGCCATACAAAGCACCATGGTCGCGAGCGTGCGGATCATGATCTGTTGGCCCAGAATAAAACGAAGACGATTTTGGGAAATCAGGCTTTTTTCAATCAGAATACGGCCCAGTGGTTTTTGCTGCGTTTTTTGTGCGGCTAAGGCTTCGCGCAGTTGCGGCGCGGTAATGATGCCCTTGATCACCAGCAATTCGCCGAGGCGGCTGCGGTTCAGATATGCGGAGAATATACGCAGAACTCCCGTAAATCTCATTAATATGCCCTTTGATTCCCGATTTGGTTATTTTTTTTCTTACCTCTATTAAACCCTAGAAAGATTGACGAATTCTTAATGAAAGGGCATAAACGAGGCGAAAAGTTAACAATTCAGGCATTTATGAGCGATTTTGACCCAAAAACGGCTATAGCGGCCATGAAAGACGTGAAAATCATGGTCGTGGGCGATGTGATGCTGGACCGTTTCGTCTATGGCGAGGTCAAGCGCATTTCCCCCGAAAGCCCCGTTCCCGTGCTTTCCGTTACCCGCGAAAGCGCGATGCTGGGCGGAGCGGGCAATACGCTGGCTAATCTGGCCGGGCTGGGAGCGAAGGGCTTCATGCTGGCCGCCGTGGGTGATGACGGCACCGGGCGCATTATCCGCGAAAAAGCGCAAGCCTTGGATATTGATACGAGCGGGCTTTTGACCGATTCTTCCCACCCCACCACAGTAAAAACACGTTTTCTGGCCGGGCATCAGCAGCTTTTGCGCTCCGATTATGACCGCAGCACGGCGCTTACCCCCGCGCTGGAAAAGCAGCTTTTGGATCATGCCAAGGCCCTGATTTCAAAGGTGCAGGCGGTGATTCTTTCCGATTACGGCAAGGGTTTGCTGACCGATACGGTTATTTCGGGCGTGATTGCCCTAGCGAAAAAGGCGGGCGTTCCGGTGATTGTCGATCCCAAGGGCAAGGATTTCACGCGCTATAAGGGCGCGAGCGCCGTGACCCCGAACAAGAAGGAACTGAGCGAGGCTTGCGGCGGCGCGGCGCTGAACAGCGACGAAGCGGTGATCAAGGCGGCGCAGCAAATTATCGACGCTTGCGGCATTGAAGCGGTAGTTGCTACGCGTTCGGCGGAAGGGATTACCGTGGTGGCCAAAGGGGCGGAAGCCTATCACGTGCGTGGCAAGGATATAGAGGTGTTCGATGTTTCCGGTGCGGGCGATACGGTGATTGCCACGCTGGCCGCCGCGCTCGCCTCCGGCGCTACGCTGAACGATGCGGCGCTTATTGCCAATATGGCGGGCAGCATTGCTGTGACCAAGGTCGGCACCGCGCCGATCCGTGCCGAAGAGTTGGAGGCGGCTCTGAAGGAAGACAAGATTAAAACCGGGGCGCTGGCCGGGATTTGCGATCTGGATCATGCATGCGAAATTCTGGCCCGCTGGCGGGCGAACGGTTTGAGCGTGGGGCTTACCAACGGGTGTTTTGATATTTTGCATTTCGGCCATGTCAGCTATCTGGCCGATGCCAAGGCGCGTTGCGACCGCCTGATTGTCGGCCTTAACCACGATAAATCCGTGCGGATATTAAAGGGCGAAGACCGTCCCGTGCATGACGAGGCCAGCCGCGCCGCCGTGCTGGCGGCCCTTTCGGCTGTCGATCTGGTCGTGCTATTCGGGGCGGAGGAAGAGGGCGTGGATAACACCGCCTGCGCGCTCGTCGAGGCTTTGCAGCCTGATCTGTATTTCAAGGGCGGCGATTATACGCTCGACCAGATTCCCGAAGCGCCGAGCGTCAAGGCGCAAGGCGGGCGCGTCGTCATCATTCCGGCACAGGAAGGCCACAGCACTACCAATTCTCTCAAAAAACGCGGGCAGGCGGCTTAGAACAGATTGTTTTACTGTTCGTCATCCCTGCGAAGGCAGGGATCCATTCGTAATATAGTCACTATGGATTCCAGCTTTCGCTGGAATGACAGCAGGATATAATTTCATCTGTGCATATCCTGTTTTCTCTTTCTTGACTTTTCCCACTCCTTAATTGAGAATGATTATCAATATCGTTTGGAGCGGGATTTCTGCCCGCTCCTGTTTTCAAAAAGTTTAGGGGAGGAAATGATACTATCGGATTTTTTGCTTCTGGAGGTTTATTTCGGGGGAACGGCAGGCGCGCAGGATCTGGAGGCCGCCTACCGCACCTATGGCCGCAAGGCGGTGCAAAACGCGCTGCGGTGCGGTGATCTGGTGATGAACAATTTGCGCCCGCTCGATACGCGGGTAAAGCCTATGTGCTGGCTGTCCGAGGCCGGGCGGCAAAAGGCACAGCAGAGCGTATAGACGCGTTTAAGCCGTGCCGGATTTCAAGGGCTGTACCAAGCGCGCAAGAGTTGGTAGAATCGCATGTGATATTAATTCGGGCCGCCCTTCCCGCGCCCTTCATTCAAGCGAGATTGCTATGCGCCTTATTCCCTCTTTGCTTATTCTGGTCCTATTGGCGGGGTGTTCCCGTTTCGATGAGCCCAACGGCCTTCCCACTGGTTACGCTCATCACCGCAAGGAATTCAGATCGGCGCCGGGGCCCGAATATTATACGCTGGGCTATGAATACAGCGCGGAGAAAAACGCCGAAATTCTGGCCAATTTGCGCGAGATTGCCGGTGATTTGATCGGGCAGGTACAGCGCGAATATAAATTAAATACCGATTCGGTTTATCTGGAGCCTCTGGACACCAAAGCCGATCCGTTCGAGCTGAGCATGGAGTTTGTGCTGCGCGAGGAGTTGATGAAACGCGGTTATGTGCTGAGCGCCTCTCCCGCCTTTTCGCTGGGAATGCGGTTCGAAGCCAAGGAAGCGCCGCAAGCGGGCGATACCGCCAATCACTACCGCCTGAATTCCGATATCGAGGCCCCTGCGCCCGACCGGAAACCTCACCGCCCGCTGGCTCTTTCCCTGACGCTGTTTGATAATCAGGGCATTATCGGTGTAGCGCGCAGCGTTCATGACGTTACGGCCTACGGTTTTGATAACGATAAATTCGCGCTTAGATTTTATGACGACATCATCGGCAAGCCGCAACGGTAATTAGACCATGAAAAAGAAGCATCTTACTATTCTTGCCGCCGTTACACTGGCCCCGCTCCTTCTTGGCGGCTGCTCTTTGGCGCTTATGGACAGCGCGGCCCACGGTATTTTCCAGTACGAAGACGTCAATATGTCCGAGAAAAACTACGCCGCTGCTGATTTCCTGGCGCATCAGGCGCGCACCTTCATCAAGGACCAGACGATTATCAAAGTCAGCCCGTTGGGCGAGGCTTACGAGCCCAATATCACATCCCGGATTGGCAAGATCATCCCGCAGCAAGTGGGCGTGCGGTTCTCCCAGCTTGGTTATAATGTCGATCTGACAGCTGTAGAGGACGAGGACAGCCCCACGCCGCTGGGCCCGTTTGATAAAAAGGGGCATGATCTGAAATTCGCCGGGCGCACCCCCTCGACGGTGCTTTTAAACGGTACCTATACACGCGATGGGAACGATCTTTTGATCAATTTGCGCATGGTCGATACGGATTCGGGGCGCGTCGTGGGGGCGTTTAATTACAGCTTCCCCATGAGCGGGCAGATTGCCGATCTTTCCGAGCCGCGCCCGCGGATTTTCAAAATTCCGGAATAATTTAACTAACGCGTCAAAAGCACGTGATAGAAGTGATAGGAGCCGCTGGAGCACTGAACGCAGGCCTGCAGGGCCGGAACTTGCGTGAAGCTGTTTACGTCCAGCGTATTAGTTGTCGTGTAAAATTGCTGAGAGTCATCAAACCGTCCTAATGTTCCGATATTGATACATTCGCCGGGGCTCCCGCCGGAAGCGGCACCCGCGCCCGTATCAAGGGGCTGGGTGTCCGTCTGGCCGTTTACCTTGTTGATCAGGGTGCAAAATTGCTGCGTCACGTTGGGCAGGACGGCGACAAGCTCCGCGCGGTTCGAGCCCGCACCCGGAATAGCGGTGCCGCCGTAAAACTCCCACGGACTGCCGTCATTTACGCCGGAGGGAGGAAGGCGGTAACTCGCCCCGCCGCCGTCACGATGAAACACCTGATCGGACGGATCGGGATCAAGATTGAGGTTGCCGTATTCGGAATTATTGTCAGGATGAGCAAAACGGATATCGTTCTCGCTTTTGCCGTTCTGGCCGACGATATAGGTCACACCCCGTTCCAGTTCGGAGGCATAACGCTGGACCTCGGTTGCCTTGATCAGAAGGGATTCATCGTCGATATTGGCACTGTCGGTATTGCCGCCGTTCATGATCGCGGCGCTGAGAAGGCCAATCAGAGCCACAGCGATCAAAATCATGAAGAGCACGTTACCCTGTTCGTTCCGGCGTGGTTCTGAAACGGGATAAGAGGAAAATTTCATGGTAAGACGCCTTAGAAATAAGATTACCTTGCGCTGGGAGCGATCGGCATACATTCCTGAATCAGTTTACAGGCCCGCATCGCTTGCTCTTTGGTGTAGCCTGTCAGCCGACCGCGGAATACCCAGCCGCTGGAGGTTTTAAGCGGTACGATGACTGGATTGGAATGGCTTAAATCCTCGGGCAGGGTCAGGAAAGCCTCCTTGATGGCCTGATCGATTTTGTTGCGCCCCTTGAACGCGCCGATCTGGATCGCCCAGCCTTCGGGGGTGATGGGGGCGTCAATTACAGGGCGCTCGTTATCATTAGAGGAAAAAGCGGCCAGTTTGAGCGGGTTTGAACTGGTTGCCTTAGCAAGCGCCTTTTTGAAGAAACCACCCTGCTGTTGTTCGCGGTGCGCGGAAATCGCCATCAGGCCTGTTTCAATGCGGCGTGAACTGGCGGGATCGAAGTCCCCTTCGCCGATCATTTCGCCGAACATGCCGTTTTGCATGGCTTCGTTTAGCTCTTGCCAGCGTTGGTTGGCCGCCACGGTCTGGGGCGTTTGCGTGGTAACGGGGTTAAGCTCGTTTAAATGTGCATAAGCCATCAGGATACCCGGTTTGCGCGCCGGAACAGGTGTTTGCGCATTGGCAACCTGCACTTCGCCAAGCTTGCTGAAGCCGTTATCCAGAAGCTGTACCATATGGGCATTACGCGAGGCCGAGCTGCGCCCGCCGAATACGACTCCGATCAGGCGGTGGTTATTTTGGACGGCAGAGGCAATAAGATTAAAGCCTGAGGGCTGGATATAGCCTGTTTTCAGTCCGTCCATGCCGGGATATTTGCCCAACAGCTTATTGTGGTTTTGATATGTTTTGCCGCGATAGGTAAAGCTGCGCTTGGAGAAATAGGTGTAATGCTGGCTGTATTGGGTAATTAAAATCCGCGACATTTTCGCCATATCGCGCGCTGTGGTGATCTGGCGGGGATCATGCAGGCCCGAAGCGTTACGGAACCGCGTGCGGGTCATATCGAAATCCTGCGCCCGGGCGGTCATCATCTGCGCGAAATGCTCTTCTGTGCCGCCCAGATGTTCGGCTACGGCCACAGCGATATCATTGGCCGATTTTGTAACCAGCGCGAAAATGGCATCACGCACGCGAATGGACGACCCGGCGGGAAGATCAAGCTTGCTGGGTTGCATGCTCGCGGCATGGCGGGAAATTGTAATGCGGTCCCACAAGGAAACGTCCCCTTGCTCGATGGCATCGAATAACATGATCAGTGTCATGACTTTGGTAAGGGAAGCGGGATGGAGGCTTTTATTCGCATTGCTTTGGTAAAGAATCATGCCCGTATCAGCGTCCATTACAATAGAAGCATAACGGGGATTTTCAGCCGCCGCAGCCGGACGAACGCCTGAAATAATAAGAACGCACGCCAGAACGCCCAGCCACAGACCGAGTTTCCACCCTTGTTTTTGAAGGAACGAAACACGGTGCGCGGTTTGTGGAGTCATAGGAAAAGGCTCTCGCAAATCTTAGGGGTTGTGGTTGCTTTTGATTATAGGTGGGACACTTCGAACGCACCAAACACTCTTTTTATAGATTACCTTTTTTTCCCCAATTTGTCGAATCTTCTTATGACGAAGCACGCACTGAATCCGGACCCGAATTTTTACCTACAGGGGTATGAAATCGTTATCTGGATAGGTTATTGAAATGATTGTGCAATGCAAAAACCACTTGACGCGGTGCGGCAGAGTTGGTACTTTCAGAGCAGTATTTTGTGCGGCGCAATAATGGTCCGCTAAAACAAATACAGAAAAATAAAAGGATAAATCATGGCAAGCGATGCTCAGTCCCAATCTCCGGAAGCGCAGCAAAAAACGCAGGATGCTCCCAAATTACCTGCTAATGTGACGGCATTGCCGAGCAGTGCGGAGCGCGCAGAAAAAGCCGCGCAAAGTGCTGCTGCTCAAGGCCAAAAAGACGAAGCGAAGGAGCCTCAACAGCCAGCCGCAACAAATTCGGCCTCTTCTTCCGCGCAAGGCGCTGATCAGGACAAGACCGAAACTGCACCCCAAGCTAAACAAGAACAACCACAGAAAGCACCAAAACCTGCTTCTTCTGTAAAGGCAAAGAAAACCGCGTCGGCCCGCAAGGCGGCAAAATCTATTACAGCCAAGGCCACCAAAAAGTCTGTTAAAAAAGCGGCAGCCTCGCAAAAGGCCGCTACGCGTACAATGAACGAAACGGCTAAGAAGGCCGCCAAAGCTACAAGTTTTACAGCATTTTCAATGCCGAAAATGCCTAATATGGAAGAGATATTCAAACAGAGTATGTCTTTCGCCACTAACCCAACGATGGAGACGATGATGAACCAATCTACTGCACAATTCGACAAAATGACGCAAGAGGCAGCCGTGATGGGCCGTGAGAACATGGACGCCTTCATGAAATTCGGCGCACTGTTTGCCAAGGGCTTTGAAGAGCTTAGCCGCGCGGCGATTGCTATGACTCAAAGCGCTGCGGAAAAGCAGGCCGAGCTTGCCAAAACTGCGTTGAGTAGCAAGACAATCAACGAGTTCGCGGAAACACAAAGCAAAATGGCACAAGCCAGCTTTGATGATTTCGTTCAGAACACGACAAAAATCTCTGAAATGAGCGTTAAGCTGATGACCGAAGCGGCCGAGCCTCTGAACGCGCAGATGAACAAGGCAATGAACAAAGCCAACAAGAAAATGGCCGCTTAAGCCGCCGTTTTGTAGCCACACAATATAAAAGCCCCGGTCATGCGATCGGGGCTTTTGCTTTGGCATATATCTTGATTCCAAAGGGCAGGAATTGATAGAATGAAACAAGAGCCTATTTCATTGAAATGAGGATAACGGAGCATGGCCATGCCGGTCATTGAAACAATGAAAGATTTGATGAAAACGCAGGAAGTCAGGGCGGACGACGAAGATCCGGATTTCGATGATCCGGGCTATGATTCCCCGCCGCATAATCCCGGCGAGGGCCCGGCCCGCGAGGAAGGCGCGCCGGAGACAGGCGTCATGCTTAAAACCCGGCCCAAGACCAAAAAACCCGCGCTTTATAAGGTTTTGATCCTGAACGACGATTATACGCCGATGGAATTCGTCGTCCATGTGCTGGAGCGTTTTTTCTCCAAAACCCGTAACGAAGCGACCGACATCATGCTTCACGTGCACCGCCGCGGTGTTGGCGTTTGCGGCCTCTTTACCTTCGAAGTCGCCGAAACCAAAGTGGCCCAAGTCATGGATTTCGCCCGCGCGAACGAACAACCCCTTCAATGCACGATGGAGAAGGAGTAGCGGATTATCAGATGATCGGAAGGCGAAATTCTGATATTCTGATCATCCGATTATCTGATCATCCAACACGGAGCAAAGCGTAGTGTTATCTCGCAATCTAGAACAAACCCTCCATAAAGCCCTCGACGCCGCGAACCAGCGGCATCACGAATATGCGACGCTGGAGCATCTTTTATACGCGCTGACGGAAGATCAGGACGCGATGGCCGTGCTGCGCTCCTGCGGCATTTCCCTGCCCGAACTCAAAGACCAGATCGGCGTTTATATCGAAAACGAGCTGACCTATCTCGTGAATACGGATGCCGAGGAAGCCAAGCCGACCACGGCGTTCCAGCGCGTGTTGCAACGCGCGGCGATCCATGTGCAATCTTCGGGCCGCGAAGAGGTCACGGGCGCGAACGTGCTGGTAGCGCTGTTCTCCGAACGCGAGTCGCACGCCGTTTATTTCCTGCAGGAGCGCGATATGACGCGCTTTGACGCGGTGAACTACATTTCCCACGGCATCGCCAAAGTGCCCTCGCAGGGCGAAGGCGGGGCCAAAACGCCGCGTGGCACCGAAAACCCGGAAAATCACGAGGTTAAAAGCGGCGAGGCGCTCGATACCTATTGTTCGAATCTCAATGAAAAAGCGGCCAAGGGCAAGATCGACCCGCTCATCGGGCGCGATGCGGAAGTGCAGCGCGCGATCCAGATTTTATGCCGCCGTTCCAAGAATAACCCGCTTTTCGTGGGCGACCCCGGCGTGGGTAAAACCGCGATCGCCGAAGGACTTGCGCTTCGCATCGTCAAAAAGGAAGTGCCCGAAGTATTACAGGATTCGGTGATCTATTCCCTCGATATGGGTACGATTCTGGCCGGAACGCGCTATCGCGGCGATTTCGAGGAACGCATCAAGGCGGTGCTGCAGGAGCTTGAGGATATCGACGGCTCGATCCTGTTTATCGACGAAATTCATACTATCATTGGCGCGGGCGCGACTTCCGGCGGGGCGATGGATGCTTCCAACTTGCTCAAACCCGCGCTGTCCAGCGGCGCGCTGCGCTGCATGGGTTCCACGACCTATAAGGAATACCGTAACCATTTCGAAAAAGACCGCGCCCTTGTGCGCCGGTTCCAGAAGATTGACGTCTACGAGCCGAGCATCGAGGATGCGATTGCCATTCTGATGGGCCTGAAACCCCATTTCGAAAAGCACCACAAGGTCAAATACACCAAAGAAGCCATCGAGGCGGCGGTGCGTCTGTCCGATAAATATATCGGCGACCGCAAACTGCCCGACAAGGCGATTGATATTATCGACGAATGCGGCGCGGCGCAGATGTTGGTCAAACCCGAAGAGCGCAAGACCGAGATCACCAAGGCCGATATTGAAGGCGTCGTGGCCGCTATCGCGCGCATCCCCGCGGCAACGATGAACGAGGACGCCAAAGAATCGCTCGCCAATCTGGAGCGCGACCTGAAAACCATGGTTTACGATCAGGACAAAGCCATCGAGGTATTGTGCGATTCCATCAAAATGGCGCGCGCGGGTCTGCGCGATGCGGAAAAACCCATCGGCTCCTATTTGTTCTCCGGCCCCACGGGCGTAGGGAAAACCGAGGTCGCCAGGCAGCTTGCCAAGACTATGGGCATCGAGCTGATCCGCTTTGATATGTCGGAATATATGGAGCGCCACAGCGTGTCGCGCCTGATCGGTACGCCGCCCGGATATGTCGGTTTCGAGCAGGGCGGGCTGATGACCGATAAAATCGACCAGCACCCGCATTCCGTGTTGCTGATGGACGAAATTGAAAAGGCGCATCCCGATCTGTTCAATATTTTGCTGCAGGTCATGGATTACGGCAAGCTGACGGATAATAACGGCAAGACCATCGATTTTCGCAATGTCATCCTGATCATGACCACCAATGCGGGGGCGAGCGAGATTGCCAAAACCCCCGTGGGCTTTAACCGCACAATCGGCGATGACGGCGATTCTTATGCCGATAACGAGGCGATCACCAAGACTTTCGCGCCGGAATTCCGCAATCGTCTGGATGCCATCGTGCCGTTCCAGAACCTCAAACCCGAAACGGTTGAAAAGGTTGTCGATAAATTCGTCATCCAGTTGGAGGGCCAGCTCTCCGATAAAAACGTTGTGATCGACCTGACCGACCGGGCGCGTAAACATCTGGCCGAGGAAGGTTACGACCCCGCTATGGGTGCGCGTCCGCTGGGGCGCGTTATTCAGGAACAGGTCAAGCGCCCGCTGGCCGAGGAAATCCTGTTCGGCAAGCTTTCCGAAGGCGGCACCGTCATTGTCGATTACAAGGACGGCAAGCTGGTCTTTGATTACGAGATCGCCCCTGAAAGCGGACAGGATGAAGAGGCCGAAGGCTCCGAACCGTCCGATTACGAAGAGGAAGAGGTTAGGGAGTAATCCTTTTCCCCGTCGTCATCCCTTGCTCGACCCCCGGTTTTGTGGTTTGAAAAGGGGTGAACCAAAATAACCGCCTTATATTATGGATGACGTGGGATGTATCCCTTGCCCTTTGGCAGGAAAAGGGCTTGCTCGCCCGTGAGTTGCGTTTATACGAAGAGCTGGCTGCCAAAGGCGTGGAGACCACAATCATAAGCTGGGGCGGAGAGGAAGAGCGCGAAATTGCTGCGCGTTTTCCGTTTCTGAAAGTTGTTCCTATTTACTGTTACATGGCCCGTCCGAAAAACAAGGCTCTTCGCGCTCTGGCTTCGCTTTACGCGCCGTTTGCCTTGCGTTCCGAACTTAAGAATGATGGCGGAGTTTATAAAACCAACCAGATGTGGGGCGCGTGGGTGGCGGTGATTGCCAAAATTCTTTACCGACGCCCTTTGATTTTACGCTGCGGGTTTGAGCTTTACGATTTTACCCTGCGGCAGAACCACGGGTTTTTCCGCCGCGCCTTTATCTGGCTGATCAGTTTTCTAAGCTACCGCGCCGCCGATCATATCTGTGTGGCGACGGGGGAAGATGCCGATTTTGTGCAGAAGAATTTCGGTATTCCGGCGGGCAAGATTGATTTGCGCCCTAACTGGATCGACGTGGAACGTTTCAAACTGCTGACGGAGGAAAAAAAATCCGGTCACGTATTATTCGTGGGCCGCCTGAACGCACAAAAAAATCTCGCCGCCTTGCTCAAGGCCGTAGCAAAGACCGACTATACGCTCGATATCGCCGGAGCGGGTGAGCTTGAAAGCGAACTGAAAGCCCTCGCCAAAGCACTAGAGGCCAAGGTCAATTTTCTCGGCACATTGCCCAACGATCAATTGCCCGCGCTCTATAACCGATATCCCGTGTATATTCTGCCCTCGCATTACGAGGGGAACCCGAAAACCCTGCTGGAGGCTATGGCCTGCGGCTGCGCGGTCATCGGGGCGGACGTTCCGGGTATCGCCAATGTGATCGCGCATGAAACAACCGGGCTTTTATGTGGTAAGGAAGAGGATGCGATCGCCCCCGCGCTCACCCGCCTGATGGGCGATGAGGCGTTGCAGGCAAAACTGGGGCAAGCTGCGCGGGCGCAGATTGTAAATACCCAGAGCCTCGAGATTACGGTAAAACAGGAAATCGCCTTGATCACAAAACTCGCGGGGAAAAATACATGAGCGCCGATAATCCCAAAATCTCCGTCGTCATGGCCGTTTACAACGGCGCGGACCATGTGCGCGCTGCCGTAAAAAGCATCCTTGATCAAACCATGCGCGATTTCGAATTTATCATTATCGATGACGGCTCAACCGATGAAACGCCCGCGTTGCTGGATGAAATGGCGCGGCACGACGCGCGGCTGCGCATTCACCATCAGGAAAATACGGGCCTGACTGTGGCGCTCAATCGCGGGCTGGCACTGGCCAAAGGAACCTATATCGCGCGGCAGGACGCGGATGATCTGTCCTATCCCACCCGGTTTGAAAAACAGCTTGCCGTGCTGGAACAAAACCGGGATGTGGTTGTGGTGGGCGGTAACGCAGACGATTATTACGAAGACGGATCGCACGGCACGTGGGGGTTTTATGGCGATCAAGAGCTGCAAAAAATAACCTTCCTCAAAACGCCGTTCCCGCACAGCACCGCCTTAATCCGTGCCGAAACCCTTCGCGCGCTGGGCGGGTATGATGAAAGCTATAAAACCGCGCAGGATATGGAGCTTTGGATGCGTATGGCGAAGGAGGGCAAGCTCGCCATGCTTGAGGAACCGCTGATCCGGCGCTCCGTCGTGTCCGGCTCGATCTCGGTTAAACGCCGCTGGCGGCAATTTTACGACGCCTTTCGCGCGCGGATGAAACATAATTCATGGCGCCGCAAGCCGCTGGCGTTGTATCATAGTCTTCGCAGCCTTTTGATCGGTTTAATCCTTCATCACATCGTAAAGCGCTAAAGCATGACGAGCATTTTATTCGAAAGACCCGAAGCCACTTACTTGCCGGAGATTGATGCCTATGTCCGGTATCTGCGCGGCGCGTTTCCCAAGGTCACGCCCTATATTTCCACCGATGTGCCGGGTTACGATTCCAATGATTTCGATATCGTCTGGCGCTTCATGGGCATGGATATCAAGGGCGGCGGGCGGTACGTGGTGCATGAATATAATTCCTTTTCCGCTCCGCCTTTCCCGCATTTGCGCAATCAGGTCAAAAAGCTTTTGAACCGCAAGCCCGACCGGCGGGTATTTCTGAACAAAATCGTTCACCGCGGGTTTAATTTCCGCGACGGCGTGCCCTATTCCCTGCGCGATATGGGCATTGCGGCGCAGTTTTTCGAGCAGCCCTTAACGCCGGAATATGATTTCGTTTATGCGGGCAGCATGCACCGCGGGCCGGAGGTTATGCGCATTCTCGATCATTTTTCCAAGCACATGAAGGGCTCCACCATTTTGCTGATCGGTACGGTGGACAAGGAAGCGCGTGCACATTTCAGCAAGTATGAGAATATTATCTTCGCCGGACGCGTGCCCTATAACGACGTGCCGAAATACATGGCCAAGGGTCGCCATGCGCTCAATCTCGTGCCCGATGAATTCCCGTTCAACGTGCAGACGGCGACCAAAGTGCTGGAATATTGCGCCCTTGGTTTGCCGATCGTCAGCATGAAATACCGCTGGGCCGAAAATTTCGCGAGGATGCAGGGCGCGAAAATGTTTTGGCTGTCGCCGGATTTCAGTAATTTGACGCCGGAAAATATCACTTCGTTCCGGTTTCAAACACCGGACGTTACCAACCGCCGCTGGAAAACCGTGATCGAACGCTCCGGCGTTTTTGATTTTTTGCGCGAATTTTAAAGGCTCCCCAACAACCGCAGCATGATGACGTTCTGCGTGAAATCGAGGCTGGCAGCGCTGCTCTCGCGCTGCTCGTAATCATATTCCAAGGCCAGACGTAAGGCGGGGCCGGAAATGTATTGCAGGGATAATCCGGCGGAATAAATATCGTCTTCGCGCGTTGAAGCCTCAAAATCCTCGAGCGTATAGCCCGCATCGCCCAGCAGATAGAGATCGGGACGGAGTTCGTGTTTCACGCCCAATCCCGTTTTCGTGCTGACCAGTCCGGCGAGAAGATCGTTATCGGTAATCGTGATACGCGAAACTTCGCCCAGAAGCTGCGTGCGACGGGATATATTGGCGGTCAGCGAGCCCTCGAGCGCAAAATTGGTGGTATCTTCCACGCTGGGTGCATCGAAATCGCGCCAGTCCGTTCCCGCGCCGAGGCGGCCCGTTACCAGCCCCTTATAATCGAAATTCAGCCCCGCAAGACCGCGCCATGTGGTGTTGTCCTGATTAACCCCGCCGCGCAAATTTTGGAAATCCTCACGGTGATAGCCGCCCTGAATAAACGGCGCCCAGTTCGGGTGAAATTCATAGGCGGTTTCCACTGTCAAACCGTAAACGTTACGGTCGGCCACGTCGCGGTCGATCGCTGCGCCGCTCAATAGATCGGTGTTATCGTCAAGCCGCAAGGATGCCGCCCGTCCGATCAGGCTGAGCTTGAACCGCCCTGGCGTGTAGAGGAGGCCGCCTTTGGCGTGAAGCGTTTCATCCTTGAACGGCGTGGCGGCGATTTGGCTGCTGCGGGAATTTTTCCGCTCCGCATGATCGATTTTATATCCGGCTTCCAGCGGGATGATCAGATCGTTTCGGGCCTCCAACCGCGCGCGGAAAGCGGTGTCGTAATTTTCAATGTCTTCCGAGCTTTCCTCCAGCGCGCGCTGAATTTCGGTCGCACCGCGCCATTCAAAAAAATGCCGTCCGTACGGTTTTTGCAATACGGCCTGCGGTTTCACGGAGCCGATATAATCCGATGTTTCACGGGAAACGTTGGCGTAAATATTATCGTTATACGCGCCTTCGATTTCCAGCAGCGGATAGAGCAGGAACGCGCCGACATGGCGCGGTTCAAACGCGGTGGAAAACGGGTCTTGCGCAATCAACCCTTCACCGCGGTCAAGATCGCGCAGGTCGAGGCTATTCAGCGGCGTCAGCGCGCTATCGGCCCGCGCGGCGGCGGGAAGAAGACAAAGAGCCAGTAAAATCGCGAGAGTAGATTTGCGCATGAACAACGGACCGTAATAAAGCGTGAAACGCAGCGGCAATAGCTCATGCTACCACAGGAAAGGAGCGGCGCAAATTTCGGGATTTATTTTATACGCTGTAAAATTGCCTGCACCGCCGCTTCGTGGCCAGCCGCGTTCAGGTGGGTATAGTCGCCGGGAATGTAGGCGTGCGGGCCGGATTTTAAGCCTTCGCGTAGATCGGTAAACGGGATGTTCTGTTCCTTCGCAAGACCCGCAATTTGATCAAGAGGCTGTATGCGGATTTGATCGAGGGGAAAACGGCGCGGGTTGTTTTCAAAGTCATCACCGAGTTCGAACAAAGAAGGAATGCCGAGGACGAGCAACCTTATATCATGCGTGCGGGCAAGGGCGCTGAGGCGCTCAAGATCGCGGGCAAACTCCGTATAGCTTGGTTCCGATTCTTCCTGATAAGCATAAAGCACGCGCGGGGAATCGCGCAAAATGCCGAGACGGTAAAGATTTTTGCGCCCGTAAAAATCGAACGCGCTATAGGCGTAGCTGGCGTGCAGCGCCTTGTGCAGCGGCAAAAGCAGGCGGCGTAATTCTCCGCCGCTGGAGGTTTTTGACGGCGCAATCATCGAAGGGGAAAATGCGAAGATGATGATTTCCGGTTCAAATTCTAGTCCCTGACCCTCCATAAATTCTATCCCCTTGGACAAACTGGAACCCTGCCCGCCCGCATTTATCACGAACCATTTCGGCCCCAGTTTTTCCTGTAGCTTTTTTGGCCATGTTTCGTTTGCCGCCACACCGGAACCGAAAGTGGTGGAATTGCCCAAGGCTATAATACGTTTTTGTCCGCGCGGCTTTTGAATAGGAAACGCTTCGTCGCGTAATTCGTATTCGTTATAGGCGATTTCATGCCCGCCGGTGATTTTTTCGGTGAAAATCAGGCGCTTTGTTTCCGGCGCGAAAACGCGCAGCGAAATCTCCGCCGCCGCGAAGAGGGTCAGGAAAATCAGAAGATCGAGTAAAATTCTGCGCATGCTTTATATCCTCTTCTTCTCCGTCATTGCGAGCGTAGCGAAGCAATCTTCAGATTGCCGCGTCGGCCATTCGGCCTCCTCGCAATGACGTTTTTATTTTGCATTTTCCCCTCCCTAAAACTGAAAATAAATAAATTCCGGCGAGCGCCCGCCCAAAAGTGCGATCATGCAAAGCGCTAGCGCGACGTAAGCAAACCAGCGGCCTAGCGCGGCATGGCGCAGGAAAAAACCGTGCACGTCGATACGGGTTTGTAAGACTTGCGTTCCCAAAAGCCCGGCGAGAACGAAGAGCGGTGCGATGCTCACGGACGCGCCGTTTTGCCATGTTGCGATGCCTTTGATTACCGTTAGCGCGCCGTATAATGTTTCGGCGCGGAAAAATATCCACCCTAAGCATATGACGTGAAAGGTGAAAAACCAGTTACTCATTTTGTTTTTTGTTTTTGCACCCCCCAGGGGGAGTAATTTTTCGCCGATCAAAAATGCGCCGTGCAGCGCACCCCAGATCAGGAAATTCCAGCTCGCCCCGTGCCACAGCCCGCCCAGAACCATCGTCACCATGATCGCGGCGGCGGTGCGGGGGAAGCCCTGACGGCTGCCGCCCAGCGGGATATAGAGGTAATCGCGCAGCCATGTGGAGAGCGAAATATGCCAGCGGCGCCAGAAATCCCGCAACGACGTAGCGAGGTAAGGCAGGCGGAAATTTTCCATCAGGCGCAGGCCGAGAATGCGCGAGGAGCCGATGGCCATATCGGTATAGGCGGAAAAATCGGCGAAAATCTGAACGCTGAACGCATATGTTCCGGTGAGCAACGCCGCGCCGCTCATGGTTTCGGGCGTAGCAAAAACCTGATCTGCAATGTCGCCCATTGGATCGGCGATGAAGAGTTTCTTGCTTAGCCCCCAGACAAGCAGTAAAAACCCGCTGAAAACGCGGACGGTATCGAAGGGCGCTTTTGCGCCAAACTGCGGGATCAGATCGCCCGCCCGCATGATCGGCCCCGCCACGAGCTGTGGGAAATAGGCAAGATAAAGCGCGACGTCGAGGAAATTGCGCTCGGCCTTTATCGTGCCCCGGTAAACGTCGACGATGTAGGAAATCGCCTGAAATGTATAAAACGAAATTCCCAGCGGCAGAATGATATGGGTAAGCGTCAGGAATTCCCCGCCCGCCAGCGCGTTTATATTGGCGGCGAAAAAATCGAAATATTTAAAGGCAAAGAGCATGACCAGATTGCCCGTGATCGCGAGAGCCAGAACGGCGCGCCTGTAACGCTGCGATTTTTCAATCGCCAGCGCGGCGCTGTAATTCAGTACTAAGGCGTAAACCAGCAGCAATATCACCGGGATCGAGAACACAGCGTAGAAATAAACGCTCGCCGCCAGCAGCCAGTACCGTCGCCCTGTTTGCGGCAGGGCAAAATACACCGCCGCCACAAGCGGTAAGAAGATCAGGTAATGAACGGAATTGAAAAGCATGGAGGCGAGCGCCCGTCAGGTTAAATCCTGATTCTTTTATAGCACCCGCCCCCATGCCTGTCATCCCGGCGTGAGGCGGAGGGAGGGGCACCGGAATGAAACCAGAAATGTCATCCCGAACGTGCGCAAGCACGGAGGGATCTTCTTTTTATCGTTTAGGACGAAGATCCCTCCGCCTATAGGCGTTCGGGATGACAAATAATTACGAGATTGTGCCACTATCCCCCGCCGGGCCGGTGCCGGTGAAGCTACGCGTGCTGGTGATAGTTGAGGAGCTGTTGACGCGGTCGTAATAGCTTCCGGTTGCTTTCGCGTTCTCCATCCAAAGCGCCGCGCCGGAGGTCACGCGGTATCCCGTATCGTCCACGCCGTTTTGCGTGGCGGCGATGCTTTCGCCCGCCGCGCATCCCAGATTGAGGGTCTGGGTTCCGGCATGGGTGTCGGTGATTTGCCCGCCCGCATTATTGCGGTACATGCCCCCGATGCGGATAACGCGCACGCCGTCATGGGCGGACGAGCCGTTGATGTTATTCGCCGTTTCGGCCAGATCGACATTGTTATAGGCGCGGCAATCGACTTCCAGAATATCCGTCTGCGTGGTGAACACATTCTGGCGGTAGGCAAAGCCGTCACCGACATTATAGGCCGAAGTGCAGCGCAGGAACGTGCCGCGTGTGACATCGCGAAGGCGAACGCCCTCAAACGTGGAGCCGTAACAAAAGCTGCAATTTTTAAACACCAGATGCGCGCCGTCGCCGTCCACATTCTGGAACACAAGCGGATAACGCCCGCCCCAGAAATCTATATTCTCGGCATACACATTATGGGCCGCGCGGATGTCGAAATTATCCTTGACCTGAAAACCGATAATGTTGCTGTCCGCCGCGCGGCTGTCATGGGTGTGCACGTAAAGGTTAAACGGCGCGGAAGTCGGATAATAATACGACCCCGGATTGGATTCTACCTCTGCGATGCTTGTGCGTTTGGTCAAGGGGAGGGGATAGCCGTATTCGTCTGTGTCAGTTAAATCGATGACGCTGCCCACTGCGTTGTATCCGGTCTGGTAGGTATTTGTCTGGCCGCTTGATGGTGACCAGCTATAAAAGGCGTTTCCGGCATGTACCACCGCGCGCGCGCCGCCATAGACCTTGAGTGCGATATCGCGGGCAATGGTGGGTTGGTTGTTCAGCCAGCCTGCATCCTGCCATGTATAAAACCCGCTTTTTAACATGATGACCGAAGCGCCCGTGGCGGTCAGCGCCTTTTCGATGGTGGCAAAAGCCGTGCCCGTTCCCAGTCCGTCATTGGAATCGTTGCCCGAGGCGGGATCGACATAGTATGTCGTGCCGGCAGGGTTGGCGTAAGCCGAGGCGTCGAAATCTGTTGCGTATCTGCGTCCGCGGCGCTTGATGGAAAATTCGGACGTATAGTCCCAGTTAAACCCGCCGGGTTTGGAATATGCGGATAAAGCGGCGCCGTTAGGGTGGGCCAGACCCGTTCCTAGTCTCATGGATGTCTCTTTCGGTTGAAGGTTAAAAACAAAAAGAGCCGCCCAAAGGCAGCTCTGAATAACAGATACAATTCCGGTGTTATGAAGAAATTACCCTATCACAACCTGAGGAACATTTCAAGAACAAAAATACTACTTATTGGGGAAGTTATAGAGCTTTCGCCGCGT
Source organism: uncultured Pseudobdellovibrionaceae bacterium (assembly GCA_964467925.1). Taxonomy (GTDB): domain Bacteria; phylum Pseudomonadota; class Alphaproteobacteria; order Micavibrionales; family Micavibrionaceae; genus CAYXSX01. Next base: position 61,310 of record CAYXSX010000004.1, on the reverse strand, counting down.
CAGGAATTTGAAAATAAACAGCGGGAAGATATAAAGCGCGTAATTCAGAAAGGAGGTGTTATGCAGTCCCCCCGGCCACGGGCCGAGCAGCAGGAAAACGGCGTGGAACATGATGACGAAGGAAAAAGGGTTGGCGGCAAAGTCACGGTATTTATCTTGTAACAGCGCCAGTATCCAGCCCGTCAGCATGCCGCCCAAAAGCACGCCGAACCAGCCGAAATTCACATACCATTGCGCAAAACCGTAGGGCGGTTTGCCGCCGGGATTGTCTCTGTCAGGCGCGATTTGCGCGGCGAAACGGTTTCCGGCGGTGAGCTGCGCCGCAGGTTTATCCGACCAGAAAATGCGCGGCACCAGAAGGATAAAGGCGTTTTTAAAATCCTCCCCCGTTTCGGTGAACCAGCGCTTGTTATGCCCCTCGACATATAAAAGCGAGGTATCGTAGACGATAAAATAAAGCCCGGTATAAGCTTGCTGCGCTGTGCTGCTTTCGGTTTTGAAAACGTAGGTGCTGCGGAAAAACTGCATCCCCGCCACCAGCGCGGCGAGCAGAGAAAGTATCAGCACGATGCGCCGAAATCCCCCTCCGCGCACGCAAATCTCATAGGCCAGAAGCGTGGCGGCCAGCGGGAAAATCACGAAGGCTTTGCCGCCTAAAAGAACGCTCATCAGGATATTGGCGATGAAAAGTACAAACGTGCAGCGGGTCATCATCCGGCTGACGGGGTAACCGTCCTTGCGCTCACGCAAAAGGGAGATGAGGAACGCGCCGGAAATCATACTGCCGAAAAACAGGAACTGGCGCACGAAATTAAGCCCGCCGAAGAAAAATCCGCCCTGACGAATCTCGGCAATCGCGCCGATTACATTAAACCCGCTTGCGGTGAGCGGGGCGAGTACGACGATAAAACCCAATAGCGTGAGCACAATCACCCCCGTCATCATCATGGGCCGCGAGCGGGCATAGTTGAAATCGGGAAAGAGAAAGCCGCCCACCGGCATGCGCCGGAACGCCATATATCCCGCCATTGTGCCGAGCAGAAAAAGCGCCAGCACAAAGGCCAGTGTGATATTGGCGGCTTCACGGTCGAAATTCTGAAGATAGAGAGCGGAAGGGCTAAAGCCGAGAAGGTGGAGAAGCGGCGGAATGCCCATCAGCGCGACGCAATGCAAAGCGAATAAAAACGGCGCATCGAACACGCGGCGCACGGCCAGCCCCGCGAATACACCGAAACCCGCAATGACGGTCAGGAAAAATAGAAAGCTGCTCATGGAATATTTCCCGGTTCAGATTTTCCTTCTAATGTCACCCCCGAGGTCTTGCGAAGCAAGACTTAAACTTCGGGGGGCTGAGAATGCGGGCAGCTTTGCTACCCACCTAGCCGGATCCCCGCCGTTGATGCGTTACTTCGTAACGCCGCGGGGATGACGGTTATTATTTCTTCGCCCCTGTATCTTCCACCACTGTAAGCGCGGGGCGCTTGGTTCCGAACATGCACCAATAGGGCGGGCCATCGTAATATTTGATATTTTCAAACCCCGCTTTTTCCATCATTTCGGTCATTTCCGCGCGGGAGAAACGCTTTTCCAGCGGCGTGCCGAAACGATCGCGCGAGGTGCCGCGCATACGGGCAAAGGCGCTGTGGCGGTAATCGGAAAGCGGCCAATCATGAACGTTCTTGCCGAATTTTTCGGCTAATGCCGCGCCGCGCGCAAGCGGCCAGTAAACCAAGGCCGCGATCATATTGGTAATGAAAAAGGCCGGACCCTTGGGCAAGCGGCAGATAATCCGGCGCAGGACGTCGCTGGCGCGCCACAGGCCGCGGTACCATGCCGGACGCCCGTCGAGATTGTAATACATGTAAAGACAGAACGGCGCACCGGGTTTAAGTAAGTCCGCGCATTCGGTTATCGCCGCTTGTGTGTCCGGCACGCACATCAGCACGCCGAAGGAGTAACCGAAATCGTAAGCCCCATTTTTCAGCGACAGCGCCCCCGTCGATTCCTGATAATATTTGACGTTTTTAAGGTCCGGATTGAATTTCTTCGCCTGCGCGATTGCTACCGGGCTGGGGTCTACCGCGTCGATGCGGCCCACATTGGGCGCAACATATTTCAGGAAGCGCCCGCGCCCGCAGCCGATCTCGAAACCTTTTGCCTTGGCGGGAAGCTTCTTCCACGGAAAATGAAAAAAGAAACGGTCAAAGACGCGTTTATTGTCTTCCTCGCGCTCGCGGATGCTGCGCTCGAAACGCGTCCACTGGTCGCTGAAAGCCTGCACCGTGGCTTGGTCCACGTTGCCTTTCGGTTTTACCGGCGTGCTGCGTTTTTTCGGCGCTTTGGGCGTTGCCGCCTTCCGGCTGATTTTCCGGGCTTCTTTTGCCATACCTTATCCTGTTCCTGATGCATAAATATTAGCTTTTTTTCGCACGCGGGGAAACAGTTAAATGATTTTCGCCTTCAGGTTGTGCGAAAAATTTCTGCGCCGCTGCAAGGATGGATGGAGGCACGTCGGGCGCATCATCGCGGAAACTGAAAATCTTTTCATGCAGCTTTTCCGGTGGGGGTCGGAAGGAGGAATCAACGCCAAGAGCCGTGTAAAGCCCGCTGACCAACTTTTCCGGATTTTTTGCAATATCGGCGAAATTGATCACGATCAGATTTTTTGCATCCGTATGTTTTTGCCAGCGTGCTAAAATCTCTCGGTTACTGGCCGGATTCTGGCCGGCCCGTTTCCGCAACCATTCCAACATCATGGATTCTGTGATCTGTTCCGGTTTCAGGCGCTGAAGGCTACGAAAATCATGAAACATGGCCGAGAGCATACGTTCCACAGGATCGCGCAGGGATAGAATAATTTTGGTACTTTTGTGCAGCTTCACTAGCGCGGCAATTCGTTCCTCATTCATCGCTGCATAGGCGGCTGTGACCTCTCCGCAAATCCGGCCTTTTGTGAATTTTTCGTCAAACAGGGATGCGTACCATTGATCAGAACGCGTACCCGAAAAATACCGCGCATCCCATGCCAGATATTCGGCGTAAGTGTTTTTGAAATATTGCGGGCGGCTTGCTGGCGTTTTGAAAAACGGGGCGAGCTTTGCCAATGCGCGTGACTTTAAATGCGGGCCGTAACGCCATTTATTCGGCCCCGGATCTTCGAAATAATGCAGCTCTTTAATCGGCGGCACCCAGATTTGCGGGTGCACGGCCAGCATGTAAAACAACCACGAACTGCCCGCGCGCTCCATGCCGATGCCTATAAAATCTGGTTTTCCCATTAGTGACCTTCAACCGTCATTGCGAGCGTAAGCGAAGCAATCTAGGGATACAAGAGTCATTTCCACCCTGATGCGCGCAACTAGATTGCCGCGTCGGGCTTTGCCCTCCTTGCAATGACGAAGGAAGGAAGAGGCTTGCGTTATTTCTTGTTGTGGCGCGATCCTGATCTTAAACTAATCCCCATGAGTATGAAACAAAAGATCGTTCCTTTCGCCGCACGGGCGATTCGGGCGGCGGGCCTGCCGGAAATTCTGGCCTCGCGCTATGGCGGGCGGGGCGTCGTTCTCGCTTTTCACGATATTGTTAGCGGCGGTGATCCGGTAAACCGGGCGGGCAGCGTGAGCGCGGAATTTTTCGAACGCGCCTTGCAGTATATTGCGCAAAGCGGGCTGGAGCCGGGGCGGCTTTCCGATATTCCGGCGCGGCTGGAAAATTCGGCGGGAAAGCGGTTTGTTGCCCTGACATTTGATGATGGTTATAAAAGCGCGCTGGAAATCGCCGCGCCTTTGCTTGAGCGATACAATATTCCGGCAACTGTTTTTGTAACCTCGGGCAGGCTGGGGGCCGACACGGATTACGAATGGGAGGGGCTCGCCCATTATATCGCGGGTCACGATCATATCGCGGTCGGGCCGTTCTGGGCCGCGACCAAAACGCTGGCGCAAAAACAGGCGGCGTACCGCAAGCTCACGCGGCTGGTGCGCGGCGGGCATGAAATGTGGCACGGCCATCTGAACGAATTTTTTAGCGCGCAGGGGATGGATGTGCCCTCTCTCATCCGCGAAAAATTTCTCGATGCGCAAGGGGTGAAGGCGCTGGCGCAAAGTCCGATGATCGAGGTCGGCGGGCATAGTGTGAGCCATGCCAATCTTGCGCAGCTGGACGAAGAACAGGCGTTTAATGAAATTGTTCAAAACAAAACCGATCTGGAAGAGTTACTGGGGCGGGAGGTCAGCAGCTTCGCCTATCCTTATGGCGGTGCGCAAGCGTGCGGAGAGCGGGAATTTACGTTGGCGAGTAAGGCCGGGTACAGGCTGGCCGTTACCATGCGAAGCGCCAGTGTGATGGCGGGGGATAATCTTTTCGCCCTGCCGCGTTTTGGCGTCAGCGGGCTTTACGAGAATGAGGCCGTTCTTTCGCTATACCTTTCCGGCGCGTGGGCGGGGTTGCGCCGCGTCTTTGTGCGCTAGAACGATATCGTAGAAATGTTTCCAAAAGGCCGTGCGCTGTGCGGCTAACACTTCCGGATGGAAACGGGTTTTGACGGTGTCGAAATTCTGGCGCGCCTGCCCCGCCATGCGGCGCGGATCGGCAGTAAGCAGCGCGATTTTTTCCGCTAGTGACTTTGTATCGCTGCGGCGGTGAATGAAATGCGGATCAATTAAATAAGGCAGGTCGCCTGCATCCGAAGCGATAACGGGCAGGGCGCGGGACATGGCCTCCAGCGCGGCGCGCGGCAGGGCTTCCGTCCGGCTTGGTTGGAGGTAAAGATCGAGCGTATCGAGCCAGTCCGCCACCTTGTCATGGGGCAGAGTCCCTTCAAAAATCACATGTTCGCTGAGGCCGCAACGTCTTGCCAGTGCCTGTAATCGAGAAGGCTCGCCGCGGCCCAGAATATGCAGCCGGAAATCCGGCCCGCTTTTTTTGCGCAAACGCGCCAGTGCGATAATAGCGGTATCGATCCCTTTTTGCGCGTGATGAACGGGCGCGATAATGCCGATTTTCCAGACATGACCGGGTTCGTATTTGCGGATGCGCTCCAGCCGTGCCTGTAAAATTTTTTCATCCGGCGGCGGCAATTTAACGTCCGAGGCACTGGCCGTAAATCCATTTGTGGGATACCGTCTTTGCAGGAAATCCTGCGTTACATATATAACCGCATCAGCCCCTTTAAACGTGCGGCGCGCGTTACGATAACGAAACGGTGCGTATAATTTTCCAGCCGCTGTGCCGTAATGCCATGTGTTGTTCCACATGCATCCCGTGCCCTCCAGCGCGAGCGGCTTACCCAGTTTACGTGCAGCCATGAAGGCGAGCGCCGCATTTTCCTGCACGCCGCGTAAAATCACCGCATCGGCCTGTTCTATTTCGCGGGTGATGGCGCGGGCTACTATGCCGCGTTTAAAAAGAAAATTTCCCGGATTAGTTAAAGCGGGCTGAAGGGCGAAGGAAACTCCCTTGCCATCACAACGGCTGTGCTCTGGCATATCAGGGGATGCAAAGGTCCGTCCGATAATTTTCAGCTCCTCGAAATGTGCGAGATAAGGCTGCCAGCTTGCGTAGGAAAACTCCTGCTCGGCGTAGATTTTTCCGTCCCGTTCGGTATAGCGCCCGTCGTGAACGAAAACGGCTTTCATCACGCGGCCTTTATCAATGCTTTGAGCCCCTCGGATAAAGGGGTTTGCGGGGTAAAGCCCGTAAGTTTTGCGAACAGCGCCGGGCTCCCGTAGGAATATTTAATGTCGCCTGCGCGCGGAGGAGCGGTTTGAATTTCGGGGGTTGCATCCATAACTTGCCCGAAGCTATCCAGAAGATCGCGCAGGCTGATTGCCGTGCCGGTACAGATATTGGCCACGGGGGCGCTATCTGACACATTTTCCATGGCGATGATCAGGCTTTGCATCGCATCGTCCAGCGCGACGAAATCCCGCGTCTGGCCACCATCACCAAACAGCGTGACGGGTGCGCGGGCGCGCAGGCGGTCGTGGAAAATCGAAATCACGCCGGAATAGGGCGAGGAGGGGTCCTGACCGGGGCCGTAAATATTGAAAAAACGTAAGCCGAAAGTTTTAAGCCCGTAGGCCGCGCCGAAACTTTTGGCGTCGATCTCGTTGGCGATTTTATGCGCGGCGTAAGGGGAAAGCGGGCGCGGTGTTTCGCTTTCCGAAAGCGGTAACGCATCATTATCACCGTACACGGCGGCGGAGGAAGCATAAACGACCGGAATATTGCCATCGACGCGCGCGGCCTCGAGCACGTTCAGCGTGCCCGTCACATTCACCGCGTGGGAATTTTTCGGGTCTTCAATTGTGCGCGGAACGGAGGCGATAGCGCCGAGATGGAAAATTCCATCCGCGCCCCTTGCCTTTTTCGCCAGATCGTCAAAATCCAGAATATCGCCGCTGCCATCCGCCGGGTCGATACCGATGATCTCATGGCCCTGCATCTTCAGCCGCTTTGTCAGCGCGCCGCCGATAAATCCTGCCGATCCTGTTACAACATATTTCATGGCCGGAACTATAGCCTATGGCGGTTAGGCGCGAAATCCTTTTTCTTCCCTCCCCCTCAAGGGGGAGGGTCAGGGTGGGGGTGTTGGATAGTGCTGTTTAAGCATAGATTCTAAACCCTCCCCTTAATCCCCTCCCTTAGGGAGGGGAAAGAGTGTTGGGGGTTCTACCGAGGCACAAGAACCTGATAAAAATGATATGTGCCCGAAGGGGGAGTGTTGGAACCGCTTCCTTGGAAACATCCTTGCTGGCGACCGCCCTGATTGAGCTCGGTGTCGTCGGCGAAACTTCCGACATAGGTATCGCTGCCGCTGGGCCAGGCATCTCCGGTTTCGACAGGGATAGAGGCAAGGCCGAGTTGCTGGTTGATTTCTTCGCAAATCTGCTCGGAGATATAGGGCAAAATCATGATCATGTCTTCGTTATCCGTAGCGTCGGATCCGCATCCGGTCGCGCCGCTGCCGACATCTTCAGCGCAAAGATTCGCGGGGAAATACCATGTCCCTTGTAGCGCCGGAACGGGAGAGATTTTCGCCAGCCATTCTTTAACGGGAGGAAGGTAGGATAGCGCGCCACCATCAGTATGGAACACCTTGCATGTATCCGCGGCAGCCGGAGTGTGTTCGTAATCGTCGCCGCTTTCGCTGGTGAAGCTGATGTCTTCTGTGGTGCAACCGTTGGAGATGCGCAAATCCTGGATCACGCGGCGTATCTGCCGCCCGAAATCCAGCATCTGGCTACCGCTCAGTTTGGATTTTTCTTGCGATATATGGTCGGGAGAGCCGGAGTGCATCATGCTGGAAACGGTGTAGCTGAGCGCGGCGAATAATGCGACCGCCACCAGAATAATAATCAGAACCCCGCCGGCTTCGTTTTTTCGTGTTTGTTTCATCGATTCCATTATAGACAGGAAAAGGCTATATTTATAGCTGTGAATTTAACAGGTTGAAGGCTTCATGGACGATAGAGCATTTATAACGATACTGGTGGCCGAAGATAACGATGTCAGCCGCGAAATGATGGTGAGCATTCTTAAGACGCAAGGTTATAAGGTGCTTGGCGCAATCGACGGGCAGGACGCGATTGAGCAGATCCAGAAAAACGATGTTGATATGGCGCTGGTCGATATCAATATGGCGCCCAAGGGCGGTTTCGATTTTTGCCGTTATCTGATTGTTAACAGCATCCAGCTTCCGGTCGTGATCGTGACAGCGGATGATTCCAGCGACATGTTAACCCAAGCCAACGATTTAGGTGTGCGGCGTGTGCTGCAAAAACCGATCAAGCCTGAGCGGCTTTTGGATACGGTATCGCGCGTATTGAAACAATTGGGATTGAATCCCCAACCTTTGGCGGTGGGTAAACACGATACTGTTTTCACCCCGGCGCAGCTATTGCAACACGCGCTCGACCTTGCTGACAAGAACGCCCAGAACGGCAAGGGCGGACCGTTTGCCGCCATAGTGGCCGATAAAAACGGTAAAATTCTGGGGGAGGGCACGAACAGCCATGCCTCGCGTGTCGACCCCACCGCCCATGCCGAAGTAATGGCGATCAGGGTGGCGGCGGAAAAGCTCAAAAGCGCTGATCTAAGCGATTACGTTCTCTATTGCGCCAGCGAGCCCACCATGATCGGCAAGGCGCTGATTACCAGCGTCGGGATTAAAAAGGTTTATTACGGTCTTAGTCATGAAGACATCGGCGCGCTGGGTGTTAAATCCGCAACGACGCAACAGCCGGAATACGAACAAATGAGCAAGGATGCCGCGCTCAAGGTCTTCGCCCGCTGGGAACGCGGACAGGCGAAAGCGAGATAGTCGTCATTGCGAGGAAGGCCGCAAGGCCTGACGTGGCAATCCAGAGCGGCGTGCGCCATTGCTGGATTGCTTCGTCGCTGTCGTTCCTCGCAATGACGGGTCTGTTTTATTGACTCTTGATATATTTAGGTTTAGCGATGGGTAATAAAGTAAATTTTTAACGGTGAGAGTAAGGGGCATGAGCAAATTAGAGAAAAGCAACGCTATCAAATGGGGTGAAGCTGCGGCACGATATCTAAAGGATGGTCAGCCTATGGATTGTGTTTTAGAAGTCGGGGGCTCTTTAGATGAAGCTACGGTAGCTTCCCTCCTTCCGGGACCTGATGATACGATGGGAAATGTTTCTACCGAAGAAATGGCGGGCAGGATCGAAAGGAATCTTTCTGCCATGCTGGAAAGAGTTCCGTCAGCCCTTTAAATCTCAATCTCAAACACCGCGTCGATTTCCACTGCTACGCCGCGGGGCAGGGTCGGCGCGCCGACGGCGAAGCGGGCATGTTTCCCGGCATCGCCCATGGCTTCAACAATCAGGTTGGACGCGCCGTTAATCACTTCCGGATGATCGGTGAAATCGGGCGTGCAGTTGACAAACCCGCCGAGTTTCACACAGCGTTTGACGCGGGACCAGTCGCCCCCTACGGCGGCATTGACCTGCGCCAGAATATTAAGGGCGCATGCGCGCGCGGCCTCTACGCCTTGTTCGATGCTGAAGTTTTCTCCTACGCGGCCCTGATGCATGGCTTGCCCGTTCAGATACGGAATTTGCCCGGCGACGAAAACCTGATTCCCGCTAATGACATAGGGCACGTAATTGGCGGCCGGAGCGGCGGCAGCGGGCAGTTCGTATCCAAGTTCTTTAAGGCGGTCGGCGATGGTCATGTAATTCTCTTTTCTCTCATTCGGTTATCAAAGTTTACGGGGCATGATAAACACGAATAATAGTTTGTAAAGTTTTTCACTTCTGCCATAATCAGCGCCATGATCAAGGCTATTAAAAACCTGCTTGGCGTTTTGTCCCCCGTTCATATCGGGGTGTTTACGCTTCTCTCCGGCTCGCGCAAAGTGGGCGAGGACCAGCTGGGCAATAAATATTACACTGCCAAAGCGCGGCCCGGTTACAAACGCGAACGCCGCTGGGTAATTTATAACGGCGCGCCTGAGGCCAGCAGCGTTCCGCCCGAATGGCACGGCTGGCTGCATCACCAGACAGACGCTATCCCCGATGATCTTCAGGATTCTTTCCGCCGCGAATGGCAGGTTCCCCATAAACCCAATATGACAGGTACGCAGCAGGCATACCGCCCGCCGGGCCATATTTTGAAGGGCGGGCAGCGCGATAAAGCGACGGGCGATTATGAGGCGTGGACACCGCCGCAATAGGGCGTTTGCACTCTGGACACTGCTTGGTTTTTTTGGCAATTTTGCCTTTGGTAATAATTTTTATGAGACGATAAAAGAATGACACGCAGTGTAATCGAAACAGTTCTGGGCGCCGTTGTATTGCTGGTGGCCGCGGTTTTCCTGATGTTCAGTTATAAAACGGCCAATGTTGCCACCGGAGACGGGTACGAGATTACGGCGGATTTTTCTGGAATCGGCGGCCTTAAAACCGGCGACGACGTGCGGATCAGCGGTGTGAAAATCGGTACGGTTGCCGATGTCGAGCTGGATGATGAAAGCTTTCTGGCGCGGGTTTATATCAATGTAGGCGACGATTACAAGCTGCCGCTCGATACTGCGGCGCTGATCAGTTCCGACAGCCTGCTGGGCGGGCGTTATCTGGCACTGGAACCCGGCGCGGAGGAAGATTTTATTAAACCCGGCGGGCAGGTGCAGTACACTCAGGCCCCGCAAAACCTTGAACAACTGTTAGGCCAGTTTATCTTCAGTATGCAGGATGAGAAAAAATCTGAATAACCTCATCGCCGTCCTGATCTTTTCTGTAATTTTTCTGCTGGCGGCGGCCTCTTCTGCATCGGCAGGTGTTACGGACGATTACCCTATTGTCAAATTGCGCTCGCTCGACAAAATCACCGCGCATAACGAAACCTTCGAAGCCAAGGTCGGCAGCACGGTAAAATTCGGCCCGCTCTTTATCAAGGTGCAGGCCTGCCGCAAATCTCCGCCTATTGAATTGCCCGAGGCTGCGGCCTTCCTCCAGATCTGGGAAGTCGGGGCGCAAGAAAAGGCGAGTTGGGTTTTTTCGGGCTGGATGTTTGCCTCCACGCCGGGGCTCTCCTCCATGGATCATCCGATTTACGATGTATGGGTGCTTGATTGCCTTGGCGATAAGATCGAGCGCGAAGAAGACGCGGTCGAAAATCCGGAAGGTGAAACAGGCGAGGATGGCGCGGTAGACACCGAAGATGAAATCATTCGTGAGGATCTAAGTCCTGAAAATACGGATGGGGCGGCACAATAGCCTAAGAAGCGTTTTCTGGGGTCAAAGAGCTGCGCATCTCAAAATAATCCTCGATCAATTCCCGCTCGCTTTTACCCTTTAGCATGAAATCCGTTTCCAGCGTGCTCGCTTCTCTCAGCGCGCGTTTATAGGTCTGATGCGGAAGTTCATAAGCGCCGAATTGTTTAAGATGGTCGTTTACAAACTGCGTATCGAGCAGGGTAAACCCTCCCGCCCAGAGCCGCGCGGCGAGATGGATCAACGCGATTTTACTGGCGTCTCTTTCCCTCGAAAACATGCTTTCGCCGAAAAACGCGCCGCCCATTTCAATGCCGTAAAGCCCTCCAACAAGCGCACCGTCCTTGTTCCAGCATTCCACGCTATGGGCGTGCCCGTCCTTGTGCAGGCCGATATAGGCTTTGATGATCGCGTCATTAATCCATGTTTCCGGGCGGGTTTCATTGCTCCCGGCGCAGGCGCGAATGACTTCCTCGAAAGCGGTATCAATGCGGATCTCATAGGGCGCCCCGCGCACGGTTTTCTTCAGCCGCCGCGGAATATGCATCTGCGTGATCGAAAGCTGACCGCGCAGTTCGGGGCATATCCAGTGGATATAAGGACTTCCCGCGCTATACGCCATGGGGAACAGGCCCTGTTTATAGGCCTCAAGCAATAACTCTGTCGTTAAAACGAGTTGCATAAAAATATTATAGCAGATTTTTAAAAGAAAAGCCCTAGGGGTGGCTATTTCACGCGGTCCTTCAGCTTTTTCTCCAGCCAGTGGATGGTGTAGTCGCCGGAGACGAATTCGGGCTGTTGCAAGATCCAGTCATGTAAGGGAAGCGTGGTTTTGACGCCGGAAATCACAGTTTCATGGATGGCGCGGCGCAGGCGGCGGATACATTCGTCGCGGTTGCGCCCGTGAATGATCAGCTTGCCGATCATGGAATCGTAATGCGGCGGGATGGCGTATCCCTGATAGATCGCGGAATCAAAGCGCACGCCAAGACCGCCCGGCGCATGAAATTGCGTGATTTTTCCCGGTGAAGGCATGAACGTGTCGGGGTCTTCGGCGTTAATACGAATTTCGATGGCGTGGCCGCGAAAACGCATGCGGTCGGTCTGGATCGAGAGCGGCTCCCCGGCGGCGACGCGGATCTGCTCGGCGATCAAATCGATGCCGGTGATCATCTCGGTCACCGGATGTTCCACCTGAATACGCGTGTTCATTTCCATGAAATAGAATTTACCATCCTCATAAAGGAATTCGATCGTACCCGCGCCTTCATAACCAAGTTTCCGGACTGTTTCGGCGGCGAGGCTGCCGATTTCATTGCGCAGCTCGTCGGACAAAACGGGCGAGGGGCCTTCCTCCACCAGTTTCTGGTGGCGGCGCTGGATGGAGCAGTCGCGCTCCCCCAGATGCACGGCGTTGCCGTGGGAATCGCCGAAAACCTGAATCTCTATATGGCGGGGATTGCCGAGGAATTTTTCGATGTAAACCGTGTCGTCGCCGAAATTGGCCTTGGCCTCCTGCCGCGCGCGGTTGAAGCTCTCGACGAATTCACCCGCTTCGCGTACGACCTGCATTCCCTTGCCGCCGCCGCCACTGGCTGCCTTGATGATAACGGGAAAACCCATGCCTTCCGCGATTTTCAAACCCTCTTTGGCATTATCGACGCCTCCGTCGGAACCGGGTACTACGGGAAGGCCCAGCGCGGCCACGGTTTGCTTGGCCATGACCTTGTCGCCCATTTTGTCGATCAGTTCGGGAGAGGGGCCGATGAATTTAAAGCCGTGTTCTTCCACCATGCGGGCGAATCCGGCGTTTTCGGAGAGGAATCCGTAGCCTGGGTGAATGGCGTCCACCCCGGTCAGCGCCGCGGCGCTTAAGATAGATTGAATATTCAGATAACTGTCGCGTGAGGCGGGCGGGCCGATGCATACGCTTTCATCAGCCATGCGTACGGCCATGGCGTTGGCGTCGGCGGTGGAATGCACGGCAACGCTCTCGATGCCCATTTCTTTACAGGCGCGGATGATACGAAGGGCGATTTCGCCGCGGTTGGCAATGAGGATTTTTTTAAACATGCGTTTAAGATGATCTGATAATCAGATGAGCAGATGATCAGAAAATTCTCCTAGAGTTTGTTAATAAAACTTTGCAACATTTTCGCGATAGTGCTGTATTCGCTTATCCAATGTTCCGCTTTCGCGGTTTCTATATAACCGAGTTCGCGGCAATAATCGCTCCATACTTGCATTTCATGCGCAGAACCGAGAGACATTAAAAGAAAACGTCTGAATTCCGGTTTAGAGCTCTGCTGTTTGGCAAAACCTTCTGCGATATTGGCGCAAATGCTTTTACTGGCTCGTCTGATTTGATCAGCCATGGCGTATTGTTCAATTTTTGGAAAATTGAGGCTTGCTTTATGAACTTCCAACGAAATACTAAAGCCGCGCTTATAGACGTCCAAATCACGATAATTTGTAATCAGTTTGCTAACATTCTGATTATCCGATAATCCGATCATCTGATCATCCCTTACTCGATCACCATCAAAACATCGCCGTATTCGACCGGTTGTGCGTTTTCGGCAAGGATCTGTGTAACGGTTCCGGCTTTATCGGCCTTAATCGGGTTCATGACTTTCATAGCTTCGATAATCATAAGCGTATCGCCAACTTTCACGCTGTCGCCCTTGGATACGAAGGGGGGAGCGCCGGGCTCTCCGGCCATATAGGCTGTGCCGACCATGGGCGAGGTCACCGCGCCGGGATGCGTAGCTGCGATCGTGTTGGGGCCTGAGGTATTGGCGGCCTGCGGTTCGGTCGGGTCGGAAGACATCTGGATGGGTGCACCAGTAGCCGCTACAACCGTGCCGCCGCCCTTGGATACGCGGATGGCCTGGTCGCCGTCAGCAACTTCGATTTCGTTCAGGCCGGTTTCATCCAGAAGGGCGGCCAGTTCTTTAATCGCTTTAGAATCTATTTTCATGAATTCAGTCTTGTTTCGTTGTCCTCGTTAAACCCTAAGCCCTTTTGATTACAAGAGTAAGACAGCAAAGTAAAGCCTATAGAAAAGCGCCAAGCTCTCTCAACGCTTTGGCATAACCGCTCGCTCCTTCTCCGGCCACATAGACGCTTGCCAGCGCCTCGATATAGGAAAAATGGCGAAATTTTTCACGTTTTTTCGGGTCGGAAATATGCACTTCGGCAATCGGGAGGTCTGTGAATTTCAGCGCATCGTGAATGGCCACAGATGTGTGGGAATAGGCGGCGGCGTTGATCAGGATAGCGGCGTAATGCCCTTTTGCTTTCTGAATCAGCTCGACCAGCTCGCCCTCATGATTGGATTGGCGGAAATCTATCTCAAGGTTCAGTTCTTGTCCGGTTTTACGGCACAGAACCTCGATATCGGCCAGCGTTTCGGAGCCGTAAATCTCCGGCTCCCGTGTGCCGAGCAAGTTTAAATTCGGGCCGTTCAGAACAAGAATTCGTTTCATGGGCTAAAGATTACAATACGAAGGAGCCGGGTTCAATCAGCCCTTTTTCTCCGCACGGGCATCTTCGATCGCGCGTTCGATACCGCCGGGGCCCAGATAGCCGCGCTCCAGCTTGCCATTGATGATAAAGGCTGGGGTCCCTTGAATACCGATTTCCTGACTGACTTCCGCGATTTTATCAAGGTCTTTGGCAATTTCCGCGGATTTGACGTCTTTTTTCATTTTTTCGACATCAAGGCCGAGTTCCTTGGCGATGCGCTCCAGATTGGCCTCATCCTTCGGGCCGCGGTCATTCATAAGCGCGGTATGGTATTCGAAATATTTGCCTTGTTTATGCGCGGCAAGTGCCCATTCGGCGGCCGTGCGCGAGGTGGGGCTGAGTATTGGCAATTCTTTGAAAACAAAGCGTACATTGGGGTCTTTGGCTACAGCTTTTTGAATATCGGGCAGGGCGCGTTTGCAATAACCGCAGTTATAATCGAAAAATTCGACGATCGTTACATCCCCTTCCGGATTGCCGATGGAAGGCGCGTTTTTGTTGGTCAGGTAATCGATATTGGACTTGATGTTTTTCTCGGCAGCCTCGACGGCGATGCGCTCCTGATCGACGCGGTAGCGTTCGAGCGATTTTACGACCACATCGGGGTTATCCAGCAGATATTGGGAAATATAACGGCCCAACTCCTCTTTCTGAACGGGGGTGAAGGTTTCTTGCGCGTGCGCGGCAGGCGCAGCGTAGACAAGCAGCGCGCTCATAATCGCCAGAGTTGTTTGTTTTATACGTGTTTTTTTCATGTGTTTCCCCTTTGAAAGTAGTTACTGATGGCCCGAATTACCTTTATCTTTCCAGTCTAAAGCAATTTCGCCCCTCTGTCATTTATATGAGTGTCATTTATGGTGTGGCATTATTCATCTTTCGTTACATTATCCAGATAGGCGATTATATCTTGGGCTTTAAGCCATTCGCGGCTGCCCTCCTGCAGGCTTTCTTGCGCCGCTTCCGCCTGACGGCGCGCATAATCGAAACGCCGCTGTAAAAGGGCCTCTTCCGCCAGATGAAGCTTGGCGATATCTGCCCGTCCCGTGCGGCCATAGGCCGTGGCTAAAAGGCGGTGAACGCGGCCCGAACGCGGTTCGGTTTGCTGGGCGCGTTCCAACTGGACAATAGCCTCTTGCAAGGCTTCTTCCCCTTCTCCCGATTCCAAAAGTGCATGACCCAGCGCAATACGGATCAGCCCTGCCCCGGGCATAATTTCCACTGCTTTGCGGTAGGATGGCAAAGCTTCCTGAACCCTGCCGAAATCAACCAGCATCTGGCCCTTAAGCTCCAGAAAGTAAGGATTATCATTTTCCCGCCCCAAAAGAGCGTCCACACGCTTTAACGCCTCTTCCGGCCTGTTTTCGCGGTAAGAAGCAATGGTGCGGGCATAATCGGCGGCAATGGAATGATCGCCGTCTTCATATTGCCATGCCACGTTGCCGGGGTTGATAAACCCGGTCAGCTTGGCTTTCATGCGTTTGTGCTGTTCCACCATTTCGGGGGAAAAACCCTGCCCCGTGTCGGGGGCTTGATTAAGGCGGGTCTGTAGTGCCTCGATACGGTTTCGGCTGATCGGGTGGGTGCGGATATATTCCGTTTGCTGGTCGGCGGGCAGAAGCTCTTCGGATTCCAGTGTCTCGAGGAAAGAAGACAGGCCGGAGGGGTCGATATGCGCCTTTTGCATGAAGGTCATGGCGGCCTGATCGGCGCTGGATTCTTGCACCCGGCTGTGGGAAAGAAAACGCCGCGCCGCGATATTCGAAAAGCCGGAGGAAAGCGCCGCCGCCGCGCCGCCATTGCCCGTGGCGATTGCCGCCGCCGCGCCAACAACAACGCCGACGATACTTTCATAGGATGCGCGCTCTAGCGCCGCATGCGCGGCAATCAAATGCCCGCCCGTAATGTGGCCCATTTCGTGCGCCATCACGCCGATCAGCTCGCCGGGGTTTTCCGTCTTTTCGATCAACCCGGTGTAAAGAAAGATATTCGGCCCGCCCGCAACAAACGCGTTCAGTGCATTATTCTGGACAAGGATGATATTCACGCTGCCGGGCGGCAGGCCTGCGGCCTCCATCAGCGGCTGGGCCCAGAGTTTTAACGTGGCCTCGATTTCGGTATCGCGGATAATCGACCCGCCAAGCTGGGCCCGCGCAGGCGACAAAGGCGCTGTCAGCAGCGCCAAAGCGGTCAAAAAAGCGCAAAAAATTCTGAAGAGTGATTTCTTATAATTCATAAGTCTTTTAGTTTTATAAGTCTTTTGGTCTTTTCTCCCGCCCCGCTTTTGTCACGGCGAGGATTGCAGTATATAAGAAGTGTACGGAAAGCGATATAGTCCATGGCAGCATTAAAACAAACATTAGCGGAATTCTTGCTCACATGGGGGGATTCTCTCTGGTTGCTGGCGGCTTTGCTCATTCCGCGCCGCCGCGCGCACAAAATATATGCGCTTGCCTATGTTGCTTCGTGTATGCTTATGATGCGCCTGCAAATCGAGCTGCTTTTTAATATAGGCTATCCGCGCGGAATTTTGCCGCTAATGGATATGCCGCTTTATTACCGGGGGCTGTGGGCGTATGGCACGGTGCATGTGCTGTATTTCCTTTTAGCTTATTTTTCACCGGGCAGCCGCAACATAATATTTATGGCGTTTTCCATTACGCTGTTTTTTGCGGGGCTGACCCTGTCTTCATTAATGCTGGTGCTATAGAGAATGCGTAACAAGGCCAAATCCAAAGTCAAAACCGCGAAGGGGCGGAAAATCGGTTCGACCAAATGGCTGCAGCGTCAGCTTAACGACCCCTATATTCTGCAAGCAGAAAAGGCCGGGTACCGGGGCCGAGCGGCGTTCAAGCTCAAGGAACTGGATGAGAAGCTGAAACTGCTCAAGCCCGGTATGAAGGTGGTTGACCTCGGTTCTGCCCCCGGCGGCTGGTGCCAGATTGCGGCGGAAAAGGGATGCTCGATTGTCGCTATCGACCTGCTGGAAATGGACGAGGTTCCGGGCGCGCAATTCATCCAGATGGATTTCATGGAGGAAGAAGCGCCGGACAGGCTCAAGGCGATGTTAGACGGGGAGGCCGATATTGTTCTTTCCGACATGGCGCCTAATACCACAGGGCACAAACAGACCGATCACTTGCGCATCATGGCGGTGGTGGAGGCGGCGTATTATTTCGCCGTCGAAGTCTTAAAACAGGACGGCACCTTTATCGCCAAGGTATTTCAGGGCGGGGCGGAAAACACGCTGGTGGCCGAACTTAAAAAATCCTTCAAATCCGTCAAGCACATCAAACCCCCCGCTAGCCGGAAGGAATCTTCGGAAACCTATCTGGTCGCGCAGGGGTTTCGAGGTTAATTCATACATCGCCATTGCGCACGCCTCTTAATCTTCTTTTCTATACAAAGAACAAAAAAGGAACATTTGGGTTTTCAAGAAAGATTTAACATGATATCTTAAAATGACTGTGATTTATTGACACAGTATAAAAGGGCAAAAATAGATGCTTACAGCGATTGACCTATTCTGCGGTGCGGGTGGATTGTCGGAAGGCTTTAGGCAATCCGGTTTCCATATATTAGCCGGTAACGATTTCAATGAGTATGCAGGCCGTACTTTTGCGGCCACTCACCCGGAAGCGGCGTTTATTTCCGGTCCAATACAGGATATTTCTGCGAAGAAATTACTCAGCGCCGCTGGATTGAAGAGGGGGGATTTAGATTGCCTCATTGGGGGCCCTCCGTGTCAGGCGTTCAGTGTTTATAACCATCAACGTGGAATGCGTGACGAGCGCAGCGAACTATTCCGTGAATATTTGCGTATTGTTAAAGGCATTAAACCTAAGTGGATTGTCATGGAAAATGTAACAGGTATTACGTCCATCAAAGATGGTGATCCCGTACAGGCAATAAAGGACGGCTTGGCAGATTTAGGTTATTATGTTGAAACAAGAGTCCTAAAGGCGGAAGAATATGGCGTGCCTCAGGAACGCCGCCGCATTTTTTTCATAGGGAATCGTTTAGGGCTTCCTGTGTGCTGGCCTGAGCCCGATCATGGCCCTGGCCTTAAGCCCTATGTTACGGTTTGGGATGCTTTAAGCGATTTGCCATGTCTTGAAAATGGCGAAGATGCCGGGGAGGTGGAATACGCTTCAAAACCCATATCTGATTATCAAAAGATGCTTCGTAAAAGCTCACGCATGGTTTGCAACCATTCTGCACCACGGCTGGCTCCGATTAATCTCCAAAGAATGAAGCATATTCCGGAAGGGGGAAGCTGGCGCGATATACCCGTACATCTCTTGCCAGAGGGAATGAAAAAAGCAAAGCGTAGCGACCATACGAAAAGATACGGACGCCTTAGAAAGAAGGGACTTTCATCTACGGTTTTGACAAAATGCGATATTCATTGGGGGGCATATATTCATCCTGTGCAGGATAGGTCGATTACGGTCAGAGAAGCTGCACGGTTGCAATCGTTTCCAGATTGGTTCAAGTTTCAAGGACCAAGAACGGAGCAGTATGTTCAAGTTGGTAATGCTGTTCCTCCCCTGCTGGGACGGAAGGTTGCTGAGGCAATTATTTCTGCGATAAAATTTAAGGAGGCTTCTTGTCTATCTTCAGGGCACGAGGAGGAGGAAGAACAAGGGGAATACCTCATTGCCGTATGATCCGGACAAAATAATTGGTGAAGTTCTTGGAAGAGCGGCGGTTGAGCGGTATGACCCGGCAATTGATAAGTTTTTATGCCCGTTTATAAAATCACGATGCATAAAACGCAGCACGAAAATGATAACACCCTATCCGGTATGCAGTATCTGGAAAGGCCGGAATCAAGAGAAAAGGCCTGTTGATGATTTGATCTGCGTATGTCCTAAACGATTTTATGCAGTTAATTTCTTGCGGGATGTCGTCCATCATTGCTGGTCGGGCGATCTCCCTGCTAACCCCCAAATTGCCCCGGAAGTAAAAATGAAGGGGTTTGGCAATGTTGATTTCGTCATTGCGGATATTCTTGAGAATGGTGGGATAGGTCAGTTTTTATCTGTGGAACTACAGGCAATCGATATTACAGGGTCTGTGCGGAATGCCTATGATGCTCTCGTCTCCGGTATTCCCTTGACTAATAAACCATCTTTTGGCCTGAACTGGCGGAATGTTTATAAACGATATATTACCCAGTTGATAGCCAAAGGGTATTATCATCATCATTGGAAGACCAAAATTGTGGCTGTCATTCAGGAACAGGTCTACAATTATATCAAAAATGAAGCAGACTTTATGTGCTCTGCGGATGTAAAAAATCCGAACGTTAATATTATTTTTATGACTTATGTTTTTGCCAACGACCCGGAAAGATCGGGGCAGTATACACCCGTGCTAAAAACCGTTGAAGGTACGAGTCATTCCAATCTGCAAAACGCAATTTTATATAAAAATGCGCCTAGCAGGAATGAGTTCTGTCAGCAAATTGGTCGCGCCATGTCTAGAACTACTGATTTATATAAGTTCTAGGGTCAAGGGAATGTTGTTTCCGCGCCGATGGCGGATGCGATCAGGCGAAAAGCTCGCCTGCTTAAATCTCACTGGTTTTTTCGGATGCTTGAAAGTCAGGGCGAATAATTTCTTTACATTTTTTGAAAAACGCCTATAACTCACTTGCAAATTAATCTTAAGCGACAAGGTAATTTGCATGGCCAGTAAAGCATCCAAAAAAATCTCCAAAAAAGTCAGAACGAAAACGGCGATCCCGGAAGGGCTGACCTTCGACGACGTGCTTCTTATTCCCGGCGCATCGGAAGTCCAGCCGATGGATGTAGATACCGGAACGCGCCTGACGCAGGGTATCAGCCTGCATATTCCCATTATTTCCGCGGCTATGGATACGGTAACGGAAGCGCAGATGGCGATTGCCATGGCGCAGAACGGCGGGCTTGGAATCCTTCACCGCAACATGGATATCGAGGCGCAAGTGAACATGGTCAAACAGGTCAAGCGCTTTGAATCCGGCATGGTGGTCGACCCGATCACGATTACGCCGGAGGCGACTTTGGCCGAAGCGCTCGAGCTGATGCAGATCAATCATATCTCCGGCATTCCGGTCACCAAGAAGGACGGCACGCTGGTCGGCATTCTGACCAACCGCGATGTACGCTTTGCCGAAAACCCGAAACAACCCGTGAAGGAGCTTATGACTTCCGAAAATCTGGTCAAGGTTTACAACACGGTGAACAAGCAGGAAGCCAGAAAATTATTACATACGCACCGTATCGAAAAATTATTGGTCGTGGACGATAACGAGCGTTGCATCGGGCTTGTGACGGTGAAAGACATCGAAAAATCCCAGCTTCACCCCCATTCGACCAAGGATGATCAATCCCGCCTTCGCGTTGGCGCGGCTGTGGGAACGGGTGATGTAAACGGTTATGAACGCGCGATTGCACTGGCCGATGCGGGGCTGGATGTTGTGGTGGTCGATACCGCGCACGGCCATTCGCGGGCGGTGCTTGAGACGGTGAAGAAAATCAGAAAAGCGCGCGGGAAAAAATTCCAGATCATCGCGGGCAACGTGGCTACAGGCGCGGCGGCTAAGGCGCTGATCGATGCGGGCGCGAACTCAATCAAGGTCGGGATCGGCCCGGGCTCCATCTGTACCACGCGCGTGGTGGCGGGTGTGGGCGTGCCCCAGCTTTCGGCCATTATGAATGTGGTGGAGGAATGCGTGAAACACGATGTGCCCGTTATCGCCGACGGCGGCATCAAATATTCCGGCGATTTCGCCAAGGCGATTGCGGCGGGCGCTGATGTGGCGATGATGGGTTCCATGTTCGCCGGAACCGACGAAGCACCGGGCGAGGTTATCCTTTATCAGGGCCGTTCCTATAAATCCTATCGCGGGATGGGCAGCGTGGGCGCGATGGTCAAGGGTTCCGCCGACCGCTATTTCCAGGGCAATGTGAACCAGTCAAACAAGCTGGTGCCCGAGGGGATCGAGGGCCGCGTTCCCTATAAGGGGCCCGTGGGGGCTGTGATCCATCAGATGGTGGGGGGCTTGCGCGCGGCAATGGGATACACAGGCGCGGCCACGGTTGCCGACATGCAAAGCAAGGCCGAGTTTATGCGTATGACCGGCGCGGGGTACAAGGAATCTCACGTCCATGACGTGACCATCACCCGCGAAGCGCCGAATTACCGGACGGAGAGTTAGTTTATTGGTTACGAACGATATCACGCAAAGTATCGGTTCGGACCTGATCCCGCATATTTCCTCTCTTACCCCGTGGATTATAACGGTACAGGGTCTGGGCTTGTTAGGCGCTGTTTTTGAGCTTTACGCCGCAACGCACAAGCATGATCAAGGTCTTGTTCGCAATGTGATTATCAGTGGATTGATCCTAGCCGTTCACTATGCTTTTCTGGGGGCGTGGCCGGCTTTTGTTTCCGATTTGATAACCGCGTTGCGCTTTTACCTGTCGCGCTTTAAAAGCCTGGCCTCCATATTCTGGGCTTTTTTATCGTTCTATATTCTGTCCTGTGCGGTTTTGGCAGACAATGTCATTGAAACTTTTCCCTTTATGGCCAGTATTCTGGGAACGGTCGGGCTTTACCGGCTTTCAGGAATACCAATGCGGGTTTTTTTTGCCGTCGGACAGGCGTTATGGCTTTTTTATTGTCTGTCCATAGCTTCGTGGGGCGGTATCCTGCTTTATTTTTCTGTGGTATTGATAACGCTCAGTACGATTTTGCGGCTGGCGAAAGACAGGCTGAGTTTGAAACGGAAAACAGGATCAAAAAGCACATGAAACCCCAGGCGCGCGTACAGGCCGTAATCGATATTTTTGAAAAGCTGCAGGGCTCTCGCGTGCCGCTGGATACGGTGGTGGGCGATTATATGCGCGTGCGCCGTTACATCGGATCTAAAGACCGCAGCAACGTGGCCGAGCGCGTTTACGATATCGCCCGTGCTACGGCGCGGCTGGGATGGTGGGTCGAGCGCGGCAAGATAGAAGATACGCCCCGCTCACGCGTTTTGGCATGGGTCGTGGTTTCCGAAGGCGCGGATGAAAAACGCGTGAAGGATTTATTCGATGGATCGAAATTCGCGCCCGACGAGCTTTCCGAAAAAGAACTGGCCTATATCAAAACCATCAAGGGGCAGGAGCTTACGCATAAGGACATGCCCTTGGCCGTACGCTGCGAATGTCCGGCGCAATACGAGGAAAGCCTTAAAAATTATTTCGGTGCAGATTTCGAAACCGAAATGAGCGCGATGCTGGGCGCCGCCACGCTCGACCTTCGGGTGAACGCGAAGCTCTCGGACAAAAAACAGGCGCAAGGGGCCCTTAAATCCGACGGCGTGGAAACCGATGAAACGCCCTATGCGCCGCTCGGCCTTCGTTGCCGCAATAAGGCGTATCTCGCCAAAACCAAAGCCTTTGCCAAGGGCTGGGTTGAAATTCAGGATGAGGGATCGCAGCTTATCGCGCATTTATGCGGGGCCAAGCCCGGCATGCAGGTGCTGGATTATTGCGCGGGGGCGGGCGGAAAAACGCTGGCGCTTGCCGCCGATATGGTGGGGCCGAGCGGCAATCCCAAGGGGCGTATTGTGGCCATGGATCTTGACGAACGCCGCCTGATGAAAAGCCGCGACCGGTTTAAAAAAGCGCGGGTGAGCGATATCATCGAGCCGCGCCCGCTGACCGATCAACGTCACCGCAAATGGTTGAAGCGTCAAGAAGGAAGTTTCGACATCGTGCTCTGTGACGTGCCGTGCACGGGAACCGGAACATGGCGGCGCAATCCCGATATGCGCTGGAATAATTACGGTCCCTCGCTGGAGGAACTTACGGCTGTGCAGGCCGAAATTCTGGATAAGGTCGTGTACGCGGTAAAATCCGGCGGGCGGCTGGTTTACGCCACGTGTTCCCTCCTGCCCGAGGAAAATGAGCGCCAGATCGAAGCGTTCTTGCAGCGGCATGAGGGGTTTGAGATTCAACAAATATGCATTCCCCCCGTAAGCGGGGACCTGCCGACTACTGCAAAAGATTCCCGCCTTCGCGGGAAAGACATTACAGGGGATTATATGCGCCTGACCCCGCACCGCCATAACACGGACGGTTTTTTTGCGGCTGTGCTGGTGAAGAAGTAGTTTGCCGCAAGAATCCCTTTGTATCGCCGCGGCTTGGCGTTTATAAAAACTCTAGGAGACTCTTATGACACAGGCAGACATCATTCCCATGGCAGATATCAAAACCCATCACGAACATATACTGATCCTCGATTTCGGGTCGCAGGTCACGCAGCTGATCGCGCGGCGTCTGCGTGAATCCGGCGTGTATTGCGAAATCTGGCCGTTCAATCAGGCCGATGAGAAACGCATAAAAGCCTACGACCCCAAGGGCATTATCCTTTCTGGCGGGCCGTGTAGCGTGACCGACAAGAATTCTCCTCGTGCGCCGGAATGCGTGTTTAACATGAATGTTCCCGTTCTGGGAATTTGTTACGGCCAGCAAACGATGGTGGAGCAGCTTGGCGGCAAGGTAGAGGCGGGCGATCATTCTGGCCGCGAATTCGGCCGTGCTTATGTTGATGTCGGCACGCATAACTCTCTCCTCGACGGTGTCTGGGATAAAGGCGCGCATGAGCAGGTCTGGATGAGTCATGGCGATCGTGTTACGGCTTTGCCCAAAGGTTTTGAAGTTGTGGGCACGTCCGAAGGCGCGCCGTTCGCCATTATCGCCGATGAAAGTCGCAAATTCTACGGCGTGCAATTCCATCCCGAAGTGGTGCATACGCCGCACGGGGCCGAGCTTTATAAAAACTTCACGCATAATATTTGCGGGTGTTCCGGCGACTGGACAATGGCGGCGTTTAAGGAAGAGGCCATCGAAAAAATTCGTACGCAAGTGGGCAAGGGTAAGGTGATTTGCGGCCTGTCGGGCGGGGTGGATTCCTCTGTCACTGCCGTACTTTTGCACGAGGCGATCGGCGACCAGCTTACTTGTATTTATGTCGATACGGGGCTTATGCGTGCGGGCGAGAGTCAGCAGGTGGTGAGCCTGTTCCGCGATCATTACAATATTCCCCTTATTCACGAAGATGCATCCGATCGTTTCCTGAAGGGGCTGGAGGGTGTGCGCGACCCCGAAATGAAGCGCAAGATTATCGGCGGTCTGTTTATAGACGTCTTCGATGATTGCAAGAAACGCGTTGGCGGGGCGGAGTTTCTGGCCCAAGGCACGCTTTACCCCGACGTGATTGAATCTGTGAGCTTCACCGGCGGGCCTTCCGTGACGATCAAGAGCCACCACAATGTCGGCGGGTTGCCGGAGCATATGGAGCTGAAACTGGTCGAGCCGCTGCGTGAGCTTTTCAAGGATGAAGTGCGCGAACTGGGGCGCGAACTTGGCATGCCCGAAGCCTTCATCCGCCGTCACCCCTTCCCCGGGCCGGGTCTTGCCATCCGCATTCCGGGCGAGATTACGCCGGAAAAACTCGAAATCCTGCGCAAGGCCGATACGGTTTACCTCGAGGAAATCAGCAATGCCGGATTATACGATGCAATCTGGCAGGCCTTTGCCGTGCTCCTGCCCGTCAAAACAGTGGGCGTCATGGGTGATGACCGCACCTATGATTACGTCTGTGCCCTGCGCGCCGTAACCTCCACCGACGGCATGACCGCGGATTACTATCCCTTCCCGCATGATTTTCTGGGCCGCGTTTCGACGCGCATCATCAATGAAGTGCGCGGTATCAACCGCGTGGTCTATGATATCACCTCCAAGCCTCCGGGAACGATAGAATGGGAATAAAGCCATGACCCAGCAATTTGCCGGCCCGAATGTAAGACGCCATGTTCTAGCCAATCGCAACTACTCAAAAATTTTCGGTATCGGGCAAAACAAGACCGGTACGACCACGCTGGAGGCCATACTGCGCTATTACGGCTATCACCTTCCGAACCAGCACGATCAGGAAACGATAATCACAAAACAGTTCTTTCAGGGCAATTACGCCCCGTTTAAGGATTTTGTCGCCAAACATGACGCGTTTCAGGACTTGCCGTTTTCCCAAGGTTACACGCATTACATCTGTGACGCGCTTTTCCCGGGCAGCAAGTTTATCCTGACCGAACGCGAGCCGGAACGCTGGTTCGAATCCCTATGTAATTTTCACCGCAAAATTGGCGATATCGAAGATCTTTCAACCCTGGGCGAACAGGATGTGAAGGACAAATTTACTTATCTCTACGGCGGGTATTCCCACATGGTGGCGCAGCAGTTCCTGACCACCGTGGAGGATGGCGAGGTCAAAGTGCGCTGGGATTTGCTGTATGACCGGGATTTTTATATCGAAAAATACGTGCAGCGGAATAACGAGATAAAGGCCTATTTCAAAGACCGTCCCGATGCCCTTCTGGTTCTGGATGTCACCAAAGAAACCGATACGGGTTCTCTTTGCGATTTTCTCAATATCTCCCGCGAATTCGCGATCCCCATGCCGCATATGAATAAGACGTGATGGGGGCGAGGGGTGGGAGTGCTCACAAACCAAAAAGACCTTGTCCTGTAGGTTGGTCATTCAAGGGAGTTCGGTGCATACGCCGTAGGTCTGTTTCGATTGCTGTTCTTTGTGACTTATTTGTACTAGTAAAAGAAGCATGGATTTGGTTTATTCCTAAATTTATAGCTCTTTCCCATTTTTCATGTCCTAATATTCTTTCAAGAAGACTTTCTGCTTCTCCAAAATATAGAGGGATATAATCTAGTCCTTGTTTTTTAACGAAGACGTAATTGACATTGTTATAGACGTTAAGAATAGCGGTTAGATCTTGGCTGAATAATAAATCTATAATTGTATGTACGTAGCAGTTTCCCGAAACTCCTACCCAGTTACTGGTTTGTATAGCCATTTTTTCTCCTATGGTAACTCAGTTAAAAAGCCGTCCGATAGAATCGACACTTTTTATATATACCAGTAAAAGAGAGTAATGTCCACTTTTTGTTCTATTTATTGATTTTTTCATGATTTCTGGCCAAAAATTAATACATAATGCGAACATAAAGCGTTCAAATAATGAACTTAAAAGGGAATTTCATCCTCAATCGTCATTTTATGCCCTGTATCGGGGTGGTGGAAGGTGAGGGTGTGGGCGTGGAGATGCATGCGGTTCGAGGCTTCGTAAGCGTCATCGGGAGCATAAAACGCATCGCCGACAATCGGAAATCCTATGGCTTTGAGATGCACGCGGAGTTGATGCGTGCGCCCGGTGATGGGCTCCAGCCTTAGGTGCGCGCAGGGTTTCCCCGCGATCTCCCGCGTCTCGATCACTTCCCATTTCGTTTGCGCGGGTTTGCCGTGTTCGTGACAAACCATGTGCAGGGGGCGGTTTTCCCAATCACACCTTAGAGGCAAATCGATCAGGCCGGAATTTTCCTCCGGCACGCCCCAGATATCGGCGATGTAAGTTTTGCTCACGCGGCGTTGCTCGAATTGTTTGCCGATATTCCCTTGCGCCTTTTTATCGCGCGCCATCAAAAACACGCCGGACGTATCCATATCGAGACGGTGGATGACCAGCGCCTCGGGATATTTTTCGGCGATACGCTTGGCAAGGCAATCGGCCCGGTCCGCCCCGATACCGGGCACGGAGAGCAGGCCCGAAGGCTTGGAGAGGGCAAGCAGACGCTCATCCTCATACAAAACCTTAAGCTCCATCGGCGGGGGGTTGTAATCTTTAAGAACGCGGATCATCGGTCGCTTACGAGCCGAACGTTACGTTCACGCCGCGCTTCTTGAAATAGCTTTGCATCATCTTGCGGCCCTGACGGTTGTTTTGCGACAGGCGCGCGGGTTCGAACACGGCGCTCTTTTCGCCCGCTGCCGCCATGGCGGATTTCAGATTGGCGATGTGAATGTCGATATCCTCGTTCCCGTTATGGAGCGAGGCGTACACGGCTTCTTTGGCTTCCTGTAAATTCATGTCTTCTAATTAACAGCGCCGGAATAAAAATACCAGCCCAAACCGGTGATGAAGAGGGAAATTCCGTACAGGCCGTGCTCGATAGTCACGAGGGCGAGGGATTTTGACTTCATATAGGTCTGCGCGAAGATCAAACCGCCGAGGAAACTGAGAGGCGGGGCGACGGGGTTGATGTAAAGGACATGCGCATAGGCAAAAACGATCGCGCTGGCGGTTATCAGGGCCTTGCCGTTTCCGAAGAACAGTTTATAGCGGGCGAAGAAAAAATTACAGAAGATGAATTCCTGGGGCAGCGCCGAGAGCAGAGGATAAAGCACGGCAATGAAGGGAATGATTTCGGGTTTTTTGCGCGGCAGGTAAAAGATACGATCCGGATCGTAAAAATATATAAAGGCCAGCATGCCAAGACTGGCGAATGCCCAGCGCAGCAAAATAAATTTTAGATGCGGCCATCTGATCGCCCCCCAGTTCCAGATATGGCGGAGGTTTTCATGTTCGCAAATGCGCAGGATGATATAGCCGTACAGCACGGCGCCCCATAAAAACGCGAATAAAAACGGCGCCGATTTTGTGACTATGATATAGCTTGGCACCGCGAGGCACATTACGGCGAATTCGGCGGTCAGATAGGGACGCGATTTCAAAAAGCTGGTCATCTCACCTACATACATGATAAAAGGCAGAAGTCCAGCGCGATACGCGCGCCTTTAAAACGGAAAATAAAAAATGAAAAATTTCAGCGATATTAAAAAACGTCTTTCCCTTTCTTCCACCCTTCCTATTGGTGCGGGCGGCGGACCGCTTTCCGGTTTGCTTGGCGGCGGGCATGTGCACGGGCCGCATTGCAATCACGATCACCACCACCATGATCATGAAGAAGAGGCCCATGTTCATGGCCCCGGTTGCGGTCATGATCACGGTCATGAGGAAGAGCACGTCCACGGGCCGGGCTGTAATCACGGTCATGGCCACAAGAAATAGACTGCTGCTGTGATTCCCAAACTTAACCGCGGGTTTGTAAGCGGGCTGTCTTTCGTGGCTCTTGTGGCGGCTTTGTCCGTTTATCTGGGCGGGTTACCGTTTTTTCAAAATCTTCATATTCATGCCCTTTTGATAGGCATGACACTCGGGATTTTGCTCGCCAATATTTTGGGCGCGCGCGTTCCGCAGACTTGGAAGAACGGATTTGATTTTTCCGCCCGCCGGATTTTACGCCTTGCGATTATTCTGTACGGCTTTCGCCTGACCTTTCAGGATATCGCGGCGGTGGGGCTTAGCGGGGTTGTAATCGCCGCGCTGATGGTCGGGATGACTTTTCTGGTTGGTTATTTGCTGGGCGTGAAGCTGCTTAAGATGGATAAGGAGTTGTCTATCCTCTGCGCCGCCGGGGCGGCGATTTGCGGGGCTGCGGCAGTGCTGGCGACCGAAGGCTTGATAAAGGCCAAACCCTATAAAACCGTCGTGGCGCTGATTACCGTCGTACTCTTCGGCACGCTTGCCATGTTTGCTTATCCGGCGTCGTATCTGGCGGGGCTGGTGCCGATGGAATTGCCGGAAATGGGCATCTATATCGGCGCTTCGGTGCATGAGGTTGCGCATGTGGCGGGGGCAGCTTTGGCTATTGATCCAGGTGCTGCTGATGCTGCTGTGATTGTAAAAATGGTGCGGGTGATGATGCTCGCCCCGTTTCTGATCCTGCTGGGGCTGTGGTTCTGGCGGGGGAAAGAGCGAGAAGAAGGCAAAAAGCCGGCGCTTGTTCCATGGTTTGCAGTGTTGTTTATCGTCATGGCGGGGATTAATTCACTTCATATCATCCCCCAAGACATCGTGGAAGCGATTACGAAAGTAGATACTTTCCTGCTCGTCATGGCGATGAGCGCGCTAGGGCTGGGTACGGATGTCCGTAAATTCGCCGAAGTGGGGCTAAAGCCCTTCTATCTGGGGTTTGGCCTATTTTTCTGGCTTGTTTTTGGCGGGTTTTTTATTACAAAATCCGTCTTATATGTTTTCTAGACATAAAACGCACGGGAAGCTTTGCTTTTTTCGTCCGGATATGTATAAGTAAGCGCTCGAAACCCAGAATATATAAGGATCAAAGCCATGGCAGATGCAAAAGGTAATGTCATCAATATTAAAACCGGTCTCGCCGAAATGCTCAAGGGCGGGGTGATTATGGACGTTGTGACCGCCGAGCAGGCGAAAGTCGCCGAAGATGCTGGCGCGGTGGCCGTGATGGCGCTGGAGCGCGTTCCCTCCGATATCCGTAAGGCCGGTGGCGTTGCCCGTATGAGCCCGCCCGAGATTATCGAAGAAGTGATGAAGGCTGTTTCCATTCCTGTGATGGCGAAATGTCGCATCGGCCATTTTGCCGAAGCCCAGCTTTTGCAGGAAATGGGCGTGGACTTCGTGGATGAATCCGAAGTTCTGACCCCTGCAGACGAGGAATTCCACATTAACAAGCATGATTTTAAAGTGCCCTTCGTCTGTGGCGCTAAAAACCTTGGTGAAGCGCTACGCCGTATAGGCGAAGGTGCTGCGCTTATGCGTACGAAAGGCGAGCCCGGTACGGGGAATATCGTTGAGGCCGTGCGCCACATGCGCCGTATCAACGGCGAAATCCGTCAGGTTGTGAATGCCGATGAATCAGAGCTTATGACGATTGCTCGTGATATGGGCGCTCCTTATGAACTTTTGAAAATCGTTCGTGCCGAAGGCAAGCTGCCCGTGCCGAATTTTGCGGCGGGCGGCATTGCCACACCTGCTGACGCTGCTCTTTGTATGCAGCTTGGCGCGGAAACTGTTTTCGTGGGTTCCGGCATTTTCAAATCCGACAATCCAGAGAAATTCGCAAAGGCGATTGTTAAGGCGACAGCGCATTTCGATGATCCTGCCGTAGTGCTTCAGGCGTCCAAGGAACTGGAAGGTGTTGCCATGCGCGGCACTGAAATTTCTGAGCTGGAAGAGCCGATGAAAATGGCCAATCGCGGTTGGTGATATGGGACGTTTAAACAAGCTGTTGCTCGTTTCGGGCGCCGTAGTGTCATTTATCACCCCTGTTTATGCTTCCACCACCGGATCTGTGGGATCGCCGAACGTAACGGCAGGAAAAACCGAAGTCATCGCCCGTTTCGGTTACAGCGAGGCCGAAGAAAGCTCTTCACAGGACGAGCGCTTAAGATCGCGCATTCATATCGATCACGGTTTTACCGATTTTTACGCCGGGCGCCTCATCATCGCGCAGGACAAGCGGAAAAATGACAGCTATGAACACGATCAGGTTACCTTCGAAAACCGCTTTCATCTTTTAAAATCCGCCGATCACGGTTTTGATTTCGGCGTTCGGGGCAGCTACAGCCACAAGGACGGTGATAAAACCCCCTCCAGTGTGGCGTTCGGTCTTTACGAACTTGTGCCGCTGGATGATTACCAATTGCGTGCGAACCAGATTTTCGATCATGATGTAGGCAAAGATGCCGGGGATGGCGTTTCCGCCGAGCTACGGCTGCAGGTCACGCGCAAATTAGAAAACTCTCACCGCGCGGGACTGGAAAGCTTTCATGATTTCGGCAATTTAACCTCATTGTCAGGGTACAGCGCGCAATCTCATACTTTTGGTCCGGTCTTCAAGGGACCGCTTTGGGGCGATCTGAAATATGAAACTGGATACCGTCTCGGTGTATCCGAAGCTGCGCCGGACCACAGTATAAAATTCTTTGTGGCGCGCAGCTTTTAAGATAAAACCCTGTTATGAACAAACATAAACCTGTCATTGGCGTATTGGCCCTGCAAGGCGCGGTCACCCCGCACCAGCCGCATATCGAGGCGGCGGGCGCGGAATTTCGTGCCGTAAAAACGCCAAAGCAATTCGACGAAGTGGACGGATTTATCCTGCCCGGCGGGGAAAGTACCACGATGCTTAAACTTATCGACCGTTTCGGTTTGTGGGATGATCTGGTCGCGCAATTCAAATCCAAGCCCGTTTGGGGCATTTGCGCGGGTTCTATTCTGATGGCGGAAAAAGTCACTAATCCTGAACAAAAATCATTCGCTCTGTTGCCAATCACGGTGCAGCGTAACGGCTATGGCCGCCAGATTGACAGCCATCATGACACGATTAACGGCTATCCCGTTTCGCTTATCCGCGCGCCTGTGATTACCGATGTGAAAGAAGGCGTCAGCATTGTTGCCGAGCATCAAGGAACGCCCGTCTGGCTGCGCGCCAGGCAATATATGGTCACCACATTCCATCCCGAACTTACCCTCGATTTCCCCTCTCCCATGCACAAGGAATTCGCAGAGATGATCAAGACCGCTTCTTCCCAAAAAGCAGCATAGGCGTCTTAAGGGCGAAAATCAGGCTGGAAAAAAATCAGTGCTGCCTTATACTTAAGGGATTATGCCGTTTTTAAGCGACCTTATAAAACGTTTCCGTCCTGATGCTTTCGAGACGCCGCCTTCCAACCTGCCGCAACCCTCGGCGGAGTTCGAACGCCCCGTCCCGAAGCAGGACCAGCTTCATGCCTGCGAGGGCTATACCACGCTCAAGCTGTGTTTCCGCGATATCGGGCGGATGAACGCGATCATTGAAATTCTGGGCCGGGACTTCCTGACCGCCATGCCCGAAGGGGCGTATAAAAGCCGTTTGGGGCAAATTTCCTTTCTTTACCGGCGTATGCATGAGGACCTGACCTCTGATGAAGTGCACGGCCTTTTGGAGGATGCGCGCGAGCACGAATACGCCCATCCCGATAAATGGGATGCATGGGACAGCGCCAATCTGGCCCAGATGGAGGAAATGTACCGCATGTATTGCACCGTCAGCCCCAAGCTGATGGAAAAAAAGGCGCAGCTTTCCTATGAGGGTCGCCGCCGTCACCGCGATATTTTAAAAAGCGGCGATTGGGAACAGGCCAAGGGTTTCCTGAAGGAACAGATCAAACTTCACCGCGAGATTGCGGATGCGCGTTTTAATGCGACCGGAGAGCAATCGCATTACCAGATGTTGATGCAGGAATTCATGCCCGGCGCGAAGGTATTTGACGTCGAGAATTTGTTTTCCCAGCACGAAGAAGTGTTGAAAGACCTGCTGCCGCAAATTCTGGATAAACAGGCGAATGAACCCACGCCCATTCCGCTGGCCAGTGTGGAGGAAAAATACAGCGCCGAAGGTCAGATGTGGTTTAACCGCGCGTTGCTCGAGGTTCTGGGTTTTGATTTTGAACGCGGCGGTTTGTACGAAACCGGGCATAATCCGGTGGAGGGCGGCACGGTGGACGATACGCGTCTTGTGATCTCCAACGTCGATACACATAACTTCATGCACTCGATGAAAAGCGCGCTGCACGAGGGCGGGCACGGGCTTTACATTCAGGGCCTGCCGCGCGCGACATGGCGTTACCAGCCCGTGGCAATGGATATGGGCGCGGCGGTACATGAATCACAGGCTTTGTTGATCGAAATGATCATCGGACGCATGCCGGAATTTTTTGAATTTCTTTCCCCGCGGCTTGAGGGGTTGTTCCACGGTATTAATTCCCCCGCGCTTTCGCCGGAAAACCTCTTC
This sequence comes from uncultured Pseudobdellovibrionaceae bacterium, assembly GCA_964467925.1. Classification (GTDB taxonomy): domain Bacteria; phylum Pseudomonadota; class Alphaproteobacteria; order Micavibrionales; family Micavibrionaceae; genus CAYXSX01. The sequence continues at coordinate 28,498 of CAYXSX010000004.1, read as the reverse complement.
GCGCTCAAAACCCGCGTCGCGCCCGGTGTGGACCGGAAAAAGGCGGATGAGGTTACCTATTTCTATCATATCCTTTTGCGTTTCCGGCTGGAGCGCGACCTGATCGAAGGCGATATGGAGGTTGAAGACCTGCCCGAGGCGTGGGTAGAGGGCATGCATGACATGCTCGGCGTAACGCCCGACAGCCATGTGGAGGGGTGCCTGCAGGACGTTCACTGGTTCGTCGGAAAATTCGGCTATTTCCCCTCTTACGCGCTGGGGCATATGATGGCGGCGCAGCTTTTCCGCACGATGCGTAAGGATCTTGATGGAATCGGTCACCAGATCGCGGCGGGTGATTTTTCCCAGATTCACAAATGGCTCAAGCGCAATATCTATTCCAAGGGGCGCCTTTATAACGACAAAGATCTTCTGGTCGAGGCTACGGGCATGCCGCTCAGCCCCGCTTATCTGGAGAAGCATCTGCGCAAGCGTTATCTGGGCTAGAGCTTCGCTTTTTTAAACAAGCCGTCATTACCCGGCCCGTCCGGGTAATCCATGGATCACTCGCATGAAGCGGGTGATGACGTAGGAGAGTTGAAGGTATAAACCGCTCTTGTAACTTGCAACTTGTAACCTTATAAATTCATACATGATCAATTACATTTCCACGCGCGGCAGAAACGAAGAGCCGCAAACTTTCGAAGATGTTTTGGTGGCCGGACTGGCGCCCGACGGCGGGCTTTACGTACCCCAGACCTTGCCGCATTTCGACCATGAAGATCTGGTGGTTTTAAAAGGCAAGAGTTATGCCGAAATCGCGGAGGAGGTTATGTACCCCTTCGTGGAAGGGTGTATCACGCGCGAGCATTTGCGCGAAATGATTGAAGAAACCTACGGCCCCGCGAATTTCCGCAGTGATAAAGTCGTACCGCTTCATAAACTCTATGATAATTTTTATGCGCTGGAGCTGTTCCACGGCCCGACCATCGCGTTCAAAGATGTGGCGCTCCAGCTTCTGGGCCGCCTGTTCGATCATGTGCTGTCGCGCCGCGGCCAGCATGTGACGATTGTGGGCGCGACCTCCGGCGATACGGGATCGGCGGCCATCGAAGGCTGCCGCTATTCTGATCATGTCGATATTTTTATCCTGCATCCTTATGGCCGCGTATCGGACGTGCAGCGCAAGCAAATGACCACCGTGAAAGCGCCCAATGTTCACAATATCGCGCTGGAGGGGAATTTCGATGATTGCCAGAGCGCAGTTAAAGAGATGTTCGGCGATGCAAATTTCCGGCGCGAGATCAATTTATCGGCGATCAATTCCATCAACTGGGCACGTATTATGGCGCAGATCGTTTATTATTTCACAGCGGCGCTGGCGCTCGGGGCGCCGGAGAAGGAAGTTTCTTTCGTCGTCCCCACGGGTAATTTCGGCAATGTCTTCGCTGCCTATACCGCCCGCAAAATGGGCCTTCCCATTCAAACGCTGGGCATAGCAACCAACAAAAACGATATTCTCACCCGTTTTTTCGCCACCGGAGAAATGAAGATGCAAGGGGTCGAGCCCTCCCTCTCGCCCTCTATGGACATCCAGATTTCCAGCAATTTCGAACGTTATCTGTTCGATCTTTTAGGCCGGGATTCACAAAAAGTGACCGAAGTAATGCAGGCCTTCAAGGCTACGGGTTCCTTCTATCTCTTGCCTGATTTGTTGCAACAGGCGCGGGATGATTTCAAGGCCTTCCGCACTGATGAGGCCGGAACGCTCGCCACCATTCAAAAAGTGTACGAAGAAACGGGCTATATCCTCGATCCCCATACGGCGGTAGGCGTTGCCGGAGCGCTTGCCATGGTGCAGGATGTAAAGGGGCCGGTCGTATCGCTTGCCTGCGCCCACCCGGCCAAATTCCCCGATGCGGTGGAAAAAGCGATTGGCATTCGCCCCGACCTTCCCGATCATCTGTCCGATCTGTTCGAAAAGGAAGAACACGTCGATGTCCTTCCCAATGACCTTTCCCGCCTTCAGGATTTCATTCGTAAACAGCGTCACAACAAGGTAGCGGCGTAATCATGGCTAATTCCGTTCAAATGACAACGCTTGATAACGGTCTGCGCGTGATTACCGACCGCGTGGACGGAATCGATTCTGTGGCGGTCGGGATATGGACCGGGGTGGGCACGCGCCATGAAGACCTCGTTCATAACGGCTGCGCGCATATGGTCGAACACATGCTGTTTAAAGGCACGGAAAACCGCAGCGCGCAGGAAATCGCCGAAGTAATCGAGAATGTGGGCGGGCATATGAACGCCTATACGGGCCGCGAGGTAACGAGTTATCACGCTCATGTGCTGAAGGAGGATACGCCGCTGGTGATCGACGTAATCTCCGATATGTACCAGAATTACACCATGCCCGAGGAAGAAATCGAGCGCGAGCGTCAGGTGATTTTGCAGGAAATCGGCATGGTTAATGACACACCCGATGATCTTGTTTTCGACGATTATCAGGAAACGGCATATCCGAACCAGTCGTTGGGCGCGCCGATTCTGGGCCGTGCGAAATATATCGAATCGATGAGCCGCACAACGATGCAAGATTACGTATCGCGTTTTTACACGCCCTCGCGCACGGTCATTTCCGCCGCTGGCGGTGTCGATCACGATAAATTTGTCCGGGATGTAGAGACACATTTCACACGTCTGCCGACCGATATTCATCACGGCAAGATCGGGGCCGATTACCGCGGCGGGGAAAACCGCAACGAAAAACAGCTTGAGCAAGCACATGTAATTCTCGGGTTTCAGGGTGTGAGCCGCCTTGATGGCGATTTCCATGCCGCCTCCGCGCTTTCTTCCGTTTTGGGTGGCGGTATGTCCTCGCGCCTGTTTCAGGAGGTGCGGGAAAAACGCGGTCTTGTTTATTCGATTTTTTCTTTCCACGCCGCGTATCAGGATGACGGCCAGTTCGGCATTTACGCGGGCACAAGCCCCGAAAGGCTGGGCGAATTGATCCCCGTGATTTGTGACGAGGTTCAAAAGGCCGCTAATAATATTAGCGAAGAAGAGGTAGACCGCGCCAAGGCGCAGCTCCGCGCCTCCCTGCTGATGGGCCGCGAATCGATGATGAGCCGTGCGGACCGTCAGGCCAAGCACTTGCTTGCCCGCGATGCCGTGATTGATATCGACGACATTACCGCGAAAATTCAGGCGCTGGACGTGGCCGCGGTGCGGGGTGTTGCCGCACGAATTTTCTCCAGCAAGCTGACCATGGCCGGACTTGGACCGCTGGCGCAGCTTGAAAGTTACGATCAGGTATGCGGCCGCCTGGGCCGAAGCATGGCGGCGTAGGCGGAGTAGCGTAATGTTGTGGCAGCGTCAAAAATCCTTTTCCACTTCCGGCGAAACACGTTCCCGCCCGTCTGTCGAAATGCCCGCAGTATCGCTGGAGGGAATGCGCGTTACCATGCGTCCGCCGAAATTTTCCGACTGGCGGGAATGGGCGGAGGTCAGGCGCAAGAATCAGGATTACCTGAAACCGTTCGAGCCGCGCTGGGTCGAAGATTGTTTCACGAAGGAGTTTTATCTACGCCGTTTGAAACGCCAGATCGTTGACTGGCACCGTGAACGCGGCCAGCCCTTTTTGATTTTTAAAAAACCGGGACTGGACGGCGAGGCCCCGCGCCTGATCGGCGGGATGAACGTCAACAATATTTGCCGCGGCGCGGCGCAATACGCGGCGCTGGGTTACTGGATAGACGAAAGCCATCAGGGACAGGGTTATATGAGCGAGGCCTTAGGTCTTATTCTGCGCTATGCGTTCGATGATATCGGTCTGCACCGGGTCAACGCCTCCTGCCTACCCGATAACAAGCGCAGCAAGAAACTTTTACTGCGTGCGGGTTTCGCCGAAGAGGGATTTGCCAAACGTTACTTAAGCATCGACGGGCGCTGGCAGGACCACGTGCTGTTCGGTATTACGGTGGAGGATTTCGAAGATACGCGGCTACGCGCGCCCCGCCGTCCCGGAAAGCATGGCCGGGTCAAAGCCAAGCTTTGAAACCGCACGTTCCCAGATTTTACCCGTATCGTCATCAAAAATAATGCTTGGCTCGGCATCAACCACCAGCCAAGAATTTTGCTTAATCTCGCCTTCTAACTGTCCCGCCCCCCAGCCCGAATACCCCAGAACAAAAATCAGTTCTTCAGGCCCCTTGCCTTGCACGATTTCGCGTAAGGATTCAACGGTGCCCGTAACTTTGAAACTCTCACCGATTTGCACGTTTTCTCCGTCTAAATCCTTGCCGCTGTAAAGCACGAGGCCGCGCATCGGCTCGACGGGCCCACCGCTCATCACTTTCAGCGGATGGTTTTTCAGATCGAGCGTGTTTTCGGAGGAAAGGCCGATTTGCTCCAGAAGACTGCCAAAATTCACATCCGGCATTTCATGATTGACCACCAGCCCCATCGCGCCATTTTCATCATGCGCACACATAAAAATCACCGCCCGGTGAAACCGCGGATCGCCTAACGTAGGCATAGCCAGCAAAAGCTTGCCGGTCAGGTACGGGCTATCGCTCTTTGTATCATCCATTTTCAAAACCTCTTTCTCACTCTATAATAAAGAATATGATCTGCAAAATTCTAAAACCTGCGCTTGTATTATTCGCCCTTCTTTCCGCCCTTCCCGCCTTTGCCTTGGAAACGGCATGGAGCGGGGCGGACCATATGCGTGCCAAAATTTTATCAGCTGTGCAAACGATCGGCAGCTTTGATAGTTTCGATGCGGCGCTGAATATCCGCATGGATGAGGGCTGGCACAGCTATTGGCGCACACCGGGCGATTCTGGCCTGCCCCCTCGTTTTGATTGGTCGGGTTCGGAAAATATCGAAAGCGTGAACGTGCTTTACCCGGTGCCGAAGCGTTTCGATGAATACGGGCTTTATACGTTCGGCTATGCGGGCGATGCCGTTTTTCCGCTTCAGGTAAATTTGAAAGAACCGGGCAAGACGGCGAAGCTTGCGCTCGCCCTTGAAACCATGGTGTGCAAGGATATCTGCATTCCGCAAAACCTTTCGGTTTCTCTGGATATTCCCGCCGGAGCAGGAGAGGATTCCGGAGCGGTCGCACAAATCAAATACGCCGCCCGTCAAATTCCCGTTGCTGGCGATACGAAAGATTTAGCCGTGAGCACTGTGGTTGCCTCGTCGGATTATCTGGTGATTTCCGCCCGCGGTGTGGATGATGTACAAGGCGCGGACGTGTTTGTGGAGCTTCAGGACGGCGAGAACATAATAGGCCTTACCGCCAAACCGGAAATCGAAATTACCGATGCCAACCAAAAAACCGCGATATTTAAAATCGCCAAACCGCAGGACATCGAAAATCTCAGCGCGTTTTTGCAAGGAAAAGACCTGACCATTACTTTGGTCAGCGACCGCGATGCAGTGGAAAAGCGGTTGCAGTTTTAGGCCCCTTCGTCATTGCACGGCTTGTACGTGCAATTCACTTAGACATGGATCACACGCACGGTGGCGTGTGATGACGAAAGAAAGTTTAGCTTACCTTATCGCCCTCTCATACACATCACATGTCTGTGAAACGATACGTTTTATATCGAATTTTTCTTCGGCCAGAATGCGACTTTGACGGCCCATATCCAAACGTTTTTCTTTATCCTCCAAAAGTGTTTCAATCGCCACCGCCACTGCCCGCACATCCTTAACCGGCACTAAAATTCCGCTTATATTATTCTTCACCGTTTCGCGGCATCCGGCATGGTCGGTGGTGATAATCGGGCGGCCCGCCGCAGCGGCCTCGAGTAAAACGCGCGGCACACCCTCCCCGTAATAAGAGGGGTAAACGATGATCGTGGCACCGGCCAGCAATGCGGGGATATTTTCAACCCGGCCCAGCCATTCCACAGCGCCGTCTTTGGTGAGGGCTTCCATCTCCGTTTTTGAAATCGCGCGCGGGTTATGCTTTGTCTCACCGCCCGCAATGGCGAAACGGGCAGCCGTGCCGCGCCGTTTTAAAACCCGCGCCGCCTCGATGAAAATATGAACGCCCTTTTCGCGCACCAACCGCGTGAGCATCAGAACCAGCGGCGCTTCGTCATCCGGCGGCGGCAAGGCCGCAAATTTCTCAAGGTCTGTTCCGGAGCTTATCACCAGATGCGAATGGCCGGGGCGGATATAACCCGCATCTATCATCAGCTTTTCATCATCCGGGTTTTGAAAAATGGTTTGCGCCTTGGGGTCGCGGAACACGAATTTCAAAAGCGGGCTTAAAACCGCGCGCATAATTTTCGGTTTTACGCCTTCGCCGCGGAATAAAAACCCGAGCCCCGCCAGCGTGTAAACAATGGCGTAATCGCGCTGGAACGCAGTGGCAAGGCCCAGCAGAAACGCGTATTTCAGCGTTACCGTATGCACCAGATCGGCGCGGGTTTCATTTACAATCTTGCGAAGGCCCAGAATAGTTTCCAGCACGGCCAGCGGGCCCAGCCCCTCTTTCGGCCTTGGAAGAAAGACCGTCTTAAACCCTTCCAGCATCGCCGTATCTTCCGGCTTGCCGATCATCCCCACGCTCACGTCCCAGCCGCGTTCGCGCGCCCCGCGGGCAATCGGCATCCGGCTTTTCCAGTCCGTATGATCGAAAATATAAAGCAGCTTTTTTCCGCTCTGCACGTCCATTACTTCATCCAGCGCTCGTGCCAAGACTGGAACATCAATACGCTCCAGAGTTTTTCGGTATGCCGCCCCTTACCCTCCAGATGCTCCTTCCAGATGCAGCGCACGAGGGTAGGGTTGAGATAACCCGCATCGCGCAGGCGTTTTTCTGAGAGCATCTCTTCCGTCCATTCGCGAAGGCCCCCGCGCATCCATGTGCCCGCGGGCATGGTAAATCCCTGCTTGGGCCGTTCGAACATATCGCGCGGCACATGGCGGGCCAGCACTTCGCGCAAAAGCCATTTTCCCTTGTGCCCGCGGATTTTAAGGCGCTCGGGCAGGCGCCAGACATATTCGTAAATTTTGCGGTCAAGTAGCGGCGCGCGTGCCTCAAGCCCCACCGCCATCGAGGCGCGGTCCACCTTGGTCAGTATGTCACCCGGCAGATACGAAAGCGCATCGCCGTACATCATCCGTTCGGCAAAGGACAAGTTGCGTGGCTGCCATTCCGGCGCACTCAGGAAAGCCTCCGGCTCTTTCGCGCCGATCACAAGCGCTCCCGGATCGTCCCATGTGCTAATCAGGCGGCGGTAAATATCCTCCTGCGTTTTAAGGCCCATGACCGAAGCGGCCTTGTACATGCGCTCCCCTGCTTGCGGTGTAAAGGGCAGAATTTTATCCCAAGTTGATGTCGGCAACGAGGTAATTGATTTCTGCATGATGATGCGCAGCGGATAAGGCAACAGTTCCATGCGCTTCCAGATCTGCGGTCCCATGATATGGCGGTTATAACCGCCCAGCATTTCATCGCCCCCGTCACCCGAGAGCGCTACCGTCACATCCCGGCGCGCGAATTGCGAGACAAGAAAGGTCGGAATGGCCGAAACATCGGCGAAAGGTTCGTCGAACATGCCGGATAGATAGGGCACGAGGCTGCGCGCCTCTTCGCTGCCCAGCATCATTTCATGGTGGTCGGTGCCCAGATGCGTGGCGATTTTCTTGGCGTGCTGGGCCTCGTTAAACCCGGCTTCCTCGAAACCGATGGAATAGGTCTTTACCGGCTGGCTCGCCTGTTTTTGCATCAGGGCAACGATGGCCGAGCTATCTATCCCCCCTGATAAAAACGCGCCCAGCGGCACGTCGGAAACCATGCGTTCGGCAACGCAGGAAGAGAGCAGTTTTTCAAATTCATCCGTGATTTCACTGTCGCTTTTCTGATGCATCAACCGCCCGCGCGATTCCTCCATTACCCGCAAATGATGCCAGTACGGCTCCATGCGGCTCCTCAAATTCTCGCCGGGCGCGATACGGTCCAGCTCCAGCGACAGGCGGAAACCCGCCGGAAGGCTCCAAACTCCTTCATAAATGCAGTGCGGCGAAGGAACATAGCCATAGCGCATATAAAGCGCCAGAACGTCGCGGCGTAAAGCGGCTTTAAAATCAGGATGCGCGCGCAAAACCTTTAATTCCGAGCCGAAGACCAGCGCCTCCCCAGCCCAGCCGATATAAAGCGGCTTTTTGCCCAGCCTGTCGCGCACGAAATGCAGCGTTTTTTCCCGCCTGTCCCAAAGGGCGAGGGCGAACATGCCGTTTATTTTCTGCAGGCATAAATTAAGGCCCCAATAATCGATCCCCGCCAGTATCACTTCCGTATCGCTATACCCGCGAAAATGCACGCCCGCCGCCTCCAATTCCTTACGAAGCTCGAGGAAATTGTAAATCTCCCCGTTATAGGTGATCACGTAACGTTCGGAGAGCGAAACCATCGGCTGTGCGCCCGCCTTGGAAAGGTCGATAATCGCCAGCCGCCTGTGCCCGAAAAGCAGCGGAACCACGGGGTCCTGCCATACCCCTCCTGCATCGGGGCCGCGGTGTATGACGGTCGCGTTCATCTCCTCGCCGATCGCGCCCAGCGCCGCGCGCCCGCGTTTCGATTTAAACTGATAGAACCCTGTAATGCCGCACATATATACGCTACTCTTGAAGCTGAAAATTTTGATATAATATTAGATATACTAAAAATAAGAAGGTACGCCTATGAATATTGATCTGCTGTTCACACGGGAAGGGGAGGGGGGACTGATTTGTTCCGGCAATCTCGTGCAAAAAGCTATCGGCGTGCTATTCGATGCTAAAAACGGCCTCATGAGCATAGAATTCGCTGACGGCGATTATATGGAGCTCAATATTCCGGTCGAACAGACCTTTTTTGAACCGCTTGATTACACCCAAAGCCTTCACATCGGCTCGGTGAAAAACGGCCATATCGGCCAGGCCTACCAGACGCCGCTGATGTTTTTGGACGATCCTTATCGCGGCAACGAGATGATGAAGGCCGCGAGCATGGAAAACGCCTACGCCCTGACTGCCTTTGAAAGCTTTATCAAACGCTGTATTACCGGACAGCCCGTTCACCGCGACGATCTGGGGGATGAGGAAGCGATGGGCTGTATCCTCGGCGATGCTTCTCCCGGCGCGCTGCAATTCGCCCCGCATCTGGCCCGCCGCCGCAACCTCGAAATCAAGCCCCAGCTTGATCTTGGCCACGTTCCAGGTTTGGGGTTAGGCAGCTCGGGCGGCGGCGGTGGCCGCATCAGTACACAAGGCAAAACCACCAAGCAACCGCCGAAGGATAAGAAAGACGACTAAACGCCTTTGTCATCCCGAGCGAAGCCGAGGGATCTGGCTTGCTATATAGCCCGTAGGCCGGATCCCTCCACTACGTGCTAACGCGCTCCGGTCGGGATGACAGCAAGATGAAGATTAATTCCCGCTCGCCTTGCGGATTTCGCGCCATTTGGCGACGTTACTATTATGCTCCTCTAGCGTTTTGGCAAAGACATGCCCGCCTGTGCCGTCCGCCACGAAATAGATAAATTCGTGTTTTTCGGGGGCAAGAACGGCCATGATCGAGGCCCGCCCCGGATTGGCGATGGGGCCGGGCGGTAGGCCGGGATACTTATAGGTATTGTAAGGGGAATCAAACTCCAGATCCTTGGTCAGCAAACGCCGCCCGAGCGGGCCCTTGCCGCCGTTTTTATGCTCGCCCTTCGTAATCGCGTAAATCACGGTCGGGTCTGTCTGTAGCGCAATGCCGCGTTCAAGACGGTTAAGAAACACCCCGGCCACGCGTGGGCGCTCTTCGGGATGGCCCGTCTCCTTTTCCACGATCGAGGCCAGCGTGACAATCTTGTTCCAGCATTCATCGCTCACCGTATTAACCGGCGGGGCGGTGTCGTCTTGCGCAATACCGCATAACTGGCGCACCGCTTCCGGCAAAACGGCAAGGCCGCTATCCTCCACCACGGGCGGCTCCAGCCCGTTTTCTGCCGGGGGCAAGGGCACGGAAACCTTAAAAAGTTCGGCCCGCAGCGCTTTCATCGCCTCTCCCATACGGGCCAAAACAGCGGCGCGCGGTTCGTCCTTCTGGTGACTATAGGTATCGGGCAGAAGCGTTCCCTCCGGCGGAATCGCTGTAACCTCTCCGGTCAAATTTGGCGTTTCGTTCAAAAGCCTTACAATCTCGAAACTCGTCAGTCCCTCGCGCACGGTGACAAGACGTTGGAACGTCTCCCCTTTTCGCAGCATATCAAGCGTTTCGGCCATAGTAATATGCGGCGGAAGCCCATATTCTCCGGCTTTCAGGCTGCTACCGGCACCGGAAATTCGCGCAGTAATTTTAAACAAAAGCGGCTGTTCCAACGCGCCGGCTTCCGCCAGCCTGCGGGAAATGGTATCCAGCGAGCTTCCGGGCGGAATATTGACCAGCGTTTCCTCCGCCAGCGGACCGGGCTTGTTATATTCGTAGAAAAACCACGCGCTGCCGCCCCCCGCCAACAAAATAGCCAGAAGGAACATCGTGCTGATGAACGAGAGGAGTAATTTCATCCCGCTAGATTAAAGCACTTTGGATATAAGTTGAAATCAATAATACCGCGCCGATAATTAAAAGACTGACCGTGATAATACCTGCCGCCATGCGCGGTTTGGAACCATCGGATGTTTTGCGCAGACCGATAAAATGAAGGATACGGCTAAGGATCAGCGCAATGCCAAATGCGTGCAGCAGATAAAAGGAATGCGCCGTATCCTCCAGCAAAAGCATGATCAGAAGCACAAACGGAACGGTTTCGATGAAATTGCCGTGAATGCGGATACGCTGCGAAAGCTCATCCTGCCCGCCGTCGCCAAGCCCGACGCGGAACTTGAACCGCCCCTTTACCACGTAAAGGAACAAAAACGCCAGCCAAAGGGCGAGCAGCCCTGCATATAATCCCGTGACGGTCATGACTTTTATTTAGCACAGGATGATGGGTGCTCCTATTACTATTGTTTTGACATATTTTTTTGGTCTTGCTAATGGTGGGAAGTAAGTTGTTGCCGCCCGTGCAAAAATTGTAAAAGAAAGAGTAAATTATTATGCGTGAAACAAAAGTTCGTACGTCTTTAACGCTTGATGAGTTTTCAAATCCTGAAACCGTAAAGAGTCAGATCGATGCTATTCTGGCAGAGGGCATACCTGATAGCATAAGGGAAATAGCCACGTTGGTGCGAGACTTTTGCGAGGTATCGCAAACGAATTTTCAATTTGGCAATGTTAGCCATGCCGTCTTTTCCGGGCAAGAAGTAACACCAATATACTCAGATGCTGAGACAGGAGCTGCTTATGACCGCGAACGCCTTGCCGAGAGAACGCAAATGCTTGACTATGCGCTTGCCGCGCTCAAGGTCAATGGTACTACTGCCGCCCAAGAGACGATGATCGAAGTTGTGGCGCTGTACGATGATAAGATGAGCGCTCTTGATCGTGCACTGGATTTATATGATGAATTTACAGCCGCTGCGCTTGGCGCAGGGCAATCTGCCCCAGTTCAGCAGGCGGCCATTGCGGTTCGAAATTTGGCAAATGAGGCTACTGGGGTGCCGGCACTGTTGAACAGGTTGCTTGACAAAGAGGCGGATGATTTGGCTCGCGAACGGAGCGTTTTTGAGCGGTTTGACGCTGCGGGATTGCTTTCCTCCAGCAGGTTAAGTGATGTATTTTCCGCCGCAAAAACGATTGTTACCGACCAAAAAAATATTTGGGTGCGGGTAGAGGACTTGACCGCCGCACAAAGCGCTGTTTTTGAATAAGGCTGAAAGCCCGCTCCTACACCTTGCGCATCACAAGAGACGCGTTGGTGCCGCCGAAACCGAAGGAATTGGAAAGCGCGGTTGTGACTTTCTTCTCCTTCGCCACTTTGGGTACAAGGTCCATGCCCGTGCAGTTTTCGGAGGGGTTATCGAGGTTAAGCGTTGGCGGCAATATGCCCGTTTCCATAGCCTTGAGCGAGTAAATCGCCTCCACCGCGCCAGCCGCGCCCAGCAAGTGACCGATGGCCGATTTGGTGGATGACATCGAAACGCTGTCCAGCGCGTTTGCGAATAAACGTTTCACCGCGCCGAATTCTATGCCGTCACCCACGGGTGTGGATGTGCCGTGCGCGTTAATGTAATCGATGTCTTCGGGGTTTACCTGCGCCCGTTTCAGGGCGGCCTGCATCGCTCGGAAACCGCCATTTCCGTCTTCTGCTGGAGAGGTAATATGGTGCGCATCGCCGGAAAGGCCGTAGCCGATAATCTCGCCGTAAATCTTCGCGCCGCGTTTTTTGGCGTGTTCGTATTCTTCCAGAACCACGATCCCCGCACCCTCGCCGATCACAAATCCGTCGCGGCCCTGATCCCACGGGCGGGAGGCCGCTTCCGGCGTATCGTTATATTCGGTGGACAGCGCACGCGCCGCAGCAAATCCTGCAACGCCGATGCGGCAAACGGCGCCTTCCGCGCCGCCCGCGATCATCACATCGGCATCATCCAGCGCGATCAAGCGCGCGGCATCGCCAATCGCATGGGTGCCGGTGGCGCAAGCGGTAACGACGGAATGGTTAGGCCCGCGGAAACCGTATTTGATGGATACATGGCCGCTTGTAAGGTTAATAAGGGCGGCGGGTACGAAGAACGGGGAGATACGGCGCGGTCCGCGCTCATTCATCAGGGTGGATGTCTTGTAAATCTCGTCCAGCCCGCCGATACCCGAACCGATTAATACGCCCGTGCGGTTCTGGCTTTCCTCGTCTTGCGGTTTCCAGCCGGAATCCTCAATGGCTTCTACCGATGCCGCCATGCCGTAGGTAATAAAAATATCGACCTTGCGCTGCTCTTTCGGCTCCATGTAAAGGTCGGGATTGAATGCGCCGTCAGTTGGATTCTCATCGCTTGTGCGCGGAATAATTCCGGCGATTTTGGATGTAATGTCGGAAACGTCGAAATGTTCGATCTTGCGGATACCGCTTTTCCCGGCGGTAATGGCGCGCCAGTTATGTTCCACGCCCATACCGAGCGGGGACACCATACCCATTCCTGTGACTACAACGCGTCTCATGGCCATAATATATAGATTTATAAAGGACGTAAGGAAAGCCTTTTAGCACATTCGGCAAAAGGCTTTCACCATAGTCTGGTTATTAGGAAGCTTCGGAAATGAAGTTCACTGCATCGCCGACTGTGGCGATTTTCTCGGCGGCGTCATCGGGAATCTCGATACCGAATTCCTCTTCGAAAGCCATAACCAGCTCAACCGTGTCCAGTGAGTCGGCGCCCAGATCGTCAATAAAGCTCGCGCCTTCGACAACCTTGTCCTCGTCAACACCAAGGTGCTCGACAACAATTTTTTTCACGCGATCAGCAATATCACTCATTTTAAATTCCTTATCTTCTATTGAATTAGCTTCGAATGGTAGCGCACTTTATACATCTACCGCCCAAACGCAAGCATTTTGTCTGGATAGCACAAGGGGCGGGACGGACAAAGCGTTTTCCGCCCTTTTTCGCGCCCGTTTGTGTGGATTAAATCATCGCCATGCCGCCATTCACGTGAATGGTCTGCCCCGTCACATAGGCGGCTTCGTCGGAGGCCAGATAGACGGCGGCGGCGGCGATATCCTCCGAGCTTCCCATTTTGCCCGCAGGGATCGTGGCGTTTATTTTGGCTTTCTGATCGTCGTTCAATGCGTCCGTCATGGCGGTGGCGATAAAGCCCGGCGCGATGCAGTTCACGGTAATGCCGCGGCTGGCGATTTCCTGCGCCATCGCCTTGCTCCAGCCGATCATGCCGGCCTTGGAGGCGACGTAGTTACACTGGCCGGGATTGCCCGTTACCCCAACGACAGAGGAGATGTTGATAATGCGCCCGTGGCGGCGTTTCATCATGCCGCGCTGCACGGCTTTGGCCAGCTTGAACGGCGCACTTAAATTCACGTCGATCACTTCCTGCCATTCCTCGTCCTTCATGCGCATGGAAAGATTGTCACGGGTCAGGCCCGCATTATTCACCAGAATGTCGATCTGGCCCATTGCTTCCTCGGCCTTGGAAACCAGCCCCTCGATCCCTTCCGCGCTGGAAAGGTCGGCGGGAATAACGCTAACCCGCTCGCCCAGCTCGCCCGCCAAAGTTTTCAGCTTGTCCTCGTTGCGGCCGGAAATGGCGACATGCGCGCCGCACGAATGCAGCGCCTTGGCGATCTCTCCGCCAATTCCGCCTGTCGCGCCTGTGACCAATGCTTTTTTACCTGTAAGATCGAACATCATAAACTTCCTTTTTATTTTATTAACCACGAAACTCACGAAGAACACGAAAAATTATATAAAAAGCTTCGTGAACTTCGTGTCTTTCGTGGTTCAACTTAACTTTTTTATCAATTCTTCAATTTCTTCCGGCGTGCCCGCATTGGTGGTCTCTATATCACGTTCAATCCGGCGGATCAAACCGCATAGAACCTTGCCCGCGCCAAGCTCGACGGCCTCGCTTACGCCCTGTTCCTTCATATAAATTACGGATTCGCGCCAGCGCACCATGCCTGTGATTTGATCCACCAACAATTTGCGGATGGTTTCAGGATCGCTTTCGGTCTGCGCCGTTACGTTGGCTATCACAGGAACGCACGGAGCGTTCATTACGGCATCGGCCAGCGCATCACGCATTTCTTCGGCAGCCGGCTGCATAAGCGCGCAGTGGAAGGGCGCGCTGACGGGAAGGATCACCGCGCGTTTCGCACCCTGTTCGGAGGCCAGCGCGACAGCCGCCTCGACCGCACCCTTATGGCCGCTGACCACGACCTGGCCGACGGAGTTATCATTGGCCGCCTCGCAAATTTCCTTGCCTGACACTTCGGATGCGATTTTTTGCACGTCGGCAAAATCGAGGCCCAGAATGGCGGCCATCGACCCCACGCCCACCGGTACGGCGCGCTGCATTGCCTGTCCGCGCAGCTTGAGTAATCTCGCGCAAGTCCCGGTATCGAACGTTCCGGCGGCGGTGAGCGCGGAATATTCGCCCAGCGAATGCCCCGCGACAAATCCACATTTATCCGCCAGTTTCATGCCGCCCTGTTTTTCAAGGATACGCACCACCGCCATCGATACGGCCATCAATGCGGGCTGAGTGTTTTCCGTCAGGTTGATGTCTTCTTCCGGCCCCTCGAACATGATTTTGGATAGATTCTGGGAAAGTGATTCGTCCACTTCTTCAAAAATTTCACGCGCTTCCGCAAAGTTTTCGGCTAAATCCTTACCCATACCAACGTATTGGGAACCCTGTCCGGGGAATACAAAAATTCGTGACATTTTACTCCAACTCCTTGATTTGTGGTAATTTTATAAGTAATAAAATTACGTTCAATATATTTTAAGCGAACTATAATTGCGCATTGCAGCACATAAACTATACAAAAAATTTGTGTTTTGCTGCATTTTGTGAGATTTTTAATCAACACGGTAACGCACAAAAATCAACGAAAACAGCAGGCTTTTTCTAGGCCTGCGGCATCCGTGTAATGCGTGGAGTTTTTAAGGGCTTTTGCTTCGTATCACAAGTCCTTTTCTCTAAATGCGTATGAATCATCAGGGGGATGAAAAAATGACTAACTCGATTCATCTGCGTATAAAAACTCTTCTGGAAGAAACCAGCGACGCATACGATATTGCCGGTGCGCACGGCAACGGCGATTACGCCGATTTTGCCTCTATGTCTCTGCCCGAATTCAAACAGGTTCTGAACCGCAGCAACCTGACGGGGCAGGAATTGCAGCGCATTTTAAGAAACGGTTTTGCCTCTCATCGCCGCGAAGCCCCGAAAGATTGCTGGGCAACCTTTATGGCGCGTTATGTAGAGACGAATGCGAATTTGAATTCCGTATAAAAAACGGGATGAATGGTAAATAAGCCAGAAGATCAGGCCTCAGGCCTGTAAAAACTCCGCGGCGCTGGACAACTCCCGGGTATATCCGGCGGACGGCGGGCGTTAGAACAAGGGCGACCGGCTTCCTCAAGCTGGCCGCTTTTGCTTTGGCTGATATGCGCGGCCTTCCCAAGTGCCGGATTGCAATAAAAAGCTTGCATTTCGCGCCCGCTTGCGCAATATTCCGCCCAACTTAACTCAACCTCGCTGGCAAAACCGTTTGTCAGCTTCTTTCCGGGGTCTATCAGAATGGTTTTGATAGGGCCGGATGTTGAAACCGAGAGGAGAGCAGAAATGCCATACTATGAAACCGTGCTGATTGCGCGGCAAGACCTTACGGAAGCGCAGGTCAAGGACCTGACAAAATCCCTTACCGGCATTGTTGAAAAACAAGGCGGTAAAGTCATCAAGACCGAACAATGGGGTTTGCGCAACCTTGCTTATAAAATCAACAAAAGCCGCAAGGGCCACTACACCCTGATGGAAATCGAGGCGCAAGGCCCCGCGATCCACGAGCTTGAGCGTAACATGCGCCTGAACGAAGACGTGATGCGTTACATGACCATCCGCCTCGAAGCGCCGACCGAAGGTCCGTCCGTGATGATGGACAAGGGCGGCCGCGATTCAGATGACGACAGAAAACCCGCCAACAAGGCAACAGACAAGAAGGAGGCCGCATAACATGAGTGCTGCAGACGCCCCGACCGTAAAACGTCCGTTTTTCCGCCGTAAAAAATCCTGCCCGTTCACGGGCGAGAACGCTCCGGCGATCGACTGGAAAGACACCCGCACACTGAGCCGTTATATCTCCGAGCGCGGTAAAATGATCCCGAGCCGCATTACGGCGGTATCGCAAAAGAAACAACGCGAACTGGCAAAGGCAATCAAGCGCGCCCGCTTTATGGCGCTTCTGCCTTACGTAAGCCACGAGGCGGATAATTCCCGCCCCGCCGGCCGTCCGGATCGCTATTAAGATATAAGAGAAGGATAAAATCATGGCACATACACAAGTGATTTTGTTGGAACGTATCGAGTCTTTAGGCAAGATGGGTGATGTTGTTGATGTGAAACCCGGTTTCGCCCGCAACTACCTGCTGCCCCAGAAAAAGGCTCTTCGCGCCAACAAACAGAACGTCGCCTATTTCGAAGCCCAGAAAAAACATCTGGAAGCTGAAAACGAAAAGGGCAAAAAAGAAGCCGAAAAACTCGTGGCCAAACTGGACGGTATCAAGGTAGCCCTGATCCGTCAGGCCTCCGAGAACGGCCAGCTTTTCGGCTCCGTTAACTCGCGCGACATTGCCGACCAGATCACGACCGAATCCGGCGTAAAGATCGAACGTTCGATGGTTCTGATTAACCAGAACTTTAAAACGATCGGCCTGTTCCCGGTTCCCGTACGTCTGCACCCGGAAGTAACAACCGAAGTGACGATCAACATCGCCCGCTCCGCTGAAGAAGCCGAAATTCAGGCAACAACCGGCAAGGCGCTGGTGGCCGATGGCCGCGATGACGAACCCGAAGCGGAAGCCTCCGTGGAAGAGCAACTTAAAGACGCTCTTGACGAAGACGCTCTGGAAGCGGAAGTGAGCAAAAAATCTCAGGAAGCTGCTGAAGAAGCCGAAGAAGCTCAAGAGAAAAAGGCCAAAGCTGAAGCAAGAGCTGCCAAGAAAGCCGCCAAGGCCGCCGAGGAAGAAGCCGAAGCTGCTGAAGGTTCCGAAGAGGAAGCTCCGGTCAACGAGCCCGAAGACGACTAAACGCTCTTCGCTCTATCATAAGAAATAAAAAAGGCCGCTATATGCGGCCTTTTTTATTTTCACAGTGCTATAAACGTTTCTCAGTGCTATGTTTGTCCCATGAAAGACCGGTTGGTTTTTAAACACGATGAGCGCCATTATGTCAGCCGTACCGGATGGCTGCGTGCGGCTGTGCTGGGGGCGAATGACGGTATTATTTCCGTCTCCAGCCTTGTGATTGGCGTGGCGGCGGCATCTGTGGACACCAAGGGTTTGCTTGTCGCCGGTGTTGCGGCTCTCGTTGCGGGCGCCATGTCAATGGCGGCGGGGGAATATGTTTCCGTCAGCTCGCAGTCCGATCTTGAAAACGCAGATCTTGCCCGCGAGAAAAGGGAGCTTGCGGAAACGCCGGAGTTTGAATTGCAGGAGCTTACGGATATTTACATTGACCGCGGGGTGGAGCCAGCGCTTGCCCGTGAGGTTTCAACCCAGATGATGGCAAAAGATGCGATTGGCACCCATGCGCGGGAGGAATTGGGAATTTCTGCGCTTACCGCCGCCAAACCGCTGCAGGCCGCGCTGGCTTCCGCTGCAGCATTTTCGGCAGGGGCCGCGTTTCCGGTTCTATCCATACTGGTTTTGCCGCCGGATATTTTTGTTCCGGCATCTTCGGCACTATGTATTTTGTTACTGGGTATTTTAGGGGCCGCAGCCGCCCGCATCGGCGGGGTTGCGCCTTTAAAACCTGCCCTGCGGGTCATGTTCTGGGGCGCGGCGGCGATGGGTTTTACCGCGCTGGTCGGTATGCTTTTTGATGTTGCAACCACTTAAGCTTTATACGAAGTCCCTTACTGTTTTCTATGACAGTATCGCCTTAATCATCAAGGCGTGTGTTCGGTTAAACTGCCGCCCCCTTGTGAAAAAATGAAAATGGGGCAGGGCTTTTTACTCCCCATGGCAGGCCGCCTGAGCGCTCACCGGTAGCCGTGATAGGAATAAATTCATTTATCTTTCTGTTCTTTTCTGATAGAATGAAAAACGTTCACGCCCGTATTGTGTCCTTTATTGTCTGTCATCCTGAACGAAGTCACGCTGGAGCGAAGCGAAAGCGGACGAAGCCGAAGGATTTTTAACAATGTTTTTCATAAAAATGGGAGGATGCCCCCTCCCCCCTCAAAATTGAAAACGAAATGAGGAAGTCTAGTTCGCCAGTTTTTTCAATGGCTTGTAGAGGGCCAGACTGAAAAATCGAAGTTCTAATGCGCATCCGCCCAGCTATGGCCGCTTCCCGCTTCGGCGGTTAAGGGCACTTCGGTTTTGGAGACGCTTTCCATGATCTCGCGCACGAGGCTTGACGTGGCTTCCAGCTCTGCGTCCGGCACTTCGAAAATGAGCTCGTCATGCACCTGAAGCAGCATCTTGCCCGTAAGGCCTGCTTTTTCCATCGCTCGCGGTATGCGCGCCATGGCGATTTTCATGATATCGGCGGCTGTGCCCTGCAGCGGCGCGTTGATGGCGGCGCGTTCCGATCCCGCGCGCTGGGCCGGAATTTTGGCGCCGATATTGGGCGTGAAACATTTACGGCCATAGAGTGTTTGCACATAGCCGTGCTTGCGCGCTTCGTCCTTCTTTTCTTCCATGTAATCCTTGATCTCGGAAAATTTGGTGAGGTAACGGCGGATGAAATCACTGGCGTCTGATGGTTCGCAGCCCAGTTGCTTGGCCAGCCCCCAGCCGGAAATGCCGTAGATAATCCCGAAATTCACCGCCTTGGCCTGACGGCGGATTTCCGGCGTGACTTCATCAAAAGGAACGCCGAAAACCTGGCTGGCCGTAAGCGTGTGAATGTCCACGCCGTCCTTAAAGGCCTGTTTCAGGGCGTGCACGCCTGCCATCTCCGCGGCAAGGCGCAGCTCTACTTGCGAATAATCAACCGAGAGCAGGGTGCAACCTTCCTCCGCCACAAAGGCCTCGCGGATTTTACGTCCGTCTTCGGTGCGGATGGGAATATTCTGCAGGTTTGGATCGCTGGAGGCGAGTCGTCCCGTGCTCGTGCCCGTCATGTGGTATGAGGTATGAACGCGGCCCGTCGCGGGGTTGATCTCGTCCTGAAGCGCGTCTGTATAGGTGGATTTGAGTTTCGAGAGCCCGCGCCAGTCGAGAATTTTCTGTACGATTTCGTGGCCCTGTAGCGCCAGTTCCTCCAGCGCGCCGACATCCGTACTCCATTGGCCGGTTTTGGTTTTGGAACCGCCCTGCAGGCCCATTTGGTCGAACAATATTTCGCCGATCTGTTTGGGGGAGGCAATATTAAACGGCGTTCCGGCCAGCTTGTGAATCTCTTCCTCCAGCGCCAGAATGCGCTTGCCGAAATCCGTGCTCATGGATTTTAGAACCGCCGGATCGACCTTGATACCGTAGAGCTCCATCTGTGCGATAACGGGGATCAGCGGGCGTTCGATGTCTTCGTAAACGAAGTTCATCTTCTCCTCGATCAGGCGCGGTTTGAGAATGTGATAAAGCCGCATTGTGATGTCGGCGTCTTCGGCGGCGTAGTTCAGCGCTTTTTCGATGTCCACGAGGTCGAAGGTAATTTGCGATTTTCCCTTACCCGCGACTTCCTCGAACTTGATCGGCTCAAAGTCCAGATACATTTTCGAAAGGTTGTCCATCGAATGCGAATGGCTGGAGCCGTCCAGAACATAGGACATGAGCAGTGTATCGTCGCATGGCCCCACATGAATGCCGGCCTTTTTGAATAACTGCCAGTCATATTTCATGTTATGCGCGACCTTCATCACGCTTTCGTCTTCCAGCATGGGTTTGAGCATTTCCAGCGCGCGGGCTGCGGGAATTTGCGCAATGTCGGAGCCTTGCGTCTCACCCAGAAGATCGGCCTGCGCCGCGCGGTGTGCGAGCGGAATATAGGCCGCTTCGCCCGGCGTAATACACAGCGATATGCCGACAAGATTCACCTTGGCGGGCGTCAGGCCTGTGGTTTCAGTATCGATACAAACCGTTCCGTATTGAATAGCTTTGTCGATCCATTCCTGCAACGTTTTTTCATCGTTGATCAGGACGTATTTGTTTTCGGTAATAGGTACGTCATCCTGAGCGGAAGGCGCGTTAGCGCCTGTAGTCGAAGGATCTCCCTGCGTCATATGAGATCCCTCCGCTGACGCGTTCGGGATGACACCGTTGTTAAGCCGCTTGATGATCGAATTAAACGCATGTTTTTGCAGGAAGGCCATTAGCTCCGGCTTATCCGGATCATGCGTTTTAAGCTCCTCCAGCGGGATCGGCACATCCGCATCGCATTCGAGACGCACCAGCTTTTCTGACAGGCGGGCGTTTTCCGCATGCTCGATCAGCTTCTCGCGGCGCTTGGGCTGCTTGATTTCTTCGGCGCGTTTGAGCAATTCCGCAAGGCTGCCATATTCGTTGATCAGCTCGGCAGCCGTCTTTATGCCGATGCCCGGCACGCCCGGAATATTGTCTGTGGAATCGCCCGCCAGCGCCTGCACGTCCACCACTTTTTCGGGTGGCACGCCGAATTTCTCGATCACCTCTTTGCGGGTGATCCATTTGTTTTTCATGGGGTCCAGCATGCGCACGTTATCGTCCACAAGCTGCATCAAATCCTTGTCCGACGAAACGATGACCACTTTCTTGCCCTGCGATACCGCAAGCTTGGCATAGCACGCGATCATGTCGTCAGCCTCGAAACCCTTTTGCTCGATGACCGGAATGTCGAAGGCTTTCGTCGCCTCGCGCACCAGCGGGAATTGTGGGATCAAATCTTCCGGCGGGGCGTCGCGGTTGGCCTTGTATTCCTTGTACAAATCGTTGCGGAAACTACCGCCCGGCGGGTCGAATACCACGGCCAGATAAGGCGCGTGATAATCGTTCAAAAGCTTCATTAGCATCTGGGTGAAGCCGAACACGGCGGAAACGGGAACGCCTTCCGGATTGGTCATCTCCCCGCGCCCTGAATAGGCCATGGCGAAATAGGCGCGGAAAATAAAACCGGAACCATCGACAAGAAAAAGCTCGCCGTCTTGGGGGAGCGCTTCTTCCACGATCTCTTGTGATTGCATCATATCGGCAGACATGGGGGCAAGAATGGCGTGGGGAGCCGACAATGTCCAGACGTAAAACGTAGGTTGACATAAAGAATAGATTGTTTTTATGGTGTCGCTTATTAAGGGGCAAGTAAAAATGGGATCAAGCATCGACGGCTTTCAGGAAGATATAATCACAGCGCTTCATAAGTTTAATAAGGCAGCTGCCGAAAGCTCTGCATTTCTGGCTCTTTTTGCCAGTCAGATTGTTGAATATCTTAATTCACGTACACACGAAGAAGAGCGTATTGAAGTTGTACAATTTTTGCGGGAAATCTTTAGAGGAGAAATCACCTCTTTTGGCTTTGAACATATAGAGCTTTCTCGACTGCCGCCAAATGTTGCCAAAATTATAAGAACAGGATTGGGTCTAAGTGTAGTTCATGAAGTGTGTGATCTACAACCCGCCAGCGCATAAAGCGCCACGGCGGCGGCGTTCGATACGTTGATGCTGGGCATGGCGCCATACATGGGAAGGCGCAGTAAAATATCGCAATGTTCCTTGACCAGATGGCGGATGCCCGGCCCTTCGGCGCCCAGAACCAGCGCGGTTTTTTGTGAGGGCTTATAGGAGGCGATATCCTCGCCCCGCTCGTCCAGCCCGGCGACGAAATAACCCGCTTCCTGCAATGTTTCGATCGTGCGGCTTAGATTGGTTTCAAACGCTACGGGAATATGCTCCAGTGCGCCGCAGGCGGTCTTGGCCAGCACACCGGAAAGTTCCGGCGCATGCTTGCGCTGCATGATTATGCCGTCCGCTCCGAAAGCGCAGGCTGAGCGCAATATCGCGCCCACATTATGCGGATCGGTGACTTGGTCGAGGATAAGGAGCAGGGAGGGCTCGCTGTTTTGCGCGCGGATAATCAAATCCTGCACGCCCGTTTCGGCCAGCGGCGCAGCCAGCGCGGCAAGGCCCTGATGCACCGTGCCGGGCGGCAAGGCCCGCTCAAGATCACGCTTGTCGATAATCTGCGGCTCCGGACGGCGCAGAGATTGTGCGCCGCGCAGGGTTTCTTCGAATCCTTCGGCGGCCTGATCGGTCAGATAAAGCGCCTCGAAATTACGCGCGGGGTTCTGCCAAGCGGCGGCCACGGCATGAAAACCGAACAAATTGACCCGAAACGTGCGTTTGGGCGGCGGGGCCCCAGCCTTGTCCTTGTGGCGGATTCCCTGCTGCTTTTGCGGTTTGGGGTTATGCGGCCCGGCTTTGTGCTTTTTTGGGGGGCGTTTGCTCATTGTTCTCTTGACAGAAGGGCTAAAAATCTTTTTTGTTACGGTCACCTGTTTAGCAGATAGCTGCGGGGCAGGCGATACCTAAAATATGTGGAGGAGTGGCAGAGCGGTCAAATGCATCTGACTGTAACTCAGACGTCTTCGGACTACGTTGGTTCAAATCCAGCCTCCTCCACCATTTAGTCTTCGATTTGAGACACGCGGAGAATTTTCCGCCACAAAGCCCGCGTACAGCGGGCTTTTGCGTATCTGCACTTCCCGGTCAACGCGGAGAATCCTGTTTTCCATCCTGAAACCGCCGTTTTTCTCTGCGGGCACTTTTCGAGTGTCCCGGCGCCAGAATTTCCCGGTATACCGGGAATTTGCCGGGAAATTTTTCATTTTTTAAAGGCGCCGGTGAAGAGAATGCGGGGAGTCTGCGGGCTTTACTATGACCAACGGGGGAAAAGCCGGGAAATCAGAGGTTCATCAGGGTATCGAAACTGCCCGTAACGATTTTCTGAACACCTGCTTTTGACAGGCCTTCGCGTTCGGCAATCGCCTTCATTGACATGCCGGCGAAGTGCTCGTCGCGCCAGACGATTCCCCGGATCAGGTTTTTGAGTTGCAGGGGAGGGAGATCAAACGGATCGGCATCATCGGTTTCCGGCTTGAGAATAATGGCACCCTTATGGGCGCGGCGGATAGTAAATGGCACATCGATCATGTGATTTTTCTGATCTGATTTTTTCGGAATGGCGAGGTTGAGATGATTCTGCAAAGTCCGCCGGAGCTTCGACGGATTAACATCAACCTGCAGCGCATCTTGGTGAACAACAATCCTGTTTACGCTTGCGCTGACCAGCATTTCAGCAGACGGCATATGTCTGGAAATATGCTGAATGACACCATGATCATCAATCGGATCCAGTGCTAGGATCTCGTTGAGATTTTTGATCATAGTTTCACAGACAACCTGTTCAATTTCATGCGCCGGAATGCGCGCCATCGTACCTTTCGGGTGGTCGCGATACTGGATCAGGTTCTGACTGATATAGTAGCGGTAGATTTTGCTGCCTTTCTTTTTTGTTCCGCACGGGCTGTAAGATGTGCCTTCCTCATCAAACAGAAGCCCTTTGAGCAGGTTCGGATCATCAACTTTCTTGTGACCACGATGTAAGAAGGTAAGGGCAGGAAATCTGTATTTGCGGATACTTGTTTTTGATTTCAAAAAAGTTTCCGTAATGGAGAATTATCAGGCTTGTTGTGTGCTCAAGTCCCATGGGAGGTATTGGCCATTATTTCCAAGGTAATGACTTGTAAAAAGATTTCGCCATTTCATAACACGCATCAAAATCGGGTGCTTCCCCTATCTCTAATTCTAGGGAAGGCCATTCGCTTTTTGCGCGGTCGATATTCTCCTGATTATCAATTGAACTTATGTTTGGCGAAATTCCGCGCGCTTCACATTTTTTGATCAGCAAGTTTAGAATCTCTTGTTTTTCTTCACCGTCAAAATCAAATTGATTTAGCAATATGCTTAAATCATAAACGTCTTGTCGCCTTCTGCGATTTCTTTTTTCTTGCTGCAGAAATGCTCGGTATTTTTCGGTGATGATATCTTTGAGTGAATAAGCGCTAATTGTGCCGCCGTGCTCTCCCAGACGGACAATCTGAAGCCCGCCAACCGGCTCTTTAAAACTGATGTCTGCATGAAGGACATTTGCACTTTTACCCGATGCGAGCTTCTTTTCTTGAGAGCTGCCTTTCTGAGCATAAGCCACAGTCATTTTAAATCCTGGAGACTGCTTTTCAGAAAATCCCTGGGTGCGCGGCATTAACTTGATTGTTTGAATGCGGCAGATAAGATCCGGATACAGGTTATTGCAAGGCAGCTAGGCCATGCAGACAGCAGAATTGCCGAAAAACACTATGCCCACATGGCCAGCGATTATATAGCGGAAGCAATACGCGCTGGCCTGCCAGATCTGGGAATAAAAAACTGAAGGTTCCGTTACCGCCGTGTCGCGGCGGTAAAAAACGCATTTCTGCGAAAAGAAATGCTTGATTTTAAGGCTTTAAAACCATTATAAAGCACTGTCTTTCGACATTTCCGGCACGTCCCGTTCGTCTAGAGGCCTAGGACACCGCCCTTTCACGGCGGCAACACGGGTTCGAATCCCGTACGGGACGCCAATAATTTCAATAACTTAACGCGGTTTTAGCGCTTAAGCGGATCAATCGAATCGGCATATTTGTGGGCCCACTCAACCCACCCGGGGTCATATGCGAGGCCAGATTCCTCCAGCGCTTTCAAAAATGCCCTGATTCTTAAAACTTTTTCAAAACGTCCAGTCTGGTCTTCAAGATCTTTAATTTTTGCTTCCTCGATCTCTCGTTCCTTGCGCAAATGTTCCTGTCTGAGAGCGTTTTCTCTGCGTATCTCCTCATCTCTGGCATGTTCCTCCTGGCATCTGCGTTGTTCCAGGGCCCGGCGCCATATAATCAGGACAAAGTCATTGAGCTGATCCTCCAAAGGCCTTTTGACCGTGTCCTTGCAACAGGTGGTTTTCGATTCAGATCATGCATCAAGTTTCAGCTTTAGTTCACCGCTGGGTTTGTAATCATATTTTTGCACAAAACTCCAGCTATAGCCCTTGGCTTTATACTCAGCTTCTCGTTTTTCCTCTTCAGGTGTCATTACATGATCATGACGTTTTGAACGTTCGTCGATGCGGATTTCTACTTCCTGCCCCAAAACAAACACAAATGTTCCCCAGTGTCCCTGTGTATTGGTGGTTCTGATTTTAGCACCTCTTTTTTCCAACGCCTTAAACATGGCATCTGCAATTCTCAAGGCCCGATCAAAACTATCCGGGCCGACACGAAAATCAGCAGCCTCAGGATAATCAGGAGACGTGAACATCATGCCATAGTCATTAGGCCGGGCTCCATATTTGGATGTGTATTCCTTGTGTTTTTTATAAATATCTTTAAGTGCTATTTTGGTTGCCCGGACGATATGATGAGGGCGCAGCAATTCGTTTGAAACGATTATCCTGTTTTCCGGCCTAGCCTCATATTCCATTTGGGACAGATAATCTGATTGCTCAACTTCTGGATCTTTGGAAGGCTCGGTTACTCTTATAACAATTCTGTTGTTATCGTTTTCAGCCTTGGGCAATACTGTTTTGGGCGGATTCTGGCCATGTTCCAGACGTTGCCAGTATCCAACATATGGAACAGGAATATCATGCTTTTTGCATATCTTTTTCAGGCCATTACCGGAAAATTTGTACTTCTCGGCCAGTTTGATCATAGGTGTAGACCAAACCTCTTCGTAAAGTTCTTCTCTGGTCAGAACAATGCGTTGCATAGGAGGTTTGTATACAAATAATCCAGTCTTGACTACGGTACGATTTTATAGGAATATATTCATCATTAACGCCACAGCTCCGCCTGCGGCGTTTTTTTATGCCTGAACCAAAGGAAACGCCCATGTTTGATGTAATCCGCTATACCGTAAATGCCTTCTCTCAAATACGTCTCGACCCCTGGCAGGGTTTGGGCGATACCCTACTTGTCGGCGAAGGCAATCTCAGCTTTGCCAAAAGCCTGCTGCGCCAGCCCGCCGCACAGGTTAGCCATATGACCGCCACAACATATGAGAAGGAAAAAGACCTTTCGGATGAAGCCCGGCAAAATGCCGCCCTGCTGCAGCGCTGCGCCTTATCTTGCGCCTTCCGGGAAGATTCTGATTTCTGCCGTCGATAGCCCGCATTATCAGGGCGCATTTCAGTTTGATGACGCCGCCGGATTTGCGGGATATGTCACGCCGGAAAGCTATCCTTTTGACCCTTCGCTCTTTCCCCGATACTCTCATACCAATACGAATGACGATGAAAGCGCGCTGGAGGAACATAACCGCTTTGCAACATGGGTTTTCAGGCTGAAGAAATGAACTTGCTGTTTGAGATTGAAGAAGACACAACGCCGGATATTCCCGGTCTGACCTATATTCCCGATTTCATTACGCGAAATGAGGAAAGCGCCCTGATTGCCGAGATTGACACGCAGCCCTGGCTAACCGATCTTAAGCGCCGGGTACAGCATTACGGCTACAAATACGACTACAAGGCACGGGCTGTAACCGATGACGCATATTTAGGCCCGCTTCCGGATTGGATTGCCCCGGTCGTGGAGAAACTTCCTTTCAAACCCGACCAAGCCATCGTGAACGAATACCTCCCCGGCCAGGGGATTTCGCCCCACATTGATTGCGTACCTTGTTTTGACGATGCAATCGTATCCCTAAGTTTGGGATCGCCTGCTATTATGCAATTCACCAATCCCAAGATCGGAGCAAAACAGGAAATATTTTTAAAGGAGTGCAGCCTCATCGTCCTGTCAGGCTCTGCCCGTTACGAGTGGCAACACGCTATCCCAGCAAGGAAAACAGATGTGGTCGGCGGCTTCAAGATCGAGAGAAAACGGCGATTGTCTCTGACGTTTAGAAATGTTCTTATAGCTGATAATAGTTAGGGTGTGACTGTGCCTACCACCATTCCACCACCGCCCTGTGCATATTACACCATCCGCTGCCAGTAAACGGCATTTTCCAGGTTTCTTTTTCACGGCGGGTCCTTATAGTATGGCAGCATGCTCAAGGACCACGACCATAGCCCGGAATCAATCAGAGCCCGTTTAAATGCGGGACCTGATGCGTTTTACCTGAAAGAATGGGTATATGGAGGCATTGACGGCGTGGTCACAACATTCGCCGTGGTGGCGGGCGTTGTGGGCGCGGGACTGGCTCCGGCCATTGTGCTTATTCTGGGGCTGGCGAATTTACTGGCCGATGGTTTTTCCATGGCCGCCAGCGCCTATAGCGGTTCGAAAGCAGAGTTTGATAATTATCGCCGTTTGCGCGTGCGTGAGGTTTCCCACATCAAAAACCATTACGAGGGCGAGATAGAGGAAACGCGCCAGATTTTCGCCGCCAAGGGGTTTGAGGGCGAGGAACTTGAGGAAATGGTCACCGCCATTTCCAAGGATCACGATACATGGATCGAATTTATGTTGGCCGAGGAATACGGCGTGTCCAAGCCCGCGCACTCCGCCGTAAATACCGGGCTTCATACTTTCGCCGCGTTTTTTATTTGCGGCGCAACGCCTCTTTTGCCGTTTCTTGCACCGGAGGGATGGCTGTCTCAAGGGGCGGAACCTGCGCTGGCGCTGGCCTTTTCCGCTGTTACGTTTTTCGCGATCGGTTCGCTTAAAAGCTTCTGGTCGGTTAAGACTTTCTGGCGCGAGGGGTTTACGACATTATTCATCGGTTTACTGGCCGCGCTTCTGGCTTATGCCGCCGGGTATTTCCTTCGTGGGCTGGCATAAACGCCAGTGTTGATTTTTAAGTGCGATACGTTTAATGAATTCAAATCACTTTACTAACGCGGGTGTAGCTTAATGGTAAAGCTCTAGCCTTCCAAGCTAGCTACGTGGGTTCG
>CAYXSX010000003.1:0-182477 GCA_964467925.1 uncultured Pseudobdellovibrionaceae bacterium | reverse complement strand
CCCCCACCAGATGGCGGATCGGCACGGGGGAATAAAGAATGCCCGCCTTGAAACGCTCTTCCTTCATGCTGGTAAGCCGCCCGTTCACGTCGGGGAACATCTGGCCCGCCATAACCTGTGATGTCATGGAACCGAAGGAATGGCCCGACATGCCCATATTTTCAAAATCCAGCAGCTTGCCGAATTCCGCGTTTTCAGGCTCTTTCGCCCATTCTTCCAGCGCATCGAGCGCAAAGGGAACGTCCATAAACCGATCGATCGTGGTTTCGCGGGGAATTTTCACTTTGCGCAAAATATCCCACGGATGGCCGGGCTTGCCCTCCCACAAACTGCTATCCGTACCGAAATGGGTCAGGTGCGCGATGGCATAGCCGTAAGAGGCCAGAAAGCGGGAAAGAAAGGCCGCCCCGTCGCGGTTGCCGCCGAAGCCGTGACTCCAGATGATTACGGGCATTTTTTCAAGATCGTGTCCGACAGGAAGATAGATTTTGAACGGAACGGGACGCGATGCTCCGCCCGCCGTCACACGGGAATGATCGAGAAATTCCCCGCGTTTGAGGATGGTTTTGAAGGGACCGGATTCGGGTGACGGTTTCCAGGTGACAGGTAACGGTGTTTGAGCAGTATTCAATTTCTTCGCTCCCAACTATCCGCCAGCTTATTGATTTGCCTGCAAATCACGGAATATTCCTCTCTGTATTTTAACGCCTCAGCTACAGGGATAAAACCAAGATCGCTTGAAAAATCAAGCCATACCTTCATTTCTTCAGCAGAACCAACAGCTATTATCGCATAGCGCTTAAATTCAGGCGCAGATTTGTGCCCCTTTGCAAAACCTTCCGCCAAATTGGCACATATTCCTTTACTGGCGCGGCGCATCTGGTCAGCCATAGCATATTGCTCATTTTTTGGAAAATTCAGCGTTAGCGCATGTATCTCAAGCGCCAGTTTGTACGCCCTTTTATAGACATCCAGATCATAAACGGAAGAAACCAAACCAAACGCCCCTTAATCCGTCACCCGGTCGCCGTCACCTGACACCCGTCATTTCTTCCGGAACTGATCAAGAGAGACAACCTCGCCGGTTTCCTCGCCTTTTTTCTTTTTACCTTTGCCCTTCGGCCCGTCATCGTCGGGCTCGTCTTCGTCCAGATCGAAATCAAGGCCGTCCATCTCGTCCTCACCCAGCGGCTGGAACTGTAGCGCGAAATTCACGGACGGATCGGCGAAAATCGTAATAGCAGCCAGCGGCACGACAAGGCGCTCCGGCACATTATTAAAGGAAAGCGTAACGCGCAGGATGTCATCATCGACCGACAGGTCCGAGAACTGATATTGCAAGACGATGGTCATCTCGCCCGGGTAACGGTCGCGAAGGTAATCAGGGATGTCCACGCCGTTATAGTCGGTCAAAAAGGTAATATAAAAATGATGATCGCCCGGAAGACCATGCGCTATGACTTCCTCAATGGAGGAACGCACAACCCCGCGAAGGGCCCCCTCCACCATCTTGTCGTACCGCAGGATTTCATCGTCATCTTTAGTCATAGGTTATGTTTGGCAGATATCGGGACTATAAATCAAGGCCGTATTTGGGATTGATGCACAAGGATGCACAGGGGAGATGAAGGATAATTTTTTAAGAGTTTAGGCGTTTCGGCGCAAGTTTAAACTAATTTTATTACTCGCGCTACATTTCTCTTGACATATAGTTTCTCGCAATAGTAATTACGACTATTAACAATATTTTCGATAACATTTCAGGGGGTATAAACTATGAGCGAAGTGAGTAATTCATCCGAATCCGAAGGCATAAGCCTGAAAACTCGCTGGGCATTAACAGGGGCCGCTGCTGTCGCCGTTGCAACAGCATTGGCTTTTTCTGATATGCCGGAAGCACAAAGTACGTTTAAGCGTGCATATGCCGCTGCAGCCAGCGTAGCAGCGGGTGGCGTAGGATTGGCTGCAGGAGCTGTAGGTGGTTTCCTTATTGCTGATTGGGTGGCTAAACTGGCCCCACAAGCTGAAGATTACGAGAAATCAAATTTGCGAATGGTGATGACCTTGTTGTTAGCATTTGGTTTGGCTGTAGGAGCTTATAAAGAGACAAAAAACTGGTTTTTTGATATTGAGGGCGCACATCCCGTTTTAGAAATACGTGATAACGCCTCAGGCCCTAAATAAGAGAAACACAAAGATAATAAAAATGGTCCGCTTCTGTTGCGAGGCGCGGACCAAGCCCCACCTTATCCTTGTTACAGGAAAGGAATTAGATTGTAGCTTTCGCTACTGCCCAATTAGGCAGCGATGCGAACGTCACCAACGAAGTTGTCGTTGGCTGCTACGAACTGAGAGTTGTCATTTGCAACTATCAAAATTATCCGGTAACGGCGGATTGCCGAACGCCGCTGAAGCCTTTACTACGCGTGTCGATCCTGTTTCGAGCCCACCATCTGACACCTTTGGTGTCAGATGGTGGACTCGCCGGGTACTGCCCCCGGGTCCACTGACGTCTATTCCGCAACCACGTTTAGCGTCATAGCCGGAACAAGCCGGCAATCTCTATTATAACGGATATAGAAGATTTTTTCAAAGAGTTAAGTATCCAAAAAAGTCTATGGCAGGAGCTCTAATCACGCTTTACAGCTGGAGTATCCGCTTCAGGTTTTTGCGCCAGATGCGGAGGAACTATATGCTTCGTCAACTCCCGCCTTTCTCTAAGATAGGCTTGAATATCCTCCGAGTATTCGTGTGCCGGTAATGCGGCAAACTCCTTCCTGACATCCTTATTATTAAACCTCAAGCCTTGATCAATTCTGCCAGGAAAATGATCTACTTTCAAACGTGTATATAAAAACAGATACACGTGCTCTGGCCCTTCTTTGCCTTGGGGAAGGCCTTTCATTTTTGCCTTCATAAGCTCACGGTATAAAAGGGCCTCATCAAGGATATCGGCTTCCGGCCCATCAATAGCCAATTTTCTTATTGCGTTGAGTACAATGTCGCTTCTTTCGAGACCAGCAAAGACATCACCCTTTTCTTTCTTTGAACTTAGGGTCGAATTTTCAAAATCACCTATACAATTCAACAGCTTACTCCCTTACAATCTACTCGCACAAAGCCCCGGCACACCCTAAAATTATACCGTGAAAACCCTAATTTTTCGGTAAAAACAGGAACTTATACGGGTCTTTCGCTTATGTCAAACTATTCAAGGTTGTTTTTTACCTGTGAACGAACGCTCCATAACCCTTTGCCTACCGCCAGAATCGCCCCATATTGGTAAGCATGAAGCAATATCTTGATCTTATGCGCGATGTGCTGGAAAACGGAACGGTAAAGGAAGACCGCACCGGAACGGGTACGCGCTCCGTTTTCGGTCGTCAGATGCGGTTTGACCTGTCAGAGGGCTTTCCGCTGGTCACCACCAAAAAATGCCATTTAAAATCAATTATTCATGAATTGCTGTGGTTCCTGAAAGGCGATACCAATATCGCCTACCTCAAAGAAAACGGCGTGCGCATATGGGATGAATGGGCCGATGAAGACGGTAATCTGGGGCCCGTTTACGGCCATCAGTGGCGGAGCTGGCCCGCGCCGGACGGCCATAAAATCGACCAGATCAAAAACGTAGTGGAGCAGATCGAAAACAACCCGGATTCGCGCCGTCTGATCGTTTCGGCGTGGAATCCCGGCGATATTCCGAAAATGGCCCTGCCGCCCTGTCACGCGTTTTTCCAGTTCTATGTGGCCGACGGTAAATTATCATGCCAGCTATACCAGCGCAGCGCCGATATTTTCCTCGGCGTGCCGTTCAACATCGCCTCCTACGCGCTTCTCACATTAATGATGGCGCAAGTCACGGGGCTGAAGCCCGGCGATTTCGTGCATACATTCGGCGATGCGCATCTTTATTCCAACCATATCGAACAGGCACAGCTCCAGCTTTCCCGCGATCCCCTGCCCCTGCCCGAAATGCATTTAAACCCGCATGTCAAAAACATCTTCGATTTCAAATTCGAGGATTTCGAACTGGTAGGCTACGAAGCCCACCC
Source organism: uncultured Pseudobdellovibrionaceae bacterium (assembly GCA_964467925.1). Classification (GTDB taxonomy): domain Bacteria; phylum Pseudomonadota; class Alphaproteobacteria; order Micavibrionales; family Micavibrionaceae; genus CAYXSX01. Next base: position 178,422 of record CAYXSX010000003.1, on the reverse strand, counting down.
GCATATCAAAGCGGCAGTGGCGGTTTAGATTTTAATTGACATAAGATTGTGTTGTGGTTTAAAACTTATTTAAAGTTACCCTCAGGCCAGAAAGTATACTATGTTAAATACCGATCCCCGTATCCCGGAACCTTGGCGCCCGTTTTGGGAACGCGTTGAAACGCATCCCTCCCGCCTGATTCATTTCACGACACCGCAATCCGCCGAAAAAATATGGCTGGACGGCCATATTAAACCTACAGACCCCGCGCCGCGCGACTGGGCGGGGTTGTGCGCCGTTTTTATGTGTGATCCTTCCGATCCAAGCTTTGATGAGCGCTTCAACGGCTCGCTTCTGGACCATTTCTTCCGCCACAGCACTGTTATAGACGCCTTGGAAATCAGCCCGCAAACTCCGCTCTGGCGCTGCATGATACCGGAACGAGCAAGCTATTACATTTCTTTGGAACCAGTTTCCACAACCCAGTTTGCAAGCCACAAGCCCTTCCTTTCCAGTGCCTTGCTTTCGCAGCGCCGGACACCCGGTGACGAATTGCTGGGGCGCCGCCTGCCCCCGTGCGTGGGGGCATTTTCCCCGCTGGCATCCCCCCCTTTAATAAGCTAAGCTTTGGCGTATGAACGGAAATTTCAAAATCGACGACAGGCCTGTGACGGTCTCTATTATCGCGGCGGTGGCGGAAAACCGCGTCATCGGGCGCGATAATGCGTTGCTGTGGCATATTCCGGAAGATTTCAAATATTTCAAACAAACCACGATGGGAAAGCCCATGATCATGGGGCGCAAGACGTTTGAATCCCTGCCCGGTATGCTGCCCGGTCGGGCACATATTATCGTGAGCCGCAGCGACGAGCCGATCAAGCCTCCGCCCTCAAAAACCGAAGGCGCCGCGCCGGATCTGCATCAGGTAAAAACCATCGAGGACGCGGTCAAGAAGGCCTATCACATCGCCCGCAACAACAATGAAAACGAGATTTTTATTATAGGCGGGGCGCAGATTTATAAACTTGCCCTGAACGACAGCCATGTCGACCGCCTGTATATCACCCGCGTGCACCAGCCCTATGTGGGCGATGCTTATTTCCCCGTGATCGACAAGAAGCAGTGGAAGGTGGTCAGTGCGCAGCATAATTCCGGCGACCCCGATTTCACTTTCGAGGTTCTAGAGCGGGTTTAGGGTTTACTTTGTTTGTCACCCCCGCGGTCTGCGAAGCAGACTTATACTTCGGGGGTCTGGGATGCGAGCAGCTTCGCTGCTCACCTGTACCGGATCCCCGCCGTTTGAGCGTTGCTAACGCAACGCCGCGGGGATGACGAAAGCAAGTATTCTATAAAAGAGCGCCCTTAACCGCTGCCGCAATCCCTTCGAAATATTTTTCCTCCAGCGCCTTTCCGGCATCCGAAGCGGCGCGGATTTCACCGTTCAGAGGAACCTCCCCGAGGAAGGGAATACCAAGGTTTTCCGCTTCTTTACGCGCACCGCCGTGACCGAAAATATGATCCTCATGCCCGCAAGAAGGGCAGGTGTAATAACTCATGTTTTCGATCAGGCCCAAAACGGGAACCTCGACCCGGCGGAACATGGCGACCGCCTTGCGCGCATCGATCAGGGCTATATCCTGCGGCGTAGAGACGATCACCGCGCCACTGACCGGAACTTTTTGCGCGAGCGTTAGCTGCGCATCGCCAGTACCGGGCGGCATATCAACCACGAGAATATCGAGCGTTTCGCCCTCGCCCGCCCATTCCACATCGCGCAGCATCTGATAAATCGCGCTTTGCACCATCGGACCGCGCCAGATCAGTGGCTCTTCGTTTTGCAGCATAAAACCGATCGACATCATCTTTATGCCATGCGCATGAAGGGGAATGATTTTATTACCGGCGGAAAATTCAGGTTTCTGTCCCTCAAGGCCGAACATTTTCGGTTGCGAGGGACCGTATATATCGGCATCAAGAAGGCCCACACTATTCCCGCCGCGCGCCAGAGCAATGGCCAGATTCGCCGCCACGGTCGATTTTCCCACCCCGCCCTTGCCCGAGGCCACAGCGATAATCTTCTTAACCGGCAGATCGAGTTTCGGGTTTTTCTCCATCCCGTGAGGGTCGGCAACCGATACTCGCGCCGATGCTTCACGTGAAACATTGGGTGGGCGCTGCGCCGTAAGCACCGCACTGACCTTGGATACACCATGAATGCGGGCAACGACGTTTTCCGCTTCCTGACGCAGAGACTCCAACGCCGCGCCACGCTGCGGATCGACCTCAATCATGAACAAAACCTCGCCACCCGGACCGACCTGAAGGCCGCCAACCATGCCAAGGGAAATTATATCCCCATCCCGGTCGGGATCGCGCACGCCTTTGAGCGCTTCCTGCACGACTTTGACATTAACCTTGGCTGTGGCGGTCATTTTAAATTCCTCAGTGCTTGCTTTCGCGCCCAAAAAATATATTGTTAATCACGCTCTATATAATGAATTTTACAAAATAGACAAGGATTGAGGACCGCGCACCCATGAGCCCGACAGACAAATCCGGCAAAGGCAACCAACCCAAGAACCCGTGGGGCAACCCCGGTAACGACGACCGGGGCGGACCGCGCGGAGGAAACGGCGGCGGACGAGGGTCAGACGGGCCGGAACCCCCTGATATAGATGAATTATTGCGTAAGGCGCAGGATAATTTCCGCGACATGATGCCCGGCAATCTGGGCAGCGGGAAATTCGTGATCATTTTCATTCTTGCAATCATCGCGCTGTGGCTGGCGAGCGGGTTTTACATCGTAACGCCGGGCGAACACGCGGTCATCCAGCGTTTCGGCGCATGGGACCGCACACAAACCGCCGAGGGGCTTGGCTATCATCTGCCCGCGCCGATCGAAAAAGCAACCAAGGTTAACGTTAATACCCTACGCCGCATGAATATCGGTTTCGTGGAGCGTTACAATCGCTCAGGAACAGGGCAGAAACAGGGAATCGCCGAGGAAAGCCTGATGCTGACATCCGACCGAAACATCGTCGATCTGAACCTTGTCATTCAGTGGGATATCAAATCGGCGGAGCAGTTCCTGTTCGAGATCAGCGATCAGGAAAACACCATCAAGAAAGTGGCCGAAAGCGCCATTCGCGAAGTAGTCGGCCAGACCGATATGTTCCCGATTATTACGACAGGCCGTGACGAGGTTGCGGACGCAGCGCGCGACATCATTCAAAAGAATCTGGACGAATATAATTCCGGCGTAAATATTCGTCAGGTCCTGATCCAGAAAGCCGAAGTACACCCCGAGGTGCAAGGAGCGTTTCAGGACGTGCAGTCGGCCAAACAGGATGCCGAAGACGTACAAAACCGCGCCGAAGCCTACCGTGAAGATATTCTTCCCAAGGCGCGCGGGGAGGCCATCCAGATGCTGCAGGAAGCGCAAGGTTACAAGCAATCGCAGATCGCCCGCGCTGCAGGGGATGCCGACCGTTTCAATTCGGTTTACGCTGCTTACCTGAGCGGCAAGGATGTAACGAAGGAACGTATTTTCTTGGAAACCATGGAAGACGTGCTAGGCAATGCGGAAAAAATCATTCTTGATACCAAGGCTGGACAGGGCGCTGTGCCTTACCTGCCGCTGGATAATGCGGGAAGCACGAGAAAGAGATAGGGAGACGAAAGATGGATGCCATGAATAAAATCGTTCTTGCTTCTCTGGGGATAGCCGCCGCGGTACTGATTTTCGTATCGCAGGCGATCTTTATTGTCGACCAGACGGAGCAAGCTATTGTGCTTCAACTCGGTCAGCCCAAGGGCGAGCCGCGCGGCCCCGGTCTGCATTTCAAATTGCCGTTGGTGCAAAACGTGCGTTATTTCGACCGCCGTATTTTGCCTATCGATCCCGACCCGGAGCAGGTGGTTATTTCCAGTTCGGCCGTTTCCTCGCGCAAACCCAAAACCGAGCAACCGGAAACAGGCGAAGAGGATTTTTCCATTGAGAACGTGACGGGCGAGCCGATTATCGTCGATACCTTTGCGCGCTATAAAATCGTCGAGCCGCTACAGTTCCTTAAAACACTGGGCACGGTTTATAACGCCAATTCGCGTATCGAGAACATTCTCAACGATACGACGCGCGCCGTATTGGGTAAAACTACCCTGCGCGAGCTTCTGTCTTCCGAGCGTACGGATGTGATGAACGATATCCGCGAGCGAGTAAACCGCAAGATCCACGAGGACCAGCTTGGGGTGCAAATTGTTGACGTGCGCATCGTACGCGCAGACCTGACATCCGAACTTCTTACCTCCACCGTGCGCCGGATGGTTTCCGAGCTCAAGGAACGCGCCACAGAAACCCGCGCGAAAGGCGAGGAACGTGCGCTTGAGATTCGCTCTACCGCCGAGAAGGAGCGTACAGTTCTTCTGGCAGAGGCCCAACGTGACGCGCAAAAACTACGCGGTCAGGGCGATAACGAAGCCATCAAGATTTACGCCGACGCCTTTAACAAGGATAAAGATTTTTACGCTTTCATCCGCTCGATGGAGGCGTATCGCAATACGCTGGCCGATCCCGGAACACGCTTGATTTTATCACCCGACAGTGCTTTCTTTAAATTCTTCAAAGACGGAACACCGCCTTAAATATTTTCAAATTTTCGCTGATAAACCGAAGGTAAAAAACCCATGAAAAACCTTACCCGCATCCTGTTCATTATCGCCGTTTTAACGGGCCCAGCCCTTGTCCCGGCGCAGGCGCAGGCACGTGAAATTACAAGCAGCTTTGCTGATCTGGTGGAAGAGCTTACTCCAGCTGTGGTCAATATCTCCTCTACCCAGAAAATGGAAGCGCCGGAAGACTTTCCCGAGCTTCCCCAATTTCCGCCCGGTTCCCCCTTCGAAGATTTCTTTGAAAAGTTTATGGAACGGCGCGGCGACGGCCTGCCCATGATGCCCGCAACGTCTCTGGGTTCCGGATTCGTGATCGACGCCCAGCAGGGTTACATCATCACCAACAACCACGTGATCAAGGACGCCGAGGAAGTGCGCGTGACCTTTCACGATGATGAAACGGTCGTTGCCGAAGTGATCGGCCATGACGAAAAAACCGACCTGGCCGTATTAAAAGTGGATACGAAGAAAAAACTGACGGCCGTGAAATTCGGCGACAGCGACGTGCTACGCGTTGGTGACTGGGTCGTGGCCATCGGCAACCCCTTCGGCCTTGGCGGCACGGTAACGGCGGGTATTATTTCCGCCCGTCAGCGCAATATCAATTCCGGCCCGTATGACGATTTTCTGCAAACCGATGCCTCTATTAACCGCGGGAATTCCGGCGGCCCGATGTTTAATCTGGATGGCGAAGTTATCGGAATCAACACAGCAATCTTTTCACCCTCCGGCGGTTCTGTGGGGATCGGCTTTGCCATTCCTGCCGCCCTTGCAAAACCCGTGATAGACCAGATCATCCAGTACGGGCGCACGCGCCGCGGCTGGCTGGGCGTTCGCATCCAGCAAGTAACGGACGAAATTGCGGAAAGCCTCGGCCTTCCCGAAACCTACGGAGCGCTGGTCGCCAGCGTGACCGAAGGCGGCCCGGCGGAAAAAGCGGGTATACTTCCCGGCGATATTATCACAGGCTTTAACGGCGAGCGGATTGATGAAATGCGCATCCTGCCGCGTGTGGTCGCCAAGGCAGAAATTGGCGTGGAATCAGGCCTCTCTTACTGGCGCGACGGAGAAATGAAAACAACCAAAGTGAAAATCGGTGAGCTTGAAAAGGCCGAGGAAGAAGGTCTTCTGGATACCGGGGATATGGCCCCCGACCTGTCCGGAAAGGCGATCCCCGAAGTTGGCATGAGCGTAGTACAATTAACCGATGCCCTGCGCACCGAATACGCGCTTAGCCCCACCGTGGAAGGCGTTCTGATCACCAAGGTGGAAGACGCCAGCGAAGCTGCGGCCAAGGGACTGATGGATGGCGACGTCATTGTCGAGGTCAACCAGAAGCCGGTAAAAACGCCCGATGAAGTTATTGCCATCATCGAAAAAGCCAAAGCGGCAGAACGTGCTTCCGTGCTTCTTCTGGTCAGCCGTGAGGGCGATGTGCGGTTCACTGCGCTGCGTTTGAAAAGCGGTGAGTAGTGAACGGTGAGCCGTGAGTAAAAAAGAAAAACTCACGACTATACACATCATCGCCGGGCCCACAGCGAGCGGGAAGTCCGCGCGGGCGCTGGAGCTGGCGCGGACACGGGACAGCGTAATTATCAACTGCGACTCCGTGCAGATTTATGAGGGGCTGCCCCTGCTCTCCGCCCAACCGTCATTAGAGGAACAGGCGGAAATCCCGCATTACCTCTACGGCACGCTTCACCCTAACGACATCTGCTCCGCCGGGCATTGGCGGGACATGGTCATCCCGCTGATCGAAGAAATTCTGGCCGAGGGGCGCACGCCCGTCATTTGCGGCGGTTCGGGCCTCTATATCAAGGCGCTGGTGGAGGGGCTTTCCCCCATGCCGGACATTCCCGATGACATACGGGCGCAGGCGATAGAGATGCAGCAAAGCCTCAGCGCGGATGATTTGCACGCCGAGCTTGAGGCGCGCGATCCGATTATGGCGGCGCGGCTTGATCCCAAAAACAAGGCGCGGCTGGTACGGGCTCTGGAGGTGCTGGAGGCGACCGGAAAATCGTTGGCGGAATGGCAGGAACTACCCTTGCAAAAGCCGCCAGCACATTGGCAATTTGAGACCGAAATCATCATGCCGGAGCGCGAAACGCTGTATGAGCGCTGCAACGCGCGGTTCTTATGGATGATGGAGCACGGCGCGCTGGAGGAGGCAGCGGTCTTCGCCGGGCGCATCGACGGCGGTGAAGTGACCAACGGCGTACCCGTCACCAAGGCGCTGGGGTTCAAGGAACTGCGTGCGCATTTAAACGGGGAAATGACGCTGGAAGAAGCCGTCACCGCCGCCCAAGCCGCCACCCGCCACTACGCCAAACGCCAGACAACGTGGTTCAGGAATCAGATGTGACCAAACTTATCTAGGCCCCGCCCGCTCAGGTTTACTTGCCTCTTCCGCAGCCTTAATAAGAGCGCGCACTAACTGTGTTGACAAAATTTCTAATACTTCTACCCGGTGTTCTTCCCTGTCATCTCCTCTGCGGGTTTTCAAATTATCAATCAGCGAATTAGCAAATTCGACGCCCTTTGCGGGAGATAAGGCAATAAGCTCAGGAAGTATTACGGCTATAGAATTTAAATATGAGTCGTTCTTTCCTATAGCTTCAAGCAAGGCAAACCCTGCTTCAGGATTTGCCTTTACCACAGTAACAATGTCATTAAGCAAAGAACCATGACTTTCTTCGGAAAGTGAGTCAAAGTTAGCACTGACTACAGCGAACAATGCCTGAATATAAGACGTTTCCTGAGCAGCATTGCTCACTTCACTTTTTGATTGACCGGACATACTTCAAACCTTTCTTTAATTTCCTATAAAATTACATAATATTAATTCTCATAATTCGTCAACCACTTTAATAATTTCCTTGCAAATTCCTTTTCCGGCGCGTAAAGGTGGATGCATGAACATTTTAACGCAAAACATTGTTAACAACGTGGTCGTGCTCGTGGTGCTCGTGAAGGAGGCGCTGCGCGGTTAGACACGTTTAAACGAAAACCAAGCAAGAAAGCGCCCCGTCCCAGTAAGGTTCGGGGTTTTTTATTGCGAAAAAACAGACTATAACAACAACATCAGATTTGAAGGAATGAACGAAATGAGCACCTCTCAAGCCCGCCAAAAAGCGCCAAAAGCCGCGCAAAAGATCGCCAAAGCGGTTAAGGACAAGGCCGCGCGCAGCATCGCCGGAAAACAGATGACGGGCGCGGAGATGGTCATACAGGCGCTGATCGATCAGGGCGTTGAAGTGATTTTCGGTTATCCGGGCGGCGCGGTTCTGCCGATTTACGACGAGATTTTCAAAAATCAGGATAAAATCCGCCACGTGCTGTGCCGCCATGAACAGGGCTGCGTTCATGCCGCGGAAGGGTATGCGCGCTCCACCGGCAAGGTCGGCGTGGCGCTTGTAACCTCCGGCCCCGGCGCGACGAACGCGGTAACGGGCCTGACCGACGCGTTGATGGATTCCATTCCCCTTGTTTGTATTACGGGGCAGGTTCCCACATTTATGATCGGCACCGACGCGTTCCAAGAGGCCGACACCACCGGCATTACACGCCCTTGCACCAAGCATAACGTTCTGATCAGAAATGCGGGCGAGCTGGCCGCCCATATGCATGAATGTTTCCACATCGCGCGCACGGGCCGCCCCGGCCCCGTCGTGATCGACATTCCCAAGGATGTGCAATTCGCCAGCGGCGCGTATACAAAATCCGAAAACGCACATATGCACGCCTATAAGCCGCAGACGGAACCGGCGATGGATGCCATCGAAGCCGCCGTGGAATTGATGGCCAGCGCCAAGCGCCCGGTATTTTACACCGGCGGTGGGGTTATCAATGCGGGGCCTGAGGCATCCAAACTCCTGCGCGAGCTGGTGCAGGAAACGGGATATCCGATTACCTCTACACTGATGGGGCTTGGTGCCTATCCGGCCAGCGGCGACCTGTGGCTGGGTATGTTAGGGATGCACGGCACGTTCGAGGCCAACTGGGCGATGCATGATTGCGATGTCATGATCTGTATCGGCGCACGGTTCGATGACCGCGTAACGGGCCGCACCGATAAATTTTCGCCGCATTCACGGAAAATCCATGTCGATATCGACGCCAGCTCGATCAACAAGAACATCCATGTCGATATTCCCATCGTGGCTGACGCTGCTGAGGCGATGCGCGCGATGATCAAGGTGTGGAAAGCGCGGAAATACAAGGCGAACAAGGCCGCGCTGGCCGACTGGTGGAGCCATATCGAAAAATGGCGCGGCCAGAAATGCCTCTCCTATAAGCGCAGTAAATCGATCATCAAGCCGCAATACGCGCTGGAGCGCCTGCGCCATTTCACGCAGGAAGACCAGAAGAAAAACAAGCGCGAAACTTTCATCACCACCGAAGTGGGCCAGCACCAGATGTGGGCGGCGCAGTTCCTGCCCTTCGATAAACCCAACCGCTGGATGACTTCGGGCGGGCTGGGCACGATGGGTTACGGCCTTCCGGCGGCGATTGGCGTACAGATGGGCAACCCGGACGGGCTGGTCATCGACGTGGCGGGCGAGGCCTCCATCCTGATGAACATTCAGGAAATGAGCACGGCGGTGCAGTATAAACTGCCCGTTAAAATCTTCATCCTGAACAACCAGTGGATGGGCATGGTGCGCCAGTGGCAGGAATTGCTGCACGGGGAGCGTTATAGTAATTCCTACACCGAATCCCTGCCCGATTTCGTGAAGTTGGCCGAAGCCTATGGCGGTATCGGCCTTCGCGCCGAAACTCCGGCAGAGCTTGACGGCGTGATCGAGGAAATGCTGCATACCGACCGCGTGACCATCGTTGACGTGCGCGTGGATCAAAAGGAAAACTGTTTCCCCATGATCCCCTCAGGCAAGGCGCATAACGAAATGATCCTCAGCCCCGATGCGGAGAAGTTTGATAAGCAGTTGGTTTAGGAAAGCCCTTAGTTTTGAGTTGTATTTAAAAAAAATTACAGCTAGGAATTAAAATATGTTTAAAGAATATAATCTTAACCCTCTGGCGCTACTTGCTCTCTTACTAATTGCCGCTTGCGCAACACCAGTAAACATGAGCGCCACAGGTGGAAGCCATGCAGACGGAATTGTTGAAATGTCTTACGAATATGGTGAGTTTGAAAAGCCTGTAGTTAACCCCGAACAAGCCATGTCGACAGCCGTAAGAAGATGTAAGGCTTGGGGCTACAAAAATGCCGAAGCCTTTGATGGAGGGATCAACACATGTGTGATTCCAGGAGGATTTGGTGGCTGTTCCAGGATGAGAACTACTATTTCCTACCAGTGTATTAAATAACCCACTTTTAAATACTTAATTCTACAATTTTGACAAAAACAGGATGATAAGAAAAGCAACAAACAAGAAAAGCCAAAGCGTTTACGCCCCCGGCCCAGCCGATGAGGTGATCGAGAGCCATACGCTGGCCATTATCGTCAAGAACGAGCCCGGCGTGCTGGCGCGCGTGATCGGCCTGTTTACAGGCCGTGGCTATAATATCGACAGCCTGACCGTCGCCGAGACGGATCATCAGGAGGGCATGTCGCGCATCACCATTATCGCCAGCGGCACGCCCGCCGTGATCGAGCAGATCAAGCAATCGCTGCGCCAGATCGTGCCCGTCAAGCGCGTACGCGACCTTACGACTTTCGGCCCGCATATCGAGCGGGAACTGGCGCTGGTCAAAGTTGCCGGAACGGGCGATAAACGCATCGAGGCGCTTCGTATCGCCGATATTTTCCGCGCCAAGCCCGTTGACTCCACGCTGGAATCCTTCATTTTCGAAATTACCGGCACGACCGAAAAAGTGGATGCCTTTATCGACATGATGAAGCCGCTGGGCATGGTCGATGTGTCGCGCACAGGCGTTGCCGCCATTTCGCGCGGCGCCACTACGCATGACGAAGTTGATTAAAAGCAACAGATTAAAATTCAGGCACGGATAAAACCCGCTCTTCACCGCTAAACATGGACACCAGCTTATTTTGCAGAGCCAGCACGCGAGGCATAACCTCTTCAGGTTCAAGCACATACCGATCAAAACCCATCCGAACAAATTGCGGATGACGTAAAAGCGCGTTCAAATACGCTGCTTCCGGTTCACGCCTTTCTATTTTCGCTTCAAGACCGGGTATGCTGAGCATGTCAGTATGCCCCTTAACAGGCGCATTATACACAAAATGATACGCCGCAAATATTTCCGGTAAATCGGGCAAAGCAAATGGATGGTGACTTTTGTTGGCTATAAACTCCCTATCAAATGTATCTGCTTTATCAATAAAAAATCTGTTATGTTTTCCCATTACTAAGGAAAAAAATTCGCCGGGATTTAAACCATTTACCGGCTTATAGCTTAAACCGCTGAGGCTGTGCCGCAATTTAGTTCTTATTGTGTGATCGGAAGAAAGAACGTGCATCGAACCGGCATATTGCACAAAAATGCGGCATCGGTATTGTTGCGCCATTTTGAGCATATGATGATTTCTTATAAAAACGCCTGTAGGCGATAAAATATCGATTTTATCCCTCGGGATTAAATCAGGCGGAATGTCTGAAAAACATTTCGCCGCACTTTGTGATGTTGAGAGGTCCTGCATATTCAGAAACTGTCTATTCTGTTCAGTGTCTGTTATTTTGGAAGCGTCATTAAAAGTTTTGCGGGCAGCAATATCTGTACAAAAGCGGTAAAAACAACGCTGAGAAAGATCGGCCCAGCGGGACCCTTTGTAAGCCATCGAGGCAACAAGTGACAAATTTCCCTTGTGGTCAAGTGGAGGAATGTTTCTCCATATATCCGGTTGACCTCTTACAGCATCAAAAAAATTCCTGAGAGTGTCGTGTGGATATTCGTGACCCACCACCACGCCTTGCTCTTTCTGCAAAACTAAGGCAATGATCGCCATAGCGCATAAGTAATGGGCGGGGTTAGAATGAAAATGCCCTAAAAACACATAAAGCGGGTCGTTTTGTTTACCCGCACGGTCCATCGCCGCGCGCCGCTCTAAAATCCTGCTTACCGTGAAACTTGCACTTCTCAGGATTCTGGCCGCATGGTCATCAACGCTAATATTCTGCAGTTCCGGAAACTCTAACGGATCAAAAGCTGTCGCGTTCATAATTTAAAATCCCTCCAGACAATGGTGGCGGATCATAAAAAAACAAAAACAATATGTCAATAAAACATATTGCGCTCGTGCTTTACTCTCTTTATCCTAAACCTGCTCTTGATGAGTATCTAAGCCTAACTCACAGATTTGTTAAACGTACATGCAAAAAATCATTTTCACAGGCTCACAAGGGCATAAACTCGCCGCCCGGCTGGACACGCCCGAAGGCGGGGAAATCAAATCCTACGCGCTGTTTGCGCATTGCTTTACCTGCTCCAAGGATATTTTTGCCGCCGGACAGATTGCGCGGGCGCTGAACGCACTGGGCATTGCGGTGCTGCGTTTCGATTTCACGGGTCTTGGTGCCAGCGAAGGAGAGTTCGAAAACACTAATTTCACCTCTAACGTCCAGGACCTTGTCAAAGCCGCCGATTACATGCGTGAGAATCTGCAGGCCCCGCGCATCCTGATCGGGCATTCGCTGGGCGGGGCCGCCGTTATCATGGCGGCACATCATATCCCTGAGATTAAGGCCGTGGCCACGATCGGCGCACCCGCCGACGCCGCGCATGTGGCGCATCATTTCGAAAACTCTCGCGCGGAGATAATCGAAAAGGGCGAGGCGCTTGTGCAGCTTGAGGGCCGCCCGTTTACCATCAAGAAACAATTCATCGAAGATATTGAATCCCAGAATATGGATGACGCGATCCGCAATCTCAAAAAGCCCCTGCTCGTGCTGCACGCACCGCTGGATGACACGGTAGGAATTGAAAACGCCTCCCATATTTTCGCCACGGCAAAACATCCGAAAAGTTTCGTGACGCTCGATACCGCCGATCATTTGCTGACCAACCGCGAGGACGCCATTTACGCCGCGCGCATGATTGCCGCCTGGGCCAGCCGTTACGTGGGTTATAAGCTGACCAACAACCATCTCAAAAAGCCGCTGAAAGGCAACGACGTAGCCGTCAAAACCGCCGGGGCGGACAAGTTCAAGCAATATGTGCAGATCGGCAAGCATATGATTTTGGCCGACGAGCCGGAAGATAAAGGCGGAGAGAATACCGGCCCCGACCCTTACGGACTTTTGATGGCATCACTGGGCGCGTGCACGTCCATGACGCTGCAGCTTTACGCGAGGCACAAGGACTTGCCGCTGGAGGGCGTGGAGGTTTATCTGAGCCATGAAAAAGTCGAGGGAAAAGATAAAATCACCCGTGAAATCCGCATTCAGGGCCAACACCTGACCGACGAACAACGCGCCCGCATGATGGAAATCGCCGATAAATGCCCCGTGCATAAAACGTTGACGGGGGAAGTGGTGATTGAGACTAGGGAGCGGGACAAATAAGCCTATCCCATGCTGGAAAACTGCATTTTCTGGCCGTCTTGTATGATTTTATCCAGACTGTTATCAACCGCAAGAGCAGGAGCAGGAGAGCGCGGCATGTTCTGCGGGCCGTCAGCCGCCTGCGCGAACTGAGCGGGTAACACGCCTTTCTCAGAAAGGGGATAACGATTCTGCAACTCCTCATCCAGCGCCGGCAACATGCTGGCCATTGCGGTCCCATGGTTGACGATATCACCCAGCTTTAATGTTTTCGGATTAAGTCCGAAATCCTTCGCATATTCCGCCATAGCTCTTGTCGTTAAGCCGGCTTTAAGGCCATCTGCAAAAACTTTCTCTCCTGCCCTGTTGGTATAAGTCATTATTTTTTCATATTTTGGGTCGATTTTAGCAAGGGCCAACTGCATCTCTTGAACCTTTAAATCGTAAGGTTCAACAGGATTACCTTTTTTCCATGTCATAGCCAGACCGTCGGCAGAGGTATGAGATGTTGAACCTCCCGCAGGCTTTGCAGCCGTTTTCTCGACCGGATCGGGAGCTACTTTCGCGCCTTGCGGAGCAGCAAGAGTTTCCCGCGCAACGGGAGCAACCGGAGCAGTAGGCATTACTTTCGGCGCCTCTGCGCGGTTTTGATCCGGATGATTTCTTTCCGGTCTTCCTTGGGGCAGCGGAGGTTGTTCGGCCTTCGGTTGCTGTGGTTGTTTTGCCCACGGCAAGCCCTCTTCAGGTTTTAAATATCTGCGTTCCTCCGTCGGTGGCTTTTCCCCATCGCCGCTCATGGTGCGGCGTAATTGTTCGCCCAGTCTCTGCAGGGGGTTTGCCGCCTCTTGAAGAGGGGCTTTAGCGCCTCTTACCTCTGCGCCTATCCCCTCTTCGGCACTTTTGACTTGACGTCCGGCAGTTTCGGCAGCACCTCGTGTAAAAGTTAAGAAACCAGGCATTACTTTAGTAAAAATATTACCCAACATCTCAGCAGGGCTTCCCCCCTGCTTGACCACACCTTCCAACTGCGCATGCATTTGTTCTGCACGGCCCTGAAGTTGCTCCTGAACGGCTGCGCCCATGTCATCGCTTCCCCGTCCTATTTTTTCGCCCAGATTTTTTAAAGGCTCCGGAATAGTTATCGTCGGCGGGTTTTGAGTATCTCTTTTCCCGTTGAGCGCGCCGGAAAGTTGCCCCGCAAGAGAATTATCGGGAAGTCCGCGCCCCGGGGAGTTATTGCCGAAGTGCAACATAGGCGATTCAGGAGCTTTAGGAGATGGATGAGCCGCAGCCTCTGCAAGCACGGACGGACCGCTGACCTGTTGCAAGGCTTTATGGTATTTCGGAGCATTGAAAGTTTGCTCGGCCTTCAAACCTTCCAGTGCTCCCTTTAGCTGACCGGGAATATATTTGTCCTCGACATCGACATACTGATTGTCAAATTTGATGCGGTATATAGCCGTCTTTTCTTCCCCCGTAACCTCGATTTTTTTTGTAATGCTGACGTTGCCGGCAGTGGCCAGTTTTTCTGTAAATTCTTTATTTCTAATGATGCTATCGGCTTGACCCAGCGCATAGCGCATACCGTCAAAAGTTCTTGGTTTCCCATTCTCCGTCATTATTTCAGATAACGACGTGTTCATATCTCCACCGATAGTGGAAAGACTTGTCTGGCCGCCTATTGCGCGAATTCTTCCTTTACCGAATTGCGCGATATCGTCCTGACTTAGAACATATGAATTTCCTTGAATTTTACCTGCGGGGACTTGCACCGGCTCTGTGCGGACAGCATGTTTTTGGGGATTGGCCAGCATATCACCCAACTTCTGAAGAGCGGGATCGCGGGCCCTAGCAGCAGCATCACGGGGATCTCTTGCAAAAGCATTTCTTCGGGCAGGTGGAGCTTCTTCGACCATCATATGGCTTTTTATACTGCCTATCTTTAAGCTTGCCGTATCAAGGATACGATCTCCAGGCTGAGGCGTTTGCTGCAATCTAGATTCAACGTCTTTCCCCAATAAACCCGCACGATTACGAATATGGACATAATAAACCTGATCATCAATAATAACGCCCATATGCTTAGGATGATTAGGGTTCACAAAAGCTGTAAGGGCTTTGCCTTCGACATCCTTTTCTGTCAAGCTGATAGAGTTGCCGTTTTTATCTCTCAGTATTTCTCCCTGATCATTAAACAACACACCCGTAACACGCCAGTTCTGTAAACCTGGTACCGCTTGTCTTAAATCTATGGTTTTAACTTGAGCCAAAATATTTTCCCCTTTAATAATTTCGGCTTTTTTGAAAGAAGCCCTCTTTACGTGCACCGCCTTATAATTCTAATCAAAAAGCCTTTACAAAAAGTTAAGGAAAATGGTGTTTAAACGGACTGTTTTGTCCTTGATTTTGGCCGAAAAACCCTGTTTTATGCGGGTCCAACACTCACTGTCATCCTGACCGAGCGCAGCGAGTGGAAGGATCTCCTTCACAAGCATTGAGATCCTTCGGCTACGGGCTTTGCCCTCCGCTCAGGATGACAATTATGAAAGGATTAAAACCATGACACAGGCAGCAGCCGCAGCGGGCACCCCCGCGAACCAGACATCTTTGAATGTCTACTATGATAAAGATTGCAATCCCGCTCTTTTGAAAGACAAAAAGATCGTGATTATCGGCTATGGCTCTCAAGGCCACGCCCACGCCCAGAACCTGAAGGACAGCGGCGCATCTAACGTAGTCATCGGCCTTCGTGATGGCTCTGGTTCCGCTGCAAAAGCAAAAGGCGCCGGTTTTGAAATACAAGAGCCTGCAGAAGCTGTTAAAGACGCTGATGTGGTGATGATCCTTGTTCCTGATGAGAACCAGCAAGACTTATATAACGAACATCTGGCCGACAACATGAAACAAGGTGCGGCTCTGGCATTTGCCCACGGTCTTAACATTCATTTCGGCCTGATTAAGCCCCGTGCAGACCTTGATGTTTTCATGGTTGCGCCCAAAGGCCCCGGCCACACAGTACGCGGCGAATACCAAAAAGGCGGCGGCGTACCCTGCCTGATCGCCGTAGCCCAAGATGCTACAGGCAATGCCAAGGAAATCGCTCTGGCCTATGCTTCCCTCGTTGGTGGCGGTCGTTCCGGCATTATCGAGACTACTTTTAAGGATGAATGCGAAACCGACCTGTTTGGCGAGCAAGCCGTTCTTTGCGGCGGTATTACTGCGCTTATCAAAGCCGGTTACGAAACACTGGTAGAAGCCGGTTATCCGCCGGAAATGGCGTATTTCGAGTGCTTGCACGAAACAAAGCTGATCGTCGACCTGATCTACGAGGCCGGTCTTGCCAACATGCGCTATTCCATCTCCAACACGGCGGAATTCGGTGACTATGTTTCCGGCCCCCGCGTGATTACAGCCGAAACAAAGGCAGAGATGAAGCGTATCCTTGAGGACATCCAGTCCGGCAAGTTCGTGGAAAGCTTCATGGGCGGCAACAAAGAAGGCCTTAACCGCCTGAAAGAAATGCGCGAAAAAGAAGCCCAACACGACATTGAAATTGTGGGTGAGCGCCTGCGTTCCATGATGCCCTGGATTGGTAAGAACAAGCTGGTTGATAAAGAAAGAAACTGATGGTTTTGTTAATGAGGCGCCAGCCGAATTCTGCAAAACCGTCATCCTGAGCGATAGCGAAGGATCTCCTTCAAATCCTTTTTAAAAGCCCCTTTAAGCCGCATGGTTTTCAGGGGCTTTTTTAATGCCCGCCATCTTTACCTCTCTTTAACCCAAAAAACGCATAATTAGAGCAACTTAAACGCGTTTTAAGGACGAGGGGCTATGGCCGATATATGGGATTTAAAGGCACCGGAACTGGGCGAAGCATTCGCCCAGAAGAAAGGCGCGCTTTCGCCCGAGGCCATTAAGGCCGCGCAGGATCAGTATCAGGGCATCGAAGGCTATCGCCGTATGCACCAAGAACTAACCCAATCACTTTACAATGAAATGCCTGAACTGCAGGGCGTGCTGGAACTTGTTGACTTCAGTGCTGACCCAGATGAGGAAATACAGCGTGTTGCCGCAAATCTCAATCTACCGCTAGAACAGGTTGTAAAAAGAATTGGACTGAAAAATGAGAAAGGAGAGATTACAGACATAATTCCTGGCAGAGCTTCTATAATAGAGACCGACGATGGACGTTATGTCTGTATTGCCCGCGGTCTGGGCCTTGATAAAAACCACCCAGATCTGGATTTCAATGCAATAGAAGTCGCGGCAAGCGTTAACATCCATGAAATTTTTCATTGCTTGGATGAACATCTAAAAACAAAGATTACAAATCCTTCTTCAGATAGAGTTAGTTCCGATGCACGTCAAAGAGCTGTTGAACAATTTGCGGATATTGGCCGTTATGCCTTACGTCTTAATAATGGAGATACGCTTGAAGACCTTGAAAAGCGAATAACCTACAATGATTTATTCATGCCTTTTGATTGGAGAAAAGATTTTGCCTATGACAACGGCCTTACTTTACGGACTCTCCATTCACAATACCAACAGCCAACAACCGACCTGACCAGCTTTTATATGAAGCATTGGAAAGCCACCTTGCAACAAGCCGACGAATTACGAAGCCAGGCAAGCAACCTGAACACCGATCATGTTTTAAGAGATCTGGCACAAGCTGTCATATTGGAGACCGTCGTTAAACACAAGGCTGGCGAGTTTTTAAGCAGCCCGCAGGGCTCCGATGCAGTTTGGCAAGCAAAAGGGAAAACCTCCGCAGAGAGAGTGCTCATAGAAGCTTTCGCAAGCATGGATTACAAAGGAATAAAAGAAGGTTCGTTCGAATTTGACGGCCTTCCTGAAGAAGATCAAGCGGGATATAGGGCAGCTTTCAAACTTCACGACGATCTTAAAATATGGATCGAAAATCATAGGCAGCTTGTTCCCGCAGCAGATCGAATATTGGATTCTCAGGCAAGACTGCAAAACGGACATTCTTTACCCTTTAAACCCGTTACCGACAAGGAACAAACGGGCCTTCAACTTATAGGGGAGGCGGCTTTGTATCTGCAGCGCGAACCGGACAATCCTTTAGCAGAAGATATTTTAAAAGAGCTAACATTCTGGCTTTTTATCAGCGATGCCGAATTAGAGGAATGGGCCAACTACCTGCAAGTTGAAAGTGACTTGGAAAACAACCCTGATTTCGCCAAGCATTTGGCATCGGGCGGATCGATTACTGATTATTACGAAGGCAATATTGCGCCTATAAACAGACCAGTTCCACCGCCGCAACCTTTAGACCTTCCCAGCCCAAAATAACCCGTAGAAATTTAAAATCCGCAGGCGTATGATCGCGCGCATGAGCGCGAAGAAAGCCCCATCAAAGAAAACAAAAACAAAAACAAAAACCAAAGCCCCTGCCCCCGTCCATGAAGACAGGCCGCTTGTCGGCATGAGCGCGGCGATTTGCGCATTTTTTATGATGGCGGTGATGAATGTGTTCGCCAAAATTTTGTCCGAAAGCCATCATGTCATCGAGATCGCTTTTTACCGGAACCTGATCGCCACGTTGCCTTTTCTGATCTGGATTTTCGTTTTCGGGCGTACGGATATTCTCAAGATCAACGCCAACCCCGTCGGCATCGGCGTGCGATCTGTAATCGGCACAATCAGCCTTGCCACAACCTTTGCGGCGTTTGCCAGCATGCCCATGGCCGATACGACCGCCTTCCTGTTTACCGCCTCTTTGTTTATTCCGATTTTAGGGGTGATTTTCCTGAAGGAAAAAGTAGGCCCATATCGTTGGGGAGCGGTTCTTGTGGGATTTATCGGTGTACTTGTGATGCTGCGCCCAACAGGAGACGTCAATACAATGGGCGTAACGCTGGCGCTCAGCGCGGCGTTTATGCACGCCACACTGCAGACCATTTTACGCGCGCTGGGTAAAACCGAAAAACCGGAAACTGTAACGTTTTATTTTGTCACCATCGGCACAATCGTTTCCGCGCTCGCCCTTCCTTTCGTCGCCAAGCCGCCGACCTTACATGAAATTCCGCTTTTATTTGCAGTCGGGCTAAGCGGTGCGCTGGCGCAATTCCTGCTCTCCATCGCGTTTAAATACGCACAGGCCGCCGTGGTGACCGTATTCAATTACAGCGGAATTATCTGGGCCACTCTGTTCGGGTGGATGATCTGGAACGACTGGCCAACGCATACAATTCTCATTGGCGGGGCCATTGTGATTTCCTCCAACATCTTCATCCTTTACCGCGAAAGCCGTAAACGCAAGATCACCGACGCGACCATACAAGCGAAGCTGTAGGAAGATGGGCCGGAAAAGATCCACCGAACATGCTCTGACGCAAAACGCCCTCAAGGGCATGGCGTTAAGCATTTTTGCCGCAAGCTGTATCGCAGCTATGAATTTATTCGCCAAACTGCTCGGCCCCTATATGGGCGCGATGGATGTGACCTTTACGCGCAATGTTGTTTCACTCGTGATCCTCCTGTGCCTCATGCCGTTTATATCGGGCTTCCGGGATCTGAAAACCAAACGCCCCTTGGGCCATATCGTAAGGGCGCTATGCGGCACGGCGGGGCTGACCTTCGGCTTCTGGACATTCCAGCTTATGCCCATGTCACAGGCAACGCTGTTCCTTTTCACCCAGCCGCTTTTCGTGGTGCTGCTTTCTTATCCCATCTTAGGCGAAAAAGTAGGCTGGCACAGAATTGCCGCCGTGATTGTGGGGTTTTCCGGCATTCTGATCGTTGCGGGCGGGCCTACGGGCGATTTACCGCTTTCGTCCATGGCCATCGGCCTTGCCACGGGGTTTTTTAACGCCACTGTGGCTATCTGTTTGCGCTGGCTGGGCGATACCGAAAACGCAGGGCGCACGGTCTTTTATTTCCTAACCTTCGGGATGGTTATAACGGGCGCGCTGGTGTTTTCACCTTTAACCGACAGCCATATCCCAAACATCTCATGGACTAGCACGGTCTTGCTTTTCTCGATAGGGCTCGGGTTTTTCGGCACTTTTTCATTGATCGCCAAAACCCAGAGCTACCGCCTTGCCCCGGCGGCGGTCATTACGCCCACCAATTACACGATCATCATCTGGGCAGTAATGTTTGATTTTTTCATTTGGGATAAGGCACCGGAGCTTCGTGTATTGCTGGGCGCAACCATCATCATCGCCAGCAATTTGTTTATTATCTACCGCGAAAATCTTCTCAAGAAAAAGGCTGCCCTTAACGCCTCAGGTCTTTCCTGATCGCGGCCAACTCCTTACGCAGCGCCTTGACCTCGGCCAGCATGTCGATAGCGGACTGGCGACGCTCGGGCCCGTTATATTCTCGCTCGTGAATGACATTCATTGCATCCACGATAATCCCGATAAACAAATTCAGCACCGCAAAACTGGTAATGATGATGAAGGGAATAAAGAATATCCACGCATGAGGATGGTATTCCATCACCGGCTGCACCACCTCTGCCGACCAGCCCTCCAGCGTCATGATCTGGAAGAGCGTGTACATAGAGGCACCGATGGAGTGAAACCGTTCCGCGACATCGGGATCGGGAATGTTATAGAACAACTTGGTTGCCAACACCGCACAAACATAAAAAATGATCAACAAAATCGCCATTACCGAAGCCATGCCGGGAATGGCGCTTAGCATTGCGGAAATCACACGGCGCATCTGCGGCACGACCGAGACAAGGCGCAGCACCCGCAAAATCCGCAAGGCCCGCAGGACCGACAGCGGCCCCACGGCAGGGATAAGGGAAACACCCACGATGGTAAAGTCGAATAAATTCCAGCCGTCACGGAAAAACCGCAAGCGGTAGGCCAGAAGTTTCAACGCAATCTCGATCACGAAAATCGAAAGAGCTATAGAGTCCAAAACATGCAGAATCGATCCGTATTGTTTTACAAGTTCGCGGTCGGTCTCAAGCCCCAGCACAACGGCGTTTGCAAGGATCACAGCCGTGATAAAATTTCTGAAATAACGGTGTTCTATAAACGCCGTCAATTTGCCCTTAAAACCGCCCTGTTTCATCTCATGCCCCCACTAAGGTTCTGTGCCTGTGACAATGATCTAACAAGCCCCTTAAAACGGCAAGCCTCTTATGACGAATTCCCACTGCTCTCTGCCCGAAAAACAACACCAATTGGGGGTAGATTTTACTTGCATTCCCGCCCTTTCGGCGTGTATAACCGCGCCATTAACAGATGATCTGGCGAAAACGGCTGCCTCGATCATCGCTTTCATTGCATTTGTGAAAGGCCGTTTCTTTGACCCCCAGCGTATTTTTTACGCTTCTTTGTCAAAGGAATTTAGCTTTTCACAAGGCGCAAGGAGCGTAGCGTATATGACATACGTGAGCAACGAAGCAACGCAGTGAAAAGCTAAATTACAAAGACAAAGGAGAGTAAAATGCCGAAAATGAAAACCAAGTCAGGTGCCAAGAAGAGATTCCGGGTTACCGCCTCCGGCAAAGTGAAAGCCAAACAGGCTTACATGCGCCACATGCAAATGAATAAACCAAAATCCATGAAGCGCAAGGCGCGCGGTCAGCACATCCTGACGGCGATGGATGCGCGCATTATCCTGCGCAATTTCCTGCCCTATCAGCGTAAAACGACGAACACGGCTCCCAAGCCCGTTGAAGGAGGGAAATAACCATGGCACGCACCAAAGGGGGCCCACGCGCCCACGCAAGACACACCAAAGTTATCAAGGCCGCCAAGGGTTACTACGGTCGCCGGAAAAGCTGTTTCCGCACTGCCGTTCAGGCGGTTGAAAAGGCCGGCCAGTACGCTTACCGCGACCGCCGCGCCAAGAAACGCAACTTTCGCGCCCTGTGGATCCAGCGTATTAACGCTGCGGCCCGCATTCACGGCATGAAATATTCGACGCTGATGAACGGCCTGAAACTGGCTGGTATCGAACTTGACCGCAAAGTCCTGTCCGACATCGCGATTCATGACGAAAAAGGCTTCGAGGCGATTGCCAAGCAGGCCGAAGCGGCGCTGAAAAAAGCGGCGTAAACGAGCTATGATCTCGCATGAAAACATATTAACGGCCACATTTGTTGTGGCCGCTTTTCTTGGAGGAGCTGCTTCGGCTTTGGAGAGGCCTGCCTCTCTTCTAACAATAAGCTCTGAAACCCAGCCATTTCTCGCCTCCAGGGGGTCACGTGTGCGCCATCAGGCAAGCCCGAAGAGAAGAAACCCCCTCGAAGAAGGCTGGCTGGGCAGCCCGTTTGTATTTTAAGCCTGTGGCATATCAAATAATAAAAGGCGGAGTAATATCTCATGTGTCATCCTGAAGGAGGCGTAGCCGACTGAAGGATCTCAAAGCTTGTTAAGGAGATCCTTCGCTAACGCTCAGGATGACAATTATTCCAAAACGGCCCTCATTATCAGGGCCGTTTTTTATTGACGTAAAACACCACATTGTTTACGTATTGTTTATTATCGGGGCAACGTAAAATGACTATGGATATTACGACAGAGCGGCAAAAGCTTGTAACCCTGCTGGCCAGAAAACCGGAAATGGTAAGCGTCGAGCAGGTCAATGATATTATTGCCGGGTGCGATGCTCTTCTGGCACGGCTAAAAGAAGCGGATAAAGACTGGCACGATGAAGAAACCGTAGAAGCGGCTTTGCTCCAGCTTTACGAGGATGTCACCGGTATTATCAATAAAGCCGACACCCTTCACGTTGCCAGTAAGGCTTTTATGAAAGACCGTGGTCTCTTTGTCGGGGAAAACGGGAAGATCACAGTCTGGAAAAACGGCCGGACGCTGAGCCCAAGCATAAGTTCACCCTCCGATACAAGAAACTTGCGGCCCGTTCCTCATTTCAGAGCCGCCATTCAGCACGTCAGATCTCACGCCGATGTTCTTCTTTGTCCGGAGCGCGACAGATATAAGCCTGATGAGACATTTGAATACGCTAGGCTTTATGATCCTGAAGGTATCATAGAAAAACAATCCAAAATAAGACTATGCGACGCCTTCGTAGAATCTTGTGAAGAGTTTTTAGCCGAAAAGCATGATTTTCCGGCCAAAGCACCCGCTGAATTTTACCTGCCTATTTTTCTTCGTTTCGGGGAAGCCGCACATCTTGTACGGCAAGCTGTCTCTTTAGAAATTGCAGACACCTCTGCTTTTCAACTTGAGGGAGGACAACGGTTCAAAAATTTGCGTATTACATCTCATGCCCATGCGGATAGAGAACTCGTAATCGTTGCGGACATAAGACTGAATATTTTCACTCTCTTTAACGATGAAACTCATTGCCGCACCCCGGTAGAAACAGCCAAAAAACTCGCTGAAAATAAACTGCAAGAACTTCGTGTTTTAAACATCTAACTCAATATCTTTTTAAACGAATTCGTGGTTAAATTTCTTTCCATGAACCGCCACAAACTCATCGTCTTTGACTGGAACTCGACCCTGATCGCCGACACAAAGGCGGCGTGGCTGGCCTCCAATGCCTGCCTCGAATATTACGGCGGTAAAGCGGTCAGCCTTGCACGCTTCCGTGAAACTTTCATCTTCCCTGTCATTCATTTTTACACGCTGAACGGAGTGAGCGCCGATACCGTCCTGCGCGATAAAGACGGCGGGAATGTAGTGTTTCAAAGCACGTATGAGCGCCTCGCCGCCCGCGCCCGCACACGAACGGGCGCGCGGGAATTGCTGGACTGGCTTACGGGTGAGGGTTATTCCGTCACCATTTTGTCAAACTACCTCACACACAAAATCAACCCGCATCTGCAGCGCTTGAAAATCGGTCACTATTTTCATCATGTCTGCGCCAATAATTGCGACGGGACAACGATTTTGCAAAGCACCTCAAAGGCCCAGCGTCTGTCGGATTTTATGATCAAGCGGAACTATAAACCCGCCGATACGGTGATTATCGGCGACACGATGGAGGAACCCGAAATTGCGCGCAGCCTCGGCCTGCGCTCTATCGGCATTACGGACGGCTGTATCTCTCGAACACGTCTGAGGAAGGCGGAGCCGGACGTAATTATAGAATCTCTCTCAGAGGTCAAAAAAATATTGACATAATGTAAATCTGTGTTTATCTCTTAGTCTTCAATTTCAAGAAAGAACTCAAAATGACCGAGAAGAGAAAAACCGTATCAAAATCAGCTTTGTATTTTCTATTGCAAGAAACCGCAACATTCCGAGAAAACCTTAAAAATCACGCATGGAAAAGCCTATCTGAAGATAGCCTGGCAAACGATGTCGAAGCTTTTTACAAAAGAGTAGGCTATCTTTTAGCTGACGCTTATAAAATTGGTATTATAAACGCCACCCTGCTTAAAGAAAAAGGCGGTTGGATTGGCAGCCATAGCGCTGTAAAATGTGTTGGACAGCGGGTTATCATCACAGATGACCTTCAAAATAAAGCCTTCGACCCCCAATTGCCCGACCTTACCTCTATCAGAATCCATTTTGATAATTTAGCAAAATATATTCAAAAAAGAGCCAATCGTACACTGGCAATGGAACAGCCTGCTTTGCAAGGCCATAGGGAACGTAAAATACGCCTGAGTATGTTACATGCTGCAGACTTTGCCGCGCCCTACGGCCAAACAGAATGGCAACCTGCCATTCTGGAAGAAGTAGCAGCAACTCTGGAAGCAGTATAAAAACCTCTTGGTCTCCCGCCACTAGAGTGCTAAAAATCACGGCTATGACCGACGTAAACGCTTTAAAAACCGAACTTTCCTCCATGATCGAGGGTGCCGCCGACCTCAAGGCGCTGGAAGATGCGCGCCTTGAAGCCTTGGGCAAAAAGGGCCGTATTACCGGCCTCATGAAAACCCTTGGCGGTATGGACCCGGAGGAACGCAAGGAAAAAGGCCCGCAGCTTAACGCGCTGAAGGATGAGATCGCCGCGCTGATTGAACGTCAGGAAAAAGCGCTGAAAAAACAGGAGCTCGACGCCCGCCTTGCCGGCGAAACCATCGATATCACGCTTTCCCCGCGCCCCTCCCCCATGGGCAGTATTCACCCTATTTCCCAGACAATGGAGGAGCTGACCGTTATATTCGCCGCTATGGGTTTCACGGTGGCTGAGGGGCCGGATATCGAGGACGATTACCACAATTTCACCGCGCTGAACTTCCCGCCCGACCACCCCGCGCGCGAGATGCAAGATACGTTCTTCCTTCCCCCCGACCCGGACGAAAAGGGCGAACGGGCGAAAAAGCTTCTGCGCACGCATACCTCTGCGGTGCAAATCCGCACGATGATGGCGGGCAAGCCGCCGTTCAAAATTATCTGCATGGGCCGCACATACCGCTCCGATTACGACATGACGCATACCCCTATGTTCCACCAGATCGAGGGGCTGATGATCGATAAGGGCACAAATATGGGCCACCTCAAGGGCTGCCTGATGGATTTCGCGCGCCAGTTTTTCGAGATTGACGACCTCCCCTTACGCTTCCGCCCGTCCTTCTTCCCGTTCGTGGAGCCGGGCGCGGAAGTGGATATCGGCTATATCAAAAAAGACGACGGCTCCATCCAGCTCGGCAAGGCTCCGGCGGGGCAGGAACAATTATGGATGGAAATCTTGGGCTCCGGCATGGTGCACCCGAATGTGCTGAAAAACTGCGGCGTCGATCCGGAGAAATATCAGGGCTTCGCGTTTGGCATGGGCATCGAGCGCATGGCGATGCTCAAATACGGCATCCCCGACCTTCGCACCTTCTTCGAAAGCGATACGCGCTGGCTGAAACATTACGGCTTTAACCCGCTGGAACGCCCCAATCTGGCAACGCGGGGCTAGCAGCGCCCATGACTATCAAAATCCACCCCATCGCCCCGCTTGATTTTCCCGACTGGCTACCTCTTTGGGATGGCAATAATATGGGCTTGCGTGATGAAGCGGTAACGGCGGAGACATGGAGCCGCCTGACAAACCCCGAAAGCCCCGTCAACGGGCTGGCGGCGTGGGAAGGCGAGGAAATGGTCGGGCTAGTGCATTACATCCTGCACCCCACCACGGGGCATATCGCGCCCGTATGCTACATGCAGGACGTTTACGTGCCCGAACACAGCCGAAAAAAAGGTATCGCCAAAAAGATGGTCAAGCGGCTGGTGAGCATGGGACAGTCAGAAAAATGGGCGCGGCTTTACTGGCTGGCCGAGGCCGATAACGAAGCCGCGCAAGCGCTTTATAAAACGCTAGGGGTGAAGCTTAACTTCACCCTGCACGTGCAACCGCTTTCCTGATACCGCCCAAATGAACAATTCCGCCGCAGGCATTGCAATACCCGTCATTGCGAGGAGCGTAGCGACGCGGCAATCCAGAGCCACAAGCACTAATGTATAGATTGCTTCGTCGGCGTCGCCTCCTCGCAATGACGATCTTAAGAAACGGGGCATTAAATCCGAAAGAAAAATAAAAGGGCATAAACACATTCTTGTGCCTATGCCCTTCTTCCCGTCTTCTGGAAGCTCTCAAATATGAAACTAACGACCGAAATCTTCTCTCATGGCTTGCGGTTGTGGTAACAGGTCTTCTTGTTTATAAACCTCATGGCCTAGATTCTCGGGCTTGCCAAGGGAAACAGCACTGATCGTTGTTTTGTAGCTCGACAAAAATGCTTTCGAGTCTTCAGGGTCAACCTGAACGATAAATCCGACCCCCTGAACAGAGATAACAAATTTCTTACCCATGCTCTGGCCCTGCTCTCGCACGGCTGCTTCAGCGTCACGTTCAACACGCTCTTTAAGATCGGGATGATATTGCACACCTGCGAGACGGTCGCCTGGTGAAACTTTATGAATTTTCGGCTCACCATTTACAAGGCTGAGAACGACAAGCTTGCCGTTCGTGTTATCAAGATCGATAAACCCGTCATCATCGATAACAGCCAGAATACCTTTGGACAATTGTTCATCCGAAATACCGACGGCCTTAAGATCCTTAAGCTCTTTGATACCCGCATCATACAGGGCTGGATTTTCATCGGTGCTGATTTCCTCACGCGCCGCAGGAACTGGCGTTTTTAGAGCCGTTCCATCAGGCGGCGCGACCTTACTGTCCTTATCGGCCGATGTATTGAACGCAAAGGCAAGCGCCTGCGTATAACGGGCATAAGCGCTACGGGTATCGTTATCGACAACACCGTTCACTTTTATCGTATCGTCCGCACCATCCCTGTATCCCATCACGTTCAGGGCGATTTGAACCGTACGGGCCGCATCCTTGCCGATTTTGGAGTTCTGCGGCTCGTCCATGATCGCCTTGATTTTGGCATATACGGCCGGATCGGTTTTTTTGGCGACCACACCGTGTTTCAGATCGCTGACAATCTTGTCCATAGACAGTTTTGCCGGATCAATGGACGGATCTTTTGCTTTATAGTATGACGCAAGAGCGCCGTTCGTGCGCTTGCCGCGAATACCGTCGGCCTCAGGCTCTTTGAGATGGTTCAGCGCGTACAGAAGAGCCTGCGCCTCCGCCGTCTGCCAGTCGAATTTGCTGCTAACGCTGGTGGTGTGAGTAGTGGCCGGGGGTTTTGCTGCCGGCGCTTTAGGTGCTGGAGCAGATGCTGCCGGCTTTGCGGCAGGAGGCGCTGCAGGTGTTTTAACTGCAGACGTTGGTACGCTGGCGGGAGCGGGTACTTTGGGGAAGTTGGACAAACCCAGAACCTCTTTAAGCGGCCCCCATGCGGGCTTTCTATCATTTCCATCTCTCAAGTGCACATTCACAAAAGCTCCCCTCTCTTTCACTTGTGAAGAACCAAGAGCCCTAATGTCCATACGGCTTTCATCTATCCCCTTGTCAACCAAGTAGGTACGAACAGCCAAAGCCTGTGAAAGCGACATTCTTCTATCTTGATTATCGTCGCCCGCACCATTCGTATGTGACGCAACCTGTATACGGGCCTCCGGATTATTTTTCAGATAACCCACGATGGCATCAAGAGATTGTGTGCTTCCATCTGGTAACCCGCTTTGCCCAGCAGGAAAATTAAAACGCACAGCCTCCTTTGCATCGTCAACCTCGACAGCAGGGCGCTGTAAGGGGTTTGCTTCTTTAGATTTAGCCGAAGGGGATGGTAGCGGCGGAGCCACCGGCGTTTTAGCGGGCGGAGCAGGCAAAGCTTTTATTTTGTCTATCGCCTCGGACAAAATTGCTCTGGCAAGCCCTTCTGCCTCTTTACCAAACATTGTACGGGGATAATTCTCTTCCCCCAGCAAAGCCTGTACGGAAAGCATCATCTCAGTACGTTCAATGTTGGACAATGGAACAGGCTTTACAGCAGCATTTTTATCATAAAGATATACACTAAGCTGACTGAGTAGAGTGTCTCGATTCACTTGGTCGGGCTTAACCCCTTCAATTTCTCTGGCAAGCCGTGCCTGGATTTCATTGAAAATAACCTCGTCTTCCGACGTATAATTACCATCGGTGAGCGCAGCAATGTCGTAATCCGCGCCGTAAAGAATGGCAAGCGTATCTTTAAAAAAATCCTCATCGACAGCATCAAACCCGCCTCTTAAAGCCGACCCCGGGCCCGGCCTTTTTTCGGGATCCCTGAAATCCTCAATCAAATCCCAAAGATACTCTTTATGCAAAACAGAGACTACACGGTCCGCGGGCGCAGCAGACGGGATTAAAGAAGCATCCGCGCCTCTTGCGCGTTCGTCTTCCGCGGCGGGGGCGGCTTGTGAGGAAGGTGTAGCGGCTTGAATCTCTTTTTCATTAAAAAGATCACCACGTAGCCCGTTTACTCCGTCTAAACGCTTGTTGACATCGGCCAGCCAAGCGGGATCTTTTTGCTCAATCATATGTTTCATGAGCCATTTGCGCGTTTCATCGTTACAATATACCAGGAACTTGGAACCTTCTTTCTCCAAAGCATTTCTGAAAGAAGCTCCCGTCTCATCGTATTGCTGTTTCAACCATTTTATAGTATCAAGCTGGCTATTAAGGGCCGCATAATAAAAAGCATTATGCCCCTCACCAAGATCACCTGATGGCATTACCCAATAATCTTCTATCGCATCTTTTATATTTAAGTCTTCTGAACGCGCGAAAGCTTGTTTCAGCGTTTCGCCCATTTCGCCCTTTGATTCAAGAAGCAACGCTGTAAATAAATCATAATCACGTACTTTGCTATCATAAGGGAACGCGTTTTCCAATTGCTCCGGCGATGCCTTTTCAAGAAATGTTTTTGCTTCATCAAGCCGATTTTCTTCTCTGATTTTTTTAGCTAACTCCAGATGAGTAAGGTTTCTGTTCGCGTTGATAAAATCCTGAAAAACCTGCACCGGATCTTTCTCCGCCACGTCGACCGAAGCAGAAAGTTCCTTGCTAATTTTTGCCGTCAGAATTTCCATAGAATCATCGCGGTTTTTGTCGCAAATATCCACCGCCTTGCCGATTTGCTCGGGTGTAACGATTCCACCCATAAAATGGACTTCGATAGAACTTACGTTACCATCAGGTTTTGTAACAATACGCGCAGGATCAACACCGTAATGATGGAGCGCATTTTGAACCGCTTTAAAGTTAGGCCCGATAACCTCCAGTTTTTCATCAGGATGCATTTTCATCAGGATTGAAGCCGCAATTAATAATGGAAAATGGCGGGGGGAGAGAGAAGTAGACCCTTCTTCAAAAACCAGACCTATAAAAGGAGATTGAGCACTCGCCCCTCCAAGAAGGGCTGGAGCCTCAATTTTAGTGGACGATGCAGGCCCTAAAGACAAACCGGCAGTATTCCTGTCTAGAGCCAATTGCGCTCCACCTGTAGAAGCAGGTAAAGGAGCCTCGTCGCCCTCTTTGGGTTTTGCCTGCGCCGTAGCTATAAATGAGAGGCCGCCGCCGGATTTTTCCGCCGCCGGCAAAGCCTGTTTTGCGGCCAGTACTGGCTCCATACTTTTAATTTTGCCAGCAAGCACTTCAACACTGTCAGAAGGATTGGCAATCGACGTTTCCAACGCCTGTTGAAAAACTTCGGGCGGCACCTCGCCATTTACAAAGCTGATTTTTACAAAATCATCATCGGCAATGTTCCCAGACATAGGTAACGCTGCTGTGGTTATTTGGTTAGAATCGACGCCGTTATCCATGAGGAAAGAGCGCACCGCCAAACCGTCAGACAAAGACTGACCGCGATAAAACGTTCCATCCGGCTTTTTTGCTGATGTCTCGATATTTATGTGTGCAAACGGGTAGGCCGTCATCAATGCCGCTATTGTTTTTAAGTGTAAGCGGCCTTCTTCAGGAAGTTTTGAGCTTCCCTTCTCGAAAAATACGTCCAGAGATGTTTCTGATTCTGATACAATCGGCAACTTTGCCATAACATTACCCTCTATCGTTTAAATTCTTTTCCGTTTTAAATCCCGCCCTTATTCACGGTTTTCCCCGAGCTTGTCATCAACTTACGGAAAAAAGGCTAAGATTTGGTTAAAGCCGTCATTAAGACTTGGAAAAAGGCGTTTTTCGCTGTAAAACCGTGACTTACGGCAAGGAAAGAGACCGATATGAAATTCACGTTTAGCTGGCTGAAACAGCATTTAAAAACCGATAAAACCGCTGCGGAAATCGGCGAAATCCTTACATCCATCGGTTTGGAGGTCGAAGAAATTAAAGACCCCGCCGCGACCTTCGCCCCGTTCAGGGTTGCCTATGTGGAATCCGCCGAGAAACATCCGGATGCCGACAAGCTGCGCGTTTGCAAGGTGAAAACCGCCGATCAGGGCATCGTTCAGGTCGTTTGCGGCGCGCCGAACGCGCGAACCGGCATGAAGGGTGTCTTCGCGCCGTCCGGCACCTATATTCCCGGCATAGATGTGACGCTCAAAAAAGCCAACATCCGCGGCGTGGAAAGCAACGGCATGCTGGTTTCCGAGCGGGAAATGTGCCTGTCGGACGAACATAACGGCATTATCGAAGTGGACGAAAAATACGAAATCGGCACGCCGATGGCGCAGATTTTCGGGCTGGACGACCCGGTTTTCGATATATCCCTGACGCCCAACCGCGGCGATTGCGCGGGAATTCGCGGTATCGCCCGCGACCTTGCCGCCGCCGGAGCCGGTACGTTAACCCCCCAAGATGAAAGCCCGGTCAAGGGCACGTTCAAATCCCCCGTGGGCGTGAGCATCAATAACCCGGACTGCCCGCATTTTCTAGGCCGCTATATCAAGGGCGTGAAAAACGGCCCCTCCCCCGACTGGCTGCAAAAACAGCTTAAGGCCGTGGGTCTGCGCCCCATTTCGGCGCTGGTGGATATTACCAACTATATGACGCTGGGTCAGAACCGCCCGCTGCACGTTTTTGATGCCGACCGCCTTAAGGGTAATATCAAGGTGGGCGCGGCCAAGGGCGGCGAGACTTTAGAAGCGCTGAACGATAAAACTTACACTTTAAAGGGCGGCGAAGTGACCATCGAGGACGATAGCGGCGTTATCGGCCTTGGCGGTATTGTGGGCGGCGTTTCCACGGGCTGCGAAGACGATACGGTAAACGTGTTCGTCGAGGCGGCATATTTCAACCCGATGCGCACATCGCGCACAGGCCGCGACCTTGGCATCGAAAGCGATGCGCGTTACCGTTTCGAACGCGGCATCGACCCCGCCTTCACCGCGCCGGGGCTTGAGATCGCAACACGCCTTATTCTGGAGCTTTGCGGCACAGACAAAACGGAAGTCAGCGAGGTTGTAGAGGCCGGAAGCGCCCCCGCATGGAAGCGCAGCATAGATTTCGACCCCGCCTATACGCAGCAGTTATCGGGCATGGACATTGCGGAAAAAGAGCAGGTGAAAATCCTCTCCGCGCTGGGGTTCGAGTGCAGCAAAAAGGCCGGAATTTACAGCGTCACCCCGCCATCATGGCGCGGCGACATTGAGGGCCGCGCCGATCTGGTGGAGGAAATTGTGCGCATCAGCGGCTTTGACAACATCCCCGCTTTCTCGGTTACCGCCGGAGCCCTTAGCGTTACCGGCGCGGAAACGCAAATGACCGCGCGCGCGCGCAAGGCCCGCGCTGCGCTAGCCGCCAGAGGCATGCAGGAATGCGTGACATGGTCGTTCATGGGCAAAGAAACGGCGGCGCTGTTCGGCTCCAATGATAATGCTGCGCTTTCGCTCAGCAACCCGATTTCATCCGAGCTCGACCAGATGCGCCCCTCCATCCTGCCCAATCTGATCGAAGCGGCGCAGCGTAATGCCGATCGCGGCTTTGCCGATACGGCGCTGTTTGAAATCGGCCCGGTTTTCACCTCTTCTAAAATGGATGGCCAACAGATCGTGGCGGCGGGCGTTCGTGCCGGCCATGCTGCACCTCGCCACTGGAGCGATGCAAAAATGAACCGCCCGCTCGATGCGTTCGACGCCAAGGCCGATATTTACGCCCTGCTCGATGCCTGCGGCGCACCGTCCGATAACGTGCCCGCCTCGCGCGATGCGCCCGTCTATTACCACCCCGGGCGCTCCGGCACGCTGCGGCTTGGGCCCAATGTGCTGGCATATTTCGGAGAAATCCACCCGGCTATCCTTGAGGAAATGGATATAAAATTCCCGCTCTGCGCGTTCGAGGTATTCCTTGGAAACCTGCCCGCCGCCCGCAAAAAATCAGGCACGGCCAAGCCGATGGTCAAGCTTGCCGCGCTTCAGCCCATTTCCCGCGACTTCGCCTTCCTTGTCGATGAAAAGACGGAGGCCGAAAGCCTGCTGCGCGCCGCCAAGGCCGCCGACAAGGCGCTGATCACCGATGCCGCCATCTTTGACGTCTACAGCGGCAAGGGCGTGGAGCCGGGCAAGAAATCCGTGGCTCTAAGCGTGCAGATCCAGCCGCAAGAAAACAGCCTGACCGACAAGGAACTTGAGGCGTTGGCGCAAAAAATCGCCGACAACGTGATGGGCAAAACCGGCGGCGTTCTGCGGGGTTAAAGGGGGAAGCTTCCCCCCAAGTCGTCACCCCGGAGGTCTTGCGCAGCAAGACTTAAGCATCCAGGGTCTGGTAAAGCGAGCCGCAAAGCGGCTCACCTATGGATCCCCGCCGTTTAAGCGCTGCGGGGATGACGGGTGTGGGAACAAGGCCTTCCACAGATGACAGCCTCAAAAATCGTGTTATGATATGTCATGGCTTATTATTTCTGCCTTCGCGATGCCATTTCAAAGCTTAAGCCGCTGCCTGACGAAGGCGCGGCGGGCAGCCCCTTTCTGCTCGTTACGCCGGACGTTCCCGCCGACATAGAGAACAGGGAAGACGTACTTGTGCTTTCCGGCGCCGAAGTGCTTAAGCTTGGCGGGGAAGAGGGGGCGTTCAACCTCACCGCCCTGCTCGCGCAAAATCCGCTCTACCGCCTGAATACAGAAATATTGATGGACGGCGCGC
This sequence comes from uncultured Pseudobdellovibrionaceae bacterium, assembly GCA_964467925.1. Classification (GTDB taxonomy): domain Bacteria; phylum Pseudomonadota; class Alphaproteobacteria; order Micavibrionales; family Micavibrionaceae; genus CAYXSX01. The sequence continues at coordinate 144,911 of CAYXSX010000003.1, read as the reverse complement.
TGGTGGAGGCAGAAAGCAACACGGACATACGCACCGCATTAGAACATGCTTTTCCACCGCAGCAATATCCGCAGCATTTATCGGGCGCTTCGCACAAACCGGAGGAGGGAAATTTGCATCACCCCGCGCTGGCGCACATGAGTGATGCTGAACTGGCGCTGGCCTATTGCAATTTTGTGCAGCATTTAGCACAGCACACCGCACAAAATTATACCCTCACCCATATATTGCGCCAGCACGGCGCGGGTTTCCTTGCGGAACATAACGGTTACGCCGACAAGGCCGGAACGTTCATCGCCCTCGAATATATTTTCACCCACGCCAACCGCGCCGATTACGACCCCTCCCACCCTATCGAGGACTACATCGAGAACGGACGCGAGCGCGCCACATCTATGGGCCTGAAAACCTTTGACGACATTGCACGGGCCTATCTTCAGGCCGAACAGTATCAGCTCCGCCGCGCGCAGGATATCGAGGGCATTATGAGCCTTAAGCTCGATACCCCGCCACATTGGGTGCGGCAGGATATTTTCGCCCTTCTGGAACGTGAGGCGATGAAACAGGTTTTCGGCCTGCACCTTATTGAAAGCCCGGATTTTGCTGCGCTGTTTAAAACCCGTCCCAACTTGAAAAAGTCTATCGAAATCCACGCAAACGGGCATGTGGATACGGAATTGCAGCAATTACTCAGTGAAACACTTAATGAAAACTCCCGCTATTCCGGCTCTGCAGGCCGTTTTGCGGCGAAAGTAGAAAACCGGTTACAGGAATCTTAAAGACCTGCCGCAGGGGGCTCACCCCCTGATACCGGCACTTCTTTTGCGGAAGGACTTTCAATCTCTGCATAGGCCATAGTAGCCTCGACTACTGTTGTAAGAAGCGCCCGCAGTTCGCAAAGCTTGGCCGCATCTTTATGCTCTGAAGAAAGATTGTACTTGCGAACCAGTGCATCAAAATTTTCCAGATGTTCGGCCACCCCTTCTGCCGCCTCCCTCAACACGGCAGAATCGTTGGCTTCGACACCTGTTAAAAGAGACAAGGCCATAGAAAGCAGACCAAGCCCCTCGTCTACAATTCTTGTCCCTTCAATCAGAAATCTCCCCAAGGGACGAAGAGGTTCCGGTAAATCATCGGTTTTTAAGGTATAGTCGGCGGCCACACCGCCATGTTTAGGGAAAATACCCTCGGCCTGAATAGTCTGAAAAATACGCTCGGTCAGGCTTTGAAACTCGGCTGAGGCATTAACCACTATCTCTTCCAGAGCGTCCAGTGATGAAACTTTCGAGGGTGTATCTCTCATAACAGATTTATGATTATGACAAAAATTAGCGGACGTCAACTTTATTTTGACGTTCGCCCTTCCCCGCCTTTTCCTGCTCCAGTAAATCCTTGCGTGATAGCTTGCCGATCATGGTTTTGGGCAACGGCTCAGACCGGAATTCGATCCTCTTGGGCAGTTCCATGGGTGAAAGCTTGTCTTCCAGAAAAACCTTCAGATCTTCGGCCGTTAATTCCCGCCCCTCTTTCAGCTTGATCCACGTCTTGACGATCTCCCCCCTCTGCTTGTCGGGCAGGCCCGCAACAACGCATTCCTCGACGCACGGGTGCTGGTAAATCGCCTCCTCTATGTTGCGGGGGTAAACGTTGTAACCGTTGGTGATAATCATGTCCTTGATGCGATCGACGATGAAAATATAACCGCGCTCGTCCATTACAGCGATATCACCGGTATGAAGGCGCATATCGCCGTCTCCCGTGGGCCGGAGCGCAGCATCGGTATCTTCCTCGTTCTTCCAGTATCCGGCCATGACCTGCGGCCCGCGGATACAGAGCTCTCCGCGCTCGCCTTGAGCCACAGGCGTTTCCCGGTCCGCCGGATCGATGATCTCGATAATCGTCCCGGGCACAGGCAGGCCGATCGAACCGGGCACGTTATCCCCTTTGAGCGGGTTAACGCACGCCACGGGGGAGGACTCGCTCAAGCCATAACCCTCCACCACCACGCAGCCCGTTTTATCCTCAAATGCTTTTTTAACCTCAACGGGCAGCGGCGCGCCGCCGGATATGCAGTAAAGCAGGGAGGAAAGGTCGTATTTGCGCGTTTTGGGTGAATTGTTGATGGCGTTGTAAATCGCCGGAACCGCCGGAAATAAATGCGGTTTCTTTTTGTCGATCGCTTTAAGCGTATCGGCCAGATCGAAGCGCGGCAGGGCGATAATCTCCAACGCCGCCAGCACGCTTAAATTCATAATCGCAGTCATGGCGAATACATGGAAAAACGGCAAAACGCCGAGCATCCGCTGCTCCCCGCGTTTTACATCGGCGAACCATCGCAAGGACTGCACCGTATTAGCATACACGTTATAATGCGTCAGCATCGCGCCCTTGGGCACGCCTGTCGTCCCACCGGTATATTGCAGCAAAGCAATGTCCTTACGCGGGTCGATCTCTACCGTTTCCGGCAGGCCGTCATTATCAAGATAATCATCCATCCAGGCGATGCGTTTGCCCGTTTTTACCGCTGCAATTTCCTTGCCTTTGGCGAGTTTGAAGAGGTTGTTCTTGGGAAAGGGCAGGCACTCGGTAAATCGCGCGACAATAAGCTTGCGCAGCCGCGTATTGTGCAGCATTTTATCCATCTTGCCGTACAGCATTTCCAGATCGAAGGTGATCATCACGTCGGTTTCGCTGTCTTCTATCTGGTGCGCCAGTTCGCTTTGCGCATATAGCGGGTTAAAGTTCACAATCGTGCCGCCTGCCTTTAAAACCGCGTAATAGGCAATCAGGAACACGGGGGAATTGGGCAAAAACAGGCCAATCTTTACACCCTTCCTCACGCCGTCTTGCTGCAACCCTTTTGCAAAACGGTTGACGAGCTGCGCAATATCACCCCAGCTATATTTACGGCCCAGAAAATCGAAGGCCGGGCGGCCTGCATATTTCGCCGCCGTATCGTCCAACATGGAAAATACGGGGCGCGCATCAATCGCGCCGTGCCAGTCCACATCGGCAGGGTAATTGCTAAGCCATGGATATCGCGCCTCAGCGCCTGTATCATTCATATGTGTTCACCCTGAAATTTTGGAAGAAACGCCGCATATTTTTCCATTATAATATATTTTACGCCTGATGCGTGCGGCAATTTCCGCTGCATAAAAAATGCATAGTTTTTATAATTTAGTATGGATTTAAAAGCGCGCTTTGGGTTATATTGCTAGTATCTGTGCGTATTTCTTACGCAATCGCTTTTCTGCGTACATTTTTATATTTTTATTGCCGCGTAAAGGACGTGCTTCGTTTTGCAGGATAACCAAGAGCAATTTAAAACCTCGACCGAGGATGAGGCCAAACCCATCAAGATGAGCCTGAAATGGTTCAACGGAACGAAGGGCTTCGGCTTTGTCGTGCCCGAAGATGAGAGCTTTGACGCGTTTCTTCATATCACAACGCTGCAGCAAATGGGCGTTCACGGCATCGGCGAAGGTGCCAAGCTTATGTGCACCATTTTCGACGGACCCAAGGGTAAGCAGGTCAAAGAAGTAACCGAAATCCTTGATCACGGCGCGGTTACCACCATGCCCGAAGCCAACAGCGAGGACGGCACGTTCACCATGGGTGGCATTGTGAAATGGTACAAACCCGATAAGGGTTTCGGCTTTATCATCCCCGATGACGGCATGAAAGATGTCTTCGTGCACAAATCCTGCCTCGAAGCCTTGGAAATCGATGAACTGCGTGCCGGTGATCGCGTGCGCGTCACCCTTAAGGCCGTAGATAAAGGCCGCGAGGCAACCAAGGTCGAGATTATCGAGAGCTAGCCCCCAACGCCCCCTACCTCTTATACCGTCATCACCCGCTTCATGCGGGTGATCCATTGTACAGCCATTCGCAAGACCAACCTGGATTACCCGGACGAGCCGGGTAATGACGTCCAAAAAATATTCGTGCCTAACCCCGCTTCAACATGCTTCCGATACGGCGGCTCATGCCTGCGGCTTTTTCGCGCATCATAAGGGCGGCGGGTGTCACCACCAGCGTCAGAACAGTGGAAAAGCTCAAACCGAAGACGATGGCGGTGGAAAGCTGTACCCACCATTGCGTGGAGGGCGCACCGATGCTTACCTCACGCGAAATAAAATCGATATTCATCTGAAGCGCCATAGGCATCAAACCGATGACGGTGGTAATGGTTGTCAGCAGGACCGGACGTAAACGCTGCGCACCTGTGCGCAGGATAAGCTCCCGCATACTCATCCGATCGCCGTATTGCGCCCGTAAATGATCGAAAGTATCGATCAGCACAATATTGTTGTTCACAATAATCCCCGCCAGCGCGATAACGCCCACCCCGCTCATAACAATGCCGAAGGGCTGGCCCGTGACCATCAGGCCGATCATCACCCCGATAGTGGACATAATTACGGCGGTCAGGATCAAAAGCGCGCTGTAGAAACTGTTAAACTGCGTCACCAGAATGATCGCCATCAAAAACAACGCGACAATAAAGGCCTTCATCAAGAATGCCTGCGCCTCGCGCTGATCCTCATCCTCGCCTTTGAAAGTGATCTGCACGTCGGAATCGAACTCGCTTCTGTGCTGCTGTAACCAGTCTTTGACCTCATCAACCTTGGCCGAAATATTGGTGCCGGGCGGCAAATCGGCCTTAACGGTCACCACGCGCCTTTGATCGACCCGGTTAATAGTGCCCACAGCGGGTTTTGCACGACGTTCAACGAAATTGCTGATGGGAACCGACCCGCCAGGCGTTTCGATGCGCACGCGGTCAAGCTGGTCCAGCGTCCGGTCGCCCATATCGTGACGCACGACGATGTCGATTTCCTCATCGCTGTCATCGGGGCGGTATTCCGCGGCAATCAACCCGTTGGTGACCATGCGGATATAGCTGCCTATCGTGGATATATCGAGGCCGAATTTCGAGGCCTGCGAGCGGTCTACATCAAGCTCCCACTGAATTCCGGGCAGCGGGCGGCTATCCTCCATATCGCGGAAACCGCCGATTTCCTCCATAGCGGCACGGATTTGCTCCGTCGCCTTGCCGAGCTTTTCGGGGAAACGGGAGGCAAGCTGGATTTGCACATCCTTACCCGATGGAGGACCGCCCTCCTGCTTCTGTGTTTCGACATAAATACCGGCCATATCCGCCGTGTTTTCACGGATTTGCGCCAGCATCTCGTCCGCCGTGGCCCGCTTGTCCCAATCCATAAACTGCATCTGTATCTGCCCGATCACATCAGCCGCCAGTTCCGAGCCCTGCTGGGCCGATTTGCCGGAGGTGGTATAGAAAGATTCCACGCCGCCGATCTTCAGCACGCGCTCTTCCACCTCGCGCACCAACTTGTCCTTTTCATAGATGGATAGGTTGCCACGCGCGTGAACAAGAACGGTCGCCACTTCCGGCTCGATCTCGGGGAAAAATTCAACCCCCTTGCCGAACTTGGCATAGGCTACCTGCACGCCGATGAGCGCTATAACGGCGGCGATCAGAACGAGGCCCGGTGCTTTCAGGGCAAAATTAAGCACCTTTATATAAAAGCCGGTAAAGCCCTTGATGTCGTTAAGATCGCCCTCCTCCGCCGCGCTCAAGGATTTCATGGTTTCGGAATCGACCGCGCCTGCCTTGCCGAATATTGACCCCATCACGGGAACGAAAATGAGCGCCATCAATAGCGAAGCCGAAAGCACAGCAATAAGCGTAATGGGCATGTATTTCATAAACTCGCCCACTATATCGGGCCAGAATAAAAGCGGAGCGAAGGCGGCGAGCGTTGTCGCGGTAGAAGCAATAATCGGCCATGCCATGCGCTTGGCGGCAATCGCGTAAGCTTCCCGCCTGTGAAGCCCTTCCGTCATTTTCCGGTCGGCAAGCTCGGTCACTACAATAGCGCCGTCCACCAGCATGCCAACGGACAGAATAAGCGCGAACAGAACAACCACGTTGACCGTAAGACCGATGGTATAAAGAAACAATATCCCCGTCAGAAACGCGCCGGGAATGGCGATCCCCACCAGCGCGGCCGAACGTACGCCCAGCGCAAAAACCACAACGATCATAACCAGCAGGATCGCGCTGATCACATTGTTCTGAAGGTCAAGCAGCATGGTTTTGATGTTTTCGGATTCATCTTGCGTAAAATTCACCTCGACGCCCGCGGGCCAGTGTTTTTGCTCCTCCGCCACAATTTCGCGCACGGCTTCGATGGTATCGATAATATTCTCGCCGGAACGCTTGACGACCTCGAGCGCCACCGCGCGTTCCCCGTTCAGGCGGGCGAAGTTTTCGGGGTCTTTAAAGGTGCGGCGGATCTCGGCCACATCCTTGATCTTGATCACGCTGTCGCCGCTGACGCGCAGCGGCATTTCCATCAAGTCGAATATGCTTTCGAACAGGCCCGGAACCTCGATGGCGAAACGCCCCGCCCCGGTATCCAAATTGCCCGCCGCCACAAGCTGGTTCGACGCATCGAAAAACCGCAACAACTCTATACCGTCCAGCGAATAGCTTTCCAGCAATTCGGGGTTGATGATGATCTCGACCAGTTCCTCACGGTCGCCCGCGATCCCGGCCTCAAGCACGGAGGATATGCCCTCGATTTCATCCTGCAAATTCCGGGCAAGCATCAAAAGCGTACGCTCCGGCACCTCGCCAGACAGGGTAACGACCAGAACAGGAAACAGGCTGAAATTCACTTCCGTCACGCTTGGCTCGTCCACATCGGGGGGGAGGTCGGGGCGCGCCTGATCCACGGCTTTTTGAACATCGTCCAGCGCCTTGTCCTTGTTGAATCCGGCGTAGAATTCCAGCAGCACATACCCGCCGCCCTGATAGCCCGAGGATTTCATTTCCTTGACGCCCTCAATGGTGTTCATCTCCTGCTCAACCGGGCGAAGCAAAAGCCGCTCGGCATCTTCGGGAGAAATTCCCTCCAGATGCATGGAAACATAGATTTGCGGAATATCGATATCGGGCGATGATTCCTTGGGGATCGCGATATAGGCGTATGTGCCCGCGATCAGTAAAAGCAGCATGATAGAAAGGATGGTCCGGCTGCGGCTGATCGAGGAATCGATTATCGGCGCGATCATAACAGCCCGTCTCCTTTCGCGGTTACAGGGTTTACCTCCTGCCCGCTGCCAACGAATTCTTGTCCGACCGTGATAATGCGCGCATCGTCGGGAAGGCCGGAAATCCACATATGATCCGGTTTATCGGACAAAATATTGACGGGCATAAACTGCACACGGTTTTGTTCATCGACAATCTTCACCCCGATTTTCCCCTCATCGTTAAGGGTCAGGATGGAAGGGGAAATTTTATGCGCGCGCTGGGACATGCCGGGAATGAACATCCGTGTAGTCAGGCCGTCCTTGATAGCATGATCGGGGTTCGAGACTGTGATTTCCACCCGGAAGGTACGGGTTTCGGGGTTGGCGGCGGGCGCAATAAACGTAACCTCTCCGCTAACTTCACTGCCATCCACCAGTTCCGCCCGTGCCTGCGATCCTTCGGTTATCGCGCCGATATGCTGCTCGGCGACGAATCCCGTAATTTCCACAGAATCCAGATCGACAATGGTAAAAAGGGAATCACCCACCGCCAGATAATCGCCGATCTCGACATCCTGCTCGTCCATCACGCCGTCAAACGGCGCCTTGATGCTGATATTGGCAAGCTCTACCTGCGCATCGCGAAGGGCGGCCCGTGCGGCCTCCAGATCGGCCTTGGTTTGGGCCAGCCGCACACGGGAGTTAAATCCCTGACTTTCCAGTTTTTTAGAAGCGTTATATTCGATCTCGCGCTGCACAACGCGTTCACGCGCCTCGGCAAGCACTGCTTCACGTTCGCGCGCTTCCAGCTTCGCCAGAACTTCACCCTTCGTTACGCGCTCGCCTTCCTTGCGCGGCAAGCTGGCAATCTGCCCTTCCGTTTCGGCGCGGATCACCACGCTGCGTGAGGCGCCCGTGCGCCCCGTTACCACAACATCGCTTGTGAAATCTTCGGCGCGTGAAAGGCGAACCCGCACATCTGTCAGTTTCTTTTCTTGTTTTTCCTGAGACTGCTGGGCTTGAGTTTCCTTCACGTTCTCCTTGGCAGGCGGGGCGGAGCCGAAGCTGCCCGACAAAATCCAGCCCAGCGCCACAACGGCGATAATAACGGCGATAATTTGCGATGATTTCATTGCCTTGGTACCCTTAAAATTTCAAAAGCTTACAAGAGTATAATGACCCCCCGCCGCTTTTGTTACCCCATTTCGAATTTTGAGAGTTAAAAAAATCCGGAAAATAAAAAACCGCGCCGGAGAAACGAAAGGCGCGGTTTAAATAAAATCTGATGCGGGGAAAATCCTACTGGCGCACGGCCTTTTTGATTTCCTGTTCTTCCTGCTCTGCGGCTTCGTCGTGCTTCGAGGCTCTTTCCTCGAAGTCCTCGGCCTTGAGTATTTTGTTACGCGTGGCGGCTTGATAAGCCATTTTGGCGTGATCGGTGCAATAGGGCAAACCCGGAATAATGTGATCGCCACAGAAACCGAAAGTTTCTTCCTGCGGGTCGCCTATGGGCCAGCGGCACATATCGGGCTTGAGCGCCATCAACGGAACCGTCTTGCGGCCCTTGTCAGACGCAGCCGGAGACAGCGACACATTCGCGGCAACTACTTTGCTGGTTTCAATTTTCTTTTCGGGAACGGATTTATTGGCGGGAATTTGTTTTTTGTTTTGCTGAATGGGCGATACGCGGTTTGAAAGTTTCAAACGGTGTGCCTTTCCAATCACTGCATTACGGGTTACGCCGCCCAGTTCGCCGGCAATCTCGGCTGCCGTTTTACCTTCGCCCCAAAGCTTCTTTAAAAGGGCCACACGGTCATCTGTCCAACTCATACTTTATCTCTCCCACAAGATCGAAAACAGGGTAAGAGCCTGTTTAAACACACATAATTAAACTCGACGTTTTTGAATAAAATCACTCTATCAGGGAGCTAACGTTCATGCCAAGTAAAAGGTGCAAAAAAAATTCTTTATCCACAAAAAGGCAATTCGCTTGTGTCCTGCGGGCAACAGCATGACGGCCGCACCTCTAATCAGGTCAATATCTTAGCCACGAAAATCGAGTCCCATCGCCTGATAGAACGAAGATTTTTCCGTCCAGTCTTCCTGTACTTTTACAAATAATTTTAAATGCACGCGCCGCTCCAGCATCTCTTCAAGCTCGGTTCGTGCCGCCTGGCCAATCTCTTTTATCTGCGATCCGCCCTTGCCCAGAACGATCGCCTTCTGGCTTGGCCGCTGCACATACACAAGCTGGGTGAGTTTCAGATCGCCGTTATCGAATTCCTCCCAGCTTTCGGTTTCCACCAGAACGGCATGCGGCAATTCCTGATGCAGGCGCTGGAAAATTTTTTCGCGCGTTATTTCTGCGGCAAACAGGCGCATGGGCATATCGCTTGCCTGATCTTCGGGAAAAGCCCACGGTGCCTCGGGCATTTTTTCCGCCAGCGTTTTTAGGATGTCGTCAACTCCGGTACCTTTCAGGCTGGAGATCATAAAGGTCGCCTCATAGGGAAAGGCGTCGTTCATTTTTTGCGCCAGCGCCAAAAGCTCGGGCTTCTTCGCCTTGTCCACCTTATTAAGGACAAGGATAACGTTCTTTTTGCCCTCCAGTTTTTCCATGATGTCGGCATTTTCCCGCACAGGGTCCTTATAGGCGCTGTCCACGAGGTGAATGATCTTGTCCGCCCCTTCGATACTTTCCCACGCCGCGCCGACCATCGCACGCTCCAGCGTTTTTTGCGGCTGGAACACGCCGGGCGTATCGATAAGAACGACCTGCGAATTTCCTTCGCAGACAATTCCCAAAACGCGCGTGCGCGTGGTTTGCACCCGGCGCGAAACGATGGAAACCTTCGTCCCCACCAGCGCGTTAATCAACGTAGATTTTCCAGCATTGGGCAAGCCGATCACGGCAACGAAGCCGCATTTTTCCGGGCCGATCTTTACCGCTTCGCCGCTCATAGTACGCCCGCCTTTTTAAGATTTTCCAGCATCAGCTCGGCAGCCGTCTTCTCCGCCGCCTGCCTTGAAGTGCCTTGCGCCATTACGCCCGCGTATCCTTGAATGGTCAGCGACACATCAAAAACAGGTGCGTGGTCGGGACCGCTTTGGCCCGTGATTTCATAAACGGGAAGAGAAAGCCCGGCCCCTTGCGCCCATTCCTGAAGCGCTGTCTTGGGATGAAGGGGCGGCTTTTTCATCGTATAAAAATCATCTTCCAGCAGATCGCGGATCAATTTGAAACAGGTATCGAAGCCCGCATCAAGATAGAGCGCCCCGATCATCGCCTCGAACACGTCGGCAAGAATATGGTCGTTATCCGCACCGCCCGCACCGCGCTCGGCATCGGAAAAATAAATATGCCCGCCAAGGTTTATTTTCGCCGCGATCTTCGCCAGCAACGACCCCTGCACCAGCGCAGCCAAACGCTTGGCCAGATCGCCCTCGTTCTCATCCGGAAATTTCTGATAAAGGCTTTGCGCGACCACAAGCCCGAGCACACGGTCACCGAGGAATTCCAGACGCTCGTAATTATGGCTCTGTCCCGTGCTGGAATGCGTCAAAGCGGCGTTGATCAAAGCCTTGTCGGAAAAGCTGTGCCCGATCGTTTGCTCCAGTTGTTCCAGCGGCAATGTGTTCATGCGGGTTTATTCCTCCGGCATACGCACAGGCGCCAGACTTTCGAAGAAACGGCTATAACGGATGCTCCACGGCCATTTCCAGACCTCAAGAAGCCCGGCGTAACCGTTGGTAGAGAAGAACAGGAAATCGGCGCGGCCGACAATATTTTCAAACGGCACATAACCCACGTTATCAAGTACACGGCTGTCTTGCGAATTATCGCGGTTATCGCCCATCACGAAATAATGTCCGGCGGGCACGGTATAAAGATCGGTATTGTCCAGATGACGGTCGTCGCTTTCCTCGTAAATGCGGTGAATGACTCCGCCCGGAAGTGTTTCGAGATATCCCATCATGGTAATGTCGCCGCGCCCCGCCACATCGACCTTTTCAAAACCGGTCGGCTCGCGCTCGACGATCTGGCCGTTGATATAAAGCCGCCCGCCTTTGACCTGCACTGTTTCACCGGGCAGGCCTACCACACGCTTGATATAATCCACCCGCGTATTGGTCGGCAGCTTGAAAACAACCACATCCCCGCGCTTGGGCTCTTTGGCTTTAATGCGCCCCTCGATCGGCGCAAGGCTGAACGGGAAAGAATGACGGCTATACCCGTAAGCGGGTTTGTTGACGAACAAGTAATCACCCACCAGCAAGGTCGGCTTCATAGAGCCGGAGGGGATATTGAAAGGTTCGTATAAAAAAGTGCGGATCAAAAGAGCGAGGATCACGGCGATCATCGCGGTTTTGAAAAATTCGGCCAGTTCTTCTTTTGCGTTCAGAGGGACTTCGGCGGAGGTTTCTTTTCGTTTTTTGATATCTTCACTCATCATATGGCTTTTACAGGATAGATTTGAGCTTTACCAGCACTTAACTACGGCAAAGATTCAATAATCACCTGCGCCATTGCCATGGGCGGTTCATCGGTCAGACTGATATGAATTTTTACGCGCTTGCTCTCCGGCGTCATGCTCTCCAGCCGTTCCAGCGCCCCGCCCGTGAGCACGAGAAACGGCGCACCGTTTTCATCATTCACCACACCGATATCCTTTAAATACACGCCTTCGTCGATACCGCAGCCCAGCGCCTTGGCGCAAGCCTCCTTAGCCGCGAAGCGTTTGGCGTATGCCTCAACCTCACACCCGCTTTCACGGCGCTTTTCCGCGTAAGTCCGTTCCTCAGCGGTAAAACAGCGCTCGATAAAGCGCTCGCCATGCTCCGCCAGCATTTTTTCAATGCGTCCTATATCCACCATGTCTATGCCAAAACCGATGATCATTTTCTACGAGCCATCCCTATACCGTCATTGCGAGGAGCGCCAGCGACGCGGCAATCCAGAAATTGCACTCGCGGCTCTGGATTACTTCTCCTTCGGCTCGCAATGACGTGATTTGGAAAAATATAATCATTTCTTCTGCCCTGTGACTTCCTTGGCCACCTTGTGCACCTGATGCTGGCGCAGCGTTTCTTTCGCCTTTTCCCGCGCCATCCGTGCGCCCGTAATCAAGGATTTGAAAATGAAATACGATGGGAAAAAACTGACCAGCGCCAGAATATAGCCGCCCAGCATCCACGGCCAAAAAATATGGCTGAAAGAATCGAAACTCTCCCAGAGCTGGGAAAGCTCAATCGCCTTGCCCGGTGCCTTGGCGGCAGTTTCCATTCCGAAAAAGCCGAGAATAAAATTCCCCAGCGCGTAACTACTCGCCCAGATAAAGGGAAAAGTCGTAGGGTTTCCTAAAACCGTGCCGAAAAAAGACGCCAAAACATTCACCCGGAACATAAGAGCAAGTATCAGGCACTGAATGAAATGCGTACCAATCAAAGGTGAAAAGGAAATCGCCACGCCGATGGCGAGCCCGGCGGCGATACTATGGGGGCTGTCCTTCAGGCGCAAAACGCGGTGCTTCAGATAAGACATCGCGCGGCCAAAACCCATGGATGGCCATAAAAACTCCCGCAAGCGGGCATGGACAGGCCGTTTCTTTTGCCGTTTGAATAACATTAAAAACCTTTCCACCTCTAAAAAATTGTCATCCTGAGCGGAGCCGCGCCGTAGTGTAACGAAGGCGGGCGAAGTCGAAGGATCTCATGTAATTGAATGAGATCCTTCCACTCCCCTGCTTCGCCAAAAACTCAGCAGGGCCGGTCAGGATGACACTCTGGCTTAAATATTACCTAAAGCGTTTTTTCACTTTTTGAATATACTAGGTTCATGCGAATATAAAGCATGGATATATTAAGCCACATCAAAGTCATACAAGATTTCCCCAAACCGGGCATCAGTTTTTACGATATCGGCTCGTTGATGACGCAGCCCGCCGTCTGGACGCAAATCATAGAGGCGATGGCCGAGAAAACCCGCCCTTATGCCCCCGACATTATCATGGGCATTGAATCGCGCGGCTTTCTGGTAGGCTTTCCGGTGGCGCAGGCGCTTGGCATTCCCTTTGGCATGATCCGCAAAAAGGGCAAGCTGCCCGGCGCGGTGATTTCCCTTGAATACGATCTGGAATACGGCAGCGATTGCATAGAAATGCAAAAAGATGTGATTAAATCCGGCCAGCGTGTGGCGATCCTCGACGACCTTCTGGCCACAGGCGGAACCATGGCCGCCAGCGGCGCGCTTATACGGCAGGCCGCGGCGCAGCCCGTCTGCGGTATCGCCATGATAGAACTGGACGGCCTAGGCGGCAGCACCAAACTCGATTTCCCGTTTGAAACGCTGGTGAGCGCGGCGGGGTAAAAAACTCCTCCCTCTCTTCCTGCCGTGATCCCGGAAAGCTAAAACCTTCCCCTCCCTAAGGGAGGGGATTAAGGGGAGGGTTTAGAATCTATGCTTAAACAGCACTATCCAACACCCCCACCCTGACCCTCCCCCTTGAGGGGGAGGGAAGAAAGCGGAACGATCAAAAATAACCAACATGCAACCAACCCCAGAACAAGGATTAAATTCCTGTACTTTTTATCGCTCTTTTGATAAGATAACCGCTATCAACGCCACAATTGCGTCTTTGTTATTTTTTCATAAAAACAGAAGGGGCCCCTCCCCCCCCCCTTTAAAATTGAAAACGAAATGAGGAAGTCTAATAACCGTTAAATTTCAAAGAATTACATGGTGTTTACAGCCTGAAAATTCTGCCCTACCGTCCCTTGGCGCGGTCAACGGAACATACGATGGGTGTAGCGCGAAGGGCGGCGACAACGTCGTTCAAATGCTTGGTGTCGTTGACATAGACGTCGAGATTCATGTCCCAGAAATCCATCGAACGGCTGGTGATTTTTAAATTCGTAATGTTACCGCCGCTTTTGGCGATAATGGTGGAAAGCGTGCCCAGCGCGCCGGGTTCGTTCTGGATGACGATATTAAGCCGCCCGACATGCGATTCCGGTGAAGTCGGCCCCTCGCCCCATGAAACGTCGAGCCATCTTTCGGGCGTATCGGCAAAGGTTTCCAGTGTCTCGCAATCGATGGTGTGGATGGTCACGCCCTTGCCGGTGGTCACGATGCCCACGATCCGGTCGCCGGGCAGCGGGTGACAACAGCGCGCGAAATGCATCGCCATACCGGGAATAAGCCCCTTGATCGGCATGGGCGCATCACCATCGATAGGCTTGCGCACCATAGCGGCCGTATCCATATCGGCGGAGGGGCGCTTGGCCACTTCGGTCTGGTGCGCGGGGAAAATCGCCTTGAAAACATCGCGCGCCACCACAAGGCCGGAGCCGATACTGGCGTAAATATCGTCGTTTTCCTCGGCTTTGAATTGTTTCTGGATTCCCGTAACGGCCTTTTCGGTAAATTCGTAACCTTCCTGACGGAAAATTTTCTGCAGCATCGCCCGGCCCAGCGTGACGTATTCGCCGCGCTGCTGATTGCGGATATATTTACGGATATGCGATTTGGCTTTGCCCGTCACCACAAACCGTTCCCAAGTGGGTGACGGGTTCTGGGTCTTGGCTGTAATAATCTCGACCTGATCGCCGTTGGAAAGCTCGGAGTTCAGCGGCGCGATCCGCCCGTTCACCTTGGCGCCCACACAGCGGTCGCCAATGTCGGAATGAATGGCGTAGGCAAAATCAATCGGCGTCGCGCCGGAAGGAAGCTCGATCAGATCACCCTTGGGCGTGAACACAAAGGCCTGATCCTGAAACAGCTCGAGCTTGGTGTTTTCCCAGAAATCCTCGGGCCGCTGTTCCTGCTCCAGAATTTCGAGAAGTTCGCGCAGCCAGCGGTATTTTTTAACGTCCTTCAGGCTGCGCATGCCGCCGTCCTTATACGCCCAGTGCGCGGCAACGCCGAGATCGGCCTCGCGGTGCATCTGGCGCGTGCGGATCTGAATCTCGATCCGCTGGCGCGACGGACCCATAACGGTGGTGTGGATGGAGCGATAACCATTGGGTTTGGGCGTGGAAATGTAATCCTTGAACCGCCCCGGCACGCTGGGGTAAAGCCCGTGGATGAGACCCAAAACGTTATAACAGGCGGGAACATCCTCCACCACGATGCGGAAGGCCATAATGTCGGAAAGCTGTTCGAACGCAACGTTCTTGCGCTGCATCTTCTTCCAGATGGAATAGCGTGTTTTTTCGCGGCCGGTAATTTCGGCCTTGATCCCTGCTTTTTCAAGCTCGCTCTGGAGCTCTGCAATAATGCTGTCGGCGACCGCAATCCCTTCCTTACGCAGGAATTGCAAACGGTTCATGATGCTTTCGCGCGCCTCGGGGTTCAGGTAACCGAAGGCGAGGTCCTCCAGTTCCTCCTTGATCTTGTGAACGCCGATACGCTCGGCGAGCGGGGCGTAAATCTCGAGCGTTTCCAGCGCGATGCGCTTGCGCTTCTCGGGCTTTTTAATGCCGTCCAGCGTGCGCATATTGTGCAAACGATCGGCAAGCTTGACCAGAAGAACGCGGATATCCTCGCTCATCGCCAGCAAAAGTTTGCGGAAATTCTCCGCCTGCTTACCCTCCAGCGTCTGGCTCTCAATCCGGGTCAGCTTGGAAACGCCGTTCACTAATTCGGCCACGTCCTTGCCGAATTTGGCTTCAAGGTCTTCATAGGTCGCTTGCGTATCTTCCAGCGTGTCATGAAGAATGGCTGTGACCAGCGTGCCTATATCCATCTTCATCTCGGCAAGGATGCTGGCTACTTCCACCGGATGGGTGTAATACGGCTCGCCCGATGAGCGCATCTGCCCCTCATGCATTTGCTTGGCATAGGCAATCGCGTTTTCGATCACAGCCGGATCGAATTCGGGATTATAAGTCGCAATATTTTTTAAAAGCTCTGCCTGCTGCTGCATTCCGTTTTTCGGGCCTTATTGAAGTTGTAACCCGCTTTGCGTGTATACGCCAACCGGCTCGTGGTTACGGGAATGATATAGTACAAACGCGCCGTTATCTCTAGAGGCCGTAACTTCGTACACATAATCGACATAGGCGGCGACGCGGTGTTTGTCCTGATTGGAAAGCTCCATAAACGGAATGCCGACCTCCAGCACCATCTTGCCCTGACAGCCCGATTTCAACAGGCCGAAGTAGTCAAGAATACTATCCATCGTGCCGTCGCAATCGATATACTGGTCGGTAATAATGCCGGCATTGTAAAAATCACGGATAAGCTGGAGCGGATCGCCGCCCGATGCCTGCGCCCAGTCTTCAGGCTTCCAATGGTGCAAAAGCGGCGCATTTTGTGGGGTTTTGCCGTCCTGAACATAGCGGTTTTCAAAATCCATCTTGCGCCAGTGATCCGGCCCCCAGAAAAGACCGAAATCCTTACCTTCCGCCCATGCCGCGCTGGCAGGAAGAAGGAAAACAAAAGCTAGTAAAAACAACAGTTTAATTTTCAATAACGGCATCCGGATCGTTTTTTGACAAGAAGATATTAACGATTTCAATGGTATCATAAAAAGAATGATAAAAGCGATAGGGATTGCGATAACGGGTCTTGACGCCGCGGCGAAGAAAATTGCCGCCAGCGCGTCCAACGTCGCCAATCTGCAAGCCACCGGATCGTTATCGGATAAGAAAAACGCGCCCTATACGCCGCTCACTACTACACAAACGACTGGAAATACGGGTGAAGTCAATTCAGGCTTCGCGCCGAAAACCAACCCGTTCGTACCTGCTTATGACCCGAATTCCCCTTATGCCGATGAAAACGGCTATATCGGCGTGCCAAATATCAATCTGGCGGAAGAGGCCATTAACCTTACGCTTGCCAAACATTCCTACAAGGCCAATCTGGAAGTCATTAAGACATCAGAAAGCATGATGGACGAGCTTCTGGACGCTTTTGACAAGGAAGTTTAAACCAGTACTATCGAAACAACGTGGCAATTCACAACATATCTGCATTCCCCGCGAAAGCGGGGGTCTTTAAAAGACAGGCCGCTAAAAGATCCCCGCTTTCGCGGGGAATGCAAAGTATTTGGGAATGACGTAGTGAGGTAATTACACTTGTGATACCAAGCCGGATCATCAATACTGGTTCCCATGAAATTCGTCTTTTTCGGATATGATTTTATGGTCCCGGCGGTGCAACGCCTGATCGCCGGCGGGCACGAACTTATCGGCATTATGAGTTTCCCCTGCGACAACCAGTTTAATTTTAACGTCCGGACTCTCGCACTGGCGGAGGAACGGGTTGTGCCTTGCATTCTCGACAAACCCGAAACCCAGCATATAGAGGAGTTTCTGGATAAGGGGGTAGAGGTTTTCCTCTCCGCCGGATACCCGTATAAAATTCCGCCAGTACCGGAAGACCGCGCCTATGCGATCAATTTTCACCCGTCGTATTTACCCATGGGGCGCGGCATCATGCCCAGCCCTTATATAATTATGAATCATCCAGAGGCTTCGGGCTTTACCATCCATAAAACCACGGAAAAATTCGATGCGGGCGATATTTTATATCAGGAAGCCCTGCCGCTGAATAAACGCGAAAGTGTGGAAACGCTGGCGGCGCGTATCGCCATGCGCGCGCCGGACGTGCTTTCGCGGATTATGGGTGATCTGAAAACATACTGGGATAAGGCAAAACCGCAGGATGAGAGCAAGGCGCTGCATTTCCCATCACCGCCTACGGAAATGCGTATGCTGAATTTTAGCGGTCCGACCGAACGCATTGATAAAACCGCGCGCGCCTTTGGACGCTTCGGATCGCTAGCGCAAATTCAGGGCAAGACCTTTGCCGTATTTCAGTGCGAGACATGGGAAGAAGCCCATGATTTTGCGCCCGGCACGGTTGCCTGCGCCACCAGCCGCGAGATTACCATCGCCTGCAAAGACGGCTTTGCATGCCTTAAGGATTTTCACGAATTGCCGCCAAATTAACCCGTCATTGCGAGGAGCATCGTCGTAGCTTTAGCGTAGACGGGCGACGAAGCAATCTAGTAATCGCGCTTGAACTACCAGATTGCTTCGCTTACGCTTGCAATGACGAATAAAAAAGAAAGACCATTATGATCGCTAAATTAAAGACTTACATCGAACGCAAGATCCACAACCAGGTGCGCAAGGCGCTGTTCGACTGGCCGCTCGATTTCGGGCTGGAAACCGCTGTGATGAATAATGCCTTTGGCGATTACCACGAATTCGGCGTGTTCGAGGGACGATCCTTTTCACGCAGCGCACTGGCTTTCCTGCGCCAGCTTCCCAAAGACGAGGCGGCAAAAATAAATTTCTGGGCTTACGACTCGTTTGAAGGCCTGCCGGAAACCACCGATAAATACGCCCCAGCACATTTTAAAAAGGGCGCTTACGCCGCCGCGGAAGAGCTTTTCCTTGGCAATGTCACAGCCGCCGGAGTGCCGCGCGAACGCATCCATACGGTCAAAGGGTTCTACGACAAAACCCTGACGCCGGAACTTGCTTCAGAAGTGTTTGCGCAACGTAAAATCGCCATGACCTATATCGATTGCGACATTTATGAATCCGCGAAACCCATTTTCGAATTTATCACAAGCGGGCTTCAGGTCGGGTCGGTCATCGTGATCGACGACTGGGTGCGCCATCATACTCACCCGAACCACGGCATGCAGCGTGCATTCCATGAATGGCTAGAGCGGCACCCAAGTATAAAAGTAAACCAGATCGCGCTTTCAAAACGCATCTGTTTCGTGGTGTATGAGATTTAATCTTTATAAGCCAAAACCCATACATGGGAGCTGAGCCCCGCAGAAGAAAGAAATTTCTGAAAAGCAGACAACACGGCTTCGTCTTTGGAAAGCAGCAATTTTTCAAAACGGCTCATCTGATCGGGAACTATATCCCGCTCAATACTATTTCGTACTATCTGTACATCGAGCCGGCCTGGGGAGAGAACTTCAACATGATCAAACCCAGCCTTCATAAAAAGCGTTTCCATTCCCTGTTTGGATAAAAAGTTCAGATGATAAGGCGGCATTACAGAACGGGACTTGTCCCATAACAACTGTATATCAAACCCATCAGAACCCAAACAGCTTACAACCGCCATTCCACCGGGCAGCGTCACATCACAAACAGCTTTTGCAAATTTTAAAGGATCCTGTACGTGCTCAAAAACTTCAAAGCAGGTCACCAAATCACCACAGACCCCCTCATCCCCTGCGCAGTTTTCGACAAAGTCCTCATAAACTTTTATTCCGTTTGATCTACATTTTTCAGCTGCCGTCTGACCAGGCTCTACGGCCACTAAGTCTAAGTCCGGACAGTTTTCCTTTAACGCCAACAGAAAAGCGCCGTTAGCTGCGCCTACATCAAGAGCGATACGAGGGCTGCGCTTGCGCTCTTTTAAAAGCTCTTCTATACGTTCCAGATTGGGGCGCAAAATGGATTGTTCCCGCTTTTCACCAGTCTTCTTTAAAATTACATTAACCCAGTAATCTTGAGACCGTGATTGTGCATAATAATCAAGCAAAGCTTTGGCCGTAGGCCTTGAACAAGCATAGAGAGTTCCACATTTCTCGCATGCGCCATATTTGAAACTAAATTTTATAAAACTATCTCTCGTTTCTGCCGCTCCGCATGCAGGACAATTGATTTTTACAAAATTTGAATGATCAAAAAAATTTTCAGCATCATCAGCGGCAAGTGACAAGAATTCCCCAAACAATTCGTCGGGCCTGATCTCTTCTTCCTTTATAGCAGTAGCTGCTTGTACTGCAAGACTCATGAAGCACGCTTTCTCTTTGCTTCAGGCTGGTCTTCATAATAGGCAGCGATACAGTCCAGCAAACCCTGTCCCAGATCGATATGATCATTGCTGACCAGTTTCAAACCTAATTTGGGCGAATAATTATAAGGCGTCATGACGTAATGACCCTGAAGGTTCTTCTCGCCGAATTTCAAGGCGGGTTTTTCGGGAAGCATTTCGGCCACCATGCGCATCAAATCGGCCACTCGCAGGCGTTCGTTCCCTGTTAGAACCACATGGCGGTTTTTGTATTTTTCTTCCAGAATCTCGACAGATAATTTCGCCGCATCGGCCACATGAATATATTCGCGCATAGCGTCTGGATCGCCGTTATAGGTGATTTCTCCGTTTTCAATGGCCGATTTTATGATCTTGTAAATGCCGTTTTCCGGCCCCGCACGCCGCCCGTACAGAGAGCCATAACGAAGGATCGTATAAGGCAGGTTGAAATGCTCCTGATATAGCTCGATAAAAGCTTCGCAGGCCTGTTTACTGGCGCGGTAAAACCCGCCGGAATTGGAATACACGTAAACGGTGCTGGCGAATATGAAACGTTTAACGCCTGCGGTTTTTGCTGCGTCCAAGACGCCGATCGTGCCTTGCACATTCACCTCGCAAGTGCGCGCGGGATCGCTTCCCGCTTCGGCAATATCGGCAATTCCGGCAAGGTGATAGACATAGCTGCAACCATCCATCGCTTTTTCCAGCGCGGCGCGGTCGGTAATATCGCCGATAATCATTTCCTGTTCCGGCAGTTTATAAGGCGATTCCGCGCGGTCAAAAATGCGGACCTCATAACCGGCGCGGGTCAACGCATTGGCAGTGTGGGAGCCGAGAAAACCGCTCCCGCCTGTAATCAAAACTTTTTCTTTAGCCATAGGCTTTCTCCTTGTCGTTGCTTGCACCAAGCGCGGCAAGCAAATTGCGCGCGGCTTCCGCCTCCTGCTGCGCACGGGTTTCTTTCGCGTAAGAACCCGTATGAGCGGATAATATCACATTGGACAGACTGGTCAGCGGGCCTTTATAGGGCTCATCCTTGTAAACGTCCAGCGCAGCGCCCGCAAGATGGCCGCTTTCGAGAGCAGAGACAAGTGCCTCTTCATCCACCAGTTCCCCGCGGGCGGTGTTCACCAGATAACTGCCCGGCTTCATTTGACCGAGGAAATCAGCGTTCACCATATCGCGCGTTTCATCGGTTGCGGGCATATGCAGGCTGACGATATCGGCGCGTTCCAAAAGAGCGTCCAGAGCCAGATATTGCGCCAACCCATCACCCTTTGCATACGGATCGTAAAAAATTATCTCACAGCCCAGCGGTTTTAAATGCGAGGCCACCAGTTTGCCGATGCGCCCGAACCCAACAAGGCCCAGCGTCTGCTCGCTCAAAAGGCGGCCCATCGGGCGTTCCCATTCACCGTTACGGATAGCGCGGTCCTGCAGCGGGATCATACGCATCAGCGAAAAAATCAGCCCCACCGCCAGCTCTGCCACGGCCTTGGCGGGCGCGTCAGGCGTATTGCAAACCTCGATACCGCGTGCGGCGGCGGCCTCCATATCGACACTATCCAGCCCCGTGCCGCAGCGGGAAATGACCTTGAGGCCGCTTGCGCCCTCAATGACGTTGCGGGTCAGCGGCTCAACGCCCGCGATCATGCCCGTGATATCGGGCGTTAAAAGCTGCGCCACTTCGCTCTCGGTCAGGCGGCGCTTATGTGGGTTAAGAATAACCTCGTACCCCGCCGCCTCCAGCGCCTTTATCTCCGGCGTTTCAAGATCGAAACTCGATGTGGTGATCAGGATTTTTCCCATTATGCCGCCGCAGTTTTCTTTGCATCCAGATAGGATTTAATCAGCGGATCGTTGCCAAGAATTTCCTCCGCCGCGCGTAAATCGTCCGGCGTATCCACGCTGTACATCGCGCCATTGATATGGGCCATCTGCACGGGATCGCCGTGTTCGAGACAGCGGTTAAGGTCGATTGATTCCGCGATCTCCAGCGAACTCGGTTCCAGATCGTTAAACCGCAGGAGGTATTCGCGCGTAAAGGGAATAATACAAACCTGCTTCAAACGGCGGCTTGTGGCGGCGGTCGCGCCGCGACTAGTCGTCGGGATAGGCTCGCGGGACATGTAGATCGCGCGGTCGTTTTTATCAACCACGACCTTGATTTCGTTATGGTCGTTAAAGGACTCCTCGTCCTCGATATCGGCCATAAGGCAGGCAACACCAACGCCGGACGCACCCTTCAAAGCCATTACAGAAGCATCGATCATCTCAGGCGTAACCAGCGGCTCATCGCCCTGCACCATCACGACCATGTCGATTTTCTTGCCCGTCTGCTCCTCGATTTTCAACATAGCCTCGGCGGTGCGGTCAGAGCAGCGCTCATGCGTATCGACCGTCATCACGGCCTTGCCACCAATAGATTCGATATAGGCTTTGATTTCTTCATCACAGGTCGCCACCCAGCAATCAGACAGGCTTTCCGCCATGGCGGTGCGCAGATAAACATGGCCAATCATCGGCATGCCCATCATCTTGGCCATCGGCTTTCCGGGAAAACGGGACGAACCCATACGGGCGGGAATAATGGCGACAACGTTCATTTATTTTTCTCCTTTTATCTCTTTAAGCGCGCTGCGGATGGTCGCATCGATGATGCGCGTATCGATGCTATAGGCGATGAAGGTCAGGCCCTGATCGACCGCCTCGCGCAGTTTGGTCACATCGGGCTCGACAATGTGAAGCCCGCCGGGTTTTTTCATCTCGCGGCCTACGGCGTGCATTTCCTCAATCGCAGCCTTGAATTCGGAACTCTCAAAATCGCCGGGTTTGCCCAGAGAGGCGGACAGATCGTAGGGACCGAGCATATAACCGTCTACGCCCTCGACGGCCAATATTTCGCGGGCGTTTTTAACGGCATTGATGTGTTCAATCTGAACGATGCAAACGGCCTCGGTTTCGAGCCAGTTTTTGTATTCTTCAAACCCCGCGCCGTATTTTTGCGCCCGCGCGAGACCTACGCCGCGCTTTCCCTTGGGCGGGTAGTACATCGCGGCGACAGCGGCTTTCGCGTCTTGCGCCGTTTCGACCATGGGCACGATAAGGCCGCTTGCCCCGCTGTCCATCACGCGCTTGATCAGGTTAGGATCGTTGTTTGTAAGGCGCACCAAGGCTTGGCCGCCCGCACCGTCAACCGCGCGGATAATGTTTTCCGCGACAGAAAGGTCGGTGGCAGTGTGTTCCAAATCGACGGCCACCCAGTCATACCCGGCGCGCGCCATAATTTCGCCCACAGCCGGGTGGCCGATCATAACCCAGCCACCAATCGTCAGAGTGCCGGAAGACAGTTTTTTCTTTAATCCTTTGTTCATGCACCCTTTTTACACGTCAAAGGCCCGGATTTCCAGCTTTTCTTTCGCTTTATGAAGAAGAGATTCCAGCGGCACACCGGGGTACTTGCCCGCCGCCACGGCCTCAATCAGCGCACGCTTTTCGGAGGAGGGCGCAAGCAAAATCAAACGTTTTGTATCCAGCAGGGTTTCCAACGTCAGTGAAAGCCGGTCATGCGGGGCAAAGGGCGCGGTTGTTCTGACGATATCACGCCCTTCAGGCATCGGCGCGCCGGGAAAAAGAGAGGCGAAATGCGCGTCCATCCCCATGCCCAGAACGGTCACGGTAGCAGGAAATTCTAGCAAGCCTTGCGCGGTCGTATCGCACAGCCAAATAGGTTCGATATCAAGAATTTTTTTCACCTGCCCCGCATTGCTGTGCGGATCGGAGAGGAGCACATCGCGCTCATCGGTTGTGGTAACGGTGATTTGATCCCACGGCAGATCAAGCTTGGCGAGTTCCTCCATCAGCGGCACCGGACTGGAACCACCGGGAAGAATCAGAAACGCTTTACCGTTTTTTTGTACACCGGATATCAGGTCGGCGGCGATACTTTCGGCCAGCGCGGCGGGCGGATCAAAAATCATCCAGCGCCCTCGCCAAACGGGTCAGATCAGGGATGATTTTCGTCCCCGGCGGAAAGGGAGAAGTTTCACCGGGGGGGGCACGGCCTAAAAACTCAACGCCCACCATACTCGCCCCTTTAAAATCGCTCATCGTATCGCCGATCATTAACGTGCGATCCGCATCGTATTGAAACGCCTCAAGGATGGCAGCGATATTCTCCGCCTTTGATGCGGGGGAACCGTAAACCCCTTTGAAGTGTGCGGCCATAGAACGTTTCTCAACGATACGCTTAAGCTCTTCCGTAGGCGTGGCGGAGGCGACAAAAAGCGGCAAACGCCCGGAAAATTCCTCCAGAAATTCCAGCGCTCCGGAAACAGGTTCACAGCCCACAACCCTCTCTTCGACAAGATCGGAAAAGCGGCTGGCGATAATTTTTACGTCCTCATCACTGACTTTTCGGCCCAGAAGTTCCTCTTCGAAATAACGGATTTTATCGAAACGCGATACGCCGCCATGCGCTTCGTGATAGGCAATCACTTGTGCCTGAAATTCCGACCCCTCGCCTTCATAAAGCGCGCCGAAGGCCAACCCCTTCACAGCAACCGATTCTACCAGCACGCCGTCGAAGTCAAAAATTATCGCTTGGAACTTCATAGCAGCAACTCCTTTATCGCTTCGGACACGCGCGACACCCCCAGGCCATCCACTAATACACCCGCCCTTTCCGACATGACTTGAAGAGCCGCAGGGTCATTCCGGTAACGGGAAACGAGGGTGTTGATTTGGGTAAAGTCATAAGCGCCCACATCGCCCAAATTATACGCCGCGCCCGCATCATGCAGGTTTTGCGCGATGGAACACTGGTTTTCCGCCAATACAAAAAGCGCGGAAGGAAGTTTCAGGCAGCACCGCTCCCAGCTTGTCGAGCCCGCCGCGCCGATGCAAAAATCCGCCGCCGCCATGAGTGCGGCCACGTCGTTGCTGGATTTCAGAACGCTGACATTTTCTTTTTTCTCCGGCATATCGCCCGTATATTGCGGTCCGCTCACCCATGTAATGCGCACATCAGCATCTAGATTTTCAATGATTTTTCGCCCCACACCATAAACGTCATTGCCGCCCATCAGAATCAAAAGATGTTCGAGCTTATGCCTCGCAGAAACGCTTTCCCGCGTCTTAGAAAATTCAGCACGTAAAAGCGCATATTTCGGCCCCTGTAAAACACGGCACCCTTGCGGAACCTTGCCGTCATAAAGCGCCTCACCTTGCGGGTAATAATTCTGGTTAACGAGCAGATCGCATTCGAAATCGCCTTGCCCCTCGTCATCCATGACGATGATTTTATCCACATGCCCCCGCGCAGCTTTCTGCCAATCTGCTTTTGCGCCGTAATGATCGATAATACAGGCATCGTAATAACCGCCTTCGAAACTTTGCCCCACATCGCGTTCGGGGTTTTCACCCAGCCAGCTCGCATAATCCTCTTTCACAAACTCCATAGGCGGCGGGGGCAAAAGCCGTAAATTAAAATCGCGTGATTTAATAATGCCGTAATTGCTTCCCTGATGATTGCGGCTGGCGAAAGTTACTTCCGCCCCTGCCTCTCGCAGCGCTTCCGCCAGAACGATCTGGCGCATGATATGCCCGGCACCGACACCGGGCGCAGCATCGGCGCGGATGAGAATTTTTTTACCCGCCAGCGTGCCCATTACACGACCGCGTTTTTGATTTTAAGCATCGCCCGCGCCATATCCAGATCTTCCGGTTCGTCGATATCGACGGCGCGGTCCGAGGGAAGCTCGTAGCCGCGCAGGCGCTGCGTATAATAAGTGGGGTCTTTCAAAAACGCAGATGTACGCAGCCAGTAAAACGTGCCGTTACTCGCCACGTAATGCGGGTAAGTTTGCGAGCGCATAAGGCATTCTTTCGGATGCACCATAGACAAATAGCCCTCATCGCCCGCCTCCAGCGCCTTAAAGGGATGGATGGGATAGCGGGAAACACTCATAATCACATCGCTTTGCGGCTCCTCGCTAAACAAAGCGAAAGATTTTTTGAAATCTTCAGGTTCCAACAAAATCGCCGTCGGGTAGATACCGCAGAAAAATTCCGGCTGCTGATCCAGCGTACCCAAAACCTGTTTATAAACTTCCGTCTCAAACGCCTGATCGGTGGCAAGTTCGGGCGGGCGGTCCACCACTTCCGCTCCATACTTCTTGGCAATTTCTTTAATTTCCTGGTCTTCCGTCGAAACGATGACATGGCTGAAAACCCCTGATTCAACCGCCGTTCTGACCGGATACGCCAGCATCGGCAAACCGTTCATATCCGCGATATTTTTGCGCGGTATGCGTTTCGAGCCGCCGCGGGCGGGAATAATGGCAACGGGTTTCATTAAAACTTTCCGATGTTTAATTTCAATTTACACCACACCATAAAACATGTTTAAAGAAAAGCCATGTTAAATTCGAATACCGAAAACAGCCGCGAATCCGAACCCCGCAAGACATTGATCATCCCGATGGAGATTGTGGAGCGAGAGCTTAACGGCTATCTGCTGCTGGTGCTCGAGGCCGTATCCCGCGGCTGGCAATGTTTTATCGGTACAAAGAAAGAAATTTTCACGCATATGGAGAGCCTTCCCAAAGGCATCGTATTCTTGAAAAGCCTGACCACGGCGGATATCAAGATTACGAATGCGCTTAAGGAGGCCGGACATATTCCGGTCTCTCAGGATGTGGAAGGACTGATTTATACCAGCATGGATGAATTCGCCACTGTGCGTTTTCACGAGGACAGCGTGAAAAACGCGGCGCAAATCTTTTTTTGGGGCGATGTGCAGCGCGAGGCCGTGGCCAGGTTTTTCCCTCATCACGAAAGCCGGATGATCGCCACAGGCAGCCCGGTTGCCGATACATGGCACCAGAATATGACGCCGTTTTATCAGGAACGTATCGACGATATCCAAAAGCGGTTCGGCAAATATATATTGATCCCCTCCAGCTTCGGAACGGCCAACCACTTCATGGGAAAACGCGGCAACGCCAAGCTTATGAAGCGCGAGAAATTCGTCAACGAGGCAAAGGAAGAGGAATTTTACGAGTTCTGGGAGGCTTATGAAGGTCACCTCGAAAAAATGTTCGAAGCGTTTCTGGATATCCTGCCCGAGCTCAGCCGCGCTTTTCCTGAGCATGAAATCATCGTGCGCCCGCACCCTTCCGAATCTCATGAAACATGGAAGGAAGCGGCCAAAAACTCAGACAACGTGACCGTGATTTTCGAAGGCGTCGTCGCGCCGTGGCTTTTGGGGGCGGATGCGATTTTACACTGGGGCTGCACCACGGGGCTGGAGGGTTACCTGATGGGAAAGCCGGTTGTGGCCTATAATCCCGCCACGCCAGAAGAGGACGAAAAATTCGAGCATAAACTGCCGCACAGTATTTCCATCGTCAAGCGCACCAAGGCCGAAACACTTGAGGCTTTAAAGGAAGTCGTCGCCGCGCCGGATACGGTTTTGCAAAATTATCCTGAAGTCGTCAAAGGTCATCAAGAGCTGGGGCGCTGGGTCATGCGTATGAATGACGGCAAAGATTCCGCCGCGCGGCTGATGGACGAAATTGAAAAACTGGATATAGCACCCGCCGCTTATAAAGCTTTCGCCCGCAAGAAGGATCCGCTCAAGGAACGAATTCTACAATCTGTCGCCGCGGCTTTCGATCTTGTCAGGCCGACACTGAAAATCCTGCCCGCGCGCATCCGCCACAGCATAGAATCGCGCGCTTATGGCCGTCATAAAACACGCAATATTGACCCACAAGTGTTTGAAAATTCTGCACGCAAGCTAGCCGCTATAAAAGGCAAGGCCGACGTTTCCACCGTAAAAATTCATGATAATTTATTTTGGGTAAAACCGGACTAACCGTTGGCGATTTTGCGGCTGGAGCCCTTGCCCTGCTCGTTCAAAACCGGTCCGTAAGCTGATGAGCCGCCCCATATATCGTCCTTGACCCACTGGCCGTTTTCCACGCGCCAAACACGGGAATCGCGAAAACCGTCGGCAATATAGTCGAATTCTTCCTCGGTCATATCTACGTATTTCAGAAAACGTTCAAGATCGCGGCGCGGTTTGACGGCGTCATATTTTTTGACCATCTCAATTCCTTTCTCGCGGCTCATAAAGCCGCCGCGAATATCCTTGCAGGCATGATCTGTCGCGCGACCGTAGCCGAGCTTGATAAATTTCATGTAATCATGGATGCCGTTTTCATGCATATCATCGAGGTTGGACATCATGCGATACGTACGCTCGAACGGCTGGCGCGCGCCCTCCCAACCATATTTTTCCGTTACAAGTTTGGTGTGGTTATTCGCATCCCAGTCAACGAAATTGCTCAAGTAAAGCCCGCGCACCCCGACCTCGTCGATCTCTTCGTCCGAAGGGTATTGCGCCCATAACAGGTCTTTGGGCCTGAGACCTTCCTTGTAATCGCCAAGACCCATTTTTTCGAGGCCCGCATCGGTGAAATCGTGCCAGTCATAGCCGCGCAATGAATGCTCAAGCCTGTGCTTGGCGGTAAACTCCACAAAATCGCTGTAGGAATACATCCCGCCCAGATCCATGAAACCATGCTCACCCCAAAGAATGAGCGGGATTTTATAGCGCACCGCCACCTGGATCGGCGCGGTGAAAATACCGCAATGGGCGTGCCAGTTATTGTCGCCCTGAACTTTCAAGCCAAGGCGGTTCATTTTGATCAGCGTATCGACGCAGGGGCGTATGATGATGTGATCAACATCAAAAACCTCACGCATGCGGAAGAGATTTTCCTCCCCTTCCGGCAAATAGTTATTACCGTGATAGGTAACCAAAAGGGGTTTCAGGCCCAGTTCATGGACCGCGACATGGGTCTGGTAATAGCTGTCTTTACCGCCGCTGACCGGGATCAGAATATCGTAATTATTATCGCTGCGGTAACCATCAATCAGGTCTTCAAAAAATTTCCAGCGATCGTCCCAATTGATATTGCCCTTTTGTTCGTGAACGCGGCAGCCCGTGCACACGCCCTCTTCATCGAAGGAAAGCGGCACAGCCGAAACATCGGGGTAAACGCATTTTGAACAATAAGCGACCATCTTTAAAACCTTTTACTATTAAAATCTGACGTTAATTCCGGCGCGCTGTAACGCGCGTTTGCCGTTTCTATCACTTAATTCCTTGAAATGCCAGATGTTGGCTGCAGCCACCGCCGAGGCGCCGGCCTGAATGCCCTTAGCGTAATGTTCATACATACCCACGCCGCTGCAGGCGATGACCGGAATACTCACCGCATCGCAAACCTGCGCGATCAGTTCCAGATCATATCCCGTACCTTTACCGTCACGATTAATGCTCTGAAGTAATATCTCACCCGCGCCCATTTTTTCGATTTCCCGCGCCCAGCTCACCGGCTTTTTTCCTGTGGCCAGTGTTTTTCCGGCGGTAAAGACTTCATATTTTCCATCTTCGTGTTTTAATACATCCATGCTGGCCACGACCGCCTGCGCTCCGAAACGACCCGCGATTTTTCCCGCCAGCTCAGGCTTTTCAAACAATACGCTATTGAGCGTTATCTTATCAGCACCGCGCCGGAACCGTTCTGCCGCCTCATCAAACGAGCGAATACGCCCGCCCCATGTCAGAGGCATGAAACAGGTCTTGCTGACCTCGTCCAAAATATCCAGCGGGTCTTCCAGTCCCTTCGTTTTGTGATCAGTGCGGCGGATGAAATTATAATCCCCTTGCGTAATATCCAGATAAATCAGCTCATCCACATTCCACTCGTTAAAGCGCTGCACCTCATGCACCGGATCGCCGATAATCTGGTGGGTGGAGAAATCCTCGCTGCGCACCAGTTGGCCGTTCTTCAAAAGCAGGATGGGGATGAGGCGGTATCTGAGCATGTTAAACCTTCAAAAAGTTCTGTAAGAGCTGAAGGCCTGCCTTCTGGCTTTTTTCCGGGTGGAATTGGGTGCCCCAGATATTGTCCTTTTCCACACTGGCGACAAAATCACCGCCGTGATGGCACAGTCCGGAAATCACGCTTTCATCCTCCGGCTTCAGGACATAGCTATGCACAAAATAAAAATCGTTTTCCCCGTCAAGGCCTTCATAGGTTTTCGATCCCGCAACAGCCCGCACAGGGTTCCAGCCGATATGGGGTATACGCACATTGCGGTTCGGCGCGGTGAGTTTTTCCGCCGTTCCGGCGATTAACCCCAAGCCCTCATGATCGCCATATTCCGTTCCCTTGGCCGCCAGAAGTTGCATACCCAGACAAATCCCCAGAAACGGCTTTTGCTCATTTACCGCATGACGCTTGATCTCGGTCACCCAACCGTCATCGCGCAAAATCTGCATCCCCTCGCCGAACGCTCCCACGCCCGGTAAAATCACATGAGACGCGTCGTTAAGTCCGTTCGGCTTCTCGGCGATAAAAACCTCACTACCCAAAAATTCGACAGCATTGACGACCGATTTCAGGTTCCCAAGACCGTAATTAATTACTGCAACCCGCATTCCACCGCTTCCTCGGAAAGACCTTCGCCGAATTTCAAATCCCGCGCGGCAGGTTTGCCTATAACAGCATCCCAATATTTAGGCGCAAGCCCCACGGCAGGACGACGGATCAGCAGATTATCGTTAGTAAACACCTCTCCTTTTTTGATGTCTTTGGCAACGATAATAGAGGGGCGCAGGGGCTTGCCGTCTTTTTCGCCCTTTTGACGTTCAAAACCCGGCTTTCCTATCGCCGTAATGACGTCCGGCTCGTTCCTCATAGCCGCAAACTTTTCCGCGCTCTGTGATTTGCAGACCCGCACCAATTCTGCAAACTCGTCGGGTGTAAGCGAAAATTCCTTATCGAAGGTATCGTCATCCTTGTTCAACATGATATGTTTTTCCACCATGCATGCACCAAGGCCAACCGCAACTTCCGCCGTAAAGGTGCTGCGCGTATGATCTGAAAGACCGACCAGAACACCAAAACGTTCCTTAAGAAGCGGGATTTTGCTGAGCTGCGCCTGCTCCAGCGGTGTAGGATAGGAACTAACGCAATGCATCAGAAGAAGATCTCTACATCCCGCTTCGCGCGCAGCCCTAACGGCCTCCTCAATTTCCTGTTCACTCGCAATTCCAGTGGAGATAATCAAGGGCTTTCCCGTCGCGGCCGCTTTTTTGATCAGGGGAATATGAACGGCCTCGAAAGACGCGATCTTGAAAATCGGTGCATCCAGATCAATCAACAAATCGGCCGCGCTCATATCGAACGGTGCGCTAAAAACCGTAATACCAAGTTCCCGCCCGTAATCGAATAACGGCTTCATCCAGGAGAAAGGGGTTTGGGCCTGCGCATATAATTTATGATACGTCATATCATGCCAAAGCGGATGGTGCATTTTGAAATGCTCCTGCGGGCCGTCCAGCGTAATCGTATCGGCCTCGTAAGTTTGCAGCTTCGTCGCATCGGCCCCGGCATCAACCCCGGCCTTTATCAAGGCTTTCGCAGTATCAAAATCACCCATATGGTTGCAAGAAACCTCGGCAATGATAAAGGGCGGACAGCCCTCGCCAACTATCGTTCCGTTCAGGGAAATTGTTTTACTCATCTTTCTTCCTTCTCCATTTTTACAATGTACTTATGGCCTTTATATTCGAAAAAGGCTGGAAAACGTTCCGGGTCGCAAACCCGTAATAAATTGATTTGTTCGCCCAGCGACTTTTCAAGATCAAGGCGGCTGTCTTCGGGTGTACGGCGCGGGTAAGTACTGGCCTCCTCCTCATTCTGGGGCTGTGGTGTGATTTTCCCCTCGCGCTCTATCGCCTCGCTCATCAGCTCCAGCGTCACCTGCGATAAAGCCTCGTGAATTTCATCCGATAATTCATGACCTTCCAAAACCATCGGCTTTTGCAGCCATACCCTCCCCGTATCGACTTTGTCTTCGGCCTCCAGAAGGGTAACAGGGATTACATCTTTCCCTTCCAGAATCTGCCAGATATAGGGTGACCAGCCGCGTCCCTTCGGCAAGGAACTGGCATGAACCACAAGAGCGTGACGATAACGGTTGCGCACATCAGCGCTCACTATATCGCCACAGGAAATCATAAAAAGGAAATCGCCGCCCTCCGCTTCCTCGGGCGCAAACACAATCTCAACCCCATGCGCTCCTGCCTGCGCCTGCTGCCAGCGCTGCAAATGCGCATATACAGGGTGCTTTTTCGAACTGGTTAAAATTGTAATCTTCATGAAAGCCTGTCAGTTGACTTAAAGTTATATTAGACTTAGGTTTACAGCCGCAATTTTGCAAGGCTAATCGAGGCTTAACGCTCATGTTTGACAATAAAAATATCTTTATCACCGGCGGCACAGGCTCGTTTGGCCGGAAATTCGTGCGCCATTTGCTCGATAACTATAAACCGAACAAGATCGTTGTCTTTTCCCGCGACGAACAAAAGCAGTTCGAAATGTCGCAGACTTTTAACGCGCCGTGCATGCGCTATTTCATCGGCGACGTGCGCGATTCGGAACGCCTGAAACAAGGCATGCAGGGTATGGATTATGTCATCCACGCCGCCGCGATCAAGATTGTTCCTATTGCCGAATATAACCCGATGGAATGTATCAAAACCAACATCCACGGCGCGGAAAACGTTATTCATGCCGCCATTCACTGCGGCGTCAAGAAAACGGTCGCTCTTTCCACCGACAAGGCCGCTAACCCGATAAACCTGTATGGCGCGACCAAACTGGCATCCGACAAACTTTTCACCGCCGCTAATAACATCAAAGGCGCGCGCGAATGCATGTTCAGCGTCGTTCGCTATGGCAACGTTATCGGTTCGCGCGGTTCCATCCTGCCGTTTTTTAGATCACTGATAACGGCAGGGGCCAAACAGCTACCTATTACCGACGAACGCATGACACGTTTCTGGATTACGCTTTCGCAAGGTGTAAACCTAGTGGACAGCGCGTTCCAGCGGATGCAGGGCGGCGAGATTTTCGTACCCAAAATCCCCTCTATTAAAATTACCGACCTAGCGAAATCACTCGCCCCCGATCTTCCGCACAAGATTATCGGCATCCGCCCCGGCGAAAAACTACACGAGGTCATGTGCCCGAAAGACGACAGTTTCCACACTATCGAATTTGAAGACCACTTTGTCATTAAGCCGACCATCAATTTCTCCGATCCTGTCGATTACACGATCAACGCCCTGAAAGAAAAGGGCAAGATGGTCGATGACGGTTTCGAATATAACTCTCTCGACAACCCGCATTACCTGAGCGTCGAAGAAATCAAGGCGTTGAACGAAAGCAGCACATGACCCCACCCCGCATGATCCCCTATGGCCGTCAGGAAATAACGCAAGACGATATCGACGCGGTCACGGAAGTTTTAAAATCCGACTTCCTGACGCAGGGGCCCAAGATTGCGGAATTCGAAGAAAAATTCGCCAGGCTTTGTAATGTAAAATACGCCGTAGCGGTCAGTAGTTGCACAGCCGCGCTGCACCTGGCCTGCCTTGCGCTAGATTTGAAACAGGGCGATACAGCGTGGACAAGCCCTAACACATTTGTTGCCACATCCAACGGCGCGCTTTATTGCGGGGGAGGCGTCGATTTCGTCGATATAGATCCGCAGACATGGAATATGAGTGTCCCTGCGCTAGAAAAAAAACTGGAAGAAGCCAAGGAAAATGGCACGTTACCTAAAATCGTCCTGCCCGTCCATTTCGCGGGACAGTCCTGCGATATGGAGGCTATTTATAACCTTTCAAAACGTTACGGATTTAAAATCGTCGAAGATGCCGCCCATTGCATCGGCGCATCCTACAAGGGCAGGCCCGTTGGAACCTGCGATTATTCCGACATCGCCGTATTCAGCCTGCACCCCGTCAAGATCATCACCAGCGGCGAGGGTGGTATGATCACAACGAATTCCAAGGATACCTACGAAAAGCTGCTGCACCTGCGCACCCACGGCATTACGAAAGACCCGGCGCTGATGGAAGAAAAAGACGGCGGCGCATGGTATTTCGAACAGCAGGAACTGGGTTATCACTACCGCATTACCGATATTCAGGCCGCGCTGGGTATTTCGCAGATGGACAGGCTCGATCAATATATCGCCCGCCGCCGCGAATTGGTGGCGCGCTATCAAAGTAAACTGGCCGGTCTGCCGCTTCAGCTTCCCGCCAGCATTCCGGAGGCGGATTCAAGCTGGCATATTTATGTTGTCATGCTGAAACCCGAAGTTACAAAAACCCGGCGTGAAGTATTCGACGCGATGCGCGAAGCCGGGATCGGTGTGAACGTTCATTATATTCCCGTCTACAGCCATCCCTATTACAAGGAACTGGGATTTAAGGCCGAAGATTACCCGGAAAACGAGAGATACTATGCGAGCGCCATAACACTGCCACTATATCCCGCTCTGACGGAAAGTGAGCAGGATTATATCTGCGATACGCTGGCAGGAATTTTGAACTCTTAAACTTGTCATCCCCGCGGCGTTGCACCAGCAACGCTTGAACTGCGGGGATCCATATGTGCGCGGCTTTGCCGCGCGCTTTACCAGACCCCGGATGTTTAAGCGAACCTGACGGTTCGCCTCCGGGGTGACAACAGAGTGAGAGAGATCACGCCGCTTTTTTCTTTTTGCCCGGTTCGCTCATCACCGCTTTATACCGCGCAGCTACCGAGCCCTTTTCATCTCCGGCATGAATGTATTTTTTTAGCCACTCATCATAGTTTTCTTTCGGCATACCTTTTTCTACGGCCTTATCGATAAACGCCATCAATTCATCCTGAGAATCGAAACGCCGCACAGATTTACCGTCATCGAACATAGTTTCATGTTCCTGACAGTATTTGAGGTAGCCTACGCTTTTCCCCTGCACCATGCCGTGGAATACAATGCCCGACCCGGTAAAAAGCAAAAGATCGACCCATTCGCAAAGAAGTGTGGAGGGAATACGGTCGGCCACAACGGAGCCAGTAATCTCGTCTTTCGACATAAAATCGAATTTCATACCGCGCGTGTGGGGTTTCAGCACAAAATCGACATCAGGATGGCGGGCCAACGCGCGGATCGTATTCTTGATCGCATCAGCCTGCACGCCGTAATTCATTTTCGAAAGCATGAAAACGACCTTGATCTTGCCGCTATTTTTCAGCGGTTTCATCGCGGCCTGCTTATTATAAAAGGGAGGGGCCAGAACTTCGCTCTCTAACTTGCCTATCCACGGTCGTTCCATGCGAAGATTGCCCAAAACCTCAAAACTCTCCTGCGGATAGCATTTACCGGAAAACTCACGATCGCGCTGGCTGGGAACGAAAAACCTCTCTGCTTTTGTCGCTTTATATTTCGGCAGCGCCGCACCGGTCGGGGAATCGACCATATAAAGAAACTGTCCCGTAAGAACGATAAAACATCGTACGCCTCTGTCCGCAAGGACTGGAACAGTGTGATCAATAATATAAGAACGCCCCGGCTGGGCCATGCTTTCATCCATGACGATCATATCGGCATTCCACTTGGCGGCGATTTTATCGGCCCAGGGTAAATCCTTCCTCAGTAATTTGCGCATAACCATGAGCACAGCCACATGGACAGCCTTTAAAATCTCGCGTGCAGCCGGCAATTCGCCGGCCCGGCTTTTGCGCATAAAATCGAAACAACGCTCGGTTTTATGAAGAAGCTTTAAATGCAGAGGGGCATCCGGATCGTCCAAAATAGTTTCAAGGCTAACGCCCTTGCTTTCAAGATATAGTCGGGCCTCATGGGCCGCCGGATTTCCAAGGTCACCATCGCAGGGATAACCGATAACCCGGACGTTGAAATTCTCATCTGCGGCAAATTGGTCGATCAGGGACATCTGAGTATCCAAATCGTTATAAGCCCGGTTTAAAAAGATAATCTGCTTTTTCATGGTCTATGCCTTTAAATATTATGAGGGTGCAATCTAACCAAAGCCCTTTCGCGGCGCAAGTGAATGGCTTATATAATAACCCTTTTAACAAAAGAGCCTCATGCTGGAAAACAATAAATCAATTAAGGCCATAACGCTTCTGGCGCGCCAGCAACCCGGCGCAATTGCTTTGGTATGCGGCCTTTTGCTGCTTTCCGGCATGCTGGAAGCCTTCGGCATTTCGGCGATTTTTCCCCTGATTTCCGTGATACTGGAAATGGGTTCCGCCCTGCCCGATGGCGCAATGGGTGATTTTATCCGTTGGCTCTCAGGGTTTGACCCTTATGTCCTTGCCCTAATTGTAGTGGGCAGTTTTGTTTTAAAATCCCTCGTTCTTAGCGTAACTTTCACCTTTATAGGCAATCAGGTCGCGACCTTCGCCCACAAGCTACGTGTTTCTTTTATCGATGCGATGATGAAGGCGCGGGTGCATTATATTCTTTCCAAATCTCTGGGTGAAAATCTTGCCGTTCTCAGCAACGATTCAACGCGCGCCGCCGCCGCCTATATCTCTGCTGCACGCACGCTAGCGGGGTTCTTGCAGGTTATGATTTACAGCGCCTATGCCTTGTGGCTTTCGCTCGAAGCAACGCTGTTGTCGTTGGTAACTGTGGGTGTATTGTTCGTCGCGGTAAAAGCCACAATGGACAGATCGCGCAAATCGGGCTGGGAAACCATGTCCTTTATTCACGGTATCACGAAACGAATGGGCGAAGCCCTTCGCGGCGTAAAGGAAGCCAAAGCAACGGCGCGGGAGAAATATCTTTCTTCCTTTATCGTCAGCGATTCTGATGAGCTGCGCAAAGCCCATGCGGTAAGCATTATCGTCGGTCAGACCCTTCGCAATATTCAGGACCCGGTCACCATTACTTCGGCCCTCATCTGCGTGTTTATCTTCAAGGATTATCTGCAACTCGAGCCCGGCTATATCATGTTTATCCTCGCCGTTTACTACCGCCTGATGGCCTCGGTGAATACGATGCTGGCCGATTACCAGAAGTTTCTGGGTCAGGAAGCAGGGCTGTGGGCCATTCAGGACGGTATCAAAAACGCCAAAGCGCAAAAAGAACGCCCGAATAAAAAAGGTTACACCCCTTCCTCCAGCCCGCAGGATATAGCGTTCAAAAAAGTATCATTTGCTTACGGAGAGAAGCAGGTTTTAAACGGTATTTCATTCAAGGTTCCGGCCAAAAAGATCACGATGCTCAAAGGGGAATCGGGGCGCGGCAAAACCACCTGTATCGACATGATCTGTCATCTTATCTATCCCGATAAGGGAGAGGTAATGGTGGGAGGCCGTGATCTTGCTGCTATCAACACATCCAAATGGCGGACAAATATCGGGTATGTCGACCAGTTCCCGTTCCTGTTTAAAGGCAGCATCCGCGAAAACATCCTGCTGGATTTAAAAAATGTTTCGGATGCACAAATCAAAAAGACCTTGCGCCTATGTCATCTATCGGATTTTGTAAGCCGTCAGGCCGAAGGGCTGGATTTTGTGATTAACGAGGGCGGGACGAATATTTCCGGCGGCCAGCGCCAGCGCATCGCCATCGCCCGTTCCGTCATTCGCAAACCCGCCTATCTTATTCTGGATGAACCTACCAGCGCGCTGGATCAGGAAAGCGCGAAAGTGGTGCTGGCGGCGCTCAAGGATCTTTCAAAAACCATGAGCGTCATTATGATCAGCCACAGCCCGCTGGCGGAAAACCACGCCGATACAGTTATCAATTTCGATAAATTCTAAACGAAATTTTATTACCGAATATATTTGACTACTCGGTCAACTATACCTATATATCTCCCGAAAGAGGGAGCCGAAATGGGCCGCGCACCGACAGACACCAAAGAAAAATTGATTGCAACCGCGACAGAGCTGATCTTTCGCGACAGCTACGGCGGCGTTAGCGTCGATGAAATCTGCACCACGGCCGGAGTTCATAAAGGCAGCTTTTATCACTATTTCCCATCCAAAGCCGATCTGGCTTTAGAGGCAATCGAAGACCGAGTGCGCGAGCTGCAAGCAGAATACGACAATATATTTTCACCTGAAAACCCTCCTGCGCTACGCTTTGAATTGCTGGCACAGTTTGTCTATGAGCAGCAAGAAAATATCCGCAAGGAAAGAGGATGTGTCTGCGGCTGTCCCTTCGCCACACTGGGATCGGAACTAGCCGCACAAGACGAGAATATAGGCAAAAGAATCTCCGGCATGTGCGCTAAAAAACTGAGCTATTACGAAGATGCCTTGCGCGACCTTATAAAGGACGGCCTATTAGACAAACACACCGATATATCC
This sequence comes from uncultured Pseudobdellovibrionaceae bacterium, assembly GCA_964467925.1. GTDB lineage: Bacteria > Pseudomonadota > Alphaproteobacteria > Micavibrionales > Micavibrionaceae > CAYXSX01. The sequence continues at coordinate 106,778 of CAYXSX010000003.1, read as the reverse complement.
ACCAAAGCGCAAGATATTCACGCCTTCATTCTGGGCCATTTAATGGTGGCGCGCATTAATAACGATCTGGGGTTTATCCGCGATCATTTAAAAGACTCACTTTCAGCTCTTATCGGCATAACGGGGAGCACGAAAGCAATCGCTGCAGAGTAAAGAAATAAAAAAATACGGGACAAAAAGATGATGAAAAAAACAAAAACACAACTGGCTCTTCTGGCGACCGCCACAGTTTTTCTGATTAGCGGCGGAATATTTCTGCCACAGGAACGTGCCGGTGCATCCGAAGAACAACCAACACCCAGTGCTCAGGCCCCGCAAGCGATGCCCGTTACCGTCACAGTTATAAAACCAAAACCGATACAGCTTTGGAAAAATTTTTCCGGCCATATTGTTGCCGTGGATAAGGCAGAAATCAGACCGCAAGTCAGTGGCCGTATTACCGACATCCGCTTCAAAGACGGACAATATGTGGAAAAGGGCGACATCCTGATCGTCATCGACCCGCGCCCTTACGAGGCTGCGCTGGCACAGGCCAAAGCCTCTCTGGAAGCAGTTGAAACGCAAGCAATTTTGGCGGAAAAGGAATATGAGCGCGCCAAGGCCCTGATTAAAACCGAAGCCGTTTCCCAGCGATTACTGGATGAGCGCTCCAACAACCAGAAAGTGGCGCAAGCCGCAGTACAGGAAGCGAAGGCTTTGGTACAAAGCGCATCGATCAATCTTGATTATGCCTTTGTGAAAGCGCCGATTTCAGGCAAGGTCAGCCGCGCGGAAATCACTGAAGGCAACCTTGTGCAAGCCGGTCCCTCAGCCCCGCTTTTGACATCCATCGTGGCGGACGATCAGCTATATGTCGATTTCGAGGTTGATGAAAAAACCTATATCAATTCCCGTCAACATGTCGGCAGCGCCGAAGAAAACCCCACGGAAGTGCGGCTTAAACTTCCCGGAAGCGAGAAGGAATTTCACGGCTACGTTCATAGCTTTGATAACCAGATCAACCCGTCTTCTGGCACAGTCCGCGCGCGCGCGCTTTTCGAAAATGAGGACAAAATGCTACTTCCCGGAATGTCCGTCAGCGTGATGATGGGAAGCCCCGGTGATCAGGAACGCATTCTTGTTTCCGAACGTGCCATCGGTACGGATCAGGACAGGAAATTTGTCTATGTGGTTAACGGCGAGAATAAAACCTCTTACCGCGAAATTAAAATCGGCGAAAGCGTGGACGGTAAGCGCATCGTTCTAAGCGGCCTTGAACAGGGAGATATGGTGATTACGGAAGGCATTATGCGCATCCGTCCCGATATGCCCGTATCGCCGCAGGAAAAGGCGGATCACGCCGCGCTGGAAAATGAACCCGCCGCAAGGGAAGAAAACATGAATTCAGGCGAAGAAGAATAAACGCCATGAATCTATCCAGCCATTTCATCGACAAGCCCGTCTTCGCCAGCACATTATCGTTCATGATCTTCCTGATGGGGTTGATCGCGATGTTCCAGCTTCCTATCTCGGAATACCCGGAAGTCAGCCCGCCATCCGTTCAGATCACGGCAAGTTTTCCCGGTGCCAGCCCGGCCGTTATCTCGGAAACGGTGGCAACGCCGCTGGAAGAACAAATCAACGGGGTTGAAAACCTCCTTTATATGAACTCTCTTGCCTCCTCGGACGGCACACTGTCCATTACGGTTACCTTTGCCATCGGTACGGATATCGACCTAGCGCAGCAGCAGGTGCAAAACCGCGTTTCGCAAGCTCTGCCCCGTCTTCCCAATATTACGCGCCAGCTTGGTGTTACGGTGGTCAAAAGTTCACCTGACCTGACCATGGTGGTCCACCTGACCTCGCCTAAAGAGCGCTATGACATGCTCTACCTTCGCAATTACGGCACACTGAACATCAAGGATCAGCTTGCCAAGCTGCAAGGCGTGGGGCAGGTCATGCTGTTCGGCTCAGGCGATTACGCCATGCGCATATGGCTTGACCCCAACCGTATTGCGGAACGTAACCTAACCGCTTCGAACGTGATTTCCGCCGTACAAAGCCAGAATATTGAGATTGCCGCAGGCGTGATCGGCGGCCCGCCCTATGACGAGGGAACGCAGCTTCAGCTTCCTATTAACGCCTATGGCCGCCTCAGCAGCCCCGAAGAATTTGAGGAAATCATCGTCAAGCGCGATGAAAACGGTGTAATCACACGCCTGAGCGATGTCGCCCGCGTTGAACTGGATGCGCAAACATATGCTTTGCGCTCGCTGCTCAATAACGAACCCGCCGTGGCCATTCCCATTTTTTCCGCCCCCGACGCCAACGCGCTGGAGCTTTCCGCAAGCGTACGTAAAACGATGAAGGAGCTTAAGAAAAACTTCCCCGAGGACATGGATTATTCCATCGTCTATGACCCCACCGTATTCGTGCGTCACTCTATTGATGCCGTTATCCACACGCTAATTGAGGCGATTGCCCTTGTGGTGCTTGTGGTGATTGTTTTCCTGCAAACATGGCGTGCTTCCATCATCCCGTTGCTTGCTGTGCCGGTTTCGATCGTCGGCACGTTCGCGGTTATGCTGCTGCTCGGCTTTTCCATCAACGTTCTGACACTGTTCGGCCTTATTCTGGCCGTGGGTATTGTGGTGGACGACGCTATCGTGGTGGTGGAGAACGTCGAACGTAATATAGAAGAAGGTAAAAATCCGCGCGAAGCCACGGTGCAGGCCATGAAAGAAGTTACAGGCCCGATCATCGCGACATCTATGGTGATTGCGGGCGTATTCATTCCCATCGCGTTTATCAGCGGTCTGACGGGTATGTTCTATAAGCAATTCGCCCTGACCATCGTGATCGCGACTTTCATTTCCACCATCAACTCGCTGACGCTCAGCCCCGCCATGTCGGCCATTCTTTTGAAGGCACGCCATGAAAAACAGGACGGTCTGACCCGCCTGATTAATCTGTTTCTGGGCTGGTTCTTTAATCTGTTTAATAAGGCTTTCGGCAAGGGACAAAGAGGTTATAGCAAAAGCGTGCGCTTCTTCGGCACCCACAAGGTCTTGATGATGATCCTCTTCCTCGCACTTGTCGGGGCCACCTATTACAGCTTCCGCCTGGTCCCGCCCGGTTTCGTTCCGGCGCAGGATAAGCAATACCTCATTAGCTTCGCCCAGCTTCCACCCGGCGCCACGTTAGAGCGCACGGAAGAGGTCATGCGCGCCATGGGTGAAATCGCCATGAAGGAAGAAGGCGTGGAAAGCGCGGTTCAATTCCCCGGCCTGTCCATCAACGGATTTGTGAACTCGGCCAGCGCGGGAATTGTTTTCGTCACACTGGACGATTTTGAAAAACGCACCAGCCATGAACTCAGCGCGGGCGCTATCGCCGCGCGGCTTCAGGAACAATATAACACGATCGATAAAGCCTTTATCGCGATTTTCCCGCCCCCTCCTGTGATGGGTCTGGGCACTATCGGCGGCTTTAAACTGCAGATTCAGGACCGCGGCGATCTTGGCTTTCAGGCGCTGGATAACGCGCTGAAGGAAGTTACAGGCAAGGCTTACGCCAATCCGGCCCTGACCGGAGTTTTCTCGAGCTACAATATTAATGTGCCGCAGCTTTATGCCGATCTCGACCGTACGAAAGCCCAGCAACTTGGCCTGTCCGTGGATGAAGTTTTCCGCACGATGCAGATTTATCTCGGCTCGCTCTATGTGAACGACTTTAACCAGTTCGGCCGTACCTATCAGGTTATCGCACAAGCGGATAAGGAATTCCGCTCCCGCCCGCAGGATATTTTACGCCTGCAGACTCGCAACACGAACGGCGAGATGGTGCCGCTTGGCTCCGTCATCGAAGTCAAGGAAACCTTCGGGCCGGAAATTTCCACGCGCTATAACGGTTTCCGCTCCGCCGATCTGAACGGTAATGCCGCGCCGGGTTATTCTTCCGGTCAGGCACAGGCCGCGATTTCACAAATTCTCGAGGAAACTTTGCCGCAAGGCCTGGAGTTTGAATGGACCGAGCTGACTTACCAGCAAATTCTAGCGGGCAATACGGCGATCTATATTTTCCCGCTTTGTATCTTCTTCGTCTTCCTTGTGCTGGCGGCGCAGTATGAAAGCCTGACCCTGCCGCTCGCCGTAATCCTGATCGTGCCGATGAGTATCTTATCGGCCATTATCGGGGTTTATTTGAGCGGCGGCGATAACAACATCTTCACCCAGATTAGCCTGTTCGTACTGGCGGGGCTGGCATGTAAAAACGCGATTTTGATCGTGGAGTTTGCCCGCGAGCTGGAACATCACGGCAAAACGCCGCTGGAGGCCGCGATCGAATCCTGCCGCCTGCGCCTGCGCCCCATTCTGATGACCTCTTTCGCCTTTATTATGGGCGTGCTTCCTCTGGCGGTCAGCCACGGAGCGGGCGCAGAAATGCGTCAGGCCATCGGGATCGCGGTATTCTCCGGCATGCTGGGCGTGACCTTCTTCGGGTTGATCTTTACACCCGTGTTCTATGTGCTTCTGCGCTCTATCGAGATCAAAATTAAGGGCAATAAAAAACCGTCAATGTAAAACGGTCTTATCAAGCAAATGACAATCATGCCCCCAGCTTTCGCGGGAACATCAAAATCCTAAGCTCTCGATGTTCGCTAATGATTTTAGATGGCTGGGGTGGGAGGATTCGAACCTCCGCGTGGCGGTACCAAAAACCGCTGCCTTACCGCTTGGCTACACCCCAGTATAAAGGCCCGTTTCTAAGAAAAAGGCGCCTTGTTGCTTTGCTTTGTCGCGCTTGTCCGGAAAAAACGGTTATTCAAAACCTTCTAGAGACTGGTGCCGCAACACGGACTCGAACCGCGGACCTGATGATTACAAATCAACTGCTCTACCAACTGAGCTATTGCGGCACACTGTCTCTGACAGGATTTGGAACGCGATGTTTACCAAAGCGCTGATTGTTTAGCAAAAAAAATCGTGCTTGAACAGCCCATTCTCGCTTCGAAGATTGGTTTTATGTGCTTTTTTCTGGTAAAATCTAGCTAGAAACGAAATTTTTCATCTTATCAAAGGGTAAGCGGGCGCACCTTGGGTGATCAGGCACAAAATACAATGCACGAGAACTTCATCGGCTGGGCGATCATGCTGGTCGTTCTGGGGGTTCTTACATGGGTTTTCTGGTATTTTTTCGATACAGAGGTCCGTAACGTTGTACGCTGGATCCGTTACGGAGAAATGTGGCTGGTTTCCTGGGTTTTGCCCGATAACTTCACCGTAAATTTCCGCGGGGACGAGGTAAGCTTTTTCAAGGGCCTGCGCGACACCCCCAAATGGAGTGCGGAGCAGCTTACAAGGGGCCACCTGTCCTATTTCGGCGCGTTGGCGATGCAACCCCTGAAATACCCTCTGATTGCGTTAATGGCCGCCTGCGCCGCATGGTGCATATTCTACGGCCCCAGAACGCAGTACCGCAAAAAACTGGACCTTGACGGACTAATTGTCCGCCAATCCCTCGTTTTCCCGGCCATTAAACCCTTTATCGAGTTTAACCCCAACAAATCTCCTCCGCGTGCGCCCGGTTCTCCGGTTCCCGTGGAGCTTCCGCTTTTCGCCGAGGCGCTGGGGCCCGAAGAATGGTTCGCCTATAACCGCATTCCCGTGCCCGACGGTCATATAGATGAGGAAGCCACAGCCAAGGCCTTCGCCCGCCAGCTCGGCCCCCGCTGGAAGGGTGCAAAAGCGCTTCCGCCTTATGCGCAAATATTGCTTGCCGCGTTTTGCCTGAAAGCTTCGCGGAAAAGAACCCAGTCCGATGATATGCTGGCGCGTCTTGCCAATTGTTGGAGTGCAAAAAAGGGGCTTCAGCTAAATAAAGACCGCAAGCTTATTAAAGACGCCCGCAAGGTTCTGAGCGATAAAAAACTCTCGGAAAAAACGCTCGCCAAGTCAAATCAGGGTGGATTCGTTACCACGGCGCTACTCAAAGCCCTGCAATTTGCGCGCGACGAGGGCGGCGTACTTGCCCCCGCCCAGTTTGTCTGGCTGCGCGGCCATAACCGCCAGCTCTGGTACCCGCTCAATAATCTGGGCCGCCATTCCTATCACATGGAAGCGCTTGGTGCGATGTCGCATTACAAGCTGGAGCGTATGACACAACGCCCCGTTCCCGTTCCAAAAGTAGAAGGGGCCGTGGAAACCATGAAAGCCTATATGAGTTCCACCCGGGCGCGGCCCATACCGCCGCTTGACTACAGCGGCTCAGAGAAACGCGGAATTAAAAAAGCCAAATAAAAGGAAATAGATATGAGCATCATCAGCAAGCTTGCAGGACAGAATCAGACAACAGCCCGTGTGGTGGACGGCAAGCTGATCCTGTCCCTGCCCCAAGCTGTAAAGCCGGTTGTCTGGCAGATGGAACTTGGCCAAGCCAAGGCTTCTGCGCTCGAAATTCAAGACAGTAAAGGCGATCTTTATGCTCTGTGCCTTAAAACCCCCAAGGGCGAAACGGCTGAGATTGCGTCCTTTGAAAACAGAAACCATGCCGTTAAAAGCTTGATGAAAATAGCCAAAGCGCTGCAGGAAGCGCGCGGAGAGATTAGCAATATCGGTGCAAACGGTGCCCCTCAAAGCGGCAAGAAAAGCGGCATCGCAAGCGTGCTTCTGGCGTTAGGACTTCTTTTCGCTCTCTTTGTAGTCTGGAGCGCGGTGGCCAACATGCCCACCGACATGCAAAATATGCCCACAGGCGCTGGAGGGCCGCAAGCTGCAGATCAAAGCGGTGTGCCGCTTTCCGCTGACGAGTTTTTGAAAGGACGATAAGCCCTAAATGGCATTAAACACGCGTAAATACGAACACAAGCATACCGATATCCTGCGCGATATCCGCCCCCTTTGGGTGCGGATCGGCGATGCGATGCAATCCACATCGTACTCCACGAGCGTGTTTGTAATTGCCGCCGTGCTTCTTTTTTCTAACGACTGGGCGCTGATGTTCGGTGATTTACTGGTCGTCTTCGCACTACTATTTTTCTGGTGGCTCGCTACCCGTGACCGTAGCCTTGCCTTCAAACTTCCCATGTCCGCCAAATGGAAGGACAAACATAATGAGGGGCCCGGTCGCAGCGGAGAGCCCGAGGGAATTCTTTATCTCGGCAATATGAAAGACACGGACGAGGAAGTCTGGTTCACAAACTCCGATGCCCGTACTCATATTCTTTATCTTGGCACGACAGGTTCCGGTAAAACGGTGGGGCTGACATCCATGGTGACCAACGCTATGACATGGGCCTCAGGCTTCGTGTACGTGGACGGTAAGGCCGATACCGATCTCTGGTCGAAACTTTCCGCCCTCGTGCGGCGTCTAGGGCGCGATGACGATTTACTGGTGCTAAACTACATGACCGGCAACTCCGACGTTAAGGCCCCGTCCAACACCATGAACCCGTTCTCTTCGGGTTCGGCTTCCTATCTTACAAACATGCTTGTTTCGCTTATGCCAGAAAGCCAGGGCGATAACGCAATGTGGTCCGAACGTGCAATATCGCTGATCGGCGCGATGATGCCCGTTATGACATGGAAGCGCGACAATCAGGATATGCAGCTTAGCGTTACCGTTATCCGCGACTATCTGTCCCTTAATAACGTCATCAAACTTGCCCGCGACGAGGCAGTTCCTAAAGAACTGCGCAACGGGGTGAACGGTTACCTTGCGACCCTTCCCGGCTTCGTGCAGGACGCCTATGACGACGAGGGTAATACCAAACCACCGGGGCCCGACACGCCGCAATACGACACTACAACAGCTAACCAACAGCACGGCTATCTGGCGATGCAGTTCACCCGTTCCCTGCAATCTCTGGGTGATGACTATGGTTACATCTTCGATACCCAAGCCGCAGACGTGGACATGGTGGACATTGTCCTTAACCGCCGCATACTTGTCGTGCTTATTCCCGCCTTGGAAAAATCCAGCGACGAGATCGCCAACCTCGGTAAAATCGTTGCCGCCACCATGAAGGGGATGATGGGTTCAACACTTGGCTCTACCCTTGAAGGTTCATCCGAAACGGTCATTGAGAACAAGCCCACGCATTCTTCAACACCGTTCATGACCGTGTTCGATGAGGTCGGTTACTATACCGCGCAAGGCATGGCCGTTATGGCCGCGCAGGCGCGGTCACTCGGCTTCTGCCTCATTTTCTCCGGTCAGGATTTGCCGGCAATGAAAAAGCGCGTACGTGAAGAAGCGAACTCCATTACCGCGAACTGTAACATCAAGATTTTCGGTAAACTTGAAGACCCGACCGAAACAAAAGAGTTTTTCGAAAAAACCGTAGGCTCCACTTTCGTGACCGAAGTGTCCGGATTCCAAATGTCCGGCGGTACGGAAATGGGCTCTTACTTTGACACCCAGCAAGCTAGTGTCCAAACGCGCGCCCGCGCCAGTTACGACGGGTTACGCGGCTTCACGGAGGGGCAGGCTGTCGTGGCATTCGGAGAATCGGTTATTGATGCCCATATTTTCTATTCCAATCCCGGTCACGCCAAAGCTATGCGCGTTACCCGCTTCATGGCTCTGCCGCCGACCGACGACAACCTGATGAAGCATGCCAATGCCATCACCAATTTACGCGACATCCTCGTGAATAAAGACTGGACCGCCTTGCGTTCCGATGTTGCCGTCGCCACGCCTCCGGTGATCGACGCGCTGGTAGAAGGCTACCGCATTGCCGAACGTGCAGATAATAAAGTCGATACCGGCATAGCTGCGCTGATGAAAGTTTACGGATTGGATAACGATATTGCCACCCCGGTGGAAAAACCAGTCACCGCTAAGCCAAGCACGGCAGAACCGAAAGCGGAAACGCCAGTTGTCGAGACACCTACCGCCTTTACAAAGCCTGCGGAGCAGCCCGAAACCTCAACTCCGTCGCAAAAAAACCCCGCCACTACGCAAACGCCGGAAGAGCCGAAGGAAAAACCACAAGCCGCAACAAGCACCCCCGCACAAAAACCTCCACAGGCACCGAAAAAATTACCCAAGGAAATCGAGGACATCATTAAAAATGCGGCGATTAACGCCAAGAGCAATATCTTCAAGGACGACCAGAATGCCTAAACACCTTCCTCATTTCGCCCGCCGTTCAGAACGCGGCAATGCGTTTTTTATCATTCTTCTTGGCGTTGTTTTATTCGCCGCCCTGTCCTTTACCATTGCCCGCGGCATGCGCTCAGAAGGGACCAATAACCTAACCAAGCGTCAAGCCGACCTTGCCGCCAGCGATATTATTGCCTACGGCCAAAGGCTGGAGCGCGGTATTTCCCAACTACGCCGTCGCAATATCTCGGAAAACGATATAAGTTTTGCCAATCCCGTAGTAACCGGCTACACACACGGCACGCCGCAACCGGACGAGAATAAGGTACTCCACATTTCCGGCAGCGGCGTCTCATGGAAAGAGCCGCCCGCCCGCGCCAATGACGGAAGTACATGGCATTTTACCGGCTCAACCTGTGTTGTGGGCATAGGAAGCGGAATAGCCGGATGTAGCAGCGACACCGTTTCAAACGAAGAACTTCTAGCCGTCCTGCCAAACCTCACCCAAAGCGTCTGCGACGCCATCAATTCAAGGCTCGGCATAGGAACCACACCTGCTGATTCCGGCGGCGGATATTCAACGACTAAATTTACAGGAACCTTTGCCGACGGAACGGAAATTATTCTCTCAAGCCCCCATCAATCCGCCTGTTTCAGCAAAAGCGGAGCCTTTCATTATTATACCGTGTTACTTGCCCGCTAAACCCGCGCATACCATGTAGAGCGCGCCTGTCCGTGACGCTTGAGATATCCCTGATCCACCAGTTCACCCAACCGCAATTTTAGTGTAGAACGCCGCCCTTTCGTTAGGTCGATAATTTCTTTCATCGAAAGGCGCTTATGATCTTCGAACAACGCCATGACTTGAAGCGATAACTCGGGCATGCCCGCAAGCCTGTCGCCTCCGCTCTCCAGCTTAGACCGCAACTCGTTTTTTTGCTCATCCAGCACATAAAGGAAAAATTGTAGCCATGGCTCCCAATCCGTCTTGCCGTTCTCCAACGTTTCCTGCGTATAACGAAGAACGTCGTGATAATCCTGTGAACGGGAAATAATTATCCGGTCCAAAGACGCGTAGGGCGCGTAGGAATATCCAGAACGAAACATAAGCAGGATCACAAGCAATCTCATAAGACGGTGATTGCCCGTCTCGAACGGACTGATCTGAAGAAAGATGGAAGTGAATAGCGCAATCACCAGAAGCGGGTGAAATTTTTTGCTCTCCAGCGTTTCCTGCAGCCATGCCACAAGCTTGTCCATCAGCGAAGCAATATCGTTCGGCTCAGCCGTATCTAGCGCACCGATAATGGAGGCACCCTGCTGGATCACCAGCGGGAAGTTAGCAGTACGGTAGACACCATCCGATTTAGCTCCGGTCACAATGCCATGAAGCGTGCATATCAGATCGACCGTAATGGGTTTATGCTGCCAAGGCTTGATGACTTCCTTGAACTTTTGACCAAAGCCGGCAACATCGCCAAGCGTTTGCAGGGCTGTGGTATGGCGCTCCAACGCGTCCCATTCCCCGCGAAAGGCCTCGATTTCGGCGATACGGCTTAGGGTTTGGGGGGAGATTTTAACTTTGTCGAGATTTAACATTGGCCAATAATAGCCGAAATGCAATGCATTGTAAATGTGTCATCCTGAGCGAAGTCACGCTGTAGCGAAGCGAAAGCGGACGAAGTCGAAGGATCTCCTTAACAAGCTTTGAGATCCTTCAGTCGGCTTACTCCTCCTTCAGGATAATCTCGTCTAATGTTTTTCTTTCAGAAAAACAAAGACATCGTTTACATTCTCTCAGGGATTTCGATGCCCAGCATGCTCAAAACTACCTCTAACTGCCGGTACGTCAGACTGCAAAGCGCCAAATGGGAGGAACGGATATTTTGGTCAGTTTCGGACAGAATGTGGCAATTGCCATAGAATGAACTGAATGTCTGCGCCAGCTTATAGGCATAATCGCAAAGCACATGAGGTGTATAATATTTGAGCGCGTTTTCGAAATGATCGGGCAACTCCGCCAATTGCAACCCGAGCGCCTTTTCACCTTCGCCGATTTTAGTGATCTTATAATCACCCTCACCCGCTTTACGCAGAAGTGATTTAATTCGTACAGCCTGATACAAAAGATAAGGCCCGGTTTTGCCTTCAAAACTTGTCATGCGATCAAGATCGAAAACATAATCGGCGATACGGTTATTTTGTAGATCGGCAAACTTAATCGCAGCGATGGCGACTTTATGCGCAATGTCTTCACGCTCATCTTCGGAATAATCCTTGCCAAGCTCAGCCTCCGCCAGACGGGCTTGCGCTTTCTCGACGCCCATCGCGATCAGGTCTTCGAGCTTCATCACGCCGCCCGCGCGCGTTTTAAACGGTTTACCATCGGTACCGTTCATCGTGCCAAAACCGGCATGAGTAAGCTCAATGCTTTCAGGAACAATATTGCCCAAACGCACTGCACGGAACACCTGTTCAAAGTGGAGCGATTGGCGCTGATCGACAATATAAACAATCTTCAAAAGATCATCATAAAGCTTCACACGGTCAACAATGGTCGCCATATCCGTTGTGCCATACATCACCGCACCGTCGCGCTTATAAAGAATAAGCGGCGGTATTTCTTTTTTGTCGTCTTCCCGCGCGACATTCACAACAAGGGCGCCGTCACTTTCAACGGCCAGTCCTTGTGCCTTCAACTTTTCAACCATCGGCGCTATCAGGTTATGAACGCAAGCCTCCCCCTTCCACAGATCAAAATGAACGCCGAGATTATCGAAGTTCTTTTTCATTCCTGCGATAGACACATCAATGAATTGTTGCCAGACTTTCGTATACTCGGGATCACCGTCCTGTAATTTCACAGTAGCAGCCCGGGCTTTATCCATGCGCTCTTCATTTTCCTTACAGGCTTTGGAAGCCGCGGGATAAATTTCCTCAAGGTTTTCCATCGTAACGGGCTGGCCCAGAATGCCGCGCTCTTCCAACTCTGTAATGATCTGCCCCATCGGCAAGCCCCAGTCACCCATATGCACATCGCCGAGCGCGTTATAGCCGGCAAACAAACAAATACGGCGCAGCGCATCACCAATGATAGAGGCACGCAAATGCCCAACATGCATGGGCTTGGCGATATTAGGTCCACCGTAATCCAAAACAATCGTCTGATTTTTATTTGATTTTTTAATACCGCAGGAATTATCGTCCGCTATCGCGGCTGTAAACGCCGTCAAAAACTCATCAGTAACATCGAGATTGATAAAGCCGGGCCCGGCAATTTCAATTTTATCAAACACGTCATCCTGAGCGGAGGCACGAAGTGCCGAAGTCGAAGGATCTCCTTTGGTTGCATGAGATCCTTCCACTCCCCCGGATTTAATCCGGGGTCGGTCAGGATGACAAGTACGTAGAATCCCTACAATCTCTTCAGCAACCGCACGCGGGTTCTTTTTTGCCACTTTGGCGGCGGCCATAGCGCCGTTGCACTGAAACTGGCACAGATCGGGGCGGTCGGAAACGCGGACCAAGCCAAGCTCTGACGGCAAGCCCGCCTTTTCAAAAGCGGAACCGACGATATTCGTTAATGTGGAAGCTAAAGATGTCATGACCAGCGCTTTTATATCATTCCCTCTGGCCCTGCAAGATATTACCTGAAGCCTTACCTGCCATAGGTCGCTGTAAACGAAGCCGCAGCGAGCTTATGGGCGTTCAAATGAAATCCCACTTTCGCGGCGCTATCCTTCTCGGTCAGCGGTAGTTTTTCAACATCCAGCGCGAACACGGTAAAGATATAGCGGTGCGGTCGATCGCCCTCGGGCGGACAAGCGCCGCCGAAACCCTGCTCGTCATAATCGGAGAAATTCTCAATCGCGCCCGCGGGCATGGATTTCATACTGGCGCCGCTCGCAAGCTCGCTCACGTTGGCCGGAATGTTAAACGCCTGCCAGTGCCACCAGCCGCTCCCGGTCGGCGCATCGGGATCATAAACCGTAATCGCAAAGCTCTTCGTACCTTCCGGTGCGCCACTCCACGCCAGATGCGGGGAAACATTCCCGCCGCCGCAGCCATTATAGACCTGCGCCATCGGCAACATTTCGCCATGCTTAACGTCGTTGCTCGTGAGTACAAAAGAACCTTGCGCCATCGCCGAAACTCCCGCTATCAAACATATCATCAATAAAATAAGTTTTCTCATTCTGGGTTTTTATGCTGCTTTAGCCTATCCACAATAAACTCAACACTCCAATTTTCAAAAGGCTCGGTTATTCCCTCACGACGAAGGTCTTGCACCCATTTTTGAGTTGCCAGCGCTGTTTGAGCAACGAATTTCCGGTTGAAGTCATCACCGAATTGCTCATCAACAAAAGTTATTTTTTCTATAAACTCTTCTTCCATAGCTTACCCTTAAGCATCCACTTCCGCTTTCAGGGCGTTGTCCTGAATGAACTCGCGGCGGGGTTCGACGACGTCACCCATAAGGGTGGAGAAAATATCGTCGGCTTTTTGCGCATCCTCGATCTGCACTTTCAAAAGCGTGCGAACGTTCGGGTCCAGCGTCGTTTCCCAAAGCTGTTCAGGGTTCATTTCCCCAAGACCTTTGTAACGTTGCATCGAGAGGCCTTTTCTTCCGGCTTCTATCATGCGGTCATAAAGTGCGGCGGGGCCGTTCACAACGCCCAGCATTTTATCTCCTTCGCGCACCTCAACTGGTTTCGCAAAGATTTCCTGTAACGATTCACGCGCCGCATGTAGACGTTTCGCATCGGGAGAACGCACCCGATCGCTGGCAAGCTTTACCCGTTCTGTCACACCGCGCACTTCACGCCATAGCGTGTATCCACCATCGATTGTGAACGTCCCCTGCCATGATTTTTCATTAATAGCAGCGATATTGTTCAAACGCTCCGCCAGTTTCTCGGCATAGCTGTGCCCCAGATTTTCATCCGCAAACACGTCGTCATCAAACGCCCCGACAATAGCGGCCTGCTCCACCACGCGGCGGTTACCCGCCTTGGCGGTGAGCGCGTTGATAGAGGCACGAAGTTTGCGAGATTGCATCAGGATGTCGCGCAAGTCATTGCCGCTGCGAGTCGATCCGTTGCCGTCAATGATAACAATGTCGGAGAGCGCCCCGTCGAGAAGGTAGTCCTCCATTGCGCGCTCGTCTTTCAAATAAAGCTCCCCGGCATTACCGCGCTTGACCTTAAACAGTGGTGGCTGGGCGATATAAAGGTAACCCTTCTCGATCACGTCGGGCATGTGACGGAAAAAGAATGTCAAAAGCAGGGTGCGAATGTGCGAACCGTCAACGTCGGCGTCAGTCATGATAATGATTTTGTGATAACGGAGCTTCTCGATATTAAATTCTTCCGGCCCGATACCGGTACCTAGCGCTGTAATCAAGGTTCCGATTTCCTGAGAGCCCAGCATCTTGTCGAAACGCGCGCGCTCGACGTTCAGGATTTTACCACGAAGGGGCAAAATCGCCTGATTATGACGCGCACGTGCCTGCTTCGCAGAACCGCCCGCGGAATCCCCCTCAACGATAAAAATTTCAGAGATGGCGGGGTCTTTGGACTGGCAATCGGCTAGCTTACCGGGAAGGTTGGAAACATCCATCACACCCTTGCGGCGGGTAAGCTCGCGCGCCTTACGCGCGGCTTCGCGGGCCATGGCGGCCTCGGAAATCTTGCCGATAATCAGCTTGGCCTCGGCGGGGTGTTCCTCCAGCCATGTGGCCAGATGCTCGCCGATCGCGCTTTCCACAACGGGGCGCACCTCGGAGGAGACAAGCTTGTCCTTGGTCTGGGAGGAGAATTTCGGATCGGGAACTTTCACGGAAAGCACGCAAGTCAGGCCCTCGCGCATATCCTCACCCGTGAGCTTCAGATCGTTTTTCTTAAGAAGATTGTTTTCCTCGGCATATTTCGTCAGAACGCGCGTCATCGCACCGCGGAAACCGGCAAGGTGCGTGCCGCCGTCACGCTGCGGGATGTTGTTGGTGAAACACAGCATGGTTTCGTGATAGGCGTCGGTCCATTCCATCGAAGCCTCCACCGTCACGCCCGACTTGTTGTCATACGCGCTGATGGATACCGGCTTGATGAACGGTTTTTTGGCGCGGTCGAGATATTCCACGAAACTCTCGATCCCACCTTCGTAATGCAGGTGGACCTCTTTATTTTCCTCCGGCGTTTCACCGCGGTAATCGGACAGATATATATTTACGCCGGAATTCAGGAACGCCAGTTCGCGCAGGCGGTTTTCCAGCGTGCGGAAATCAAACTCCGTCATTGTGAAGGTCTGGGGGGAGGGCAGGAACGTCACCTTCGTGCCGTTACGCTCGCCGGGTTCTAAATCACGGATAGGCTTTAGATCACCTTGCGCATCGCCCATTTTAAAGCGCATGTGCCATTCTTTGCCGTCGCGGCGGATATTCAGATCGAGAAACTCCGACAGCGCGTTTACAACCGACACGCCCACACCATGCAAACCGCCGGAAACCTTGTAGGAATTCTGGTCGAATTTTCCGCCCGCATGAAGCTGCGTCATAATGACTTGTGCGGCGGAAACGCCCTCTTCCTTATGCGTTTCAACGGGAATACCGCGGCCGTTATCCTGTACGCTAACACTACCGTCGGCGTTGATGGATACGTCAATCCGGTCGCAATGCCCCGCCAGGCTTTCGTCGATCGCGTTGTCCACGACCTCGTAAACCATGTGGTGAAGCCCGGTACCGTCATCGGTATCGCCGATATACATGCCCGGACGCTTGCGCACGGCATCAAGCCCGCGCAAAACCTTGATGGAGTCCGCGCCATATTCGTTATTCTGGGTCATTTTTTCCGCTGCTTCACTCATGATATTTTCTATGCTTTTTTCTATTTATAACCAATTGATTTAATTGACTGTTTTTTCACCTTTTAAGGATTCTTATTTATAGCACGCCAGCACACTGAAAAACAGCCTAAAATGCTAAAAACCCTAGGTTTTTCAACTATTCCGGAGTGATCATAGATAGAAAAAATTTTATAGAAAAAAGGTAGATTTTCACCCGTTTTAAAGACGGCTAAGGATTGATTTTTCCTGTCTGGATAAAATTCCGCGTAGCACGGTCATATTCAGATTCCGTATTATCGGCCTTATCACTTTGAATGCCCATAATCCCAGGATGGTTATTAACAAACTCTCTCTCCGGAAAAGAGCCATCACAAGCGTTATGATCCATATCATAGCCATACAACACATTGTGGGGATGCATTACACCAGCATTATGACCGAATTCATGGCGGGTCGTAGTAAGCACGCTTTCTTCCGTAGGGCGAGAGTTTGATTTAGTGTCATACATTAATAATGCTATAGCCGGCTTACTAGAACCAACATCACGGGCATCAGGGTGATCATTAACAGGAAATGTTGCAAAACCCGGCTCACCGCCCTTGTAGCTATAGGCATATATGTGTAAATCAGCTTCCTCGCTTGGATTGACAAATTCTAACTTACCTTCATACCAGTATCCAATAGCCTCTGAGACAATCTCTTCCATATTTTCTGGAAAGGTGGAAGCCTCCGCCAGCTTGCTGAACTTTCTTTCTGGAAATGCTTCCTTAGCAATTCTCATAGCTGCCTCTGAAAACTTTCCCATTCCATCATCTTCTACAAGAGCGATTTTAAGAACAGGCTTACTGATAAGCTCTGCACCAGCAGGCTTGCCATCTTTCATGACGACACCGTGCTCTATCATTTCCTCTATACAACGTTTACTTACAGTCATCCGAAGATTATAAAGTATGACGGTTAAGGTATTGTTAATGAAAAAAGAACTGAAAAATCTGATTCGCCCGCATTTTCTTGAAATGAAGGGCTATGTTTCCGCCGGAATGGAAAGCAACAAGGCGGCGCAAAACGTGTTTTTAAATGCGAATGAAAACCCCTATGAACTGCCAGGGCTGGAGGGGTTTAACCGCTATCCGGAGCCGCAACCCGCCGCGCTTTTGGAAGGCTATGCGAAGCTTTACGGCGTTAGGGCGGAGAATATTGCCGCCACACGCGGCGCGGATGAGGCCATTGTGGTGCTGACACGCCTTTTTTGTGAGCCACGTAAGGACGCGATGCTTGTCTGTCCGCCGACTTTCGGCATGTATGCCGTAAACGGCACCGCCATGCCAGCCGGGGTGGTGGAGGTTCCTCTGATCAAGCAAAACGGCACATTTTCATTGGATGTTGACGAGGTTATCGCGCAGTTGGATAACGTAAAACTCGTTTATCTCTGTTCGCCCAACAACCCGACCGGGAACCTTTTCCCGCGCGAAGATTTGCTTAAAATTTGCAAGGCGGCGGAAGGAAAAGCCGCCGTTGTGGTGGATGAAACCTATATCGAGTTTACGGACACGCCAAGTTTGACCGCGGTTTTAAACGATCACCCCAATCTGATTATCCTGCGCACGCTGTCCAAATCTTATGCGCTGGCCGGGATGCGGATGGGCACAATGATTTGCGGTGATGCCGAATTCATCAAGCTGGCAAGCCGTAAGGCGATGGACGCCTACCCCCTGCCCCGCGCTTCGGTGAATGCCGCTCTGCATGTGATGCAACCGGACATCGCCGCGCTGGCACGCGAGAATATCAAAAAAATCGTGGCTGAGCGCAAACGTGTAGCAGAGGCGTTAAAAGCCAGGTTTCACGTGAAACAAATCTATCCGGCGGACGCCAATTTCCTGCTGGTGGAAATGGATAATGCGAGAGGTTTCTGCGATTTTGCAAAAACGAAGGGCATCATTATCCGCGACTTTTCCGACAAGGCCGGAACCGAAAACTGCATCCGCCTTTCGATAGGACTGCCGGAGGAAAACGATAAGGTTCTGGCGCTGCTGGAAGAATTCAAGGAATGAAAAACACGATTATTTACCTGATCGGCTATCCGGGCACGGGAAAATATACGATCGCCAAAGAAATTTGCCGTCAGGCAGATTTCAAGCTCGTCGACAACCACCTAATCAACAACCCGGTTTTCAGCCTTATCGAGCAGGACGGCGTAACAACATTACCTCCGCGTATATGGAGTAATGTCGGGAAAATCTGGGACGCCGTTCTAGATACGATCGTGAACATCTCACCCGCCGATTACAATTTCGTTCTGACCAATTGCCTGTTTAACGAAAACAAAGATGATTGCGACTGGTTCCGCGAAGTAGAATCGGGCGCGGCGCAAAAGAACAGCGTATTCGTGCCCGTGCGCCTGACCATCAGCGTGAAAGAAAACGAACGCCGGATCGTATCGCCCGACCGCGCCGAAAGATTGAAGGATATAAACCCGCAAGCCCCGGCCAGCAACGTGAAAAAATTCACCATTATCAATACCGGCAATAAAAACGAATTGACGCTGGACGTTACAAATCTGCCGCCACAAGATGCTGCGAGGGCGATTTTGGAATATGCGCGTCAGCTTTCCTGATTTTTTACCGCCGCATCCTTTACCTCGAAAAACCGGGCGGAGGTTCTGACAGCATCAAACAGGTTTTTATCCGCCCCCGTAAGCCAGACCTGCCCACCCAGCGCGGCGAGGAGATCATAGAGCGCAGCCCGGCGGCTTTCATCCAGATGCGCGGCGACTTCGTCGAGCAGAAGGACAGGCGGGCTTCCGCGCTCGGCGGCGATCAATTTGGCATGCGCCAGCACGATGCCGATCAAAAGCGCCTTTTGCTCCCCCGTCGAGCATTGATCGGCTGGCATATTCTTGGCAGCATAACGCACATTAAGATCGGATTTATGCGGGCCCGTGGCCGCACCGCCAGTTAGCATATCGACGCTGCGCGATTGTAAAAGCTGGTAGGCGAACATTTCCTCAACCTCAAGCGCAGGGGCGGCGCCCAGCAATTCCTCCAGCGTGCCGCGCACCGACAGGTCCGCGCGCGGGAAATGCGGCGTTTCATTGCGATCGCACGCGGCCTGAAGCCTTTCGGTGAAATCGCATCTTGCCGCCGCGATGGCCACGCCCGCCTCGGACATTTGCGATTCCAGACCCGTCAACCATGCCGGATCGCCGCCGCCGTTTTGCAACAGCCGCGCCCTCTGACGCATAGCGTTTTCGTAGCGGGTTATGCGCCCCGCATGGCCGGGATCAAAAGCGAAAATCAGACGATCAAGAAATTTGCGCCGATGCGCCGAGGCCTCGAGAAACAAACGGTCCATCTGCGGCGTCAGCCAGACACATGAGAGATAATCGGAAAGCGCGTTTTGCCCGCGCGCCGTCTGGCCATTGATGCGCACGGTGCGCTTGCCCGATTCCCTGTCCGCCCCGGTGCCGATCTGCGCCCGTACGCCGCAGGATTCAACGTTGGACGCCACGGCCCAGGGCTCTGCCCCGTCCTGCTTCTGAATCTCCGTCATTCTGGCCAAGCGCAAACCCCGGCCCGGCGAGAGCAGGGAAACCCCCTCGAGGATATTCGTTTTTCCCGCGCCGTTCGGCCCGTAAAGCACAAGAAGGCCGGAGGTCAGCCCTGCCATATCCTGCCGGTCGTAACAGCGGAAATTGTGAAGTTTGAGGTCCTGCAAAAATGTCATATAGTCGACCGTATACTCAAATCCCAAACATAAGGATGCACCATGAAAACCAAAATCATTATAGGCGCTTTTATCACGCTTTTCGCCGCTACATTTGCATTTATCCCGGCACAGGCCCAGCGGCAGGAAAAACCAATTCCCGCCACGCATATGTGGATTTTAACCGGCAACGCGGTTGTTCACGTTTACGCGAATACACTGAAACAATGCGAACTTTTAACGAAACAGGCGGCGATGATCAACTCTTCGGAAGCCAACTGCTATAACGGGGAAATCTTTCTCAAAAGCATCAACTGCCAGAAATCGACCCAGCGCGGCGGTGAGCCAAGCTGTAGATAACGCATCCTGCTTGGAAAGCTAAACCCGCAGCGGCATCAGAACATAGAGCGCCGAAAGGTCGTCATTGTCCTGAATGATCGTAGGGCTGGCGGCATCAGCCAGCGTGAAGCGGCAACTTTCACCCGTGACCTGTGACGTAATATCAAGCAGGTATTTCGCGTTAAAGCCGATCTCGATATTGGTATCACCGTTGACCTCCAGCTCCTCGGTCGCGCTACCCGCCTCTGGCGAACTGGCGGAGAGAATCATCTGCTTGCCGTTCAGCGCCACTTTCACCGCGCGCGATTTACCGTCGGAAATCGTAGAAACGCGGTCCACGGCGGAAGTGAGCGTCTTGGCATCGACCTCGACCACCTTGTCGTTACCTTCGGGGATCACGCGCTGATAATCTGGGAATGTGCCATCTATCAACTTGGAGGTCAGCACCACATGGTCGAAGGAAAAGCGGATTTTGCTCTCGGACAAGGTAATTTCAATCGTGTCCGCGGCCTCATCGATCAGCTTGCGCACTTCACCCACGGCCTTGCGCGGAATGATCACGCCGGGCATGCCGGACGCGCCCTCAGGCAGCGGCATTTCAAACCGCGCCAGACGGTGGCCATCGGTGGCCACGGCGCGCAGAACGGCGATGCCGTCATGCTCGGCCTCATGGAAATAAATACCGGTGAGGTAATAACGCGTCTCTTCCGTGCTCATGGCGAATTTGGTGCGGTCGATCAGCGCGCGCAACTCGGCGGCGGGAAGGGTGAGCTTGGTCGGCAATTCGCCCGTACCGATTTCCGGGAAGTCGGCGGTGGGCAGACAGCTCAGCTTAAAGTTGGAACGGCCCGCGGAAACCGTCATCTGTGTGCCTTCGCTGTTCAGGCTCAAACTTACATCGGAACCGTCGGGCAGTTTGCGGATAATATCGAACAAGGTATGGGCCGGAGCCGTTACCGCGCCGGGCGTTTGCACCTTGGCAGCAACCGATTCGTTGATCTCCAGATCCATGTCGGTGGTGGTCAGCGAGAGCACGCCGTCTTCGGCCTTCATCAGAACGTTGGCCAGAATGGGAATGGTATTGCGGCGCTCCACGACGCTCTGTACATGGCCAAGAGAGCGCAACAGCGCAGCGCGTTCAATGCTGATTTTCATAGGGGCAATTCCTCGTCACTCGAAATTCGTTAATTTGTAAAGGAGTTGCAGTCTAGCACAGCGGTTTTGAGAATGGGAAGGGGGAATTTAGGCAAATATCGCTACTGCGGTTGGGGGTCGTCAGTGGACATATGTTCTGTCGCACTTCCATTTGCGTTTATATTTTCAATCTGCGAACGCTCTAATTTTATATCCAGACGCATTGCCAAAGATGAAATAGTTGCCTTTACAAGCCCTTTGTCTTCATCAAGCAAGGCATCCTCTGTCAAGTATGCTCTTCGTGCAGAATTAAAAAATGTAGATAGGCGTAATGGTTTATCTTTGTAGGCAGGGTATATCTCTGCAAGCCTTTCTTGTATCTCCCCCGGGTTCTTGTGATCTACCACCGCAAGAAAAAAGAAAACTTCCCTTGCCTGTCTCATTGATTTGCTATTGGCACCTGTACAGAAATTGTCAGCCGTTTCGACTGTTTCACGAAAAGCTTCACAAACACGACCTAATATAGAACTTATTCTCTGACGGTTTCCTACGTTCATAACACTCGAAAACTACCAAAATAATTAAATTATGTCAAATAAAATGTGGGGTTAGTTTATGCCACCTGCCTCATGCTCGCGGTGCCTTCAAGCTGTGCCCACAAAGCCTCAAAAAGCTTGGTTTCGTAACGGCTCAGCTCGCGGAGTTGCTTGCCGTCATCATCGCAGGCCTCGTACATTTCCGCCAAGTGGTGGTCCTCCTCGGCGATCAGGCTTTTCAGCGGCAGGTGAATGCCCGCCTCCTCTATCGCCTCGTTATAAATGCGGTAAAGCCAGCATGCGCGAAGCTCGATGATTAGAGACACCCAGGGGTAGGGGTCATTTCCTTCTCTGTCATCCCCGCGGCACGCGCCAGCGTGCTTAGACGGCGGGGATCCATATGTCGGCGAACTCTGTTCGCCGTCTTTTCCGGATCCCGTTCGTGCAAGCGCTTCTTGCGAAGCGCGCCAACGGGATGACGACTGATTGATACGCTTCGTAATTCCTGCATCCATCCGCCCGAAATACATGAGCGCCGGAACGCGGCACATCGTATTTTCATCGGTCCAGCCCGGTAGCGCCTTGCCCGCAATCCGCTCGGCATGGCGTTTAAAGAAATAGGCGTGGCGGGCTTCTTCCGATAAATGCTGAAGCGTATCCTGATCCAGCGTGTCATGTTTATCCATTTGCGAGAGCATGATTTTGCGGGAACCGATATGTTCCAGCATCGAAAGCATATTCATGAACAGCGCATGGCGCTGCGGCTCACGCACGATGGCGGTTAGGAAATCACGAACGCGGGCCTCATGCGGCGCGTTGTTCTCCTTCATGCCTGAGATAATCAAGGGATCGGTGGATGCGGTCATAGATACTCTCCAGATCTTCAGGTTTTATGCAATACGGGGGCAGAATATAGACCGTATTGCCGATGGGGCGCAAGAGCACGTCATGCGACAGAAAATAATTGTAAAGCGTAACGCCGAGATTGGAGAGGTAATCCGTCCCCTCCTTCGCTGCGCTCTCCCCCCCCGCTTGCGGGGGGGATTCAGGGGGAGAGATATCGAGTGCAAAAATCGTGCCCTTGGTGCGCACATCCGAAACGTTTTTATCGGCGCGAAATTTTTCCGCCGCCTTTTCGTGCATGGCGGCGATGTTTTGAATACGCTCCATCACCGGTTCCTCCTCCCAAATTTCCAGTGTAGCATTCGCCGCCGCGCAAGAAAGCGGGTTCCCCGTAAACGAGGTGGAATGGAAAAACTGTTTCGAGCGGTCATCATGATAAAACGCGTTATAAATATCCCCACTCGTCATCGTCACGCCCATGGGAAGGAAGCCACCCGTGATCCCCTTCGACAAACACATAAGGTCGGGCGTTATCCCGGCCTGATCGCAGGCGAACATCGAACCCGTACGGCCAAAGCCGGTCATGACTTCATCGGCGATCAAAAGCGATCCGTATCGTTTGCAAAGACCGGCCAGCGATTTAAGGACTTCCGGCGGGTAAACGCGCATCCCTGCCGCACCCTGCACGAGGGGTTCCAGAATGAGCGCGGCAACATCGCCACCTTTAAGAATTGTTTCAAATTCTTCGGGCTTCGGGGGGAAGGAAAGATGCTCAACGTCAAAAAGGTAAGGTTCATAAATTTTATTAAACACATTACGTTCGCCCGTGCTCATCGCACCGAAGGTATCGCCGTGATAACCACCCTCCAGCGCGACAATTTTTTTCTTCGGGTTATTCGTCTGCGCAAAATACCCGATCGCCATTTTAAGGGCGATTTCAATCGCCGTTGATCCGCTATCGGAAAAGAAAACATGCTGTAATTTCTCGCCCGTCATATTCAGTAATTTATCAGCGAGTTTCTCCGCAGGTTCATGGGTAAACCCAGCAAAAATAACCTGATCGAGTTTTGCCGCCTGCGCCTGCACTGCCTCGACAATTTTTGGGTGACAATGACCGTGCGTATTGAGCCACCAGCTCGAAATGCCGTCGATAATTTTCCGCCCCTCACGCGTAAAAAGATATGCGCCTTCCGCACGTTCCACCTCAACCATATCGGTGAAAATTTTATGCTGCGTCATGGGATGCCAGATGGCGCTCATTCTACTAATTCCTTCACCATTAAAATTTCACATTTTTCAGGATCAGGGGCATAAGATTTCTTTCTATCCGTCTCCTTAAAGCCCATTTTTTTATAGAATTTCTGCGCTCCAGGGTTATGCTCTGTCACCCAGGCTTCCAGAGATAAAACCTTTCGCGATTTAGCCCAAAGAAAGCTTTTCCGCACTAGCGCATCAGAAACCCCCTGTCCTCTATATCGATTATCCACCCACATAGTACACAAAGAAGCATTATGGGCATCTCCATCAACAATCACACCAACAAGCCCGATACATTGCCCTTCAGAAAAAGCGAGAAATGTTATATTAACATCCGACACAGCACATTCTCTGCACCAATTAAGCCAATAACTTTCTTCTTTATCAGATTCATTATCATAGGTGCCGGCAAAAGCATAAGGATCGCTTTTAAGTGCCTTTAACCTTATTTCTTTTATAACCTTCGCATCCTCGGCCGTAATTCTACGAATTTCAAACTTCATGTGAAATCCCCCACTCTGAAACTCTCGGTGAAAGCCTTGTGTAAATTAGCTTCATTCAATTCGGCCAGAATCGGCAAACGGCCCAGAACGCGTGTGCCGGAAAGCTGCGCTATCGTCTCCATATTGTCCGTGTTCTCCTCACCGATAAAGGCAATACCATGCACGTTCATGCCGCGCGCCCACATCGCCTCAAGCGAAAGCAGCGTGTGATTGATCGTGCCCAGCCCAGTGCGGGCGCATAAAATTATCGGCAGGTTCCAGCGCTTGAACATATTGACCTGAAGATTTTTTCGCGTCACCGGAACCATCAAGCCACCCGCCCCCTCGATCACCAACGGGCGTTCGGAAACCGGAATATTTATCCGGCTCATATCGATTTCGATGTCATCCAGTTCTGCCGCCCGGTGAGGCGAAAGCGGCTGGGTCAGCACGTAAGATTCGGGCAAAAACCGCTCGTCCGGAAATCCGGTCAGGTTTTGAACGGTTTTAGTATCGACAACACCCTCGATACCCGACTGGATCGGTTTCCAGTAATTGCCGTCCAGCACCCTTACAAGGGCAGCGGAAAAAACGGTTTTGCCGATACCGGTATCAGTTCCGGTGATGATGAAAGATTTACTCATTTAAAACCTCTTAGGCGGCCTTTTTTAGCATATGCGGGACAAGCTTAAAAAGGAAATCGCTTAAAATCTCCTCACTCAAATTCGCATTAAGCGAGAGCCGTAAACGCGCCGTTCCTTCGGGTACAGTTGGCGGACGAATGGCGCGAATATCATACCCGACCGCCTGCAAAGCAGCCGCAACCTCCACCGCTTTGGCGTCATCGCCCAGAATGATCGGGACGATGTGTGAAGCCTGCCCTTCAATTTCAGGAACCTCCACGCCGAGAGCGGACAATTTTTCCGAAGCATAATTACAAATTTCGTAAAGCTTTTGACGTTGCTTTTGCCCCTCTTCGCTTGAAACAAGCTTGAGTGATTCCAGCGTCAGCAGAGCCTGTAACGGCGGCGGGGCGGTGGAATAAATAAAGGGCCTCGCATGATTGATCATGTAATCAATAATTTCCGAGGACGCGCAAACGATCCCGCCCGCAACGCCCAGCGCCTTGCCGCATGTGTGTACGGTGATCATATTGTCTTGCGACAAACCTTCGCTCAAACCTTTACCAGACGAACCGCAAACACCTGTGCCGTGAGCTTCATCGACGATCAGAATAGCGCCGGATTTTTTTGCTAGAGCCTGAAGCTCTTTTAACGGCGCGGCGTCGCCATCCATCGAATAAACTGATTCTACAGCAATCCAGATTTGGCCTTTGCAATTCTCGCCAGCACGTTTTAACGCCGCCTCGAATGATTCCAGGTTATTGTGTTCGACCTTAATCGATTTGGCATCACTTGCCTTGATACCGTCGCGCACACTGGCATGCACAAGCGCATCAAAAACAATCACGTCATGGCGCGAAGCCAGCGTGGTGAAAACCGCGTAATTCGCCTGAAACCCGTTGGCAAAATACAGCGCCCTTTCGCATCCGTAATGCGCGGCGGAAAATTCCTCCAACTCCTGATGATAATCCGTATGCCCGCGTAAAAGTCGTGACCCGCCCGCGCCCAAATCGATTCCATCCTCAATTGCCTTTCGCGCCGCATCCCTTAAGACAGGATGATCGCGCAAACCCAAATAATCATTAGATGTAAGATCAATACCCTGCGGCAGCTTTAGCGCGCGAAACCTGTTTTGCGATTTAAGGGTTGCGAGTTTTTGATCAAAACCTAAAACCATTTAAGCCACTTGAAATAAGCGATTTGGCCACACACCAGCGCCGCAAGCATTCCGGCAAAAATGAAAAACGCATGCGGGTTGTCGGCCCCCGGAATACCGCCGACATTAATGCCGAGCAGCCCGGTCAAAAACCCTAAGGGAAGGAAAATCGCCGCCACGATGGTCAGCACATACATATTCTTGTTCAACTTGTCAGCAAGCACACTTGTCAGTTCGTCTTTTACGATCTGTGCGCGCTCCCGAATAGAATCCAAGTCTTCGACATAGCGAATCACGCGGTCGAGCGATTCCTGCAAACGGCGCTTATGATTCTGGTCGAGCCATGAAATATCGCTTGTGCGTAAATGCGCGATTACGTCACGCTGCGGCGCCACGTAACGGCGAAACATGATCGCCTGTTTACGAAGCTCTGTAATTTTAGTTCTCTCCTCAATATCCGGGTGCTCGATCACCTGTTCCTCGATATCATCCAGCGCTTCGTCAAGATCGGAGAAAACAGGCTCCATACGCTCCAGCAAGCGGCCCGCCAACATGGTCACAAAATCCCCCGTATTTTTGGGGCCAACGGCTTGCGCTATTTTTTCCCGGATGTCATCTACGGCCTTAAGATCTCGGTTACGCATGGTAATGATGCGTTGGTCATCTGCCCATAAACGAATAGAGACCATATCTTCGGGTCTTGAGTTTTCATTAAGATTTACGCCGCGCAAAATCATCATCGCGCCCTGATCGAACTCCAGAATTCGTGGCCGCGTTTCCTCGGCCAACAAGGCGTCCAGAATAATGTGATCAAGATAGGAAACTTCGCGCTCCAACCACTCCCGCGTTTTTGGATTACCCGCGTCTAGATGAACCCAGGCAAGTTGCTGACTTTTCAGCATATTTGAAACAGCAGCCCCTTCCAGCGGTTCACCCCCGCCTTTACCGTCAATCGTGCAGGCATGGAGAATGGCTTTGCTCATTGGTAACCTTACGCAGCCTCTTGGGCGGCGCTTTCTTCCTTATAAGGCGCGCGCGGTTTCATGCCCAGCTCATCCAGAAGCGTATGATCGAAATCGCTTTCGGGGTTCGGCGTGGTCAGAAGCTTTTCCCCCGTAAAGATCGCATTCGCCCCGGCCATAAACGCCAAAGCCTGCGCCTCACGGGAAATTGTCAGACGTCCGGCAGACAGGCGCACCATCGCCTTGGGCATCAGGATACGCGCCACGGCAATCACGCGAATCCATTCAAAAATATCAAGTTTTGGCGCGTTCTCCAGCTTGGTTCCGACCACGGGCACCAGCATATTAATCGGCACCGATTCGGGCTGCGGGTTCAGATTAGACAAAGCATGCAGAAGCGAAATACGGTCTTGCTTCGATTCGCCCATCCCTAAAATACCGCCGCAGCAGGCGGAAATTCCGGCCTTCGCTACATTCTCCAGCGTATCAAGGCGATCCTGATAGGTGCGGGTGGTAATGATCTTGTCATAGAACTCTTCGGAGGTATCGAGGTTGTGGTTATAGGCCGTCAACCCCGCCTCCTTCAAACGGTGCGCCTGATCCTCGGTCAGCATGCCGAGCGTGGTGCAGCACTCAAGCCCCATGCTTGAGACGCCGCGCACCATCTCCAGCACGCGGTCGAACGCACGGCCATCGAGAACACGCGGCCATGCGGCGCCCATACAAAAACGGGTGGAACCGGATTCTTTGGCTTTGCGGGCCTGCTCCAGAACCTCGTCGGTTTTCATCAGAATTTCTTTTTCGAGGTCGGCGTTATTATGGATCGACTGGCTGCAATATCCGCAATCCTCCGCGCAGCCGCCCGTTTTGATAGAGAGCAGCGTGCACATCTGCATCTCGTGATGGTCGTGATTGGCGCGGTGTACGGAAGCAGCCTCATAGATCAAATCCATGAAGGGCCTGTCGTATAATTCGGTGATTTCCTGTTTGTTCATAACGTCTTTTTAAACCAAAGAAACGCCCTAGACCAGCCCAAAACAGGATTCCAAGCTTGAAAAAAAGGGCTTCTGGAATAACCCCGAAGCCCCTTTAAGTTCTGTCTTCTAAACTTGTAAATATCAGCCAGTCAGTGCGCGGCGAACCACATCTACATCTTGAGCGATTTGTGCATCGTCGGCAATCAACTCTTCAACTTTACGCACAGCGTGCATAACGGTGGTGTGATCACGACCGCCGAATTTACGGCCAATCTCAGGCAGACTGCGGGCTGTAAGCATTTTCGCCAGATACATGGCAACCTGTCGCGGGCGGGCGACATTGCGCGCGCGGCGGGCGGAATGCATATCCGTCAGGCGTAAATTGTAATGTTCGGCCACTTTTCTTTGAATCTCGTCAATCGTGATTCGGCGGTCATGGGCGCGCAAGAGGTCTTGCAGAACTTCCTGTGTTGTCTCCAGCGTAATCGCCTGTTTGGACACATCGGCATGGGCAACGATTCTATTAAGAGCGCCTTCCAGCTCGCGGATATTGCTGGTGACTTTAAGCGCCAGAAACTCCAGAACGCTGTCGGGCACTTCCGCGCCAAGCTGCGTGCGCTTGGTTTGCAAGATGCCAAGTCGAAGCTCATACGTGGAGGGGTGGATATCGGCCACCAAGCCCCAGGCAAGGCGGGAGCGCAGACGCTCGTCCAGACCGGCCAGATCGCTCGGCGCCTTGTCGGCGGAGATAATGATCTGCTTGTTCTGGTCTACAAGAGCGTTGAAAGTGTGGAAAAATTCTTCCTGTGTCGATTCCTTGCCGGAAATAAACTGGATGTCATCGATCATCAGCACGTCAACGGAGCGGAACTGATCCTTGAAGGGCATAGTGTCCTTGGAGCGCAACGCCTTGACGAACTGGTACATGAATTTTTCGGCCGAAAGATACATCACGGTTTTCTCGGGCCACATTTCGTTCATTTGATGGGCGATAGCATGCATCAGGTGGGTTTTACCCAGACCAACGCCGCCATAGATAAAGAGCGGGTTGAAAGGAACACTCATCGATTCGACCACGCGGCGCGCGGCGGCATGCGCCAGAGCGTTGGGCTTACCCACGACGAAAGAATCAAAAGTGAATCGCTCGTCCAAAGGAGAAGACACCGATTCAAGAGCCTGACGGGCATTTTCATTCGCCTTTATGCTCGCGCTTTGCTCGGCGGCGGCGGGTTCGTCATCAATAATAGCATTTTGAACCACTACAATCTGAAGACGCTTGATATCGCCATTCGCCTTAACCGCCATACCTAAAATACGCTCGGCATAATGAGTTTGAATCCAGTCGCGCATAAAACGGGTAGGAACGGAAACTTCCATCGTACCGTGATAATACGCACGCAGTACCAGAGGCTTTAGCCAGCTGCGGAAAATCGCTTCACCGAACTCCTCACGCATCTCTTTGTGAATCTGTTTCCACAGCGTCATAATTTCTTTACTCGGTTCAAGAGATGCACCCTGAAATTCTGTGTTCTGGGCGATTTTGACAGGCTTAACCCCGGTTTCTGACATTTTTAGTACTCTCCACTTTTTTATAATTGTTTTTTACTTTGTTATCCCAAAGCCATTTGAAAAAACGAATGTTCGAGCCAAAAAAGGCATAAGAACAGGGTTTGCCGACTGCATGACAGCAAGCATGTCTTGGTTTCAAATCTGCTTTTTAAATTGAGGCCCCGTTAAACGCATACATCAGGAAACAACCCACACATGTATAAACGCTAAAAGATGCGCCTTCCCCTTTAATGCACAGGCAAACATACCCTGATGTGCATTTTGCGAACCGTCCTGAATACTTCTTTTCGATCGGCAACAGAGGAGAGCTTATAACAAAAAATGTTGGGGATGCAATCGGAACAAATCAAGAAAATAAAAAAAGAAATTTTTTAATCGTCTCTGTAATGTGCCAGCGCGAAACCCTCACAAACCTTGGGCTGATGAGGGAAAGTAAGACGCTGAATTTTATAGTTTTTTGTTAACGATACTACTGATAATTCGTACCGGGAAAGACCCTCTTAAAGGGCCTTAATTCGGGCACTCAAACGAGAGATTTTACGCGCTGCTGTATTCTTGTGCATAACCCCTTTGGAAACGCCGCGGGCGATTTCCGGCTGGGCATTTTTAAGAGCTTCTTGTGCTGTTTTAGAATCACCACCGGCAATCGCAGCTTCAACTTTTTTCAAGAAAGTGCGAATCCGGCTAACGCGGTTTTTATTAATTGCTGCGCGACTCTCGTTACGACGTACGCGTTTTCTTGCAGAAGCATGATTGGCCATATTGAACGAACCTTATTTTCTATTTTAATTTCAAATTTCTAAAACAAAAACGCGGCAATAACATTGTGTCTGCGGCGTTTTCAACTTATCCCCAACCCGAGGATCGGGCAGTATTACGCTGCGGAGCGGCGTTTTGTCAAGTAATTCTTGAAAATTTCCGCCTTATTTTTGACCCCGCTTTTTACCTCAAAAACACGAGGTCTAGCGCGGACGGACCATCACGCGCAAAAACTTGTGCCCGCGCTCGCTGTCTATTTTAAATTCCAGATGCTCGTCGCCCCGCTCATAGACGGTATCGTTGATGCGTTTCCATCCCAACTGCGGCAGAGTTGCGGCATAAAAGCTGATCACTTTGCTATCGCTTATGTTATCGCCCATGGCCGCCAGCGATTCGGTGATACGCCCCTGCGGCTTGTCATAGGAAATATCGAACTCGGAAAGCTCCTCCAGCCCCTGCATGATCGGCACATCGGGCAGGCTTTCGAAAAACTTCGTCTCCGCATGCGCCAAGGACGGCAAAACGGTCATCAAAACCAGTGTCATGAAAAAAGGCAGAACGGATTTCAGAATCTTCATAACAATACCCTGCCCTATTTCTGACACGAAGCGCAATAGAATGTGGAACGCCCAGCCTGAACGATACGCCGGATTACCCCGCCACAACCCTTGTCGGCACAAACATCGCCTTCCCGGTCATAGACCGAAAAACTGTACTGGAAATACCCCAGCGAGCCATCCGTCTTTTGGTAATCACGCAAGGTTGATCCTCCTGCGGCAATCGCATCATTCAAAACATCACGAATGCATGCGACAAGCCGCTCTGCCTCTTTGTCCGTAACGCTCTCTCCCAATCGTTCGGGATTCAGCCTCGACCTATAAAGCGCTTCGCAGACATATATATTACCAAGGCCCGCCACAACGTTCTGGTCCAGCAGGGCCGCTTTTAGCGGCGTGCGTTTCCCCGTAAGCCGTGCCAGCAGGGCGGGGCCGTTAAAATCATTACCAAGCGGCTCCGGTCCCATCAGGGCGAAGGGCGCACATTCCTGCCAGCCTTCCCGCGAGATCAATAAAATGTAACCGAATCGGCGCGGGTCTTGGAAGACAAGCCTTGTACCGTCCTCCAGTATAAAAACAACGTGATCGTGTTTGAGCGGAGAGTAAGCATCCCCACCCCCATAGATATGGATTCGCCCAGACATTCCCAAATGGAGCACCATCACAGATCCGCCGGATAAAAACATAAGCGCGTATTTCCCCCGCCGCGCCAGCGATTCTATTTTTCGCCCCGCCAGCGTTTTTTCAAAATTTTCGGGCAAGGGAAAGCGTAGATCGCGCCGGTTTACCTGAACGGATTTTATAATCTTCCCCAGCGCGGCCTTTTCGATGCCGCGGCGCACTGTCTCTACTTCGGGTAATTCGGGCATGGTTTTGCTTGTCGGCTCCTGTGCCCTTAACGCTGCGGCTTATGCCATATGATCTGCCCCTCTTTGGGTACATGCATATAGGCAAAGAGGGGATGCGTGCGGTCAATATGACCGCGGGGTTTTTGCGGGACCCAGATCATCGAATCACTTTTCCCTTTGCGGATTTTTACCGCATAGGGGCGCATTCCCAGATGCTTCATGATCCGTTCGGTATGATTCTCCGGCGTGCCCATATCCTGACGCGGCGTAAGGCGCAGCTCGTCTAACTCCCTGTCATACTCATAAGTGCCGCGCACGTAATAAACCGGCTGGCCAGGCTCCCGAGGAACGAAATAGAGATCATAGGCGGGCTGACCTTCGTGGTCATAGGCGATAAAGGTGGTCCGTCCCTGCGCTTCTTCCCCTTGCGTTTCACTTTCCCAGACTCCGGCCACTTCAAGCCCCCCAAAACGGTCAAAGAATCCCCGCGAGGAAGAGGAAGACGTTTGAGAATCAGTGCTCTCCTCTTGCGCCGCTCCTGCGCCTTCCCCTGAGCGCCCCCCCGACCATTGGCTATAGCCCCAGAAGGCCACAAGCCCCATCGCGGCCAAGCCCAGAATAAAAACGCCGATACTTATTATTTGCGCGGAGGATTTGTGCATAATCCAGTGATAGCCGCCGCAAAGCGCCGCCGCAAGAAAAAAGCCTTTCACATTCGGCAACCTGCGGTAGAATGCCCGCAAATTTAATGATGAAAAGCCCGGAGGAAGAAAGGGCCGGTTACCGTTACTACGATAACCAGCCCTGTGAGTTTACGTGTGTGGGGATTCAAAAACGCATAAACTTAATCGATCCGGCGCCGGAGCGCTTTATAAGATTATGTATAATATATGCACTTTCGTTCATTTTATATAACAAGAAAAAAAGGGCGTCAACAAAAAAATACGTTTTTTGTGTACAAAATGTGTTTTTTTATTTATCACCCTAAAAAAGAACTGGACAAAGCTGCGTGTACGCATTATAGAAAATGAATTCTTTAATACAATAAAGGCCAAAATATGCCCACGATCGAACAAATTCGCGCCGCCAGAGCGCTGTTAGGATGGAGCCAGAGCGACCTCGCGACGCAGGCAGGCCTGTCGCAAACCGGCATTGCCCGAATTGAAAACGGCACCAACCAGCCGAATTCCCAAACGATTGCGAAAATTCAGGCGGCCTTTGATAACGCAGATGTGGAGTTTCTGGATGATTCCGGGGTCCGCAAGGTCAAGGACAGGCTAAAAGTGCTGGAAGGAAGAAACTGCCTTCAACAATTGCAAGACGACATCTATCACACCCTTTCAGGAAGAGGCGGAGAAGTCCTTCTTCTCGGCATGGATGAAGTAAGCCCGGAAGAAAAGGCGGATTACGATTATACAAAAATGCATATTGAACGCCTGATCAAGGCAGGCATCAAAGAACGTATTCTCGTTGAAAGCACCGAAGATAATTATCTGGCCCCAAAAGAATGGTATAGAACTATGCCGGCTGAATATTTTTGCCCGCATACTGTTTTCATTTATGACTCAAAAATAGCACTCACCCTGAGAGAACCCCATTTCCGCGTACTGATACTGGACAACCCTTTCTTTGCACAAGGCCTGAAAACATTCTTCAACTTCATCTGGGATCACGCTGAAAAGGTCTAGGCTATGAATGCGAGCACTGCAAGCTTTGTGACCTCGAAAGAAGAGGCGTTTTTCCATGCTATGAGAAATCTGCCTTATATACGCAAGCTTAGTTTTGATGACCTCAAAACCGAACTCAAAGCTGCCTTTTTAGACCCTACTACGGAAGATCCTTATTCGCTATCACCCACTTATTACGGCTTAACAGGGCGCAGGGGCCTGTGGCTGCATAAATGTGCAGAAGGTGATACAACTATGGTTTTTTGCCTACACCCTAATAAAGACGACACAGTGCTTATCTTTCCTCCCTTTGGGGCCAATCCAGGGAAAATGCTTATTGGTTTTTTAGAAAATATAGCGCATTTAGGAATGAAGATGCAGATTGGCAGGGTCTACGAAAGAGAAGGAAAAACAAACCTTCTAGACTTTGCTTGCGCAGCCCGCGGCATAACAGCAACCAAGGTCACAGAAGATACTCTGGATTGGACTTTTCCTGTCCATACTATTTCAACTGATGCGCTTAAAAGTAGAGCAGGTAAACACTATGAAAGGCTGCGCCGCACCTACAATATTTTTACCAAGCGCGAGAAAGCCACAGTAGAACCCATTGATTTTAGAAAGGACCAGGCCCTTTTAGAAGTACTTTCAGGAGAATGGGAGGCCCACAACTCCAAATATTTTGAAGGTTACGAAAAAAAGATCCCACCCGACTATTTTCTTAAACTCATTGAAATTGCTCAAAGACCCGACCTAGGTCTTCTGGGTCTTAAAGTTATTTTTGGTGGTGTAGTGCACGGTTTTTCCATATGGGAACCCCCTTACAATCAGTCTAGGGCTGCAAATTTATTTGCTTCACAGGTCTCAGATCGAAAAATCACAAATCTAGGAACATTCCTTATAATAAAAACTGCGGAATCCATTTTGGGGCAGGGAGGAAAATTTATGTGCCTTGGTGGATCGGAAACACCAGGAATGGATGAGTATAAACGAGGGTTTCAGCCACATAAAAGCAAACAATTGGAAACCATCCAAATAAGCCTCGGTGGCTCTTAGATATTAGGCATCAATTTTGGGTATCCCCACGAATTCCATCGTATTTCTACGCGTGCCATCTAGATTGAAGAAGGTTTCTCTGACAAAGATATGCCCCTCCATAACGTAAGTGAACAGCTCTGCATTAGGCGTAGAAAACGTAGCATCCCCTTCGCTTAAGATTATTGCTGCCCCACTTAATCTTGGGTCCAAGGCACTTTCGGGTGGACGCGGATCTTGAGCAATAGCGCTTCGGTAAAAATGAGGGCCGATTTCAGGAACGTTAGCTCCCCACCAACGAGGTGCCCAAAGAGCCGATTCCGGAATATCCGGAGAAGCCTGAAGAGTATAGCTAACCCAGTGCCGTTCCTGCCCATCAAACGATCTCAAAGTATAGAAGTCTTTCCCTATCACAGTTGAAAGAAACGACATACCATTCCAACTCACAGGATCGTATTCCACTACCTGCTGCAAAGCAAAATTGAAGTGACTTACTAAATCAGGTAAATCCGTTTTTTCTGCAGTTCCTATCAATTTCGTTCCCCTACTCAGTAAAATTTGTAAATAATTATGAAAAAATACGGAAAATGTCAACAAAAAAAGGCCGCATACATTCATCCGTACGCGGCCTTCTTATATTTTATAACGCTTGGGGGTGCAAGCGCGGCTTACATCATGCCGCCCATACCGCCCATGCCACCCATACCGGCCATATCGCCGCCTGATTTTTCATCCTGCGGGGCATCGGTGATGATCGCCTCGGTGGTGATCAGCAGGGAGGAAACGGAGGCCGCATCCTGAAGCGCGGTACGCACAACCTTGACGGGGTCGATGATACCGGCCTTCACAAGGTCCTTGAACGCGCCTTCCTGTGCGTCGTAGCCGAAATTGGTGTCTTTCTGATCCAGCAGCTTGCCAACGATCACGGAGCCCTCGGCACCCGCATTTTCGGCAATCTGACGGATCGGTGCCTGGATCGCACGGCGGATGATATTGATGCCGACATTCTGGTCGTCATTATCACCCTTCAGGTTTTCCAGCACTTTCGTGGCGTACAGAAGCGCCGTACCGCCGCCGGGAATAATACCTTCCTCAACGGCCGCGCGGGTGGCGTGAAGCGCGTCGTCAACGCGGTCTTTACGCTCTTTCACCTCAACTTCGGTAGCGCCGCCAACGCGAAGAACCGCAACGCCGCCGGCCAGTTTCGCCAGACGCTCCTGCAGTTTTTCCTTGTCGTAGTCGGAAGAAGTTTCCTCAATCTGCGCGCGGATTTGCTTGCAGCGCGCCTCGATGTCCTTCTTCGTGCCCGCACCGTCGACAACGGTCGTGTCTTCCTTGGTGATGGTCACTTTTTTCGCGGTGCCAAGCATATCGAGCGTTACATTCTCAAGCTTGATGCCAAGGTCTTCGGAAATAACCTGACCGCCGGTCAGAATGGCCATATCCTCCAGCATCGCCTTGCGGCGGTCGCCAAAGCCCGGAGCCTTAACAGCAGCGATTTTCAAACCGCCGCGCAGCTTGTTCACCACCAGCGTGGCAAGGGCTTCGCCCTCGACATCTTCGGCAACGATCAACAGCGGACGGCCGGATTGTACAGCCGCTTCCAGAATGGGAAGCATCGCCTGCAGGTTGGAAAGCTTGGCTTCGTGCAGAAGGATGTAAGGGTTCTCAAGAACGGCCTGCATCTTGTCGGCATCGGTGATGAAATAGGGAGACAGGTAACCGCGGTCGAACTGCATGCCTTCCACGACTTCCAGCTCGCTTTGCAGCGATTTGGCTTCTTCCACTGTAATCACGCCTTCATTGCCGACCTTGCCCATGGCTTCGGCCAGCATTTCGCCGATCTCGGTTTCGCCGTTGGCGGAGATTGTGCCGACTTGTTTGATCTCTTCGCTACCCTTGATTTTCTTGGCGCGCTTGGCAAGGTCTTCAACAACTTTCAAAACGGCCAGATCAATACCGCGCTTCAAATCCATCGGGTTGCGTCCGGCAGAAACGGCCTTCACGCCTTCACGGGCGATGGCCTGCGCCAGAACGGTCGCGGTCGTCGTGCCGTCACCGGCATGGTCGTTAGCCTTGGAGGCCACTTCCTTCATAAGCTGCGCGCCGATATTTTGCTGTTTGTTTTTCAGCTGGATTTCCTTGGCGACCGTCACACCGTCTTTTGTGGTGCGAGGGGAGCCGAAGCTTTTTTCAATCACGACATTGCGGCCCTTGGGACCCAGTGTCACTTTTACCGCGTTGGCGAGGATGTTAATCCCCTGCAACATTTCCTCGCGGGCGTCGCCGCCCAGTTGTACGTCTTTAGCACTCATAATTTATTTCCTTTTTGCTAGATTGGTTGATTTTAATGAACGAAACCTGACTTAGGCTGCAACAACGCCAATAATGTCAGACTCCTTCATCACCATCAGCTCTTCACCATCAATGGTGACTTCCGTTCCGGCCCATTTTGAAAAAATGATCTTGTCGCCGGCTTTTACGTCCAGCGGACGCACATCGCCGTTATCATTTACGTGGCCGTTGCCGGTTGCGATGACTTCACCTTCCATCGGTTTTTCCTGAGCGGAATCAGGGATGATAATACCGCCGGCGGTCTTTGAATCCGCTTCAATGCGGCGAACAAGAACGCGGTCATGCAGAGGACGAAATTTTATCTTTGCCATTTCGTTTTTTCTCCTAGTTTTTGGGTTGAACAAGCAGGCCTTTTCCTACTCTTACGTGAGCCAGTCAAAAGCCCCTCTCACACGGTCATGTTCCCTCAAAGGTACAATTCGCCCGTGTGCGTTGAAACATATAGGACTTCGGTGAAAATTTTTCAAGGAATTTTGTTGCTTACATCAAACATTTTATGTTACGTAAATATATGCAAAAACAAAGCGATCTTTATATTGAACGATGGTTGGAAAAGCAAAACAGGCTGGCAAGCCTGTTTTTTGAGCGCGCCCATGCCCGAGCCAAAAGAATAGCGGAGATTTTTGGCAATGACGGAACGCCTTCGGAAATACCGCAGGAGCTTGCCGCCCCCGGCATCGCCTTAGAGCGCCATTTTTTCAAAGCATTCGGACTTTCCCCTGACACCGCTTATAAGGCATCGCAAGCAGCGCATAACTACGCCCAAGACCTTACCGAACCCCGGCTGCGCTCTGCAATTTTCAATAGTGCAAAAAAAATGACCGCAAGACTTCATGCCTATACCGATCACTCGCCCGCCCTACACTACGCCGCTTTTGCTTTACCGGGCAACCGCGTCAAAATTATAGCTTTTAAAACTATCAACAAATTTTGGCACGAAATATTTTCAAGGGGAACAATTCCAGAGATCGTCCTGACAGATGAAGATTATATGGGTCACCCCTCGGTTTGGTTTGTTGAAGATCAAAGCCATTCTCCGGCATCAAAGGCATTTGCCTCTTTCGACATAGCGGCAGAATTTGAAAATACACAAGCCGTGGAACATGTCGTAAACCTGCCCGTCGCCGGAGTCGGATATATGGCATATTTTCGCTATACCTCGCACGTTATTAGGGCCAGAAGCATAACGGCTTCAGAAAATCCCGCCGGCAAGCCTGCGCTAGGCTTTGCAGAACCCTGGCGCTCTTGAATCAACACCCGTTCAAACCCGCTGATATTTAACACTTTTTCAAGAATTTCACTGTATTATGGTACCTAGTGGAATAGAATTTAATTATAAGGGTAAAAAGCAAAGAGCACATACGAACAGGAGGTTTAAGTGGCTGATTTGCAAAGACAAATGAAAGATTACCGCCTGACAACGGCGAAAATAATTTACCATCTTCCCGATTACCGCGATCTGCTTCAGGAATATATCTGGCAGGATTATGATCTGGCCCCACAATTTCCCGTTTTGTCGAAATTCTTAGATTTCTGGACCCGCGAGATCGACGGCAAGCTCCATTCGGTTTACGTTGCTAAACAGAGCCTGATTACGCCCGGCGATTATCGCTTCGCCGAATGGCAGGGCACGCTGCAGTAACTCACCCCGGCATAACGGCCAGCGTTAAACGCAAACCGTCCAGACCTTCATCCATAATAATCTGGCAGGACAGGCGCGAATTGTCCTGAACGTTGAAAGCCTCGTCTAACATTTCTTCTTCGTCAGCCCGCATGGACGGAATTTTATCGACCCATGCTTCATCGACATAAACATGACATGTCGCGCAGGCGCAGGCACCGCCACATTCCGCCTTTATGGGCAGGCCATGCTCGCGGATGATTTCCATCACGCGCCAGCCCTCAACAGCATCCAGCGCATGTTCCACGCCTTGCGGATCAGTCACGTAAATCTTCATGCTTTAGACTTTCCATCCATGACTTCGCGAATACCGAACGCCATGGCGATGGCGGTGACAAGAGAGATCGCCGTATCCACGGCGGCCTGAACCCCGGTCATAAGGAAGCGGTAAAGCGCGGTGGGCTCTCCGTCTTGCGCGGGAATGGCACTAAGCAAAAGCTCCGAGCACAAAACAAGCACTAGAGCAAAGGGGACAAAACACAAAAGCCACGTGCCAATCATGTAGAACGAAATCATCCCGCCGCGGAATTTCAGCGCATATTCCCGAAAACCGTATCCTAGCGCGACCGAAACATTCATCCATAAATACCGGAAAGCCCAGAGGAAAAAACCGAGCATGGCAAGTGCCACCAGCATCATAGCGGGCGAAGGATCGGGAATATTATGCAGGCTCTCGCCGCTCTCCCCGATCAGACCGCGTTGAAAATCCATCACCATGCCGGTGGAAAAGGACAGGACAAGTTTAATCAGAACATAAACAAGCGTGGCGGCGAGAATTGAGCGCGCCCGCTCTCGCAGGAAAATCTCGTCCTGCGACTGATTACCGCTTAAGGAACTGGAGCCGCGTTCATCATAAATCGCCGTACGCACCAGATAGGCAAGCATCCACCCTTCCAGAAAATAAGAGGGGAGCAGGATCAAACCCTGCCGCAAAAAATTCCCTGAAAGTTCCAGCGCGATAATCAGCGCCAGACAGCCCAGTTTTACCAGAACCGGAATCCCCGCCAACTTTCCGACAAGCATGCGATTGTCCCAGACAAAGCGATAACCTTTGCTGGTGGCCTCCACAAAATCGAATCTGGCCTGCGGCGAGGGAAGCAATTTAAAACCTCTTGATAAAAACAACCGTTTTATCTAACACAACATAGAATTGTAATCATAGCCCCCATCACAAGCGCGAGACGGAAACTTGAAAAAAACTCCCGCCCTAAGAACGAAACCTCTGGCACTCTGGCTATTCAGCGCCTGCGCTCTGGTGTTTTTGATGGTCATCGTCGGAGCGATCACCCGCCTGACAAATTCCGGCCTTTCTATCGTGGAATGGAAACCTCTTATGGGCGTATTCCCGCCCATGAGCGATGCGGAGTGGAACCGCGTTTTCGGCCTATACCAAAACTCCCCCGAATTTCAGAAAAAACATTTCTGGATGGAGATGGATGATTTCAAAGCCATCTTTTTCTGGGAATGGTTTCACCGCTTTCTAGGCCGGATGATCGGCCTAGCCTATGCGCTGCCCTTCTTGTTTTTCCTCATGCGGGGAATGATACCGGCCGGATATAAATTAAAACTCTTTGGTATTTTCCTGCTCGGCGGGCTGCAAGGGGCTATGGGCTGGTACATGGTCAAGAGCGGGCTTGTGGATGAACCTTATGTTTCCCATTATCGCCTTGCGGCGCATCTGGGTCTTGCCTTCCTCATTTTCTCGCTCATGTTTGCTTTGGGGCTAAAATTTATCGGCGCGAAAAAATCACATTCTCCCGCCCTGCTCACACATAGCTGGATCACGCTGGGATTTCTGATCGTCACTATTTTCTGGGGCGCCTATGTCGCCGGGCTTGACGCGGGCCTGATTTATAACGACACGTTTCCGCTGATGGGCGGTGGGTTCTTTCCGCCCGATATGTGGCATTTCTCACCCTGGTGGAGCAATTTCTTTGAAAACCATGAAAGCGTGCAATTCACCCACCGCTGGCTCGCGATGCTCACCGTTGCCATGGTATTGGGTCTTTGGGCGCATGCAAAAAAACGCGGAGAAGATTCACCCGTCTTTCATGCTTTAGCCGTTATGGCGCTCGTCCAGATGGGATTGGGAATTGCGACATTACTTTCCGCCGTAGCTCTCCCACTCGCTGTCTTGCATCAAGCCGGAGCGCTGACGTTGCTTATGTTGCTGATCTGGAGCATCTACACCGTTTCGGGTGAAAGCCGTAAATAGGCGCGCTCATTAAATGTAAGCTTAAGAGAAAAAGGCGCTTCCACCGGAAGAGAGGCCAGAAGCTCACGGTAGGTAATTCCCTCGCGCGGCAATTTGGCAAGTTTTAAATTTGTAAACTGCGGTCGTATGACCGGTTTAGATTCCACCTCTTCCGTTTTTTCTTCCTGCGGCGGCGCAAACCTCTCGATCACTTCCTTGCTGTAAACATAGCTTGTAAATTCCTTGCCGAAACGGTCGAAAATCGAACGTGCATACCCCTCGTTCAGCATACCGTTCTCAAGGCTGTTATCCTTGATTTCTTCCAACTCAGTCAAAAGCTCCCCCCGGCGCACTACAGCCTCGGCCTCCAGTTTCGCGCGATGCTTTTTATCCTTCGTTCCTTCCTCGTCATAACCCAGCAAATCACACCCGAAAACGAGCGGCGCGGCGTAAGGAAACTTCACGCGGAAATTCAGCCGCCCGCTCAAATTGCCCTTGATGTAGAGACGCTCAAGCGCGGCGCAAAGCTCGTCAAGCTCTGGCGAGAAGGGAGAAAAATGCTCCGGATGATCGGGCGGCGGTCTGGACATGAAAGCAACGTTTAAAAAATTTACGGGCCTTTACCATACCCGAAACGCGGCAATGTATAAAGCGATAGAATTACCGCCCGCGTTCCATATCAGCCGTTGCCTGATGCGTCTCTTTCAGGTCGTAAGGATTGGTAACAACAGGCGCTGGCGGCGCTGCGCCTTCCACATCTTTCTTGTTATCACGGAATGTAGCCTTGGTTTCCCCGTCCGGAGCGGCATGAATGCTAAAACCGCGGTGCAAAATAATCGGCTCGTTTGACGCTCCCTTGGCCGCCTCATCGAAAGCAAGAACGCGGTCAACCCTCTGCGCTTTTTCCTCTGCCGTCAACGGCACCCACGTATCACGCTGTGTAAAGGAATGGGAACCGTCCGGATGTCTGATCGGACTGCCCTTTGGTAATAGCTTCACAGGTTCAGACTCCGGCACAGATCCCTCATAAGGGCCGCTCATCGGCTTTGCCACATGGGGGCCGGTATTGCCGTAAGCTTTGCCAATAAGCACGCCTGGATGCTGGGTTTTAAGAAGATACGCGGCGTCTTCGTGTTTCTGCACCAGTTCGCGCAACTTCACACGCCCCTCTGGTGTATGTTTGGTATCAAACGAATAACGCGCCCTTGCCGCCGCATGGAAATCACCGAGAAGCTCGACGGTTTTTGCATCGCTCCCCTCGTTTATCACCAGCTTGGAACTTGCAATCATCTTCGATCCCGCGCTCTGATTTGCAACCAGCGGACCGAGCTTGCCGTTCACGTTATAGACATGCAACTCGCCTTGCTCGTAACGGCCGATCAAAATATTGACACCCTGCACTGCGGTAACGACATCGACCTGATGCGTGCCTGCAAAAGCGCGCGCAACCATTTGATAGCTCGGATCGTCCTTGCCCAAGAAACGCGCACCTAGAGCCCTAAAATCAACATCGTCGGCATCACGCTCCGGCACTGCATCACCACGGCGCGGCGGCAGTGATGGCGGTTTCTGCGTTTCGTCACCGCGCGGCGCGGCAGGAGGCGCTGCCTGCGCAGGCGGTTCCTGTTTGTATGGCGGTGGATTAACGGCGCCCTTCCCGACTTCGACACCAGCACCTGTGGCAGGAGCCTCAGCTGCGGCCTTTGCTTCCTCCCCTTTACCCTGAGCTGAATTAGCAAATATCTTGGCACGCTCTTCAATAGAAAGCTCTTGTTTGGCCGCAGCTGCGTCGAGAGAATCTTCAAGAGCCTTTCTTCTGGCTTGTTCATCTGTAAACAGATTAGCAAATTTAATAAGAATCCCGCCTTTTTCTATTTCTTCATCATATCTTTTTAGAACTTCTTCCTTCAGCTTGGCCGGATCGTCGTTAACTGCCCTTGCAGCATCCGTGTAAATTTTTTGCATAGCTTGGTTCATTTTTTCGGGACTGATATTTCCCTTCTCATCAAGAAACTCATCCATCCCGATAGCTGAAAATATAGGACCTATATTAATTCCAAACCTTCCCAAAATCGGGCCGAGAAACTGTGCGACAAAACCGAAAACCATACGCAGGATACTGGTTGCTTTCTCATCACCCAAAAACTGGGCCATCATGTCGCGAGTTTCTTGTATTGATTGCTTGAAGCCATCCAGAATACCAACCTTTGGCGGGGGTGGCGGAGCATCCAGCAACGTTCCGGGCACCGCAGAAAGTTTCTTCATCGCCGCAAGAAACTGGCGAAGCTTTCTATCACCTTTGGCTTTATCAGAATCCAGATATCCGGCAAGTGTTGCCCGGAAATCCGAAGCGCTTTCCGCGTTCAACTTACCCGCAATTAAATCATGCACCCCGGCATTGTATACGCCGTCGGCAGGCTCGATCCCGAGTCCCTTTTTAATAAGGGTAATAGTACTCCATGCAGAGGCTTTCGAAGCATCGTCAAAAACGCCATTTGCCGGGGCGGGCGCGGAAATGGTGTTGTTGGCTTTTGCAAAATCAGCAAGA
This sequence comes from uncultured Pseudobdellovibrionaceae bacterium, assembly GCA_964467925.1. GTDB lineage: Bacteria > Pseudomonadota > Alphaproteobacteria > Micavibrionales > Micavibrionaceae > CAYXSX01. Next base: position 63,633 of record CAYXSX010000003.1, on the reverse strand, counting down.
TAGACTTCCGCCCATTCGGATGCTTCGGTTGCGGTTTCAAATGTTTTTAAAGGAGGCTCTTCGGCTGGCTTAGCCGCCGCATCCGCCGCTGGTGCTGCCGCAGAGGCTGGCTGCGAAGCTGCGTCTCCGGTAACCGGACCGGATGGAGGAGAAATACCACCTTCCGCAGCCGGAGCAGGAGAACTAGACGTTGAGGCTGGCGGTTGAGTAGCAGGAGGCTGTTCTGCTGCTGGCGGCGATGAAGCTGCCGCCGGAGGCTGTGCAGGATCACTTGGAACAGCCGGATCAGAAGCAGGCGGTGTCGAAGATGCAGTTGGCGGTTGAGTAGCAGGAGGCTGTTCTGCTGCTGGCGGCGGAGATGCCGCTGCGGCTACCTCCTTCGGTTTCACACCGATTTTTCCGGCCTTTATCAGTATTCTTAGATTGTCTGTAAAATTTTTAAATTTATCCGGCTCACCGGGCGCTTTCGGTTTTTCAACGAGATCAAACAACCCCTCTAATTTATCAACATATATAGGGGGCAATGCTTTCAGTGCTTTGTATGCATCATCGTCAAGAAGCGGCTTTCCGGTGGCAACACTTACAACCCCCGCTATACTAAGTGTTTTTTTACCGTTGAGCTCCTCCAGTTTGTCATATTTTAGAAGCTCCAGATGGCCTTTGGCTTTAGCCTCCGCCAGACCGTCATAAATCGATTTTCCTTCCGGCTTGTCAGATTTTGCCTCTCTGAACGCCTTGACACCCTGATCCAGTTTATCAACGAAGTCCATATCCAGAACCAGCCCCGTAGGCGGTACTTGTATTTTAAACAATTGCGCTACTTTAGGCAGAACGTCGCGATCAATAATGGTGCGCAATTCCTCGCCACTGGCTGTCGAGATATTATCATGGCCAATACTGACCAGAGCGGAACTAACCGCTCTTGTTTTCATCTCCAGCTCTTCTTCTGTGACAGCAGGATCGCCCGCCATAAACTAAACCCCTATCTCTTTAAACCTTTGTTATTGTTATGCTTAAGCTTTAAACGCAGGGTCGCAATGCCACTACGCTAAGATAGGTTATACGGGAAAAGGGTTAAGGTTATGTTAACGCTTCAGGATTTCGTTATAAAAATCAAGGTACTCGGCCAGCATCTTGGCCTTGGTGAACTCTGCTTCGTAACGCGCGCGGCCGTTTTTCACCAGCCGCGCCGCAAAGTCCTTATCGCCCATCACGCGCTCGATTGCCGCACGCAGAGCGCTCGCGTTATTAATCGGCACCATGAGGCAATCCTCCTCATCACGCACGAATTGCGCCGGACCGTCGGCGGCTGTCGTCACAAGCGGCGTTTCCTGCTCCCATGCCTGTACGAATACAGTACCGAAGGGTTCGTAGCGGGAGGGGAAAACGCAAATATCCGCCGCCTGAAATAATGCCGCGCGGTCGCTACGCCAACCCAGAAGTTTCACGCGATCGTTAAGTTCCATCACCGTGATCAGATGTTCCAGCTTTTCACGGTCGGGCCCCTCGCCCGCGATCCAAAGATAAGCGTCCGGAATGCCCGCCACCGCCTCAATCAACACGTCGAACGCCTTGGCGTCATGCAGCCGCCCTAGCGCCAGCAAAACGGTCGCATCCTCCGGCGTATGGAGAGAGGCGCGGGAAACGGGCGCAGCGGCGCTTTCGGTTTCGGCGAAATTATTAATATGCCGGACATGGCTTTCGGGAATCCCCTGATCGACCAGATGGCGCTTAATGTCCGGTGTGATCGTGGCGAAATAATCAACGCGAGTGAAATATTTAATTTTGTAATATCCGCCGAGCCGCGCCAGCACGCGGTATGGTTTTTTGCTTTGCTCCCCGCGCCATTTTGGCAACTTGGCGGGCGCGCGGCTCATCCATGTCTGCACGATTTGCGGTTTAAATTTTTTGATTATTCCGGCGATTTTAAACGGTGTGTAAAGATCCACGGGGCCGCCGAATGGCGCTGAATGCACTTTGATGCCCGCCGCTTCCAGTTGCGGCACGCGGACGGGATTGGCGCGGGTAACGACCTCAATTTCTTCCCCCGCCTCATGCTGGGCGATGCACATATCGACAAACGCTGTTTCCGCGCCGCCATGCGCCCCGCCCGCCATAACGTGAAGAATCTTCATCGGCCTACAAATCTTCCGCCGGAGTAGCGGCTTCCTCTTTCGGGGCAGTCTCGGAGGGCCCCTCTTCGGGCTTACCTTCAGGCGCCTTTTCCTCCGGTGATTTCTCCAGACCTTGGGCCTGCGGATAGCTCATGAGCGTCGCCCGAAGAAGGTCAACCATATGGCCTTGCGTTTCATCCATTTTATCGTGAAGGAAATTACACGCCTCGGGCGATGTAACCGGAACCTTGGTAATCTGCCCTTCCGCGCTCGTCCGCGCGGCATCGATTTTGGTAAAAATATTTTCGATGGATTCCACGGGCACATAATCCTGCACGTTCATCATGTTATCGGTATGGCCCTGCGCTTCGGCCAGAACGGGATTTACCGCCGCCTTCCACGCCTCGAAACGGCTTTCGATTTTTTCTTTCAAATCCGGATTTTCTTTGCCGCAGCTCTGGACCGCCATCTCTACATCGCCGCGCACAGTTTCCACGGTTTTGATCAGGTTGTAATTATTATAGATCGCGTAAAAATGCAGCTTGTCCGCTTCGTCTAAATCTTCGGTGATATCTTTGGTAGCGTTGTGAAGAGCCTCTACGGCTTCAGCTTTGGCATTCTCGCTTTTTTCTTCCTGCGCCTGCGCGGTTTGACCCGCAGTTAACAGCAGCGCCGCAGCGCCCATAGTTAATAATAAACTGCGCATTCACGCCTCCGTTCTATGTTCAATGCATATGTTGTAGCAAACCCGGATGATAAAAAAAAGTCCGCCGGGAGAAACTCCCGGCGGAAAGATAGACCTCTAGTAATATAAGCTCCGGACAGTTCGGCGGGGCAACACGTTGTCCGAAATTACTACAGGCCAGCACATGACATAAGAGACAAGTAAAACCTGTTAAATTCTATATCTGGAAACATAAACGGATCCGAAAACGCAAACCTTCAGACCACGTTCATAGCTCTTTTTGACCCTCTTTCCTTATCCAATATCCCATTTGTTATCGCTGGTCTTTTTCTTGCTTTTTAAGCTCTTACGGCTCAGCGACCCTTATAAAACCATCATATCATTAAATATGTAAATACAAGGTAAATAAACTTAGAATTTGAAATGGTTTTTAATCAAAAAATGCGGCCCATAGCCGAAATGCCCACTCTCTCACAAACCCTAGGGCTTTCAAGCCATTACCCTTGCCCCGCCACGCATTTTGTGGCGTTATAGAGGGGTAAATAAAAGCGGAGTTTTAAGCAGTTATGGCCCTGAAAGTTTCCAACAGATCCGATATTCCCAATTTCCGCGCTCTGGCGATTCTCAGCGCGGTAAACGAGCGAATCGAGCGCGGGGAAGATATTATCCGCCTAGAGGCCGGGCAACCTTGTTTCGGTGCGCCCAAACCCGCCATCGAATACGCCAAACAGGTGCTGGATAATGACGGTCGGCAGGGCTATACGGCGGCCATAGGCATGCCGCTTTTGCGCGACCGCATCGCCGTGTATTACCGCGATACTTACGGCGCGGATGTTGATTATAATAACATTGCGCTTTCCATGGGCTCTTCCGCCGGGTTTATCCTGACCTTCCTCGCCGCGTTCGAGGCGGGCGATAAAATCGGCCTGACCATGCCGACCTATCCGGCCTACCGCAATATTTTGCAAAGTCTGAACCTTGAAATCGTCGAGATCGAAACGGGTCCAGCCACCAATTACCAACCCACGGCGGAGATTCTTTCCGCCTATAAGGGCAAACTCGACGGACTAATCATCAACTCCCCCGCCAATCCCACGGGCGCGATTATCGATGCGGGGGAGCTGCAAAAAATCTGCAACTGGTGCGACCAAAACGGCGTGCGCCTGATTTCGGACGAGGCCTATCACGGCATCACTTACGAAACTTCCGCCGAAACCGCGCTTAAATATTCAAACAGCGCCGTGGTGCTCAACACATTTTCGAAATATTTCGCCATGACCGGCTGGCGGCTGGGCTGGATCGTGCTGCCCACCGATCTGACCGACCGGGTGAAAAAACTGTCCGAAAGCCTCTTCGTTTCCCCGCCTACATTATCACAACATGTGGCGTATAAGGTTTTCGATCATACCGACATACTCGATGAATATGTGGCGCAATACAGTAAGAACCGCGCCATCCTTAAACGTGGATTACCCAGTGCGGGCTTCGACAAACTCTCCTCGATGGACGGCGCGTTTTACATCTATGCCGACATCCATCACCTGACCAACGATTCGGAAGAGTTTTGCAACCGCATGCTCAACGAAGCCAAAGTTTCCGCCACGCCGGGGCTGGATTTCGATGTTAACCGCGGCAATGCTACAATGCGCATGTCATATGCCGGCACGCCGGAGGACATGGAAAAGGTCATTGAACGTTTAACGAAGTGGCAGGGAAAATAATGCGCATCACCAATTCCCAACACCGTAAGGACGAGCGCGGCAACGTGCTCTGGTTCATCTTGCTGGCGATCGCCCTGCTCGCCATTTTGACGATTGTGCTGAGCCGCGGCGGCTCCAGCGTTGATCAAAGCGGCGATGTGGAGCAGCAACGCGTGCGCGCCTCTGAAATCATGCGCTACGCCAAGGGGATTGAGGTGGCCGTGGAGCAAATGACCTTACGCGGCGTCTCCGAAAACGATCTCAGCTTCGCCCACGGCGAAACTCCGGCAACCTACACCAATAATAATTGTACGGGCACGGGCTGCCTTGTTTTCGATGCCGGCGGCGGCGGACAGAATTATATGCTTCCGGCGGGCGGCGCAAATGACGGCAGCGCATGGATATTTACCGGCGCTAATAATGTGGGCACGGCCGCCAATCCGGTCGGCACCACGGCAGCAATCAGCGGTAACGACCTGATCATGCTGCTGCCCAACGTGACCAATTCCCTGTGCCTTCAGATCAACCGTGAACTAGGCGTCGGCGCCGCCGGAACGATCCCCACTGATGCGACCGGCATTGCCACCACGCCCTATACCGGCACGTTCGCAAGCGGCAGCCCGGTGATTATAGACGGCGACCCGACACCGTTTGAACTGGACGGCAAACGCGCCGGATGCTTCACCGATGTTAACGCTAACCCGGACGTGAATTATTATTATCACGTGTTACTGGCGCGGTAGGAAACTCTACTTTTAGAGTCTAACTTTAGTCAAAAGAGCGATCAACATCCAATGAGGTTTTAACGTCAGATCTAAGGTGTTTATGATGTTGGCGAGCAAAGTAATCTCTTTCGGCTTTTGCCACTTCATATGCCGGGACCCATAATGGTTGAGTTTTATCATTATCTTTTCCAGGTTTAAGGCCTACCACAGCCCAATCAGACATCAGAGGAGAATACGCTGCTCCTATAACTTCCCATATTTTTCTATCCGGATCACTCACACATATGACTTCCGTTCCTTTCTTAAGCCCTAGAATACTTAAAATAAGACCTTGCTTGTCATCTGCTGGTACATTAGCGTTTTCACTTTCTGCTTTACCTTCTGCTGCCACATTATTCCACGCCTCTGTAGAAGAACCATCTAAACTACGTGCCGAGCCTGGCATTGAATTACCTGAATCTTGAACTGTCACTTTTACCCTCCTTAAACAAAAGAGATTAAACGTAACACAACATTAAAATTATGTAAATAGATATTTTTGGTCAACTTTAACCTTTTTGAGAAAACCTAACCCCGGCTCCACCAGCCCTTTTTCTTCTGCTTAGGCGGTTCGTTCACGGTCTCGTAGTCCTTCACAGCCGGAGCGGCTGCTTTTGCATCATTAGACGGCTGACCGGGTGCGATCTTCTTGCTATCGGCCTTGGGTTCTTCCGCTCTTTTGGAAGAGCTATCCTGCGCTTTGGCGGGTTTTTCTTCCTTGGCGGGTTTGGAATCCTTTTCCTTGCCGGAAGCGGCGGCTTTTTTGTCCTCGGACTTTTTATCATCAGATGACTTTTCGTCCGCCTTTTTCTTGCGGCCGCGAGCGGGTTTTTTATCCTTCTTCTCGTCCGCTTTTGCCTCTTCTTTCACCTCGTCTTTTTCTTTGGACTGAGGTTTGGATTCAGCCTTGGATTCATTCTTCGCCTCGGCTTTGGCGGGAGTTTGCTCTTCTGCCGCCGTTTCCTCTTGCGGGGCAGATTGCTCTGCCTGATCGTCATTGGAGGCATCTTCGTTACGCTCGCGTCCACGACCTCTGCGGCCACGTCCACCACGGCGGCCTCTACGCCCGCCTCGATCTTCACGGCCCTCGCCTTCATCGCGATTACCGCAGTCCTGACTTTCCAGCTCTTCGCCGGAAGCGCTCTCTGTCTCTTCGTCCTCGCCGCCGCGCACGACATCGATCTTGTAGCCGGAAGCGCCAAGAGCGTCATCAACACGGATCAGAATGCTCAACCCGTAACGCTCTTCGATTTCGGTTACGTGCTTGCGCTTGCTGTTAAGCATGTACATCGCCACGGTGTTGGGAATGTGCAAAATCATCTGCGCCGCATCACGATGCTTCATTGCTTCGTCTTCAAGACTGCGCAGCACGATGATCGCCGCAGCGTCCGCCGTGCGGGTCATGCCCACGCCCTGACAATGTTCGCATTTCTCGAACTGCGATTCGGTCAGGGACGGGTTCATGCGCTGGCGCGACATTTCCATCAGGCCGAAGCTGGAGATGCGCCCCATCTGGATGCGGGCGCGGTCGCCGGAAAGCGCGTCGCGCATGCGGCGCTCGACCTTCGCGTTGTTGCGGCGGTCTTCCATGTCGATAAAGTCGATGACCACAAGCCCGCCAAGGTCGCGCAGGCGGAGCTGGCGCGCCACTTCGTCTGCGGCTTCAAGATTGGTCTTGAGTGCCGTTTCCTCGATATGGCGTTCCTTGGTCGCGCGGCCCGAGTTTACGTCGATAGAGACAAGCGCCTCGGTCGGGTTGATCACAAGATAACCGCCTGATTTCAGCGTTACGGACGTCTGACCGATCTCGCTGATCTGGTTTTCGATGCCGTATTTGTGGAACATCGGAACGTTTTTGTCGTCCTTATAAAGGATCACCTTTTTCACATGAGACGGGATCATCATTTTCATGAATGCCTTGGCCGTTTTATGACCTTCTTCGCCCGCAACCTGAATATCGTCGATATCCTTGTTGTACATGTCACGCACGGCGCGCTTGATCAGATCCGCCTCTTCATAAACAAGCGCGGGCGCTGTGGATTCCAAGGTCAATTCGCGGATATTGTCCCAAAGCCTCATAAGATAATCGAGGTCGCGTTTGATCTCGGTCTTGGTGCGCTCTACGCCTGCGGTACGCACGATGACGGACATGCTTTTGGGAATCTCAAAAGATTTCAGCATGTCGCGCATCTTCGCGCGGTCTTTGAAATTGGCGATCTTGCGCGATACGCCGCCCGCACGCGGGGAGTTCGGCATTAGTACACAGTAACGACCGGGCAGGGAAAGGTAAGTGCTTACCGCCGCGCCCTTATTACCGCGCTCTTCGCGGGAAACCTGCACCAGCATGATCTGGCCGCGCTTAATAACCTCCTGAATCTTGTATTTGCGGCGAAGAGAGAAACGGAAACGGCGCTCTACATCGTTCTCGTCTTCGAACGTCTCATCCGTGCGGTTGCGGAAATTCTGGCCGCGTCCTCGACCTCTGCCGCGTCCGCCGCGATGTCCGCGCCCGCGCCCGCGGCCACGGTCACGGCGGTTACCATCTGCATCATCCTCGCCAGCCTCTTCGCCTTCGGAATCTTCGGCGTGCTCTTCTTCGTCTTCCACTTCGTCGTCATCAAGGTCGATATCCTCGATATCCTCGACCGTTTCGACCGGCTCGTTGGATGCATCGGCTTCATCCGCTTCGATAATCGCTGTATCGTGGGGCTCTTCACCCGCTTCCTCGCGGGCTTTCTCGCGCTCTTCAGCTTCGGCAATCAGGGCTTCCTGCTCGGCCATAAGCGCCTCGCGGTCCGAAATCGGAATACGGAAGTAGTCAGGGTGAATTTCAGAAAATGGCAAAAAGCCGTGACGGTTACCACCAAAGTTAACAAAAGCCGCCTGAAGCGATGGCTCCACGCGGGTGACTTTCGCTAAAAAGATGCTGCCTTTAAGGGGTTTGCGGAATTTGCTTTCGTATTCGAATTCTTCAAGGCGGTTACCATCGACCACCGCAACCCGTGTTTCTTCATCGTGGGTTGCGTCAATTAACATACGCTTCGTCATATTATATCTCCAACTGGCGCGCCCGCTGCCTGCCTTTCCCTAACAACGGAGAGACGGCGCGAAAGACGCGCAAAACTTGTTAAACCAAATTTTTGCTATTGAAGTACCGCGAAACCTTTTGGGTAGTCTTCACTCTTTGCGCGTACAACAATAGAAAATACCTTTTGGCACCTTACACCCGCCCGAAAAAATGTACAAGCACTAAAGTGATTCGTTTTCACCTTACGGTAAGCATTTGAAAATAATAAGTTATTGCCTGTCGTCAGTATTGAATTGCGCATATTTTCAGGAGCCGCACTAGCTTGTCATATAATATGTGGATTCCGGATTTTGAAACCTCTGTCCTCCTGCCGCCTTATGCTATATGGTTTAAAGGTTACAACTTCTAATAAATCTCCGGTGGCCCTTGTCCTGCTTGCGTATTATAAAACTTGTTTCGTTATTTCTGACGGTGCTCATTTGCGGGCTTGGGGCTTCCCGTCCAGCCAGCGCCTTAAGCGTCGAGGATGTACGTTTCGGCAAGCACGAAGACAAGGTGCGCCTTGTCCTTGAGCTCAGCGAAATAACCGATTTCCGTGTCTTTGCCCTGCCCGACCCTTACCGGCTTGTGATCGACCTACCCAGCTTCACGTGGAACGCCAGCCCCGTCCCTAAACCCGCCGGATTGAACGTTAAAAGCGTGCGTCATGGCAAACTTCAGGATGGCATCTCGCGCATTGTCATTGATATAGACAAGCCGCCGGAAATCAAAACTGCGTTCCTACTGCCCCGCGCGGCAGACCGTTCCGATCGTCTGGTCATCGATTACGCTTCCGTCAGCCCGTCCACATTTGATGCACATAAAGGAAAAATCCACGGCACTCTCGACAGCCAGCAAGCGCTAGCCTCCAGAGCAATAACAAGCCAGAGCGAAGCCAGAACTGCCGGAATGGCCACCCCGTCCCGCAAACCGGACAAGACGGCACCAAAGAAAAAACCGCTTATTATTATCGACCCCGGCCATGGCGGGCAGGACCCCGGTGCCATTAACGGTCGCACAAGGGAAAAGGACATTGTTCTCGCTCTTTCTAAAGAACTGCGTAGACAGCTTGAAGCCACAGGCCGCTACCGCGTTAAACTAACCCGCGAAAGCGACGTGTTTATACGCCTGACCGACCGCGTCAAATTCGCCCGGCACAACAACGCCGATCTGTTTGTTTCCATTCACGCCGATTCCATTGAAAAACCGAATGTTCAGGGGGCATCCATCTACACCCTGTCTGAAAAGGCCTCGGACAGCCAAACGGCCAAGCTGGCAGCTCGTGAAAACCGGGTGGATCTGATTGCTGGCATAGACCTGAGTACGGAAGACGAAGAAGTAGCCAATATCCTCGTGGACCTGGCCATGCGTGATACCACCAATCAGGCCAAGTTTTTCGCCAATTCTATCGTGGGGCAATTGAAATCAAACGGCGTTCGTACGCTGGATAGCCCTCACCGCCATGCCGGATTTGCGGTGCTTAAAGCGCCCGATATTCCTTCTGTACTCATCGAAGCAGGGTTTATCTCGAACCGCAGTGAAGCCCGCCTTCTTAGCGACCCGTCCTACCGGGCAAAAATTGCCGGAGCCTTAAAAACCGGCATTGAAGCATACTTCGAAAGAGTAGCTCTCCACGAGCGGAGCTAGGACTGATGCATAAAAGCCACAGGGGCGATGCAAAAGAGTCACAGAAGCTGGGTAACATTTTATTCAAACACAAAAAAATACTTGAAAAGAGTCTCCAACCTCTATTCACTTGGGCGTAAGAATAAGAGATAAAATCGCTCTTCTTGTAATAGAGAGGCTGCATTTGTTCTTTTTAGGCTTATTTAAAAAACTAACCAGAAACATTCATTATGAGGATAAACATGAAAAAGTTAGCCGCAACAATCTGCATCATCGGTACAGCTCTTACACTGGCCGCATGCTCTTCAACACAAACATCCGATTCAGGCGCTTCATACGCAACAGAGCGTACAGCCGGTAAAACTGACGGCACACAGCGCGTGTTCAGAAGCAGCCAAAGCAAGTAATTGTCGCCTAACGGCGTGATTACAAAATAGTAATCTAGAAAGGGCTGTCCGCTTAAATGTGGGCGGCCCTTTTATTATGCCTCTCTTCCAGCTAAACTGGCCTTCTGGAACGAAAGGCCTCTCATATGAATATAAAGACCATTTCTCTATTGATTGTTGCCAATATTATCGGGTTTCTGGGGGTCAGCCTTGCCTACAATCTTGGGATCGGTCTGGGTTTTCTGGATGCGGATAGCGCGAGCGCCGAAACCGTCATTCTCCAACAAAAATTTTTCACCGGAACCATCCTGACATGGGCGGTGTGCGCGGCTTTTAGTATCAGCTTTTTATTCCTGAAAAACAGCTCGCGGATGCTGTTCCTCTCCGCTCCGCTAATCATCCCGTTTGCATACGGGCTGGGCACGCTCTGGCTTGCCGCCGCGCCCTAAGACGCGGTCTTGCCTTCATCGGAACTTTCGGGCTTTTCTGCCCCCGCTTTATTCTCCACGCGGTCTTGACCGCGCTTCTCCTCACCGGGCACGGGCGCGCTTCCTTCCGGGCGCTCTGCGATTTTCACCGGATAACCTTTACGCTCTTTTACAGCATGACGCACAAGCGCCCAGTCCACATCGTCCTTATATTTTCCAGCCACATCGATAATCGCTTTCAAATCATCATTATCCAGCTGGTGTGAATATATCTGGCCGGTTTCTTCCATCTGGAAGGCCTGCTCCATATCCGGATGTGCCTCGAGATAAAGCTCGTTCTCGATCCACGCCAGCTTGATAGGCTGATCCACCACGCGAACGGGAGTACCGATGGGAATGCGCTGGAAGAGGGCCTCAATGCCTTCCGGATACATGCGGATACAACCACTGCTAACGCGCCGCCCAATGCCGAACGGCTTGTTGGTGCCATGAATGGCATATTGCGGCCAGCCCAGATACATCGCATAATCGCCCAGCGGGTTTTCAGGCCCGGGGCCGATGGATTCCGGCAGTTTCGGATTTTCCTCACGCATACGAGGCGTCGGACGCCATGTCGGCCCTACCTGCTTTCTCACAATTTCCGTCGTACCCAGCGGCGTTCCAAGACCCTCGCGCCCCACGCCGATCGGATAGCTTTCCGGTTCGCTGTCGCCGTTAATAAATGCGTAAAGACGCATTTCCGGCAGGTTGATCACAATCCCCTTATACGGCGCATCGGGCAAAAGGTGGCGTGTGGGAATAATTAGTTCCGTCCCCTCGCCGGGAAGCCACGGATCGACATCCGGGTTGGCGGCGCGCATTTCCACAAAGCCGAGATTGTTGTCGCGCGCGATGTATACCAGCGTGTCCTCGTGCTTGGCCGGATATATTTTCATTTCTCCGATATAGGGCTTGTCATAGGCGGCAAAGGCCGGTGCAGACACAAGCAGGACGAGCAGTGTTTTAAGTGTGGTTTTAAGCATGAACAGTTCTTTTACCGATTGGTTAATCCGGGCAATAATGTAGACAACTCCGTTGCGGAGTCTAGAGCAATCCTTCAACCTCTTCTTTCAGGCGGCTATAGGCCTTTTCAAACACGCCGCTTTTGAGAATCCTCCCCTTTCCCTGTAAAAACAGCTCATACATCGTTGTCCGCGGTCCTACGCGGCGAATCACGAACTGCAAATATGGGGGCTGGCGCTCGGCCTTGTAGTAAGTATAGCTCGCCACGCCCTCGTCAAAATCGCATTCGACCGTCCGGTGAAGAAGGGCCTTATGCGCCGCGGCAAGCAAATAAAGACCGTCCAGTTTTTTGAACTGTGCATTGGTGAAACCCGACGGGTGGCTTTGAGCGCTAAAGGTGATAATCTCACTCATACAAATATTTTACCACGACCGGCGCCGGAAAGGAAAAAATCATGACACTTCTCCACACACCCGCACGCGACGAAGATTTTTACGCCCCTGATTTTGCCCTGAAAAATATTGATGGAAAAACAATGACTTTGGCGGAAATCAAGGGGCCAAAGGGGCTTTTGATCCTGTTTATCTGCAATCATTGCCCGTATGTAAAGGCAATTATCGAGCGGCTGGTGGCCGATTGTAAGACCCTGCAGGATATCGGGATAGGCGTGGCCGCGATTATGCCCAACGACACGCAAACCTATCCCGAAGACGGGTTCGAACACATGAAAACATTCGCAAAAACCCACGGCTTCACCTTTCCCTATCTGATCGATGAAACGCAGGACGTGGCGCATGCCTACGGCGCTGTCTGCACGCCCGATATTTTCGGTTTTAACGCCGATGGAGCGTTGCAATACCGCGGGCGCTGCGATAGTGCGGGCGCAAGCGAGGCCAACCAGAACACCCGCCGTGAGATGCTTGAGGCCATGCAGCGTATCGCCGAGATTGGCGCAGGACCTTACCAGCAATTCCCCTCCATGGGCTGTTCGATTAAATGGAAATAGGGGCCGAAGACAAGAAAGACTGGAAAGCCCGCCCCATATGCTTTATTTATTCTATCCTGTCCAAGGAGTTAGAAAATGAGTGATGTATTTGCCGAACTAGACGAAGTTATGCGCCAGGAAAAACTGGCGAAATTCTGGCGTGAAAACGGCGGGGCCATTATATTTTTCGTGGTTATGACGATCCTGACCACCGCCGGAATCTCCGCCTATAAGGCTTGGGATTCCAAAGTCCGCCGGACCCAGACCGAAGCGCTTCTGGCCGTCATGGACGACCCCGCATTCCCGGCCAATCTCGACCTTGAGGCCCTTAACCTTCGCGGCGGGCTTGATGCTATCGGCACACTTCAGGCCGCGGGCGTATATATGAAAGAGGGCAAACCGGAACTGGCAGCGCCGTTATATGCCAAGCTGGCCGAAGATAAATCAGCGCCGCAGCAGTTCCGCGAACTTGGCGCGCTCATGAATGCAAAACTTGGTGCGCAAGACGTTCAAGCAGGAGAAGAACTTGAAAAAATTTACAGCGCCCTTTCCGCCATCGCCGGGAACGATAAAAGCCCGTGGCGTTATCACGCCCGCATCGACATGGCGGTATTGCTGGCCAATAAAGAACAGAAATTCGAAGAGGCCCGCCAGCAACTGACCCCCGTCATCGAAGCCAAAAATTTGCCCGCAAGCCTGAGCAGCAGAGCGCAGGCACTGGATCACGTTTATGCCCTGAAACAGGGTAACGTAAAAGACGAATAGGAAACGCCCATGAAAGGATTGAACAAACATAGCGGACTGGTTTTGGCTCTCGCGGTTTTTTCTTTGGCTGCTCTTACGGCGTGTTCCGGCGACGACAAAAAGGCCCCGCTTCCTGGCGAACGCCTTTCTGTGCTGGAGCTGCAAAGCGCGCTTGAGCCCGACGATCCATCCCTCAACGAGCAAGGTCTGATCATGCCCGCCGCATGGCGCAATCAATTCTGGCCGCAAGCGGGTGGATACCCCAATCACTCGATGCAAAACCTTGCACTAGGCCCCGAGCCGCTGAAAAAATTATGGCAGGCCGATATCGGCAAGGGCGGCACGGATGAAATTCCGCTTACGGCGGAACCTGTCGTTGTCGATAAAACGATTTTCACCCTCGACAGCGAAGCCCTGCTCTCTGCCTTTTCCACGGAGGCCGGCAAGACCATGTGGCTGCGCTATGTCGGCTCTGAAAAAGACGACGACCCGGTTATCGGCGGCGGCATTGCCTATGGCGGTGGACGCCTGTATGTGACCAACGGCTACAACGAATTACTGGCCGTTAACCCGCAAAACGGCAAAATTTTCTGGCGCGTCAAAATTCCGGCCCCTTCCCGCGCGGCGCCTACCATTATTGACAACCGCATCTACGTGACCACGCTGGATAACCGCCTGCTCGCGCTGAACGAAACAGATGGCAGCATCATCTGGCAGCATCAGGCCTTAACCGAAAGCGCAGGCATCGTGGGCGCGGCAAGTCCGGCGGCAAACCGTGACATCGTGATTGCCGCATTTTCCTCCGGCGAGCTGACCGCCTTGCGCGTGGAAAACGGTTCCGTGGCATGGTCGGATAACCTCGCAAACCTGCAACGCCTCGGTGGGCTTTCCGGCCTTTCCGACATTCGCGGCCTGCCTGTGATCGACAAGGGCATGGTGATTGCCATCAGCTTTAGCGACAAACTGGTCGCCATCGATGAGCGCACAGGCACACGTATCTGGCAGCGTGAAATCGGCGGTGCGGAAACGCCGTGGCTTGCGGGCAACCACCTTTTCGTTGTCACCAACGAAAACGAGCTTGTGGCGCTGGGCCGTGACAAGGGTGTGATCCGCTGGGTGACCAAACTCCCCACATTTAAAGACCCCGAAGATAAAGACGATCCCCTGTTCTGGACCGGGCCCCTTCTTGCCGGCGGTCGCCTGATAGTTGCGGGTAATGACGGCCGCATTCTCGAATTTGATCCCGATAACGGCAAGAAAGTCGGTGAATGGAATGCGGGCAACAAGAGCATTACCATCACCCCGATCATCGCAAATGAAACTATTTATATCCTCAGTGATGACGGAACACTGGCGGCGTATAAATAATGTTCACCCTTGCAATCGTCGGCCGGCCCAATGTCGGAAAATCAACCTTATTCAACCGCCTTGCGCGCAAGCAACTGGCGATCGTGGATGACACGCCCGGCGTAACGCGCGACTGGCGCGAGGCGGAAGGATTTCTGTTCGACAAGGAATTCCGCATCATCGACACCGCCGGGCTTGAGGAAAATTTCGACGATTCCATTCAAGGCCGCATGCGTAAGCAAACCGAGGCGGGCCTTAAGCAAGCCGACGCCGTTTTGTTCGTGGTGGACGGGCGCTCCGGCCTTACGCCTCTGGATGAACATTTCGCGGACTGGCTACGCCGTCAGAAAAAACCCGTCCTTCTGGGCGTGAACAAATGTGAAAATGAAAAAGCGTCACAAAGCGCCATCGCCGAAGCATACGCTTTGGGTCTGGGCGAACCCATCGCCATTTCCGCCGCACATGGTGTGGGCATGGAAGAACTTTATCACGCTCTTCTGCCCTTCATGCCAGACGAGGAAGAATTGCCCGACGATGAAAAATCCGAAGATGACCTTCCCGAAAATATCGACGATCTGGAAGGCGATGAAAACTTCGAATTCGAACAGGAAGAAGACGACCCGGAAAAACCTCTCAAGGTCGCGATTGTCGGACGTCCGAATGTCGGCAAATCCACTTTGCTTAATGCCATTGTCAATGACGAGCGTGTTATGACGGGACCGGAGGCTGGCATCACCCGCGATGCCATCGCCGTAAACTGGGAATTCGAGGGCCGCCCGTTTAAGCTTGTCGATACAGCGGGCTTGCGCAAAAAAGCCAAGGTCATGGACGCGATCGAGAAAATGTCGGCCGAAGATTCATACCGCGCCATTCGTTTGGCGCAGGTCGTCATCCTTGTCCTTGACGGCAACGCAATTTTAGAAAAACAAGACCTTCAAATCGCCCAGCACGTAATTGAAGAAGGCCGCGCCCTTGTGCTTGCCCTGAATAAATGGGACGCGGTTGAAAATCACGAGGAAGCGCTGGCGCAAATGCAATACAAACTCGACACTTCTTTCGGTCAGGTAAAGGACCTTCCCTATACCACCATTTCGGCAATCAACGGGCGTAATGTGAACCGCTTGCTCAAAGAAGTTTTGAACACTTACGAGCGCTGGAACATGCGCGTAAAAACCGGCGGGCTAAACCGCTGGCTGGCGGCAACGGAAAGTAAAAATCCCGCGCCGCTTGTGGGCGGGCGCTCCAACCGTCTGAAATATATCGCCCAGATCAAAACCCGTCCGCCGACCTTCGCGTTATGGGTCGCGCGGCCCAAGGAACTTCCGCCCGCCTACCGCCGTTATATCATCAACGGCCTGGCGAAAGATTTCGGCATCACGGGCGTTCCCATCCGCTTGCTTGTCAGGACCTCGAAAAATCCTTATAAATAGCCCCTGATCTAAATAAAACTACGAGAGGGAAAAATGGAAATTGTCACCACTCTGGGTATTAAAGTTGTCATCGCAATACTGACACTGGTCGGCGCATGGCTTGCCGGAAACTTCCTGAAAATCTATATCGGAAAATTTAACCGGATAGACGGAACGCTGCGCAGCTTCCTCGGTGGTCTTCTGAAATACTCCCTCATGACGGTGGCTTTTGTCATGATCCTGACGCAGTTCGGCGTGCAGACCGCGAGCCTGATCGCTGTTCTCGGTGCCGCCGGTCTTGCCATCGGCCTCGCGCTTCAGGGTACGCTTTCAAACGTTGCCGCCGGAGTAATGCTCCTGATCCTGCGTCCCTTTAACGTCGGTGATTTTATTACGGCCGGTAACATCAGCGGAACGGTGAAATCACTCGGCCTGTTTGTGACCGAATTATCGACAACCGATAACGTTTATATCTTTGCGCCCAACAGCCAACTCTGGAACACACAAGTGCAAAACTTTTCCCGCAACTTGCAGCGCCGTCTCGATCTGGTTTTCGGCATCAGTTACAACGACGACATCAACAAAGCGTTTAAAACGATCGAGGGTGTGCTCAAGAAAGAAAAACGCCTTGTCGATACTAAAGGCAAGGAGCCGATTTTGTTCGTCACCAATCTTGGTGCTTCTTCTGTCGATATCACCGCGCGTTTCTGGGTGGAGACCGGCGAATACTGGCAAGTCAAATGGGACGTCACCAAAGCCGTGAAAGAGGCGCTGGATAAAGAGGGCATCACCATTCCCTTCCCGACCCAGACGATGATTTCCTATAGCGGCGATGATGAAAAGAAAAAGGAAATCAAGGCGCCCGCGAAAAAGAAAGCTGCCTGATAGAGACGTCATTGCGAGGACCCCGGACTTGATCCGGGGGACGCGGCAATCTAGAACCAAAAGGTAAATTTTTAGATTGCTTCGCTACGCTCGCAATGACGATTAAAATTCACGCCTTAATAACTTCTCCGTGCGCCGAACAATCTTCGGCACACAAATCGAGATAGGCCCCTGCCACATCTTCGGGAGTTTTTGTCTCGCCTTGATACCCGCCGGGATATGCTTCGGATAAAAGCTTCGTATCGACAAAGCCCGGATTGACCAGATTAACCTTCATATTCGTCTGGCGCGTTTCGGCGGCGTATATTTTCACAAGCGCCTCAAGCGCTGCCTTGCTCGCCGTATACGGCCCGCGATAAGCATCAAAACGCTGCGCCGCGCCGGACGTAAATACAGCGCGGCCATAAGGGGCGGAACGCAGAAGCGGGTCAAGCGTACGGATGAGCCGTACATTGGCCATGAAATTGATGGTCATCACCTTTTCCCATTCCTTGGGATCGATCTGATGCGCGGGCGTAAGTGGCCCTAAAATTCCGGCATTACCAATCAGAATATCCAGCTTGCCGAAGCGTTCATAAATAGACGGGCCAAGTTGATCGACTTCATCCAGCCTTTGCAGGTTCATGGGTATTAATGTTGCCTTGCCGCCCGCGGCTATAATCTCGTCATCCAGCTCCTCGAGCGCGGCGCGGCTGCGCGCCAGTGCGATAATATGAGCACCTTTTAATGCTAGCGCCAACGCCACCGCCCGCCCGATCCCGCGTGACGCACCCGTAACGAGTGCTATTTTATCCTGAAAACCAGACATCGGATTTTACGATCTTTTGGCCTGCCGCTCGCGCAGGTCGGATACGGAAGAACCCGTACGGTTATTGATATGATCGGTCAGCTCGACCTCGTAATCGCCGGTGAAACACGCGTCGCAAAACTTGCGCGCTTCGCCATTGCGGGGTGCGCCGGTAATGGCATTATAAAGCCCATCGTCGGAAATGAACGCCAGTGAGTCCGCGCCGATATGAGCGCATATTTCCTCGACACTCATTCTTGAGGCCAACAACTCTTCGCGCGATGGGGTATCGATACCGTAAAAACAGCTATGCGTGGTCGGCGGTGATGAAATCCGCATATGCACTTCTTTGGCTCCGGCGGCGCGCACCATCTCGACAATCTTGCGCGATGTCGTACCGCGCACGATGGAATCGTCAACCAGTATGACGCTCTTGCCCTGAATATAGGCGCGGTTGGCGTTGTGTTTCAACTTCACGCCGAGGTTACGGATTTTGTCGGTCGGTTCGATGAAAGTCCGGCCCACATAATGGTTGCGGATAATGCCAAGCTCGAACGGCAGGCCGCTTTCTTCCGCATATCCGATAGCCGACGGCACGCCGCTATCGGGCACAGGCACGACGATCTCGCCGCCCGGCACAGGGGATTCCTTGGCAAGCTCCGCTCCGATTTTCTTGCGCATTTCATAAACGCTGCGCCTTTCCATGAAACTGTCGGGACGCGCGAAATAGATATATTCGAAAATGCAGAAACGCGGTTTGGCGTCATTACCGAACGGACGGGAGGAACTCAAACCGTCTTTGTTAATCACGACCATTTCGCCGGGCTCAATCTCGCGCTCGAAAGTAGCGCCGATAATATCGAACGCGCAGCTTTCCGAAGCAAGGATGTAAGTATCGCCCATCCGGCCCAGAACAAGCGGACGTATGCCGTGAGGATCGCGCACGCCGATCAGCTGCTCTTTCGCCAGCGCGATCAGGGAATAGCCGCCCTTGACCTGACGCAACGCCTTGCCGAGGCGTTCCACAATCGAGCCCTCGCGCTCTACGGCGATCAGGTGAATAAACACTTCCGTATCGCTTGTGGACTGGAAGATAGAACCGCGCTGCACAAGCTCGGCACGCAGCATATGCGCATTGGTAAGGTTGCCGTTATGTGCCACCGCAAACCCGCCGAAATCCATATCAGCATAAAGCGGCTGGATATTGCGGAACATCGGCTCGCCGGTCGTCGAATAACGGTTATGCCCGATGGCGATATGGCCCTTCAGGCGCTCTATCACTTCGGCAGAACTGAAAGTATTATCCACTAGGCCCAGCGCGCGTTTAGAAAGAAAATGGTCGCCGTCGAAACTGACAATCCCGCACGCTTCCTGACCGCGGTGCTGGAGAGCGTGAAGGCCAAGAGCCGTGAGCGCCGCCGCGTCGTCATGGCCATAAATGCCAAAAACGCCGCATTCCTCATGCAGCTTATCATCTTCCAGATCGAGGGCTATGTTACTCATTCACATTTTTCTCCGGTGCGGCGTTTTCAAACAATTCATCCATCTTTTCGCGAAACTCGGGGCTATAGCCTTCTGCGCCCTGTGCCTTACCACCTGCGGGCGCATCTTCGTTCTTTTTATCCTTCTGCAAAAGATCTATGTCTTTTAACTTATCCTGCAAGTCCTTCGCGGTTTTGGCATCCCCTGCTGCGCCTTCGGCCTTGTCCTTGATTTCCTCTTCCGTGCCTTCGGGCAGGAAGTCGGCGAGGAAGCCGGCTGTGGTTTCAAGATAGAAGAAGGAACGTGTGCCGTTAAACCATGTTTCGCGCTCGGTTTTATCGATAAACAGATAGACGGGCATGTAAAGAAGGCCGAGCAACACCGCACCGCGTAAGATGCCGAAAAAAACGCCCATTGTGCGGTCGACCGCGCCAAGGCCAAGCGATTTAGCGGATTCGGCCAGGAAATGGGAAAGAATAGAAAGCACGATCACTACAATAATAAAGATGCCGCCATAGGCCATTGCATCGGCAATCAAGGTATAAGGAATGAGATCGAAAAGCTTTGCAGATTCTTCGCCTTCCCCGGCGCCCATCCATCCACGGATCAAGGGGGCAAGCATGGGGCCGCCGAAATAGGCCGCCACCAGACCGCCGACCGTACCCAAAATGGTCAGAACTTCGCGGATAAAGCCGCGCAGGAATGCAATAACAGCTGAGACGATGATAACTGCGGAAACGATGAGGTCTATGATCATAAGGGGGGGGAGATCGCTCTTGTTGTTTCAAAAGGAATAAATAGGCAAAAGCGGCGAAAAAAGCAAGCCTTGAAAGCAGGTTGCCGGCATCAATGGCGGGCATAAGTTTTGGGTGCATTTATCCCGCCAACTCCGCCGCCCTCATTCATCAGCATATCGGCCAGATCCTGAATGCGAGAAACGTGCTTGAGCGCGATCATACCCGCCACATTACCCGGCTTTTCCTTGTCTTTATGCGGCTTGGGTGATACGGCCTCCTTAAAGCCGAGCTTGGAGGCCTCCTTGATCCGTAAATCAGGCTGGGCGACCTGGCGGATTTCGCCCGCAAGGCCGATTTCCCCAAAAAATACGGTTTCAGCTGGCAAAGCTACACCGCTTAGTGCGCTGATCAGGGCCGCAGCCACAGCCATATCGGCGGCAGGCTCGGAAATGCGGATGCCGCCCGCAATATTCAAGAATATGTCATGCCCGCCGATGGAGATACCGCAGCGGCTTTCCAGCACAGCAACGACCATGGCAAGGCGGTTGGGGTCCCAGCCCAGAACAGCGCGGCGCGGCGCAGAAAGCGAAGACGGGGCAACCAAAGCCTGAACCTCCACCAGCAAGGGCCGCGTCCCCTCCAGCCCCGCAAAGACTGTGGAACCCGCCACATCCTCATTACGCTGGGACAGAAATAGGGCAGAAGGGTTTTCAACCTCCACCAGACCCTCATGCGCCATTTCAAACACGCCGATCTCGTCAGTCGGGCCGAAACGGTTCTTGACCGAGCGCAGGATGCGGAAATGATGGGAACGGTCACCCTCGAAATACAGCACAGTATCGACCATATGCTCGAGCACGCGGGGGCCCGCGATTTGCCCGTCCTTGGTCACATGACCGACGAAGATCACGGCCAGTCCGCGCGATTTCGCCATACGGATGATTTCCTGTGCCGATGTACGCACCTGAGAGACCGTGCCGGGCGCGGATTCAATCGTATCGATGAACATGGTCTGGATGGAATCGATAATCAGCAGAGAGGGCGGCCCTTTATCCTGCGCCGTTCGCATATCCTCAAGCGTGGTGATAATATCGCGCACATTGGTGGCGCTCGCCAGCTCGACTGGGGCATCGCCCAACCCTAGGCGCTGCGCACGCATACGCACCTGATCCACGGACTCCTCGCCCGATACATACATGCAGCGCGTGCCCGCCTTGGCCAGAGCGCAAACGGCCTGTAACAGCAAGGTCGATTTGCCGATCCCCGGATCACCGCCAATCAACGTGGCGGAACCGGGCACCAACCCGCCGCCGCAAACGCGGTCGAATTCCTTGATGCCCGAGATATGACGCGGATAATCTCTGCCCTCATGCGCCCCCTTCAGGTCGGCAAACTCAATATGACGGCCCTTTTTACGGCCCGTAACGCCGCCGAGCCCCTTGGGCGCTGCCTCGCTTGCTCCTGCTTCTTCCACGTAGGAGTTCCACTCGCTACAGGATTCGCATTTCCCCACCCATTTAGAGGAAATCGCCCCGCAGGACTGACATACATATGTTTTTTGGCTTTTGGCCATTTTTAGCCTATTTTCTTTGTTTTCAGGACGTTGTTATTCATTCACTGTTTTTTCAAAAACTGCGCCACTTTTCGCCTTAAAATCAAACCCCTGGGAATCTTGTAGCGGTAAGGACTGCGATACCCCACCACCAGTGTCATATTCATCGCCGCATTTTGTGTCATTGTTGTCATTTCAACCTCCGTCATTCATCTGTAGGCACTCTACGACAATGAGAACAAAAAGTAAACATGAAAAAGAACAAAAAGTGAAAATGGTTACAAGTTATGAGTTACAAGTTGCAGGATTCTAGTGCAACACTTGTCTTGTAACTTGCAACTTATGGCTTGTAACTACTACCCCTCTTTGCTCAAACCCCATTTCACTTGCGCGAAATCGCTGGCGGTTTGGCCGTAAATGACCAATTGCTTGGTCTTGAGCGGGCGGCTGCCCTGCCCG
The DNA here is from genome assembly GCA_964467925.1 of uncultured Pseudobdellovibrionaceae bacterium. Lineage (GTDB taxonomy): Bacteria > Pseudomonadota > Alphaproteobacteria > Micavibrionales > Micavibrionaceae > CAYXSX01. Next base: position 41,473 of record CAYXSX010000003.1, on the reverse strand, counting down.
CAATAGATACTGTCCTCCAGCGCCAAAGCGCCGCCATCATGCATGAAACGCCAGCCGGACCCGCAGGGCAGACGTAGCAGCGCGGCCTCACCGTCCTGAATGAGGGAAACCTTCACCCGCGGATGAAGATGAAAACGAATGGCCACGTCATGCGGTTTAATCGGCGGCGCGGCAGAACAGAGCGTATCTTCGCCGCGAATATCATTCCCCTTGTTTGACAAGTAAATCCGGCGGCGGTGCGTCAGACCGTTCAGCGGAACATACCCGTCATGCGAAGCCTCCACCAACACGGCGCCCTTGGCTTCTTCGCGTACACATACGGGCATGCGCACAGGGCGGGAGATATGGCCGTCCTCGCGAATTTCCGCCGCGTTACGGTTATCGAGGCACAGCGTGCTATGCGCAGCCGTAGCGCGTAACGCCTCCTGCCAGCCCTTATCGGTCGGGTGCCCGCCGCAGGAGACAAACACGCGGTCCTTGCCGTATGTCATTTCAAATGCGAGCGGGGCCGCATGCGCGCCCTCTTCATGCGGATAGGGCGGCGTTTTTCCGGTATCGATCATCAGCGTCGTACGCCCGAGCCCGAGGCGTTCATAGCCGCTGGCGGGCAACCCTTCCAGCGCGCGACCGCGTACGCCCGACTGCGCCAGTACGGCATCCATATGCAGAGCGTCGCCTTCCTGCGCGCCGTTCATAACCGCAAAACCCTTATCGGCGAAACGGAAAAAACGCAGCGCAGGAACGGCCCGGTCGATAGCATGTTGGAGCTCCGGCGGTATGGGATAGCCCCCCGCCGCCAGAGCACCGCGAATATCGATCATGATCTGGAGCGCCTCGAGCAACTTCGCGGGCGAGCGGGAAATATGCCCGCCGTCGCTAAGTATCTGTAAGGGCAGTTGCCCCTCCAACATCTCAAGCGCCTGTTCTATCCAGTCCTCGCGCCCCTCGAATACGGCGCCCGCATACAGAAGGCCACGTATACCCCGGAGCAAAGAAACGCCGTGCAAATTTCCGGGCAATGAACGTTGCAGGTGACGCGCCTGACGGATCAGCGATTGCAGGAAAAAATCCTGAAACTCGTCTTCCGCGCTTGCCCCGAAAAACTCATATGTCGAAATCCAGAGCGCGACGCGCTGCGCCAGAATATCGGGCCGCCACGCAAGTTCATGCCAGCGCGGATAGGTATTGATCCAGTGCCCGACCATGCCGCGTGCCTGACGCCTTGCCGCATCCCCGCCCAGCGTACGCAAATCGCGCAACCAAGAAAATCCGTGCATATGCGAAAGCCAGATATCGGAAACCCCGAAAGGTTCCCAGCAAGCATTAGCGGATAATTGATCACCCGCAATTTCGAACGCGCCCTCGCAAAGCCAGCGCCCGCGATTAGTATCCCCCGCCCACGGGTCGGGTGGCGTGAGCTTAAATTTTTCCGGCACGTTGCCGGACAGGCTCCAGTCATACAGGATGGTGTTGCACGCAAGGTGCGAGGCTTTCTTTTTGATATGCCGGATCAAGGAGAGCGCCATGAGAATTGCTTACTCCTAACCGCGCAGAGCCTTGATGTTATCGGCGTACCCTCCGGGCCCGTCCTTGAACACCGCCGTGCCGGCCACCAGAACATTGGCGCCCGCCGCGATGCATTTTTTCGCCGTTTCGGGATTTACGCCGCCGTCAATTTCAAGATCGATATCGCGCCCTATGGCTTCGATCATTTTGCGCGCTTCCGCGATTTTATCCAGTAGCGGAATAAAACTCTGCCCGCCGAAACCGGGATTAACCGTCATGATCAAAATCAGATCGACCATATCCATCACATGCTTGATGCTTTCAATCGGCGTGTGGGGATTAAGCGAAACCCCCGCCTTCACACCGCCCGCCTTGATGGCCTGCAGCGTGCGGTGAAGATGCGGGCCGGCCTCCACATGCGCGGTGATAATATCACTGCCCGCATCGATAAAATCATTAATCAGCGGATCGACAGGCGCGACCATCAAATGCACATCGAACGGCTTTTTGGTATAGGAACGGATTTTCTTGACCACCGGCGCGCCAAAGGTCAGGTTCGGCACGAAATGCCCGTCCATCACATCGATATGAATATAATCGGCCCCGGCGGCGTCGATCGCGGTGACCTCCTCTCCCAGCCGAGCAAAATCGGCGGAAAGAATCGAGGGGGCAATACGGATGTTCTTCTGTGTCATGGTTAGACCTGAATCTGGCGAAAGCGGTTGAGTTCCAAAAGGGTTCGATACGGACGGGGGCGATTTTATCGCCGTGGTTTCAGTTTAGCAACTTTGAAACGAAATTTCACGTAATTATTCATTTAGATAATGTCTTGCGCTTACAAATATTTCAAAGCCGTCATTGCCCGGTTTATCCGGGCAATCCACGGATAGCTGAAAACACGCCGCTTGCTGCGTGTTGGATCACCCGCACTTGTACCCGGAGGGTGTGAAGCGGGTGATGACGAGAAAGGAAAACGAAACATTCAAGCTGGCCCCTTCTCGCCCGCCTTTTCCGCTTGACAAAAACGTGAAAATATAGGAATATATTCTACATTAACGCCCCGAGTCCGCCTCACGGGCGTTTTTTGTTTTTTATAGCCAGAGGCCCCCCATGAAAATTAAACTGACCAAGCCCTTTGCCAGCAATGGCAAAGCGGATGAATTCGACACAAAACAAATCAAGAAAGCGCTCAACCGTCTGGGATATTACCTCCCTTACGAGAAAACCGGCATCACCGGCATTCCCGATGCGGACGTGTTTGCAGGGCTCAAGAAATTCCAGAGCGATCAAGCCCTGCAAGCCACCGGCACGGCCAAGCCGGGTGATGAAACCGTCGCCGCGTTAAACAGCGAAGCAGCAAAAAAGAAAAGCGGCCAATATATCTGGCGCACGGTGGAGGATGACAAAGTCCGCGCCAGCCACGCCGCGTTTAACGGCACCGTACGCGACCTTGCCGACTCCCCCGACCCCGGCGAGGAATTCAACTGCCGCTGCTGGGCGGAGTTTGTTAGTGACAGTAAGGTTCCTATTCCACCACGCAAACCAAATTGCGTCAAACAGAAAAAAGCATATCAAGCAGCCCAGAAAAGCCTTAACGATCTGGAAATCCGGAAAGAAAAACTTCTAGAAGAACTCAGAGAATTGCGAGAAAAATTAAAGGAAATAGGAGAAAGAATGACGCAGGCTTTAGGTGCAAATATAGCCGCTTTTGTCATCACTATTCCTCTTGATCGGTTAGGTTTTCTTGCAGAGATCCTAAGACGGTATTTTGGAAGTATTATCAGTAACGAGTTACTTAAAAACGCCAGCCGCTTGGCAAAAGAACGTGGTGCACTTATCCAGAAAGCAGAATATAAAATGGATCAATTAAAAACTGTGATAGAAGAATTAAAGCGTACTATTCAGAAAGTTGAAGCGGCAAAACAGGCCTTGGAAGAATGTAGAGCAACAATTCCCGGAAGTTGAAATGATCAAAAGGGTCAAAAGCATATTTTATAATATTGACTGGAAAGCCGCGTTAAAAGACGTCGCAAAATTCTACATCTATCTGGTGGTTTTTTACGGTTTGGCATTTTTACTGGTATGGGGGCAAGCTTACATATCTCTTGAAAATTATAACACCGGTATAGATAAAATTTTATCTGAGCCCTTAACAGCAGAAACAGACATCAAAGACTTTGATTTTAAAATGCATGAAATCATTGCCACACAGATGAGTCACTACATGTTCGTTCTCGTCTGTTTTGGTGTTTTCTTTGCCATTCCGCCGAAAAAATTTAAACATGTAATAATAGTGACCATTCTAATCTCTTTTACCGCTGCAAACCCCTTCTTTTATAAGACATTCGCAGACTGGTTTCACAGTAATTTTTATTTATGCGCCTATATTCTCGCTGCATGGTTATGCTCTCTGGCATGGGTTTGGTTTAGAAGAAAACTAGCCGGTATGGTTAAGCGCCAATCCTAGAAAACCCGCAGCGAAACAAGGGCGAACACGAGGGTGAATTGACATGATAAGGAAGGCATTGAAAAAGTTTTCAACTCGTAAATTGAAAATTTATAAAATGATAGGCGTCTCATGTACGCTACTTTTAACGTTTAATCTTTTTTATTATGGAATTCTTCTTGGCCCCGACTGGAATGAAATCATTCAATCCGGATTTTTCATTTTTCTCTTTCTGCTGCTGACATTAAAGATTTCCAACACCATAAAAATAAAACAGACAGCGAAAATGGAAAAACTAAAACCGCAAATCAGCACGCTACTACGCAAAGCCGATATTGAAGGATTGCTTCAAAACGGCGCACCCGCTGACGAGTACGATTCTGAGGCCGAAGTCATTGCTTTGGCTCTGGCCAAACTGGATGAAATTAATACTGAAAACATCACAGCAATGATATCGACCGTTTGGAAGAAAAGTTTCGGACTGGAGGAAAGTGAACTTCAATTACGGCTTCCGGCAATTCAAGAGTTTTGCGCAAACGCAAAACACTATGCGGAAGGGATATTCGTTCACCCGACCAACGAACTAAAGGAATATCCTTTAAAATCAAAGGAGATACCCCCCCTCCCCCCTAAATACGGGCGAACGAACTGAAGGAATGATTTGAAGGGGCATATATCGCAGACCTTTAAATCTTAAACGGGGCAATTACCCCTCCAGCTTGGTCAGCCTTGCAATATAAAATCCGTCCATGCCGCCCTGCGAGGCGAGGTGGAAGGGAAGGATGCGCACGTCACCGTCATCGGTCAGAAGGTCGTCGAGCTTACCGATTTCTTCGCGCCCGATCGGCACGCGCGCGGCCTTTTGGTTTTCGCGCAGAAGGCGCTCCACCTGATGCTCTCCTTCCGCCTTTTGCAGCGAGCACGTACAGTACACGAGTATGCCGCCGGGCATCAGCATGTCGAACGCGTTTTGCAGGATCGCGGCCTGCAGCGTCATCAGGCTTTTCATGTCATTGGCGGTTTTAAGGTGCAGGATATCGGGATGACGGCGGATGGTTCCGGTCGCGGTACAGGGCGCATCGAGCAAAATACGCTCCGCCGGTTTGGCGGGCCGCCACGCGCTGGCGTCGCTAACCTGTACGTCCACATTCGCATTTAATTTCAGCCGCTCCAAATTTTCACGAAGGCGTTTTAAACGCTGCGCCGAACGGTCGATGGCGGTCACATGCGCGCCTTGCGCCAGAAGCTGCGCAGTCTTGCCGCCCGGCGCGGCGCAAAGATCAATCACATGCTGGCCGTTTACATCGCCGAAAAGTTTGGCGGGGATGGCGGCGGCGGCATCCTGTACCCACCATGCGCCCTCTTCGAAACCTTCGAATTCGTACACCGCGCCGCCCAGCCCGATACGGCGCAGCGTACCGGTGGCAAGCTGCGAAGCCTGTAGATTTGAGGCCCAGTAATTGCGTTCCTCTTCGGATTTTATCGTGATATCCAGCGGCGCTTCGGACAAATTCGCCATGGCGATTTCGGCCGCGGTACGCAGCTCGTAATCCTCGATCCAGCCGCGCAGCATCCATTCCGGCGTATTAAGACGGGCGGGGTCCTGGCGCTTCACAATCTCTTGCTGCGTACGGATGATATTACGCAGCATGCCGTTCACGAAACCCTTCTGACGTTCATAGCCGTAACTTTCGGTCAGGCGTACGGAGGTATCGACGGCGGCGTGATCGGGTACATCCATAAATACGATCTGGGCCGTTCCAAGGCGCAGAATATTTTGCAACAAAGGAGGGCGCGAAGTATCGGGCCGTTCTTCCGTACGTTTGATCAGATCGTCCACCTGTCCCAAACGGCGCAGTGTGGTGGCCGTGAGCATGCGGCAAAAACCGCGGTCGCGTGAAGGCAGGCTGCGGAACCCGTCATGGCGCTCCAGCGTGATGTCGAGAGACTGGCCGCGCTGCAGCACTTCCTCCAAAAGCGAGAGCGCGACAAAGCGCGCCGCAAGATCGGCGTTCGGGGCTTGCGCCGCCTCAGTCATCTGTGCCGGTTCGGTCATGGCCGCTCTCTTTATTATTTAACTGTTCTTTTATCTGCCGCTCGATCACATGCGCCTGATCGATCATCATAGCCCAGATTTTGCGCATCAAATCGGGATCAAGATTTTTGGACCCCGCCATCGCGGCGACGCGGGAAAGCACTTCTTCCGCACGGGCGGATTGCACGACGTCAAGCCCTTCGCGTGCTTTCAGTTCGCCCACTTTGCGCACAACACTAAAACGGCGAGAGAGCAGCTCTATCAGCTGTTCATCTAGCGCGTCTATTTCGTCACGAAAAGGTTTCAAAGCCCCCATCGCAGGCGTTCCTCTTTGCAAAACATATTCTTATGTATTACATCATTAGACATGAGCACGAAGAATCCAAGCCCAAAAGCGCAAGAAACGCCAGATATCAAGAAGAAAGCGGAAAACACCGAAAAGGCGGCAATGCCCGCACCGCTAGACGAAAAAGGCGGTTTCAAAGACGCCGGCCTACCAGAGCCCACCCGTTTCGGCGATTGGGAAGTGAAAGGGCGCTGCAGTGATTTTTAAATCTTGATTTTGTCATAACCTTTCAATACTGTCCTTATATTATGAACAAAAACCAGTATGTAACCCCTGAAGGGCCACTTTATTATTTTTGTCGGCTTGACCGCTATACCCCCTCTATGGCGCGCTTTATTTCATGGGGAACCGAAATTGCAACGCCTATGACACAGGCCGAAATTGTCGCAATTATTAGAGAAAATTTCGAGAGCACACGCCAAACAAATAAAAGAGGCTTCCCCCACGTTGGATGCGAACGTGGTCTTGAGGTTATTAGAGACTTCAACCAATCCGATAACAACCACAGCGGCTTTTGGAAATACGGCTATGTGCACACCATTGGAAGGCCGGTCTCATTCTGGAATCTGGATGCGGATTTTGATGCCGTCATCCGGGAAGCTTTAAGCATTAGCCCATCATCAGCAAAAGATCTTATACATGAATTACTTTATACATTGGCCGAACAGGAACCCAAGCGTATAGAATTACTAACACAATTTCCCGATATGGCATTTCTGAAATGGTTGGACGAAAAATGTACGGGTCTTCCGCCTGCTCCCGATCCCGAGAATTACGATGAGGATGTTGCCAATGATTTTTATAATGCCATCGCAGACAATATTTGTAATGCCCTCGCAGATGAAACCCGGTTTAATGGTGATATCGCCAGATTGTTAGTATTTGAAACTACAAAGCCCGATGGTGACGGACAAAGATTTAAAGCAAATACTTTAAATATAATCATCTCTTATATCCTACCTTTGAATAAAAATGCAGAGGGTTATATTGTAGATGGCTATTACACTATGAAACCGGTCGATGCCATGCGGGGGGCTATTTTTGTCGGCAATATCTGCGACGTAATGCAGACGTATTTAGCTGGAGAGCCCCTGCTTTCCGGTAAAAAACCTGCCGGTATTTATGCGCATTTTAAAGACCGTATAAAGAACGGAGATTATCCGGCACAAATGTCAAACGGCATGCCCTCTGACTGGTTGACTAACGGCCCACACCCTACACTGGCGTTTGTGCCGGGACAAGAATATCCGCAAATCAGTGGATTTGATCTTGGAGAAGCGGGGTATGAAGCAAAAAGCGAATATCATGCTGTATTTGCCCCCCCCGATCCGGATGTTCTGAGAGAATTAAAACAGAAAGCCGTTTTAGTGGAACAAATTAATTACGATGTAAAATGATAGAAGGCCTAAACAGGAACCCCCAGTAAATCGAAATCATCGACGTCTTCGATTTCGACGGTGACGATGTCGCCGGGGTTAAGACCATCGGCATCGCGCAGGAACACTGTTTGATCGATCTCGGGCGCATCACCTTTTGATCTTGCGTCGGCCCCTACGAAGCCTTCTTCATCCGCCTCGCTGACTTCGTCCACCATGACCTCGATTTTTTGGCCTATTTTGGCTAAATTTTTCTTTTCCATGATAGATTCCTGCACTTCCATGAAACGCTGCCAGCGGATTTCCTTGATCTCGTCAGGCACATGATTTTCCAGAGCGTGGGAACGGGCACCTTTTACATCTTCGTACTGGAACGCCCCGGCGCGGTCAATTTGCGCCTCTTCCATCCATTCCAGAAGAATCTCGAAATCCTCTTCCGTCTCACCGGGGAAACCGACGATGAAGGTCGAACGCAGGGTCAGGTCGGGGCAAATTTCCCGCCATTTTTTAATGCGCGAAAGCGTCTTTTCCTGATGCGCGGGGCGGCGCATGTTTTTGAGCACCGCCGGGCTGGCATGCTGGAACGGAATATCGAGATAGGGCAGAATTTTTCCCTCCGCCATGAGCGGTATCACATCATCGACATGCGGGTACGGGTACACGTAATGGAGGCGTACCCAGATACCGAGCTTGCCAAGCTCCTCGCACAAATCATAAAATTTCGTACGGACCTTGCCGCCCTTCCACGGGCTTTCGGCGTATTTCATATCCACGCCGTACGCGCTCGTATCCTGCGATATCACAAGGATTTCCTTTACACCCGCCTCGACGAGTTTTTCCGCCTCGTACAGCACGCGGTGAATAGGCCGCGAAACCAAGTCGCCGCGAAGATCGGGAATAATGCAAAAGCTGCAGCGGTTATTGCAGCCTTCGGAGATTTTCAAATACGCGTAATGGCGCGGAGTGAGTTTTTCTCCGGCTTCATCAAAAGCGGGCGGCGTTAAATTAACGTACGGGTTATGCTTTATGGGCTGCGCCGCATGCACGGCCTTGACCACTTCCTCATATTGATGCGGCCCCGTAATGGCCAGAATATTCGGGTAAGAGGCCAGAACCTCATCTTCCTGCGCGCCCATACAGCCCGTCACAATTACGCGGCCATTTTCATTCATCGCCGTACCGATGGCGTTCAGGCTTTCGGCCTTGGCGCTGTCCAGAAAGCCGCAGGTATTGACGATCACCACATCCGCACCTTCATGCGTATCGGTCAGATCATACCCGCCGGAGCGCAAGCGCGTGACGATACGCTCGGAATCCACCAAAGCCTTGGGACACCCCAGGGAAATTAACCCTACGGTGGCGCTGTCCTTTTCCGGTGTTTGCGGTTTTGCCTTCATCCCGCGGTTTATATACTTTTTCTTGGGATTTTGTCCAGCAATCCCTCATAATAGTAAATATGCGCGCCTTGCTCCTGTTCCTTGCCCTGATGCTTTTTCCGTTTGCCGCTCCGGCGCGGGCGGGCGCTCCCGTGGTCGTGGAAATAATGACCTCGCAAGGGTGCCACGACGCTCCGCCTTACGAGGCGTATTTCGGCGCGCTCGCGGCCCAAGATCCCGATCTTTTGGTGCTTAACTGCCACGTCACCTATTTCGATCACAAGGGCTGGAAAGATGAATTCGCGAGCCCGCTTTGCGATCAGCGGCATTTCGAATATTTCCGTACGCTGCGGCTCAGCAATATCGTCACGCCGGAAATCGTGATTAATGGACGGCAAGCCACAGGCCGGATGGATGAATACGGTCTGCATGAAGCGGTGCAGCTCGCCCGCGTGGAAAAGCCTCTAATCCCGCTCTCATTAAAAAAAGAGGGCGCGAACATTACCATCACCCTGCCGGCCTTCACCCCGCCCGCACCGCTCGATATCTGGCTCTACACCTACCGCCCTAACGACAGCACAGACGTGACCGCCGGAGCGAACAGAGGCATGACGTTGAACCATTTCAACACCGTGGCGAATTTGGAAAAAATCGGCACATGGGATGGCACGCAAACTACCATCACTTACGATACCGGAAACGATAAAGGAATGGGGTATATCGCCCTGCTTCAGGAATACCGCGAGGGCCCGATTATCGCGGCGGGACGGTTGGGGGATTAGCCCCATTTCTCAGACGTCACCCTCGAGACCTGCGAAGCAGGTTTAAACTTCGGGGGTCTGGACATGCGAGCGGCAAAGCCGCTCACCTTTACCGGATCCCCGCTGTTTGAGCGTCGCTTACGCAACGCCGCGGGGATGACATGCACTACAAATCCAGATCCACAATCACCGGAACATGGTCGGATGGTTTTTCCCAGTCGCGCGCATCGACCAAAACCTCATGCGCCTTAAGCGATTTTTTCAGCGGCGGCGTCACCCAGATGTGATCGAGCCTTCGACCGCGGTTGGATTTTCTCCAGTCGCGGTTACGGTAGCTCCACCAGCTATAGCATTTTTCATCCGCCGGAATGAAATGCCGCACGGCATCAACCCAATTCAGCGAGTTTTGCATTTTTGCAATCCGCTCCAGCTCCGGCGGGGTATGCGAAACAACTTTCAAAAGCTGTTTATGCGACCATACATCGTGTTCACCCGGCGCGATGTTGAAATCGCCCACGGCGATCAGCGGCTGGTCGTTTGTATAACGGTCTTTAAACCAGCCCGTCATTTCATCAACGAAATCGAGCTTATGCGCAAATTTATCGTTTATGTCGGGATCGGGTTCGTCCCCGCCGGCGGGAATATAAAGATTATGAAGTTCGAAATTTTTAAACTTTGCGGCGATATGGCGGCAATCTTCCTTGCCCGTGCGGTGATGAATTTCCGGCGCTTCAAAGGGAAGCTTTGAGATAATCGCCACGCCATTATACCCCTTCATTCCCGTGAAGTGTATGTGCTCGTAACCCGCTTCCTTAATAGGTTCCAGCGGAAAAAATTCATCCGGCGTTTTGGTTTCCTGTAAGGCTATAATATCGGGCGTGCGCTCTGCCATCAGCTTTTGCAAAAGCGGCATGCGAAGACGAACCGAGTTTATGTTCCATGTAGCTATGCGCATAAAAACCTTTCTTTATTAAGCGAACAGCATTTGCGCGTGGCTAGGAAAACGAGGCGCCGCCTATAAGGCATAGGCAAGCCGATGTTTGACAACGTCCACGGGTGAATGCTGGAAGCTTATACGCCTGGAAGTTTAGTGCCCGGAGGAAGCCCCATCCCTTCCATCATTTTCTGGGTTTCGGATTTAATGCGCGCGTCTTTAGCCTCGTTGGCATTGTTCACGGCGGCAATTACAAGGTCTTCCAGTGTTTCTTTATCGCCCGCATTGATAACGGACGGATCAATCGCAAGACCGCGCAGATCGCCCTTGCAGTTCATGATTACCTTCACCATGCCGCCGCCGGCCTCGCCCTCGACATTTATATCGGCGAGCTTTTCCTGCATTTCCTGCAACTTGAATTGCATTTCCTGCGCCTGTTGCATCATCTTTTGAAAATTCATCATGATCTTTCTTCGCTTTCTTTTATCGTTTGAACATCAACCAGCTCGGCGCCGGGAAACATCTGCAAAATATCACGGACTTGCGGATGCGCCAAGGCGTCGTTGAGTTCCTTTTCGCGGGCGGCCTTGCGGCGCTCGGCAATCGTCGCTTCACCCCCGGAATTGGAAACGATGAGCGCCCAGCTCTCGCCCGTCAGATGTTCCAGCCGTGATTTCAAATCATTCGAAAGGCGCTGCGGCGCGGCTTCCTGAATACGGATGCCAAGATGGTTTTTTTTCACTTTCACGGGGTGCACATATTGCGCGACATGGCTGGCCAGCACCATTTCCTGATGCGCTTCGAGAAACGCAACGATGTTATCGAGGCTATCCAGCGTGGCGGGAACTTCAGGCAGCGGCGCAGGAGGCACAACGGTCAAATGTGGTTTTGCATGTGACAGAGCTTCGTCTTCATTTTGCGCCAGAGCCAATGCCTGCCCGCGTGATCTGCTTGCCGTTGGCGCGGCGTTTTGCCCGATCAACGGCGCACTGCCTCTGCCCGGCTGTGGCGGCGGATTATAGGCGGGCACCGAAGACGCCGCCGAAGCAGAAGCGCTGACTGTTTCACGTGAAACGTCGGAAGCCCCGCTGCCGGAAAATGCGGATGAACCGACGCCCATACCGCCAGTGTCTTTCAGGCGCTTGATCAGATCAGCCAGATCGGGAAGATCGGCGGCATAAGCCAGCCGGATGATCACCATCTCCGCCGCGCTTTGCGGGTTGGGCGCGTTTTGCACTTCGGGGATGCCCTTGAGCAATATCTGCCACGTCTTGCCCAGAGTGGGCATGGAAAGCTGAGCCGCCATTTCGGAGGCGCGGGCAACCTCGTCCGGGGCGATATTGTATTTCATGTCCTTGGCCGCGGGTACGGCGCGCAGGCGAGTAAGGATATGGGTGAAATCAAGCAAATCCTGCAATAGCTGCACCGGGTCGGCGCCGCTGCGGTAAAGATCGTCCATGATGAAAAGCGCCTCGGGCATTTCACCGCTCAAGGCCTTTTCCAGCAGATCGAGCGAGCGGGCCCGGTCGCCAAGGCCGAGCATATCCTGCACCTGCTGCGCCGTAATATCGCCGGATAGCGCCATCGCCTGATCGAGCAGACTGAGACCGTCACGCACGGAACCATCAGCAGCGCGGGCGATTAGGGCGAGCGCTTCCTCCTCGGCCTTTACGTTTTCCTTTTCACAAATGCGCTTGAAATGCGTCTGAAGCGTTTCCCCGTCCACGCGGCGCAAATCGAAGCGCTGGCAACGCGACAGAACGGTAATGGGAACTTTACGAATCTCGGTGGTGGCGAAAATGAATTTCACATGCTCAGGCGGCTCTTCCAGCGTTTTCAAAAGCGCGTTGAACGCGTTTTTCGAAAGCATGTGCACTTCGTCGATAATATAGATTTTATAACGCGCTTCGCTGGGCGCATAACGCACGCCGTCCAGAATTTCGCGGATATCTTCTACGCCCGTGCGGCTGGCGGCGTCCATTTCCATCACGTCCGGATGGCGGTCCTGTGATATTGCCTGACAAAGCTGGCAGTCATCGGTATTGCCCGTGGTGGGGCCGGATTTGCCATCGGGGCCGGTATAGTTCAGCGCCTTGGCGATAATGCGCGCCGTCGTGGTTTTCCCCACACCGCGCACACCGGTCAGCATAAAGGCATGCGCAATGCGCCCGCTTTGAATCGCGTTGGTCAATGTACGCACCAGCGCGTCCTGTCCAATCAGCTCATCAAAATTTTGCGGGCGGTATTTCCGCGCCAGAACGCGGTAAGGTGTGGTTTGCGTTTCACTCATAGCCCAAGTTTAGTACGATTCTCAAACCAAGAGCAATTCTTCAGGCCGCTTTGTCATCCATAATCTTTCTGACAAGCCGTTGGCGAAATCAAGCACCGACAACCTCCTCCGTGGGCGAGAAAATGGAAACCGTGCCGTTATTGGGCCTCACCTCTTTGCAAAAGCGCAAGAAAGCTATGAAACGCGGCGTATTTTTTACCAATTAATTGTCGGCATCTTCACGGCTAATGATATATCCGGCGGTGCAGGCACTCAAAAGAACGACTGTAGAAAGTACGGCTACAAACACAAGGGTTTTCATTATAGGCTCCTTTTCGGTCTTTTTAATCGTAAGAAGCTAACGCGTTTAAACAGCACAGGTTCTGCAAGTTGCTATTATGAAGGGGAAAGGTGGAAAGCCGGACACGACCCGGGAAAATTCGTTACGGCTGCTGCCTTTCGGCCCTGACCGGGTTGGCGAAATCACCGCCCGCGCCGACTTTCCGTGTGTGTTATAGCCCAGCCTCCAGTATAGATGCAACTACTTCATCCGTCATCGGCTTAGTAGTAAGCATCTCGGAGCGAGCCTCTTGCTCATTAGGGCCTGCCTGTACCAGTAAAGTTACATAAGGGTGCTTTAAAGGATCAACGTATCTGTCTGCAGCCTCAGCTTCAGCGGCATGGTCAAGAACTATGCGCTCGCCTTGTCCGGCGGCTGCCTGTTCAAAGCTATCACTACTGCAAGAAACTACGTGTAGACCCATTTTAAAAACCTCTCAATTAAATTTTTTACATAAAAACATACAGCAACCTTGTTTTCAAGAGATTTTTTGCTTTTTTCATTGAAAAAGAGCAAGGCTAAAATGTAATAATTGCATCCTTAGACCCTTTTAGCCGCAGTAGCTCAGGGGTAGAGCAACGCATTCGTAATGCGTGGGTCGGAGGTTCAAATCCTCTCTGCGGCACCATTTCTCATCGCATTTTTCCAATTTTATATCACCTTGCTAAATCTAAATTATGTCTCTTTTTGGACCTTACCGGGGTGAATTTTTATATGAAACGTTATGGATTCTTCTTACGAATACTATATTGTTATGCGTATGAGAAAATTTTTATTCAGCTTTTTGATGCTTCTCATGCTCATGCCTTCGCTGGCGTGTGCAATGCCATCTTGTGTAAAAGGCGCAAAGGTTGAAATGTCTTCAAGCCAGCCATGCGCTAAGCATCACCCAGGATATGAAAGCGGTAAAAAAGAAACCGGCAAGGTTAATTTGTTGCTGGATTGTATGGGCGTAGACATGCAAAAGGCTGACACCGCCAGCATAGACAAGCCTGATCTGAAGAAAGATTTCGTCGTTTATGCCTTGGCGGACGATGCGCCTGTTACTCAGGTTTCACATACAGACGAAGGCACTATTCGCGGCCCACCGCCGGATTGGCCTAATCTACACGAAACGCAACCATCCCTCATTCTGACGACTCAGAGATTCCGTATATAGTTTTTCTGCGCATTTTAGCATTTGTGCAGAAATTAAAACTATTAAGGACTCTGATTTATGAAACACACCATTCTTACTCTTTTAGGGCTTTTGGCTCTGATCATGCCTATGCGGGCTGAGGCCGGAGAGTATAATCTTTCCATCGCCCGCGAACCTGTGAACATAACAGGCAATACCGTCAAGAAAATCACTGTAAACGGGACAATCCCTGGCCCCACGCTTCACTTCACAGAAGGCGAAGATGTCACCATTCATGTGAAAAATAATATGGATGAGGACACATCCGTTCACTGGCATGGCTTATTGCTGCCAGGTGAAATGGATGGTGTTCCTGGCTTTAACGGATACCCAGGCATTAAACCTGGTGAAACATTCACCTATCATTTCAAAATTCGCCAAAGTGGAACCTATTGGTATCATGCTCATTCTATGGGGCAGGAGCAGGACGGTCATTACGGCTCGATTGTGATTTCGCCTAAAGTTGATCCTGTGAAGGCTGATCGTGATTATGTGGTGTTGCTCTCCGATTATACGGATGAAGAGTCCAGCAGCATCATGGCAAACCTTAAAATGTCTTCTGACTATTATGCTTATGCTCGCCGGACGATTGGCGATTTTTTTGCAGACGCAAAAGAGGAAGGGTTTAGCAAAGCTTGGAAGAACGCCAAAATGTGGGGTGAGATGCGGATGCTACCGACTGATCTTTCAGATGTTAGTGGCTACACGTTCCTGATAAACGGTAAAACGCCGGATCAAAACTGGACGGGAATTTTTAAGCCTGGTGAGCGCGTGCGCTTGCGCTTTATCAATGCTTCTGCCATGTCGTTTTACGATGTACGGATACCTGGCCTGAAAATGCAGGTGGTGTCATCGGATGGCCAGAATGTTGCGCCTGTTTCTGTTGATGAGTTTCGTTTTGGCGTGGCGGAAACCTATGATGTCATAGTAACGCCCAAGGAAGATAAAGCCTATACGATTGCCGCAGAGCCGATTGATCGCAGCGGTTTTGCGCTTGGCACACTGGCTCCACGTAAGGGCATGAAGGGTGAAATTCCCGAGCAGCGTTTCCGCACTCTTTTAACCATGGCCGACATGGGTATGGGACATGATATGAGCGGCATGGATCACAGTAAAATGACGCCAGAAGAAATGGAGGATATGCGTGCGGAGATGGAAAGCGGCTGGGCTAAAGCAGGCACCCCCAAGGGTGATAAGCAGCTTAGTTACTCCGATCTGCGTTACCTCGGTACACAAAAAGATGTACGCCAGCCGGAGCGTGAAATTCTTGTACGTCTCGGCGGCAACATGGAGCGTTATATCTGGACGATGAACGGCAAGAAATACTCTGACTCTGGACCGATGAAGTTAAGATATGGGGAGCGTGTCAGGCTAAAATTCGTCAATGACACCATGATGGCGCATCCGATGCACCTGCACGGTATGTTTGTGCAGCTTGAAAACGGGCAGCCCATGGAAAAATTGCCTAACAAACACACAGTTATTGTGCCGCCTGGCGGGAACTATTCTGTATTGCTTACGGCAGATGAGCCAGGAGAATGGGCATTTCACTGCCACCTTCTTTACCACATGGCTGCTGGCATGATGACGAAAGCTGTTGTGGCAAAGCTTGATCCATCAGATGTTCCTGACTATGCGAAAGCTGCACCTTATAAGCCGGATGCGGCCTCAAAGCCAATGCATCATGATATGGGCGGCATGGATCATTCTAAGATGAACCACGATACAAACACTGATACGCAGGGAGGGCATAACCATGCGCACTAAACTTTATTTCACAACGTCACTATTTATGTTGGCAATGTCTATGCCTGCCTTTGCTCAAGAGGCGCATAAACATGATCCCGCTGACCACCAACATGGGGCAGAAACCTATCACATGTTCCGGCTAGAAACGGATTATGGGGCGGGAGAACACGGCCCCGTTGCCCGCTGGGATCTTGATGGCTGGTATGGAACAGATGAAAATAAACTCTGGATCAGAAGCGAAGGTGAAAATTCCGATGGTGTAACCGAAAAAGCCGAGTTTCAAGCACTCTACAGCCGTAATGTCGCAACCTTCTGGGATTTGCAGGCAGGGCTTCGCCACGATACTCAGCCTGCTTCCACCACCTATGCCGTGTTTGGAGTTGAAGGGCTTGCGCCGTATTTCTTTGAAACAGAGGCGCATCTATTCGTCAGTGATGAGGGTGATGTCACGGCACGATTACGGGAAGAAAATGATTTTCTTGTAACGCAACGCCTGATCTTACAGCCATACGCAGAAGTAAACTTGTCTGCTCAGGATGTTGAGGATCAGGAAATTGGTGCTGGGTTTACCGATGGCGAAATTGGACTCCAAACCCGTTATGAGTTTACCCGTAAATTTGCGCCCTATATTGATGTACGATATGAGCGCAAATTCGGGGAAACTTCTTCCATCGCTAAAAACAATGGTGAAGACAATGATGACTTCATTGCAGGTGTTGGCCTGCGTTTAATGTTTTAGGGGAAAAGCTATGAACATGATGACGCACATGGCAATTATACCCAACTGGCACCCGATCTTTGTACATTTCACAATCGGGCTATTGAGCATATCGGCGCTGCTTTATCTGGTAGGGCTGGTTTTGAAGAAAGAAAACCTGCTGATTGCCGCCCGTTGGAATTTATGGGTTGGGGCAATCATTACGGTTGGTACGGTGCTAGCAGGATTATACGCCTACAGCACGGTGGCGCATGACGGGCCATCCCATGCCGCTATGACCGATCACCGTAACTGGGCTTTGCCTACAGCTGGGGGGTTTGCGTTTCTTGCTCTTTGGGCCGCATGGAAGCAACGTGGAGCAAAAACAGTTAGTCCTATCTTTGTCGCCATCATGCTGCTGGCTTCCAGCTTTTTGGCCGTAACGGGTTACAAAGGCGGTGAGGTTGTTTATCGCCATGGCATGGGCGTCATGCGTATGCCGGAAGTTCATGGCGATGGTGGCCATGACAGTTACTCACATGGCGGTATGGAAGGACACCATCAAGAAATGGAAGATTTGCGTAACCAAGACCATGACCATCACGATCATGGCGAACATCATCACTAACTTGAAAAGGAGATAAGCGATGAAAAATCTGATGAAAATAGCTCTTGTAGCGACCTGCTTGGTATTGCCAGCACAGGTTTTTGCCGATCACCATATGAGCATGGAAGGCAAGGACATGACCAATTGTCCTGCCATGGCCGATATGGAGAAAATGCAGGGCGAGATGAAAAACATGATGGACATGATGTCAGATCCGACCATGAAAGAACGCATGCAGGCTATGCACGATCACATGGGCAGCATGATGATGAATATGCACCAAATGCATGGCGGCATAATGGGTGGAGCAAATGATATGTCTGCAGAAAAATGCCCCGCAGGTCATAGTTGTGATAAAAAAGATGGCCATAGCCATTAAAAACTCTTGACCTTAGAGTATGCTCCAAGGTGTAGGATTGTTTTATGTAGAGGATATAAAACATGAAACATATGACCATTGGACAATTAGCAAAGGCGAGTAAACTAAGGCCCGACACTATTCGTTACTACGAATCCTTGAAGCTTATAGAGCCTGTTAACCGAAGTGATTCCGGTTACAGGCTCTATAATGAGTCTTCGATGGAGCACATTGTTTTTATTAAGCGCGCAAAATCTTTGGGCTTCAAATTGTCCGAAGTTAAATCGCTGTTGGAGATTCATTTGTCTGACAGTGTCATTTCCCAAGACATACTTGATTTAACAAAAGCAAAAATTGAAGAAGCACAAAGGAATATTGAAGACCTGATTGCCATCAAACGAGCTCTCGAAGATTTAGCAAAAAAATGCCCAGGAGGGGATACGCCTATAAAAGAGTGTCCCATCGTTTCTTATCTGCATGCGCGTCATGATAACAAAGGAGTTTAGGTTATGAAACAAAGCCACAACCATCATAAACAAAATACAGAAGGCTCAAGCGATCACTCACATTGCGAGATCAAGAAGCCAGAAGAAGAACAAAAAAAATCATGCTGTCATCACGAGCATCATCATGGTGAAAAGGCTAAGCCCACTACAGAACCTGCGGCAGCTGATGTAATTTATACCTGTCCCATGCATCCGGAAATCCGGCAAGAGGGGCCGGGAAATTGCCCGATTTGCGGTATGGCGCTGGAACCGGAAACGATCACCGGAGAGGAAGGCGAAAGCCCGGAACTGGCAGATATGCGCAAACGCTTCTGGGTCGGTCTTGTCCTGACCCTGCCTGTGCTGGCGTTGGAAATGGGTGGGCATGTTCTTGACCTGCACCACTATATCAATGGCACGCTTTCCAACTGGATACAGCTCGTATTGGCAACGCCCGTTGTACTTTGGGCTGGGAAGCCGTTTTTTGAGCGCGGCTGGCAATCCCTCAAAACCCATAACCTGAATATGTTTACACTGATTGCCATGGGAACGGGCGTGGCGTGGCTTTACAGCATCATGGCAACACTGGCCCCCGGCATCTTCCCCGAAACATTTCGCCAAGACGGTACGGTCGCGGTTTATTTTGAAGCGGCTGCTGTGATTACTGTTCTGGTCTTATTGGGCCAGGTTCTCGAACTCAAAGCCCGCGAACAGACAGGTGGCGCTATCCGCGCTCTGCTTGATCTGGCCCCCAAAACAGCCCGCCGGATCAATGAAAACGGCGAAGAGGAAGACGTGCCACTGGACGAAATCAAGGTAGGCGATCTATTGCGCGTCCGGCCCGGTGAAAAAGTGCCGCTGGACGGTATTGTTACCGAGGGCAAAAGCGCGGTGGATGAGTCCATGGTAACGGGTGAGTCTATGCCGGTGATGAAAGAGGCTGGCGGTAAGGTCATAGGCGGTACCATGAACCAGACCGGCAGCTTTGTTATGAAGGCAGAGCGTGTTGGTAAGGACACCATGCTTTCGCAAATCGTCCACATGGTTGCCGAGGCGCAGCGCAGCCGCGCGCCCATTCAAAGGCTGGCCGATATTGTGTCCTCATGGTTTGTGCCTGCGGTTATTCTGTGCGCCGTTATAGCTTTTACCATCTGGATGATTTACGGGCCTTCGCCTGCGTTCAGCTACGGCCTGATTGCCGCTGTCAGTGTTTTGATTATAGCCTGTCCCTGTGCTTTGGGTCTGGCCACGCCCATGTCCATTATGGTCGGGGTCGGCAAGGGCGCTCAGGCGGGCGTACTGATTAAAAACGCCGAGGCGCTGGAACGCATGGAGAAAGTAGATACGCTGGTGATTGATAAAACCGGCACGTTGACCGAAGGTAGGCCGACCGTCACCAAAATAGTGCCTGCCGAGGGCTTTAGCGAAAATGAATTGTTAATGCTGGCCGCGTCGCTTGAACAAGACAGCGAACACCCGCTGGCCCACGCCATTGTCGTGGCGGCAAAGGATAAGGGGCTGGAATTAGTGGTGGCAGAGGATTTTGACTCTCCAACCGGTAAAGGCGTTATCGGCAAAATCAATGGACAAGCTGTGGCGCTCGGCAACGTCATGTTGATGGAAGAAAAGTCCGTTGATGTGTCGTCCTTATCTGTGCAGGCTGATGAATTGCGCTCTGATGGAGCCACCGTCATTTTTATTGCCGTGGACGGCAAACCTGCCGGACTATTGGCGATTGCAGATCCTGTCAAGGAAACCACGCCCGCAGCAATCAAGGCGCTGCACAGCCAGGGCATCCGTATTGTCATGCTGACAGGCGACAACCGCCGCACGGCAGAGGCCGTGGCCAAAACGCTGAATATTGAAGAAGTGGAAGCGGAAATCCTGCCCGAAGATAAGGGGCGTATTGTCAAAAAGTTGCGGGATGAAGGTAAGGTCGTGGCTATGGCCGGGGACGGTACCAATGATGCTCCGGCGCTGGCCGCCGCCGATGTAGGCATTGCCATGGGCACTGGTACCGATGTGGCAATGGAAAGCGCAGGCGTAACGCTGCTCAAAGGCGACCTTACCGGCATTGTCCACGCCCGCAAGCTGTCTGTGGCGACCATGAACAATATTCGCCAAAACCTGTTCTTTGCTTTTGTATATAATACAGCGGGTGTTCCCGTTGCGGCAGGCATTCTTTATCCATTTTTCGGCATTCTGCTTTCACCGATCATAGCGGCTGCGGCCATGTCACTTTCTTCTGTGAGTGTGATTGTTAATGCTCTACGATTGCGTTTAATCAATTTGGCTCGCTAAATCGTATTTAAAACATAAAAATCTTGAAAAACGCTTAAAAATCAGACGCCTTAATATGGTCCGATATTGAACTGGCACACCTTATATCAGTATTAACATTTTCTTTTGTATCCTGACTGCCCCCAGAAACGCAAGGAATAAGCGTCTTACAGCAGGAATATCGGGTTGGTTTGCCATTGTCTCTTACGGCCCGGTTAAACATTCCAGAGAGACTTTCTTGTTTTTATGAAAATTTTATCAAGGGGTTTTATGCATTCTTATACACAATATAGGAATCGTTCTTGTTTTGCGGTGGCGAGTTATTGTATTACAATCACCAAACTAAAAAGGTCACCAGACGAAGTAGCCCCTATGACAAAGTCAAAATCCGCCAAAACCGCCGTAAGCGCCGCCCTTAAAATCATGCCGGGTAAAATACCCGCCGGACAGAAAGAACTGCTCAAAGCCATGTGCGAGGATATCGCGCCCGAGGACCTTGCCCTTTTGACCCCCAGCGATCTTGCGGAGATGAGCAAAAGCCACTGGGGTCTTGCGCAAAGCCGTAAATCCGGCCAGGACAGCATCACCATTTACTGCCCCGCCAGCAAAAGCATCAAACACCGCAAGACCGTTATCGACATTGTTAGCGACGACCACGCGTTCTTGATCGATTCTGTAGCTGCCGAGATCAACAAACACAATTTGCTGATCGATTTTCTGGCGCACCCCACCGTTTACAATTCCTATGACGAAAACGGCAAGATCAAGAAAACCAGCACCGCCAGCGGACCAGGCCTGCAGCGCGAGGCGCATCTTCATATTCATATAAAGGAAATACTGGCGCAGGAAGCTCTGGAAGAGCTTGAAGCCGGCCTTCGCATCAGCCTTAAGGACGTGGCAATCGCCAACAAAGACTGGAAGGCCATGCTTGAGGAGCTGGAAAACGCCCGCAAACAGCTTGCCCGCGCACAGACACACCGATCCTTGAAAGAAGTTGAAAAACACTGCTCCTTCCTTGAATACCTGCATGACAACAATTTCACCCTTTTGGGTTACCGCGAGTACCAGTTTTACGAGAGCAAAAACGGCGAGCTGAAAAGCCGGGTTGTTAAAAACTCCAGCCTCGGTCTGCTGCATGACGATGTGCGCCCCGCTTATATCAACGAACACGAGGAAGGCCTGCCGCATAACCTGCAGGAACTGCGCAAGCGTCTGCCGCCCGTTTCGGTTTCCAAGACAAACCGCGTTTCCACGGTTCACCGCCGCGTGCCGATGGATGCCATCGCGGTCAAGGTTTACAACGATAAGGGCGATGTAGTCGGCGAGAAGCTTTTCCTCGGCCTGTTTACCTCCGTCACCTATTCCCGCAGCGTCAGCGATGTACCGTATTTGCGCGAAAAGGTTGATGACGTCATTCATATGTCCGGCTTCATTCAGGGCTCGCACGACCGCAAGGCAATGCGCCACGTACTGGAAAAATATCCACGCGATGAGCTGTTCCAGATTTCCACCGAGGACCTTTATAAAACGGTTCTTAATATTATCCGCCTTCAGGAGCGTCAGCGTATTGCCTTGTTTACACGTTGCGATCCGTTCGGGCGTTACGTTTCTTGTCTGATTTACATTCCGCGCGACCGTTTTGAAACCTCGCTGCGTATCCAGATGGGAAAGATTCTGGAGCGGGAATTGAACGGCACCATTTCCAATTTGACCGTTTCCATGGACGATGCGGTTTTCGCGCGCATCATGTTTACGATCAATGTCGATCAGAAATCACCGCCGAAATTTGACTCGGAAAAACTGGAAAAGCTTCTGCGCCAAGCCGGACAAGCTTGGCCGGAGCGCCTGTCTCTCGCGCTGGATGACAGCCACGAGGACGAGGCGGAGATTACGCGTCTTACCCTGAAATACGGCCACGCATTCCCCGTGGAATACATGCAGCGTTACCGCGCCAAGCAATCCGTCTTCGATATCGACAAGATGGAACAGGCTTTGGAAACAGGGCAAATCGCGCTCGATCTTTACCGCCCCGACAGCGTGAAGGAAAATCAGCTGCGCCTGAAAATATACAATAGCGGCGCACCGGTAACGCTTTCCGATATCATGCCGATCCTTGAGAACATGGGGCTGTGGGCGATTGCCGAATTACCCTATGAGATAAAGCCCAAAGGTGAGAAACAATCAATCTGGATTCACGACTTCCTGCTGGAAACACCGGCTTCGATTTCTCCAGTCGACCTTAAAAACGTCAAGGTCAATTTTGAGAAGGCCTTTGTTAAAACATGGTACAAGGAACTGGAAAACGACAGCTTGAACCGCCTTGTTCTGGCGGCAAATACCAACTGGCACGAAATCACCATCATGCGCGCCTATGTGCGGTATATGAAACAAATCCGCATTCCGTTCAGCCGCCCATATATCGAAAACACCCTGACCGAGAACCCGAAAATCGGACGTATGATCGTCGATCTGTTCAAAGCATTGCACAATCCGGCCAACGGCAAAAAGTCAGCGGCAATGGCGCAGGAAATTCGCGCCAATATCCGCAAGGCGTTGGAGAAGGTGGAATCGCTTGATCAAGACCGCATCCTGACATTAATTACAGCACTGGTGGAAGCAACATTGCGCACGAATTATTTCCAGCGTCAGGCGGACGGCGCGGCCAAGCCCTATCTTTCCCTAAAGCTTGATAGCGGCAAGATCAAGGAATTGCCCTCACCCAAACCCTTCCGCGAAATTTTCGTCTATGCGCCTAACGTAGAAGGTATTCATTTACGCGGTGATAAAATTGCGCGCGGCGGCATCCGCTGGTCCGACCGCCACGAAGATTTCCGCACCGAAGTCCTTGGCCTGATGAAGGCCCAGATGGTGAAAAACGCCGTGATCGTGCCCATGGGCGCGAAGGGCGGGTTCGTCGTCAAAACCCCCACATTCAGCCGCGAGGAATTCCGCGAGGCGGGCATCGAATGTTACAAAACGTTTATCTGCGGGCTTCTGGATATTACCGACAACATGAAGGGCAACAAGGTCGTGCCGCCAAACAGCGTCGTACGCCGCGACGGCGACGACCCGTATCTGGTGGTTGCCGCCGACAAAGGCACGGCCACATTCTCCGACATCGCCAACAGCCTGTCACAGGAATACGGTTTCTGGATGGATGACGCTTTTGCATCCGGCGGAAGCGCCGGATACGACCACA
Organism: uncultured Pseudobdellovibrionaceae bacterium; assembly: GCA_964467925.1. Classification (GTDB taxonomy): domain Bacteria; phylum Pseudomonadota; class Alphaproteobacteria; order Micavibrionales; family Micavibrionaceae; genus CAYXSX01. The sequence goes on along the minus strand of CAYXSX010000003.1, from coordinate 17,532 downwards.
AGAAAATGGGCATTACCGCGCGCGGAGCATGGGAATCGGTCAAGGCGCATTTCCGCCAGCTTAATCACAACATTCAGGAAAAGGCGTTCGACGTTACCGGCGTTGGCGATATGGGAGGGGACGTATTCGGCAACGGTATGCTGCTTTCCGAACATATCTGCCTGATCGGCGCGTTCAACCACCTGCATATTTTCTGCGATCCCAATCCCGATCCGGCCTCCTCGTTTAAGGAACGCAAACGCCTGTTCGATGAAGTAAAAGGATGGGACCAGTACAACGAAAAGCTGCTCTCCAAGGGCGGTCGCATTTATTCGCGCGCGGACAAGGTTTTAAAGCTGACGCCCGAGATCATGCAACGTTTCGACATTGAGAATAACGAAGTAAGCCCGCAAGAGCTGATGCACGCTATCTTGCGCGCGCGCACCGATTTGCTGTGGTTCGGCGGTATCGGCACCTATATCAAATCCAGCCGCGAAAGCGACGCGGATGCAGGTGACAAGGCCAATGACGCTATTCGTCTTAATGGGCGCGACGTACGCGCCAAAGTTATCGGCGAGGGCGCCAATCTGGGCGTTACGCAGCTAGGCCGCATAGAATTCGCCGAACATGGCGGGCGCATAAACACCGATTTCGTTGACAATTCCGGCGGAGTGAACTCCTCCGACCTTGAGGTCAATATCAAGATTCTGATGAGCGACGTCATGCAAGGCAAGGCGCATAACATAAATCTGAAATCGCGTAACAAGCTGCTCATCGATATGACGGACGACATCGCCGCGCAAGTGCTACGTAATAATTACCAGCAGGCACAGGCCATTTCTCTGGCGGAAGTGCAGGCGGCGGAAAACCTTCAGATTCACGACGATTTCATTTCCGATCTGGAGCGAGAACAAGGACTTAACCGCGTTCTTGAAGGACTGCCCGATTCCGAAACGGTGGAGCTGCGCCTTCGTACGGGCAAGGGCTTGACCCGTCCTGAGCTTTGCGTTCTGGTTTCCCATGCCAAGATCGCACTGGCGCACCAGCTTTTGAAATGCGACATCCCCGATACGCTGGACCTCGATGAATGGCTGCTGTGTTATTTCCCCGCGCCTTTACGCAAAAAATACGCGAGGGAAATCAATAACCACCGCCTGAAACGCGAAATTATTTGTACAACAATGGCAAACTCGCTGATCAACCGCATGGGTCCGACCTTGCTCAAATCCCTGATGGGCAAGACAGGCGCCTCTATCGCCGAAGTTTCCCGCGCCTATCTTCTGGTGCGCGACGCATTCGGTCTGCGCAAACTCTGGGACGCTATCGAGGCGTTGGACAACCAGATCCCGGCGGATGTGCAGCTTCGCGCCATGCGCGAAATCGCCCGTCTGGCCGAACATGCCATCACATGGTTCCTGACCCGTCTGGGCCGCCCGCTCGACCTGAACAAAGATGTAATCAGCTACGGCAACGGCATCGCGGAACTGCGCCAGAATTTCGACACTCTTCTGACCGACGAGCTTATGACCTCCGTGCGCCAGCATCAGGAAGCGTGGCAACGCGACGGCCTACCCAAAACACTGGCGCGCGACATCGCGCTCATGCCCGTGCTCTCCTCGGCCTGTGATATCATCCGCATCAGCCTTGAGAACAAATCCAATCTGCCGCATACGGCGGGAAGCTATTTCGAGCTAGGCGAATATTTCCACATGGACTGGCTGCGCCAGCAAGCGCGTTACCTGAACTCCGAAGATCACTGGCATGCTCAGGCGACCGCCGGACTGGTCGATCAGCTTTATAGCTGTCAGGCGATTCTGACGGTGCGGGTGTTAAAAGATTCCAGCGGCACAGCGCCGAAAGGTGAATATTCCAGCCTCGCCCAGCACTGGCTTGCACGGCAGGAGCAAAAGGTCAAACAACTCAACCCGCTCTTTGCCTCCCTACGCCGGACGGGCACCGTCGATCTGCCCATGCTTGTCATCGCCGAGCAGCGGTTGCGGCAATTGGCCGAGGGTTAGGAAAGCACAAATTATTGCATGGTAAGTATGTTACCCGCACCTATCTGTGGGCCGTTTACCAAATCCTTAGTGGTAACTTCAACTCGATGGAGCCTACCCTCAAGGTTTTGCTGCCAAAAGTCCAGAAATGCTGTAAGTGCGGGGAACAAAGGTGCCTTATCAAACTCTTGCCACAAATAGGTTTGAACCAAACTCGGAAAATCCGGAAGACGATAAGTAATTTCGGCAATCGTCATTTTATATGCAAGCAGCGGATGTTGGGGCGGCGGAGCAATAGCTGCAACTTTAGAAAAATCAACCCTAGGCATAGAAAGATCGGCCATCCACCAATCTTTCCCTTTTGGCAAAAAAATCATACTCAGATACTCCCTGTAGTTTCTTAATTGTTGATTTCTTCAATTAAGACCGCAAAAAAACAAAGAGTCAATATGACAACCTAAAAGAACATCGCGAATAAAATCAAAAGCCCGAAATTGCGGTTCGATTTGAACACTTCGAGGGAGCTTTCACTATCCTGCGGGTCCCATTTGGCGAGCTGGACGACAAGGTGAATCCCGGCGAGCAGGACAAGCGCCACGGTTACGGGCGATCCGGCATAGGCCGCGCCGATAGCGATCAGGGTAAGCGCACCGATGTAAAAGCCGCGCACCCAGTCTTTACTCCGCGCACCCAGTTTCAACGCTGTAGAACGAATGCCGACAAGGGCATCGTCTTCCATATCCTGATGGGCGTAGATAGTATCGTAGCCCAGCGTCCATAAAATCGCACCCGCATAGATCAGCAGTGCGGGGAAGGCCAGAATGCCGCTAACCGCCGCCCAGCCCATTAATGCGCCGAAATTAAAGGTAATGCCCAGAAACGCCTGCGGCCACCATGTCACGCGTTTCATCAGCGGGTAAACCGCCACCAGCGGCATAACCATGATACCCAGCAAAATGGTGGTGATATTCATACGCGATAAAATATCCAACCCGCCGAGCAGCAGCAGGAGCAAGAAAGCGAGCGCAGCAGGCACGGTAACTTCCCCGGTCGCCAGCGGACGCTGGCTGGTGCGCATGACCTTTTTATCCAGCTTGCGGTCCCATAAATCGTTAATCACGCAGCCCGCAGCACGCATGATCACCGCGCCAAGGCAGAATTGCGCAACCAGCACCCAGTCATGCATGTTGAGCGAAATCAGGCCGCCCGCAGCCAGAACGATGGTCCACAGACCGGGAAGAAGCAAAAGCCAGATGCCGATCGGTCGGTCCAGACGGGCGAGATAAAGAAACGGCCTGACCGCTTCGGGCAGGCTTTCAATCCAATCAAATCGCTTGATGTCCGTATGGGTTTTCGTGTTCACTGCTGTTATGACCTTGCCAGAGAATATTCATAAATTGCCGCGCCTGTTTACCGAACAAACGCTGTCCGAACATAAGGATATAATATTTTCGTCCTCACAGCTACACTACCTCAAAAATGTTTTGCGGCAAAATGAAGGTAATTTTTTGCGCGTTTTTAACGGACGGGATGGCGAATTTCTGGCTACAATCACCGCGCTGAACAAAAAAGACGGACGGGCAAAGTTGGCGAAATGCATTAAGCCACAACCCGCAATAGGTCCGGCCCGCGCGCTTTATTTTGCCCCCATCAAGAAAAACCGCATGGATTTTTTAATCGAAAAAGCGGTGGAACTTGGCGTTACCTCGCTGCATCCCGTTCTGACCGCCCGCACCGAAACGCGCAAAATCAACGAAGAGCGTTTACAGGCGCAAATCATAGAAGCCGCCGAGCAATGCGAACGGCTCACCATCCCCGCCCTTGCCCCGTTAACGAAACTGGAAAACGTGATCGGTAAAAAAACCCCGCTTTATGCCTGTATCGAGAGAGCGGAAGGAATGTCATTGCGTTCCCTCGGCCCCGCCAAAGACGCCGCCTTCCTGATCGGACCTGAAGGAGGATTTACGCCGGATGAAATTGAAATGCTGAATAAAGCCCCGCAAGTAACCGCACTCTCACTCGGCGAAAACATTCTGCGTGCCGAAACGGCGGCGATTAAGTGTTTGGCAGGATGCTTATAACTCCCGAGCAACAAGCAGATCGCTATAATCAGGCTTATACATTGTGAAAGAATTATCCAACGTCACTTGATGTCTGGGAACAGCGGCCTTACCGGTAAGAACATCCATGCGCATTTGAGTGAGACGATCACCAAACGCAAGAGCAAAAGCCGAACCTTTCTTTGTTTCATTGATAATAATGCTAAGATATCGAATAGCACGACGTACAACTTCAGTCGCGCTGATACCCAAATCGTGATGCAATTTATCCAGCCGGTTTAAATCGGCACCCTGTAACCTTATATGGTGTTTGGTTGTCTGCCCGCTAGACCGCAAGAACATCTCGGATAGTGAAGTCATTTGTAATATTTGCGGTTCTCCGCTTGGAGGCTGAATTAAAAGCGTTCTGCCCTCCATCGTATCATTATAGAATGATTCCAGATAGCGTAATGCATACCGTATAACTTCTGTATCCGATACCGCTTCTATATCCGAACGCAAAGAAGCCAAAAGTTGGTTGTCCCTGCCTGTTAAAGCGATATTTTTAGCGTTTGTCATGTTCTAACCTTGCTTAATTAAGTAAAAAGCAGGTATTAGCATGCCATTTCAAACCAATGCAATTGTTTTATGAAAAAATAAAAATTTAGCGATACTATTTCTTCGCCGGTTTAAACGGCAGTTTCACCGTTACGGTCGTGCCGACATTCACGGCTGACTCGATTTTCAGCGCGCCGCCGTGCATTTCGATCAGTTCTTTCGTAATCGCCAGCCCCAGCCCTGTGCCCTCGTGATCGCGGCAATAGGAGGAGGAGGCCTGCTCGAACGGCATGGTAATGGTTTGCAGCTTATTGGGCGGAATGCCGATGCCGTTATCGCTGATCTTCAGGGTAATACCGCCCTCACGCGTTTCGCATTCCAGCGTCACCTGTCCCCCCTCGCGGGTAAATTTCACGGCGTTTGACATGATATTGAGCAGGATCTGCATCACCGCGCGGCGGTCGGCGACGATTTTCACGCTTTCATCGGGAACGGCCAGAACCTTGAGCTTCACGCCCGATTCCATCGCGCGGCCCTCCATCATATGGCTGGCGACCTTGATCACCTTTTCCAGCGAAACCTCTTCCAGATCGAGATCGTATTTGCCCGCCTCGATCTTGGACATGTCCAGAATATCGGAAATCAGGTCGAGTAAATGCTCTCCGCTTTCGCGGATACCCTTGATGTAATCGTGATATTGCGGCGTGCCGAGGGGCCCTAACAATTCCCGCTGCATCATCTCGGAAAAGCCGATAATGGCGTTAAGCGGCGTGCGCAGCTCATGGCTCATATTCGCAAGGAACTGGGTTTTGGCGGCATAGGCACGCTCGGCGTGATCCTTGGCGGTGCGAAGCTCCGCCTCGTACAGATTGCGCTCGGTCATATCCTGCATGATGCCGTAAAGGGCGAAAACATCGCCTTCGGCATCCAGCTCGCAGCGCCCCTCGCAATGAATGAAACGCACCTCGCCGTCGGGGCGCTTGATACGAAACTCCATGTCATAGGCGTTTTTCTCGATCATCGCGCGCTGGAAACCCTGCACCACGCGGCCCACATCGCGCTTGAGCACCACGCGGTTAAGATCGTCGATGGAAGGGGAGAAATTTTCCTTCTCCACGCCGAATATGCGGTAAATCTCGTCCGACCAATCGAGCGTGTCCTCGCCCAGAACCCAGCGCCAATGCCCCATGCGGCCAATAGCTTCAGCTTCCGAAAGCTGGTTCTTGCGCCGTACTAACGTGGCCTCGTGCATCTTGGTTTGCGTGACGTCGCGGCCTACAAGATAAAGGATGCCGCCCCGCTCCTGCTGGCGCCATTCCATCCAGAGATTGCGCCCGTCGGTGGTTTTCATGCGCGCTTCGAAATCGATCACCTGATCCGGATCATCGTTCAGCGCGAAGCTTTGCATCGTGCTGCGGATATAAGGCTGGTCGGCCTCCTCGAACAGGTCGACAAAATTCATATCGATGAGGTCATCGGCGTCGTAACCCAGAATTTCGCAAAACGTCACGTTCACGCGGATCAACTCGCCGGTTGTTTCGGCGATCATCATGATGTCCTGCGACATATTCAGAAAACGGCGAAGGTCGTCCTGATCCTGAAGGAAGTAAACGGAATCGCCGACCGGCGGGGGAACGGTTTCCTCGGCCTGAGAGGCGATCAGGTAGTTTTTACCGTCGCCGCTGGCGAGCCAGTCAAAGTGAAACACATATTGCGCGCCGGAAGATTTGAACGTGATGACATGCGCGCCGGATTCAATATCGGCCAGCGCCTGCGAACCTTTAAATGAAAAAATACTGCTGACCTTGCGAGCCTTGGCGCCGCGCTTGATCCCGGCCAGATTGTAAAAACTTTCGCTGGCATAGATCAGCCTGCCATCCTCGGAAACCGCCATGCGCGGCATGTCGGCAGCAACCTCCATTCCGGTCAGCGCCTCGAAATTAAAGGCGGACTCGGACTCCGGTTTTATCTTCTCTTTTGTGTTTACGGCCATGGTCAAAATTCGGCTAGGAAATAAAAGAACAACATCAGGGGCGATGCTTTAAGAATATGATAAGTGATAATGGCCCGTAATAGCAAGCTATATGAGCATTTCCTTTCGTATGAGGCCACGCATGCGCAATAAAAAAGCCGCTCCCCGGGCATATGAAGGGGAGCGGCAGTTTTGTGGGAAGAACTATCGCCTTAGTAGGCGTATTTCACGGCGCAGCCGTAAGGCGCGCTGCTCGTCACTTCTACAGGCTCGCTGGCGGCAAGGCTGTCCAGAGCGGCCAGCACGTAATTGGTAGCCCCTTCAACCGAGCTCATACGCGGGCTGGGCTGGTCATCAATTGCTCCGGCATAAACGATATTGCCTTCCGGATTAATCACAAACATATGCGGCGTGGTTTTGGCGTCATACATCTTGCCGATCTCGCCTGAGGGGTCGAGGATCTTGTGCGTTGGATGCGCGCCTTTTTCCTTTACAATCGCAGCGGCCTCTTCGGGGGTGGTGTAACCCTGCATCCCCTCGCCGGAGGACACGATGGAAATCCAGACCACGCCCATATCGGTCGCCTTTTTCTGGGTCGCCTGCATGTTGCCGCTGTCGTAATGCTTGATCACGAAGGGACATAAATGGTTCGTCCATTCCAGAACCACCGTCTTGCCCTTCAGCGCGGCAAGGTCTACCTCGTTGCCTGCTATATCGGTCGCTTTGAATTCCGGCGCGGGTTTACCGACCTCAACGGCCGCCTGAACGGGCACCATCATCGGCACCAGCATGAAAGCCATGATGGCCGCCACCAGTACATAAGAAATTTTTTTAAACATATTTTTGTTCTCCTCTTTTAATTACACGTTACTCAATTTACCCCTCTACAATGCCGCGAACGATATCGGGCGTCAGTATCTGGGGTAAAACTTTAGGCTCGGGTCTTTTTCCCGTTTCATCCGGCACCCCGTAAAATACGTAAATGGGAACGCCACTGCGACCGAATTCATTCAAATAGCGAGTTATTTCCGGATTTTGGTTTGTCCAGTCCCCGACCAGATATTTTACGCCGTTTTGCGAAAATAAATCTTTGGTGGCCTGAATATTGAGGGCTACGGCGTGATTGACCTTACACGTAATGCACCATGCGGCGGTCATTTCAACAAAAACGGGGTCGCTGCCCGCCAGATAACCGTCCAGCTTTTCATGGGAAAATACCTCGCCAAACGCTGCCGAAGCTTGCGCCGTATCGGGCTGGCGCTCCATCAGAGTTTTGGAGGGGATGAGGGCAAGCGCGATAATCAGCGCGATAGCGGCAAGAACGCTCAGGATCATACGGTGGGCGTTTTTCGCCGTGGAAATGCGTAAAAGCCAGATCGCAAAGCCGAGCGCGGTCACGCCCATCAGGATCATCAGCGTGCCGATGGCGCCCGCTTGCTGAGATAATACCCAAACCAGCCAGGCGGCGGAGGCAAACATGGGGAAAGCGAGGAACTGGCGGAAACGCTCCATCCAAACGCCGGGCTTGGGCATTTTCTTTTGCAGATCCGGCGCATGCGCCAGCGCCAGATAGGGCAGCGCCAGCCCGAAACCGAGAGCAAGGAATACCAGCATGCCTACAATCGCGGGCTGCACCAGCGCAAAACCGACCGCTGCCGCCATAAACGGCGCAGTGCAGGGCGTAGCGACCAGCGTAGCCAGAACGCCCATAAAGAAGGAATTGGTCAGCCCCTCGCCCTGCGCAAGCTTGCCGCCGACATTACCGAAGCTGGTTTTAACATCGAAGAAACCGAGCAGGTTAAGCCCGATCAGGAACAATAAATAAGCCAGACCGCCCACAACCAGCGGATTTTGCAACTGGAACCCCCAGCCGATCTGCGCGCCCGCGGCCTTTAGGGCCATCAGAACGCCGGCGATCAAACCGAAGCTGGCAAGAATGCCCAGCGTATACGCCCAGCCGTGGCGGCGCGCCAGTTTCGGGCTTTTCTTCGAAATCTTTATAAGGCTGAGCGCCTTGATGGAGAGTACCGGAAACACGCAAGGCATCAGGTTCAAGATGATCCCGCCCAGCAGTGCCAGCCCCAGCGCTCCCAAAAGCGTTGTCGCGCCGGCCGCGCCGGGCATCGGCGGAGGCTGCGCCTTATCTTTAGCGGCCTGCGCCATTTCAGCTTGCGCCGCCGGGTTGAGCGCCATAATACGGAAGCTTTGGCGACTGCCGTTAGGCTGGGCCTGTGCCATAACGAAATGGGCGCTTTCCAGCGTATTTATTTTGCGCTCGCCGCGGGCCTGACGCCAGACGATACTCTCGTCCCGGATTTCAACGCGGGCCTGCTCGGCATTGCCCACAAGCCCCCATTCCTCGGGATAGAAGGTAAGCGATTTTTCATCAATCCCCTCTAATACAGACGGATCTTCGGGCATGACGGTCATAACGAAATCATCGCTATCTTCTTTGAAAGTTGCGCTCCAGAGCACATCCTGCGGCAGTTTTTCGATTGTCGAGCGCATATAAGCGGTATTGCTCTCATCCATGCTTTGCGGATCGTTGAGCACAAGCTCATAGCTGCCGAATTCGGGAATGCAGACATCCTTGCACACCAGAACCTCCACATCGGCGATCAGGATAATCGGACCCTCAGGCAAGGTTTCAGGTAATTTGAGGCTTTGCAGCAGCACCACGTTTTTGGAATAGCCGTAATTGAGTAAAGGGCCATAAGGAAGTTTGTGTGGGGCGGGCCACATGATGGGGCCGACTTCAAATCCTTTGGGCATTTCCCATTGCACATCTGGCGCCGTACCGGAATCGCCGGGATTTTTCCAATATGTATGCCAGCCGGAGTAAATGGATTGTTCCGTTCCGATCAGAATTTCTTCACCGCCCTGCACTTTCGTGCGTTCCGCCAACAGACGGATTTTCACGTATGAATCAGGTTCCTTTGCCTGAAGGGTTAGAGGCGTTAGAACGCTCAATATAAAGGCCAGTAAAATTACGAAATTGCGCAAGGCGAAAGCTCCCCATCACTTGATGATATTTTTCAGCAATATATCCTTTTCGGGAGCCATGGCAAAGACCCCGCTGCATACCCTGTAAATTCGCTTGTACTTGGGCTATGGTTACAGCATGTTTGAAAAACCAATGACCAATTAAAAGGCTTACCCATGACGACCCCGGCGCAAAAACCATCAGACCAAAGCGCGATTCTCTGGACTCCTTCCGCGGATAAGGTGAAAAACGCCCTGATTACGGATTTCATGAAACAGGCCGGAAAAATCGCCGGGCGGGATTTTGGTAATTACCACGATTTATGGAACTGGTCGGTCGAAGCTCCCGAAGACTTCTGGCCTCTGGTCTGGGATTTTTGCGGCATAACCGGACAGCGCGGGCGTACGACTCTGGCAAACCCCGATAAGATGACGGGCGGGCAATATTTCACCGATTCAAAAATCAATTACGCGGAGAATTTACTGCGTCACCGCGGCGAGGAAACGGCGATCATTTTCCGTGACGAAAAGGGTTTTGAAAAGGATCAGGACCGCATCCTTTCGCGCGACGATTTATACTATGAGGTCAGCGTCTGGGCCCAAGCCATGCGCGCCGCCGGAGTAACCAAAGGCGACCGTGTGGTCGGTTATATGCCCAACATGCCCGAAACGATTATTGCCATGCTGGCCGCCACCTCTATCGGGGCGATTTGGGCCTCTGCCTCGCCCGATTTCGGCGTTCAGGGCGTGTTAGACCGTTTCGGCCAAATTCGGCCAAAGCTTCTGATCGCCGTGGATGGCTATTATTACAACGGCAAAAATATCGACTGTCTGGAGAAAATAAAACAGATCCAGCCGCAGCTCGAAGGCCTCGAAAAAACGATCATCGTTCCGTTTTTCGATGCCTCGCCCGACATCGATGATCTTCACGGCGATACAGTTCTGGACGAGGAATTTACAGCCGCGTTTACACCACAGGAAATTGAGTTTGAACGGGTCGAGTTTAACCACCCACTTTTCATCATGTTTTCATCGGGCACGACGGGCGTACCGAAATGTATCGTACACGGCAGCGGGGGTACGCTTCTTCAGCATATGAAAGAACACCAGCTTCAATGCGATATCAAGGAAGGTGATAATGTTTTCTATTTCACCACCTGCGGCTGGATGATGTGGAACTGGCAGGTCACGGCGCTGGCCAGCGGCGCGGCGCTGATGCTGTTCGACGGATCGCCGTTTTACCCCAATGGCAATATGCTCTGGGATTACGCGCAAAAACATTCCTGTACGCTCTTCGGCACCTCGGCAAAATATATCGACGCGCTCAAGGGCGCGGGCCTGAAACCCGGCGAGGCATATAATCTTTCACCTTTGCGTGCCATAACTTCCACAGGCTCGCCGCTCGTGCATGAAAGCTTCGATTACGTGTACGGCTCTATCAAGTCGGACGTACATCTTGCCTCCATCTCCGGCGGCACGGACATCGTCTCCTGCTTTATACTCGGCAACCCCATATCCCCCGTTTACCGCGGCGAAATACAAGGGCCGGGGCTTGGCATGGCGATGGATATTTTCGACGATAACGGCAATTCGATTACTGGCACAGCCGGAGAGCTTGTCTGTACGAAGCCTTTCCCCTCCATGCCCGTATGTTTCTGGAACGACGAGGACGGCAGCCGTTACCGCGCCGCCTATTTCGAGCGCTTCGCCAATATCTGGTGCCACGGCGACTGGGTGGAAAGAACGCAACACGGCGGGTTCATCATTCACGGGCGCTCAGATGCGACCCTCAACCCCGGCGGCGTACGCATCGGCACAGCCGAAATTTACCGTCAGGTCGAGCAGGTCGAGGGCGTACGCGAATCCATTGCCGTCGGGCAGGATTTCGAGGGCGATGTGCGCGTGATTTTGTTCGTAACTCTGAAAGACGGCGTAACACTCGATGATGCGCTGATCAAAGACATCAAGACCCGCATCCGTAACGGTGCCTCACCCCGCCACGTCCCGGCAAAAATTATCGCCGTTACCGACATCCCGCGCACAAAAAGCGGCAAAATCACCGAACTTGCCGTCCGTGACGTCATCATGGGCCGCCCGATCAAGAACGTCGAAGCGCTGGCCAATCCGGAAAGTCTGGAGCTTTATAAAAATTTACCGGAGCTTAAAACGTAAAAAACTTGCCTGATTCAGCCATTTGTCATACAACATCTTTTTTTGGATGAGATATGAGCTACAGTGAGCATACGATAGAGCCTGCGAAAACTTCCGCTTCCCTGCGCAGAGACTGGGAAGCAAGCAAAGCGCTTACAGAAATAGAGCTACTTATTGCCATTGCAAAAGACCCAAAAAACGCAGGAAACCGGGCACGAAATGCTTTGGAACAGCTCCCTAAATGGCTCAAAAAAGCCGGTAAGACGGAAGATGCTCTGGATTTAGTACTCGGGCTTCAGGAAGAAACCAATCGGCATCGGCTCATAGAAGCGGATTTTTATTGGACATATGCTAAGAACTATGCGCACAGCCCGGCAAACGAAGACTTAGCTAACAATAACGCCCTTCAATGCAAGAAAGCAATTAAAACACTACTCTCACACGCCGGAGAAAGCTTGAGATGTCTTAACACTACGGATGCTGAGTTCGAAGATGTTTTTCGCAAAATACGAATTAAGGAGGTTCTCAAAGCTTACGAAAATGCCGCGCTTAGTATAGGACAAGAAAATTGTAATAGCCTTTTATCCTATGCACAAAAATTGCGGCAACGATATCAATTCAGCCCGGAAGATATCGGAATTAAACCTATCGCCCTGCAATGGATGCTCGGAGTGCTTTCTCCTGACTATTATGGCGAGCCTGCAAGGTCTTCCATACATTATATGGGATCACCCACCAATTATATGATGTAAATGCTATTGTAAAAATGCTTGCCAGCCCCATTAAAATCTGTTTTCCTTAAATCAATGAGCAATTCAATTTTCGCAGCTTTGAGACTTTTCCCCGCGGCAGCAACAAGTGCAGCAGCGGTAGCAGCGAATGCGGCGGCCTAGCCGCCCTTGTTCAGCCCATAGTGCAAAAGCGCACGTTTTAAAATTCCCCAAATAAAAAGATGAGAGACAGGCTGTACGCCTAAAGTGCGTACTCCGCTCCAGCAAAAGATAAGATTTTGAGCAAATGACACAAAACCAGAATAAAAAGACCACGGAAAAGAATAACGGCGGCTTCCAGCCCTTTGACGGTCACCCGCCCTTTAAACAATCTCTTGAAATGCTTCCCGTTAATCCGGGCGATGCGATCCTGCGCTACGCCGCCGAAAAGCAGGGCGTTATATCGCTGGTGCAGGGCCAGAGCGATAACGTCACGCCCGATTTCATTATGAACGCCGCGATCAAGTCCATGCAAAGCGGCCAGACATTTTACGGCCCCACCTCCGGCCAGCCCGTATTGCTGGAGGCTTTAAGCCACTATTACCGCAATATTTTCGGCATGAACGCCTGCCCGGAGCGTTTCTTCGTCACCCCGTCCGGCACCGCGGCCATGCATATCGCCCTTACGATGTTGCTAGAACCCGGCGACGATATCGTCGCGATTACGCCGATCTGGAAAAACCTGATCAGCGCGGTGGAGCTGACGGGTGCAACCTCCACTAATGTTTCGCTGAGCCTTGATAAAAACGGTAAATGGAAACTTGATCTTGATCAATTATTTGACAGCGTTGGCCCCCGTACCCGCGCCATTCTGGTTGTCACGCCCTCAAACCCCACGGGCTGGTGCGCCAGCGAAACGGAAATTCGCGCGATCCTGAATTTCGCCCGCGCCAACGGTCTGTGGGTGATCGCGGACGAGGTATACGGCCGTATGACATACGACCGTCCCCGCGCGCCTAGCTTCCTTGATTTTGCCGACGACGATGACAATCTTTTGCTGGTTAACAGCTTTTCCAAAAACTGGTCGATGACGGGCTGGAGGCTCGGCTGGCTGGCGGGGCCCAAACGCATGGCGGAAAAAATCCGCAGCGCCGCGCTTTATAACCATCTTTGCGCGCCGACCTTCCTGCAACACGGCGCCGCGGCGGCGCTGAACGAAGGTGAGGAATTCCTCACACAGCATCTTACGCTCTGGCGCTCCAACCGCGAAATGGTGAAAGAACGTTTTAAAGATCATCCGCGCATCCGCCTGCTGGAACCTGATGCCACTTACTACGCGCTGTTCAGCGTGGAGGGCGAAAACGACTGCCTCAAACTCGCACGCCGGGTGATTGATGAGGCAGGCGTGGCGCTCGCCCCCGGCGGCGCGTTCGGACAGGCTTCGAAGGGCATGCTGCGCCTTTGCTTTGCGGGCGGAGAAGAAAAAATCTCGGGCGTGCTTGACAGTTTAGCTAACGCCTTATAGGTTTTTTCTATGGTAAATGAAGGCGATAAATTACATCCCGAATCCCTCGTGAAATATCTCGGTATTCATGTGCGTCCGGCCTCTGAAGACGGCAAACACGCCGAGAGAAAAACAATTGCTCTACAACTTCCCAATGGAGACGCCCTGAAAGGTGGGACAGCCAAAATCGAACGTCTCTTTAGGCGCATGGTGCTTGCAACTCATACAAGTATCATTCTAGCAACACCTTCTTCAAATACGTCAAGCGGCCAACAGTTTATAGACGCCGTCAATAACTTCGAGCCCTTTATTGATGCAGGTGTACTTACGGAAGAAGACCTTGCCAGTGCACTCGATATTCTATACGGAGAGGGCTTCGCTGAAAGATTCAAGGCGCAAATACTACGCGAAGCTGCAAACCCCAGCCTTAGCCACACACCCTTGGATAATCTGAGAAGCCCCGAATGACCATGCGCGGATATTTCGGTATGGGAGTGGAAGGGATTAGCAAGGAGGCCAATGTCGGCAATCTTGTCCGTTCCGCGCATTCATTCGGCGCCAGTTTCTTTTTCGCCATCGCGCCGGAGGTAGACATCAAGGCCATGCGCGTATCGGACACAGCCGATTCTTTCGATCACATGCCCTATTACGAGTATGACAGCGTGAAAGCCATGGATTTGCCCAAAGAGTGCCAGTTGGTCGGCATCGAGCTGGTCGATGATTCCGTTGCTCTGCCTAGCTTCCGTCACCCCACGCGCGCGGCCTATGTTCTGGGCCCGGAAATGGGAAGCCTCTCGCCCGCGATGATGAAGCGCTGCGATCATATCATTCAAATACCAATGAAATTTTGCGTAAATGTGGGCGTGGCCGGGGCGATTGTGATGTATGACCGCCTGATCTCCATGGGCCGTTTTGCGCCGCGCCCTGTCAAAGCGGGCGGGCCGACCGAAGAGCCCCATCACGGCCAGCCCAAGGGCCACCGCCGCAAGGTTCGTAAACCAAAAGTTTTATAATTACTGTCATCCTGAAGCGTTTGCGCTGAAAGATCTTATGCGATCACAAGAGATCCTTCAGACCTAAAGGTCTTCAGGATGACAAGCGGGAGTTTGACTTACTGCTCACAACCATAGAAATAGCGCCCTGTTCACGGCATGACACGGGGCTATGCGCACCATCGGGCGTTTCCATCACAATCAAATCGCCGCAGCTATAGTAGCCGTTTTCATCACGCAAACCGCCATCGAGCAATAGGGTGATTTCCATCCCCTCGGGCACATGGGCGGGCGTTTGCTTGCCCGGTTCAGCTTTGATAAAACGCACGCTGCTGCGCGGGCAGGGAAGTGGCAGTTCAAACATTTGAAAACCGGGAATGTAGTTTTGCCATACAGGTGTGCCAAGCATGTCATAAATCGTGCGGTTCAGGGCCATGGGCACCTTGATATTATCCGGAAAGGCATGACAGCAATCTTCCTTGCCCTCTTCGCCGCAGCACGCATCAAGCTTGCCAAGCACTTTATCCAGCGCGCCTTCGGACATATTATGCGGCTCGCAACCCTGACACAGCAGCGCCCCACCCAAAGCCTCGAGCTGGGCAATACGCATACGGGCGTTCAAAGACAGCGCGGCATGCGCCGCCACGGCGAGACTTTGCGCAGCATCCAGCGCACCGGCCACATAAGCCAGCAACAACGCCTCGTAACTATCGCGCAACCGCTCGTTCATAACTTAAATCACCCGTTCCTGTTCCATAGATTTTTTACATTCGTCTCCCGGCGTAAATGCTCCAGCGCCAGCCGGATCCGCGATTTCACGGTTCCCAGCGGCAATTCTTCCTCTTCGGCGATCGCCGCATGGGATTTATCCTCGAAAAATGATTTTTCAATCAATCTGGCCTGTTCGGGCGGTAGTTTCTTGATCGCTCCTGCTAAACCATCTTGTTCCTCTGTACGGATAATATCCTGATTTGGATCAGAGTTCTGATCAGCCAACGGCACGATTTCATCAATGTCGACATGAAAATGGCGGTCCTTGCGAAGGACATCGATTTTCTTATTCCGCGCGATGGTAAAAATCCACGTGCTTGCGGCGGCTTGTGCCGGGTTATAACTGCCCGCCTTTTGCCAGACGCTGAGCATGGTTTCCTGCGCCAGTTCGTCGGCCAGTTCGGCCCCCGTACCGCCTTTCATCAAAAAGGATTTTATACGCGGCGCGAAATATTCGAACAGCTCGATAAAACTAGCCCTATCGCGGTTTCTTGCCACGGCCAGCAGCATATCTTCGTGTGAACGAGGTTTTGCCGCTTCCATACCGGCCTCCGTGACTTCGTCATGTCTTTTGATATTGCGGTGTTTGTATACCATCGCCGCATTTAAGCCCCTTTCAAGCCGCTTGGCAAAGATAAAAATTCGATGGCAGGGATGCCACTCAAAGACGTTACGAAAAACAATTTTTCTCTCCAAGAAATTCTCGATTATTTTTTGAATTTCCCGGCAAAAAGTATATTATAGAGGTGGTTCGCTGCCGCACAGGGTCCTGCGCGGCGTCTTCTTAAATTGATAAAAAGAATACTTAAGGTTTGATATGTCCAGATTTTTAGCCCTCACCGCCCTACTCGCTACACTTATCCTGCTGCCGCACGGCGCAAAAGCGGGTGAGCCCCGCCTGCTAGGCACACACGGCGACTGGGCCGCATATGTGTTTTTCGAAGACGGCAACAAGGTCTGCTATATGGCAAGCCAGCCCAAGGAAGCCAAGGGCGATTACACCAAACGCGATGAAATCTTCGCTCTTCTCACCCACCGCCCCGCCGAAGGCACAAAGGACGTCTTCAGCTACATCACCGGTTACACCTATAAGCCGGGCAGTGATACGATTCTTAAAATTGATAGCAACCGCTTCGTTCTCTTTACGCAAGACGACACAGGCTGGGCCCCGGATTCCGAAACCGACGCCGCCATTGCCAAAGCCATCAAGGCGGGCTCTAAAATGACGGTCGAAGGCACCTCTTCACGCGGTACGAAAACGACAGATTCTTTCAGCCTCAAAGGCTCCTCCGCGGCCCATAAAGCCATCACAGATGAATGCGGCTCTTGATATTTTTTAAAGGTTTAAGTATTTGTAACTAATAACGTTTCTTGTTTCTTTATTTTATCCCGAGTCATTTTTTCAATTTCACCTTCTCTTTGATTGGAATCATCTCATCACTGTGCTAACAAAAGAACAATCGAGACATTTAGGGCCCAAGCCCCATAGCCGTCTTTCAGGCGATTCTGCCCTAGGAAGCGGTTTAAATGATGGTTTCGGCAGAGTTAAGTGTATTTTGGGGCAGCGTCTGGCATTGCATAAACACATTAAATTACGCCATAGATATGTATTTACGCGCCAGAACAAGGTGCGTTTGCGCTATGTCAGCCTCTGCACCACCATGCTGGTGCTGGCCGCGACCCCGGTATTCATGATTGCCAGTTCCTCTCTTGCCATTGCACGTAACGGCGGCAACGTACGAGTGGCACATACCGCCGTCCTCGACGGTCACGCGGCGGAAGAAGCAAACCGGACCTTGAGTGCGCTGCGCCCCGAAGACGAAGGCAACAGCGTTATCGCAAGCTCCACTTTAGTCGATAAAATCACCGATTCCCTG